>CANFLU010000040.1 GCA_947447975.1 Comamonadaceae bacterium | reverse complement strand
CTCCGAAGTAAAAAACGCCTGAGCTAGTGTCCTAACTCAGGCGCTTCGCGTTCATATTCTCGAAATTACTTGCGCAGGCCCAGTTTGGCGATCAGTGCGGTGTAACGGTCGGCATCCTTGTGCTTAAGGTAGTCCAGCAATTTGCGGCGGCGGCTAACCATGCGCAACAGACCACGGCGACCATGGTGGTCTTTGGCGTGGGTCTTGAAGTGGGGGGTCAGTTCGTTGATACGAGCCGTCAGCAGGGCGACTTGGACTTCGGGGCTACCGGTATCACCGGCTTGGCGCGCATTGTCTTTAACGACAGCCGCTTTGATTTCAGATGCGATCATGGTGTGTTTCCGTAAATATCAGTGTGGACTTGCGATTGCGGCTGGAACTGCTGCAAACGTGCGCTCTGCGAACTGCAAAGCCTGCTGATTGTAACCAATCCTAGCCATGCTCCGCCCGACCCGCCATACGGCCCCCCAAGGACATCACGCCCACGGACCCGGCCCGCTAGGGCGCGGATACCGAAGCCATTAGGGCGCGGGCCGCTGCATGGTGCAGCTTTCGGGCATGCGGGCCTGGGTAGCGCTCAGGGTTTTGATGACTTTGAAGCCGTAGCCCGAGCCTTCCACGTCAAATTTCACCCCTGGCGCCCCCTGGCGCTCCATCACGCCTACGACCAGCGGCTGCTGGAACTGGTGGTCGCTGGCGCGCATGCTGCCACTTTGCCCCGCCAGGCTGACGCTGATGCCCTCCAAGGCGCGTGCAATATCCGCTGCGTCCGGGGTGGACGCCTCGGGGTTGCCGCGCTTGGAGGCCTCCCCCATCGCCTGGGCCAGCGCCTCGACCATCAGTTGCATGCGCAGGTGCACATAGTCGTCGTCAGGCTTGGGAAAGCGCGTCCGAAACGCGCGGTAAAAGCTTTCTGAGGACGCCGACTGCACATTGGGCAGCCAATCGGCCACGGCAATCACCTTGCCCACACCGGCTTCGCCCATTGCGGCCGGGGCGCCCAGCGCGTTACCGTAAAAGGTGTAAAAAGTGCCCTCAAAGCCCGATTCGCGGGCGGCCTTGACCAAGAGCGTGAGGTCTGGCCCGAAATTACCGGTCACCACCGCCTGCGCGCCGCTGGCTTTGATTTTGGCCATATAGGGGGCGAAGTCTTTGATGCGTAAAAGCGGATGCAACTCGTCTCCGGCAATCCGCACATCGGGCCTTAGCGCGGCCAACTGGCGCCGCGCCTCGCGCAACACGCTTTGTCCAAAGCTGTAATCTTGGCCCAACAGGTAGACCGACTTGAGCGCCGCATCTTCGCGCAGCAATTCCATCAAAGCGGCCATGCGCATATCCGCATGGGCATCGAAGCGGAAATGCCAAAAACTGCATTTCTCGTTCGTTAGCGACGGGTCTACGGCCGAGTAGTTCAAAAACAGCACGCGCCGGGCCGGGTCGCGGGCGTTGTGCTTGTTGACGGCGTCAATCAAGGCGGCAGCCACCGCAGAAGAATTACCTTGCAAAATAATCCGCGCCCCACCATCTATGGCCAGGCGCAAGGCGGACAGTGCCTCTTGGGTCTGGCCTTGGCTGTCAAAGCGCTCCAACAGCATTGGCGCAGACGCTTTGCCCCAAGACACCCCGCCGCGCGCATTGACCCGCTCCAAAGCCCAGACCAAATTGCGGTACACCGCCTCGCCACCACTTGCATTGGGCCCGCTCAAGCCCTCGATCAAGGCCAGCTTGACCGGTGCTGGCGGCGTTTGTGCATGCGCCTTCAAATGGGTAAGCGATGCCAGCAAAAATGCGCACACACATAGCGCCATCCAAGGCCATTTCAAGGCCTTGATGCAAAGAATAAACATGGGGAAAACTACCTTGAAATTTGGACGAATGCGCGCACCTCGAATGCATGCGGAGCTCAGTTCGAGGGCCGCGCAGTTTAAACGGAGCTACCTTATGTTTTTGACAGCCACTACCTCCCCCTGGGCGCTACATTCCCTTTCCGCTGCCGACGCGCTCACACGCAGCAAAGCCTATGCCCAAGTAGGCCGCCTGGTGCGCGATCTGAGCGGCAACAGCAGCGCATTGGCGCCCAAGCTTGCAAGCAGCCCGCTGCAAGAGGACGACAAAGCCTATAGCTTGAGCCTGGATTTGCCCGGCGTTGGCAAAGAGCACTTGCGCATTCAGATCGAAGACACGGTGCTGCGCGTGGAAACGCTAGAAGGCGCGCCACGCAACTACCGCGCGGTGTATGAGTTCGCGCAGGAAATCGACAGCGCATCGAGCCAAGCGCGTGTGGAGCACGGCGTGCTGCACTTGAGCTTGACGAAAAAACTGCCGGTGAATAAGGCCACCGAACTGAGCATTTCTTGAGCGTTGACGAAGCAGGGCTGCGCCCTGCTTCAACATACCCAAATAATGCGCAGGTTCAATCCGCTTGCAGCGATTGCAAAGGCCAGCGCGGCTGCACCTGAAAACCGTAGTCGCGGCTGGCCTCTTGCATGCCGCTTTGCAATCGCATCGCGGCGGCCAGTGCGATCATGGCACCGTTGTCGGTACATAAGTGCAACTCGGGGTAATGCACCCGCACGCTGCGTGCAGCGCACTGCGCGTTGAGCTGCTCGCGCAAACAGCGATTCGCCCCGACGCCCCCGGCTACGACCAAGCGCTGCAAGCCAGTTTGCTTTATCGCCGTCATAGATTTTTTGACCAAAACATCGGCAATCGCCGCTTGGGTAGAGGCCGCCAAATCGGCTTGCGCTTGCAACGGCAAAGCGCCAAATCCCGGCGTTGCGCCCGAGGCCAAGGTGTATTCAGAAGGGGCAATCGGCGCGCCATAGGCAGCCACCATTTTTTGCGACTGCACCAGCACTGCCGTCTTAAGCCCGGCAAACGAAAAATCCAAATCGCCGCTGTACAACAAAGGGCGCGGTAAGGCGTAGGCCTTGGGGTCCCCCTGCGCAGCCAACGCCGCCAGAGCCGGGCCGCCAGGGTAGCCCAAGCCCATCAGCTTGGCCGACTTGTCAAAAGCCTCGCCCGCCGCGTCGTCAATCGTCTCGCCCAGCATCGCGTAGCGGCCCACGCCATCGACGCGCATCAGTTGCGTGTGCCCGCCCGATACCAGCAACGCCACAAAGGGGAATTCCGGTGGGTCGGCGCTCAAAAATGGCGAAAGCAAATGCCCTTCTAAGTGGTGCACGCCGAGTACGGGTTTGTCCAAAGCCGCGGCCAATGCGCAGGCCAGTCCCGCGCCTACCAAGAGCGCGCCCGCCAGACCAGGGCCGCGCGTGTAAGCGACTACGTCCACTTCGTCCAAGCGGCGTCCGGCGCTGGCCATGACTTCGGTGGTCAGAGGTAACACGCGCCGGATATGGTCGCGGCTGGCCAGCTCGGGGACCACGCCGCCAAAGGCCTGGTGCATCTCCACTTGGCTGTACAAAGCATGGGATAGCAAACGCGGCACGGCTTGGCCTTGCCATTCCACCAAGGCCACGCCGGTTTCATCGCAGGAGGACTCAAAACCCAGCACCAGCAGGTGACGCGCTTGCCCCAATTCCGAGGCGGCGGATGAGGTTGCGGACGTGGCGTTTTGCATAGCGGCCGCCAGTGTAGGCCAGCCCCGCGCTACTTCGGCATAAGCTCATACCAAGCAGTTCGCAACCCTCACCGACAATCACCCCATGGCTATTGGCATGTACTTGCGGGAAATCGGGCGCGGCAAAGACGGCGCGCGGGGGCTGAGCCGCGCGCAGGCCGCCGATTTGTGGGGCCAGTTGCTCGATGGCACGGTGAGCGACCTGGAGGTGGGCGCTTTTTGCCTGGCGATGCGCGTCAAGGGAGAAACGCCCGAAGAAATGGCCGGCTTTCTGGACGCCACGGCGCCGCGCCTGCATACCGTAGCCAAGGGCGACAAAACCGTCGTCGTCATCCCCAGCTACAACGGCGCCCGCAAAATTCCGGTGCTCACGCCCTTGCTGGCCTTGCTGCTGGCGCGAGGGGGCCACCCGGTCATGATCCACGGCACGCCGACCGAAAACAGCCGGGTGTTTACCGCCGAAGTGCTGGCCCCACTAGGCATCCATGCGCGCAGCAGCTTTGCGCCGCTGGCGGCCGGCGAAGTGGCCTTTTATCCCACCGCCGCTTTAAGCACCGGCCTGCAAAGGCTGCTGGAAGTGCGACGGGTCGTTAACTTGCGCAATTCGGCCCACAGCCTAGTCAAGCTAATGAATCCCTGCGCAGGCCCCAGCCTGCTGGTGACCAGCTACACCCACCCGGAATACGCGCACTCCATGGCTGCGACCTTGCAACTGGTGAAATCCAACGCCCTGCTCTTGCGCGGCACCGAAGGGGAAGCCGTCGCCGACGCACGCCGCCAGCCCAAAATGCAAGGCTTGATCGCCGGTGAAACCGTGTTTTCGCAAGAGGCCCAAAGCGGCAGCCTGGGCAGCCTGCCCGCGCTGCCCGCCGGCATTGACGCCCCCGGTACCGCTGACTACATCCGTGCCGTGATGGACGGCACGCAACCGATGCCCGCGCCCATAGCGCAACAAGTGATAGAAATCTCGAAACTCATTTCCCGAATGGAAGGGGCTGCATGATGAACAAGCCACCCAAACCACCCGCAACAGCGATAGGCCAAGTCAGCCTGGTCGGCGCCGGGCCGGGTGACCCGGATCTGTTGACGCTCAAAGCCGTCAAAACCATTGCCGCCGCCACCGTTATTTTGGTGGACGACTTGGTCAACGAAGCCGTGCTGGACCACGCCAGCCCCAAGGCCCGCATCGTCTATGTCGGCAAGCGCGGCGGATGCGCGTCCACGCCGCAGGCCTTTATTGAAAAATTGATGGTCAGCGAAGCCCACAAAGGCGAAAACGTGGTCCGCCTCAAAGGCGGCGACCCCCTGGTATTTGGCCGCAGTGGCGAAGAGATCGAGGCCTTGCAACAAGCCGGCATCCAGGTGCACGTGGTCAACGGCATCACCGCCGCCTTGGGCGCGCTGGCCTCGCTCAACACCGCCATGACCCACCGCGACCATGCCCACGGCGTGCTGATGGTGACCGGCCACGCCAAACCCGGCGACCCCGGCACCGACTGGCGCGCGCTAGCCCACACCGCCCGCCAAGCCAAACTCACCCTGGTGGTCTATATGGGTGTGGCCGCCGCGCAGCGCATTCAAGATGAACTGCTGCACGGTCTGCCCGCAGATACGCCTGTCGCCATAGTGCAAGACGCTACGCTGCCCTCGCAGCGGCAGGTTGTATGCACCTTGGATTGCTTGCACCAAACCCTGGCTGAACAGCGGATGGCCAGTCCGTGTGTTTTGCTTATTGGGGATGTGTTGCGGGGCTTGGACCACCTCGGCCGCACGCAAGCGCTGCAATGCGCGTTGGGCTGAGCGCCCGGCAACGGTTTCTTTGTGGCCGCCCGGCAAGTAGTGTCTTGGAGGGTTACCATACCGCCGCTTTAAAACAAATGACCCCCAAGCGGGAAGACTTCGTATGCAACTCCAAATCAACGGCCAGCGCACCCACGCCGACGCCGCCCCCGACATGCCCCTGTTGTGGGTGCTGCGCGACCAACTCAACCTGACTGGTACCAAATTTGGCTGCGGTATCGCCGCCTGCGGCGCGTGCACGGTGCATGTGGACGGCCAGGCGGTGCGTTCTTGCGTGACGCCGGTGTCGGCGGTGCAGGGCAAGGACATACGTACCATCGAATCGCTGGGCAGCGCCGAACACCCCCATGCGCTGCAGCAAGCCTGGATCGCAGAGCAAGTGCCCCAATGCGGCTACTGCCAAAGTGGCATGCTGATGGCCGCCGCCGCGCTGCTGGCGCGCACGCCCCACCCCACCGATGCCGACATCGACGCAGCCATGAGCAACATCTGCCGCTGCGGCACTTACCAGCGGGTTCGCGCCGCGATTCACCGCGCTGCCAATAGCCCGATGCCTAGCCCGAGCAGTAGCGCGACAAAAAGTGCAAGTAGTAGCACAGCCTCCCCAGCCAGCGGGAGCGCAGCATGAAGCGGCGCACGATTTTGCTGAGCGCTTTAGGCGCAGGCAGTGCATTGCTGGTGGGCTGGGGCGTGGCGCCGCCGCGCAGCCGCTTGGGCAGCGCGGACAGCATGTTGCCCACGCAAGGCAGCGTGGGGCTGAACGGCTGGATCAAGATTGGCGAGGACGGCTCGGTGGCGCTGGCGATGCCGCGCAGCGAAATGGGCCAGGGGGTACACACCGCGCTGGCCATGCTGGCCGCTGAAGAGCTAGACATCCCTTTGGACAAAGTGCGCTTAGAACAAGCCGGGCCCGATGCGATGTACGGCAATGTGGCCGCGGTGCTGGCCTTTTTGCCCTTCCATCCGAAGCAAACCGAAGAGGGCCAGCGCAGTGCGACGGTCAAAACCGCGCAGTGGCTGACGGCCAAAGTCGGGCGCGAGTTGGGCCTGATCATGACCGGCGGATCGTCCAGCGTGGCCGACGCCTGGGAGCCGGTGCGCCTGGCCGCTGCCAGCGCGCGCGCCAGCCTGGCGCAAGCGGCTGCCGCGCAGTGGCAAGTGCCAGTGGGCGAGCTAGTTTTTAAGCAAGGAAAAATTAGCCATGCCTCGGGCAAGGAAGGCCACTTCGGCGAATTTGCCGCAGCGTCGGCCAAGCTCAATCCCGGCAATGTCAGCCCCAAAGCGCGCAAGGACTGGACGCTGATTGGCAGCCCCGCGCCGCGTATGGATTTGTGGGCCAAGAGCAGCGGCAGCGCCACTTTCGGTCTGGACGTGCGCTTACCTAACATGGTGTTCGCTGCCGTGCGCCTGTGCCCCATGATCGGCGGCAGCGTGCAGTCGGTTGACAGCGCTGCGGCGCTGGCTCTGCCCGGCGTGCTGAAAGTCATCCCGCTCAAGCCCAGCCACGGCGCCAGCGCAGGCCTGGCCGTGGTGGGCAAAACCACCTGGCACGCCCGCCAAGGGGCCCAGGCGCTGCAAGTGCAATGGGCGCAGCGCCCCCAAGGCGCGCTAGACACCACGCAGGCCGCAGAGCAACTGCAAGCCCAACTGGCCAAGGAAGAGGGTTACACCTTCCACGAGCGTGGCACGCCCGCAGCCAGCCAGGACACGCTAAGCGCCACGTACAGCGCGCCCTACCTGGGCCACATGACCATGGAGCCCATGAACTGCACCGCCTGGCTGCAAGACGGCAAGCTCAGCGTGTGGGCGCCCGCGCAAGTGCCCGAGGCCGCGCGCGAAGCGGCGGCCAAGGCAGCCGGGCTGCCGCTGGCGAAAGTAGAGATTCACATCACCTTGCTGGGCGGCGGCTTTGGTCGGCGCTTGGAGGTGGACTATGTGGTGCTGGCCGCGCAAGTGGCGATGGCACTGCCCGGCCAGCCGGTGCAGCTCACCTGGTCGCGTGAAGAGGACAGCGCCCACGACTTTTTCCGGCCCATGCATGTGGCCCAATTGCAAGCCAGCCACGACGGACAAGGCCAAGTACAAAGCCTGCAAATCAAATCTGCTGGCGACTCCATCAGCCCGCGCTGGATGGAGCGCGTGCTGCCCGCGTTTGCCGGCCCATTCGACGCGCCGGACAAAACCGACTCCGAAGGTTTGTTTGACCTGCCCTACGGCTTTGCCCACCAAAAAATGGCGCATGTGGCCACCAAGGTGGGCATACCTGTGGGCTTTTGGCGTTCGGTGGGGCATTCGCACAACGCGTTTTTCTCGGAAAGTTTTATCGACGAACTGGCCGCCAAGGCAGGTACCAACCCGCTGGCCTTTCGGCAGCAATGGCTGCAAGACGCGCCGCGCCATCTGGCGGTGTTGAACCTGGCTGCCGAAAAAGCCCAGTGGGGCAAAACGCTGCCCGAAGGACAGGCACAAGGCATCGCCCTGCATGAGAGCTTTGGCTCCATCGTGGCGCAAGTGGCGCGGGTATCGCTGGAAGGCGGCACCTTGCGCGTACACGAGGTGTTTTGCGCGATCGACTGCGGCACTGTGGTGAACCCCGCCATCGTGGCCCAGCAAATGGAGGGCTCGGTGGTGTTTGCCCTGTCCGCCGCGCTATGGGGTCAGGTCGATATCGTGCAAGGCGAAGTGCAGCAGCGCAATTTTCACCAGCACCATGTGGTGGGCATGGCGCACGCGCCGCAAGTGCACACCTACATCGTGCCCAGCGAGCGCACACCCGCCGGTGTGGGCGAGCCCGGCGTGCCGCCCCTGGCACCTGCCGTGGCCAATGCAGTTTTTGCCCTTAACGGCCAGCGTTTGCGCAGCCTGCCGCTCAAGGCCTAAACCGCGCGCCTGCCCGCCTTGCAACAAGCGCGCGACAATCGGTGCATGGAAATGTTTGATGTTGTCATCGTCGGCGCCGGTGCCGCTGGCCTGTTTTGCGCGGGCGTCGCCGGGCAATTGGGGCAAAAGGTCTTGCTGTTGGACCACAGCGACAAAGTGGCAGAAAAAATCCGCATCTCCGGCGGCGGGCGTTGCAATTTCACCAACACCGGCACCACCGCCGCCAACTTTTTGAGCGAGAACCCGCGCTTTTGCCGCTCGGCCCTGGCGCGCTACACGGCGCAAGATTTTGTAGCTCTGGTCAAAAGCCATGACATCGCTTTCCACGAAAAGCACAAAGGCCAGTTGTTTTGCGACCGCTCAGCCGAAGACCTGATCGCCATGTTGCTGGCCGAGTGCGATAAAGGCGGCGTGAGGCGCTGGCAGGGCTGTGCGGTGGCGGCGGTGCGTTACAGCGGCGGCGCGCAGGGTGGCATGCGCTACCAGATCGACACCGCGCGTGGCACAGTGCAGGCGCGTGCGCTGGTGATCGCCACAGGCGGCCTGTCCATCCCCAAAATTGGCGCTACGGATTTTGGCTACCGCATCGCCAAGCAGTTTGGCCTGCCGCTGGTGCCCACCCGCCCTGCCCTGGTGCCGCTCACCTTCAGCCACGAGGTGTGGGCACCGTTTGCGGCCCTGGCCGGGCTGTCGCTGCCAGTGCAGATTGCCACTGGCGACAAGAAAACCGGCATGCAGTTTGCCGAAGACCTGCTCTTCACCCACAGGGGCCTGAGCGGGCCGGGCGTGCTGCAAATTTCCAGCTACTGGCGCGAAGGCAGCCCCATCCGCCTGAACCTGAGCCCCGACCATGACCCCACGGCCCATTTGCTGGACGCCAAAGCCAGCGCATCGCGCAAGCGCCTGGCTACCGTGCTGGCCGATTTGCTGCCTGGCCGCCTGGCTGACGCCTGGGTGGCGGGCAGCGGCCTACCGCCTGCCAGCCTGGAGCGCGGCATCAACGACTTGCCGGACAAAGTGCTAAGCGCCCTGGGCGAACGCGTGGCGCGCTGGGACATAGCGCCCGACGGCACTGAGGGCTACCGCAAGGCCGAGGTCACCGCAGGCGGCGTGGCGACTACCGCTTTGTCGGGCCAAAGCATGGAATCGAGCCAGCCCGGCCTGTATTTCATAGGCGAGGTGGTGGATGTGACCGGCTGGCTGGGCGGCTACAACTTCCAGTGGGCCTGGGCCAGCGCCTACGCCTGTGCCCGCGCGCTGTCCAGCCTGCCGGCCACTACTGCCTGATAGGCGGGCCGCTTGCTTAAATCCCCATCGTCTGGGCGAAAAGCCTCTGCGGCAAGGATATAATGCTAGGCTTTGCTGGCAAACCCCCGCTGCCTGATCACCATTTTTGCGGGGAATTTCGCTGTACATGACTTGGGAGGCCCGATCTTCCCCCGAGTGCATCGTCGGCACCTTTTGGACACCATTACGTAATGACCACGATCCGTGTAAAAGAAAACGAACCCTTTGACGTTGCCCTGCGCCGCTTTAAGCGCACGATTGAAAAGCTGGGCCTGCTGACCGACTTGCGCGCCCGCGAGTTCTACGAAAAGCCCACCGCCATTCGTAAGCGCAAAAAAGCAGCCGCAGTGAAGCGCAACTACAAGCGCATCCGCAGCATGCAGTTGCCTAAGAAACTGTTTTAAACCCGATTCCAGCGGTTCGCCGCTGAATGCAATGCGCCACAAACCGTGTTGCTGGGTGTGTCGGCCCACCAGCCGCCCGCCCGCCCCGAAGCCCGCCCGAGTACCCTCGGTGGGCTTTTTTTTTCATTGCGCCCCGCATCCTCTTGGAGAACACCATGTCCCTGAAAGACCAAATAACCGAAGACATGAAAACCGCCATGCGCGCCAAAGACAGCGAACGCCTAGGCACCATCCGCCTGCTGCTGGCCGCGTGCAAGCAAAAAGAAGTGGATGAACGCGTGGTTTTGGACGACGCCGCCGTGATCGCTTTGGTGGACAAGCTAATTAAGCAGCGCAAAGACTCGGTGGCCGCTTATGAAAAAGCTCAGCGCCAGGACCTGGCAGACAAGGAGGCGTCCGAAATCGTGGTGCTACAAGCCTATCTGCCCCAGCGCATGTCCGCCGATGAAGTGCTGGCCGCCGTGCGCGCTATCGTGGCCGAGTCGGGCGCTAGCGGCCCCGGCGATATGGGCAAGGTGATGGGTCTGGCAAAGGCCCAGCTAGCAGGGAAGGCTGAAATGTCTGCGGTGTCTGCGGCGGTCAAAGCTGCCTTAAGCGCATAAGAAAGGGCTGCACCAGCCCGAACCCGTCGTTGCGAGGCTGCACCCAAGCAATGCTCGCTTACGAACCAGCCACCATCATCCGGTTGACCAGGATGGAGCCTACGGTTTTGGCACCGTAGTTATAGGTGTCGGCGCCTATGGCTTCTATGCCTTTGAAAATGTCTTTCATATTTCCGGCGATGGTGATTTCATGCACCGGGTAGGCGATCTCGCCGTTTTCCACCCAAAAACCACTGGCGCCGCGCGAGTAGTCGCCAGTCACATAGTTGACGCCCTGCCCCATGAGTTCGGTGACCAAAAGGCCACGCCCGAGTTTGCGGATCATCGCGGGCAAATCGTCGCCGGGGCGGGTGTGGCGCGAACTCAGCACCAGGTTGTGCGAGCCACCGGCATTGCCGGTAGTGCGCATACCTAGTTTGCGCGCGGTGTAGCTGCTTAAAAAATAGCCCATGACGCGCCCACGCTCGACCACCTGACGCGCACGCACGCGCACGCCTTCGTCGTCAAATGGCGAACTGCCTTTGCCGCCGCGCACAAACGGGTCTTCAAAAATATCCAGGTGTGCGGGGAACACCCGTTTGCCCAGGCTGTCGAGCAGGAACGAGCTTTTGCGGTACAGCGCACCGCCGCTGACGGCTTGCACAAAAGTGCCCAAGAGGCCTGCGGCCATGGGCGACTCGAACAAGACCGGGCATTCGGTGGTGGCGATTTTGCGGGCCTTCAAGCGGCTGAGCGCACGCTCGGCGGCGTAACGGCCCACCGCTTCGGGCGAGGCCAGTTCAGAGGCTTTGCGCATCGAGCTGTACCAGCCGTCGCGCTGCATATCTTTGCCTTTGCCGGCAATGGGCGATACGGACAGCGAATGGCGCGAGCTGGCGTAGCCGCCGCGAAAGCCATTGGTGTGCGCGGTAAAAAAGTGTGATTGCTGCGCCGACACCGCCGCACCTTCGCTATTGCTGATCCGCTTGTCCACCGTCATGGCCGCCGCTTCGCAGGCCAAGGCGATTTGCGCTGCCTCGTCGCTTTGCACGTTCCAGGGGTGGAATAAATCCAGGTCGCGGCCCCGTTGGCTTTCAGGGCACACGTCTTTGGCTTCGGGCAGGCGCGCAAATGTGTCTTCGGCAGTAAAACGCGCTATGTCGTAGGCGGCGCGCACGGTTTGCGCGATGGCAGCGTCCGAAAAATCAGAGGTGCTGGCATTGCCCCGGCGCTGACCCAAATACACCGTAACGCCCAGCGATTTATCGCGGTTGCGTTCCACATTCTCTAGCTCGCCATTGCGCACCGAAACGCTCAGTCCGCAGGACTCGGAGACTTCAGCAGCGGAGTCACTGGCACCGAGTTTTTTGGCGGTTTTGAGGCTGAGGTCAACGCGGGATTCAAAGAAATCGCGGCTGTAGGCAAATCCGGCAAGCGGGGTGTCAGTGCGATGGCGGGGGGAGTGTTTGGGGTTCTTCATGCGGCGGCTATGATACTTGGCTATGTCAAGAAAACTAAAAAAAGGCTATTTCGTCAAGGGTCAGTTTGTTGCGGAGGGCAGCGCGCTGGACCTGGAATACAAGCGCGAGCTCAAAGGCACCGAAGACGCCACCCGCACCGATCTCAAGCGCGAAAGCACCGAATTACAAAAACTCGGTGAAGATTTGCTCACCTTGCGCGCCGAGCTCATGAACCGCTTGCAGCTGCCCGACAAACTGGTGGAGGCGGTGGCCGAGGCCAAGCGCATCAGCAATTTCGAAGGTAAACGGCGCCAGATGCAATTTATCGGCAAGCTGATGCGCAAGTTGGAAGCGCCCATGCTGGACGCGATACGCGCTGCATTAGTGGCGCAGCACACGCCCTCGGCGCTAGAAACGCAAACCCTGCACCAAACCGAAATCTGGCGCGAGCGCCTGCTGGCCGATGACGATGCACTGGGCCAATGGATCAACTTAAGCCCGCAGACGGACAGCCAGCAATTGCGCGCCCTGATACGCCAGGCGCGCAAAGACGCCCTGCCCGAAAAGCCTGGCCTGGCACCGCGCCATGGACGGGCCTACCGCGAAATTTTTCAACTGGTGCGCGCCCAACTCGCAGGCGAAAACGCGAGTGATGATGCGACGACTCCACCCACCAACCCCGGGATAGATGTATGAGCGATTGGGATAGCGGCCCCGAGGCCGTGCGTATCGGATTGGTCTCTGTCAGCGACCGCGCAAGCGCTGGTGTTTACCAGGACTTGGGCTTGCCCGCACTCAAAGACTGGTTGCAAAGCGCGCTGCACAACCCCATCACTTTTGTAGAGCGCCTGATACCGGATGAAGAAGCCCTTATCAGCGCCGCGCTCATTGAATTGGCCGATGCGGGATGTAGTTTGGTGCTGACCACTGGCGGCACCGGCCCGGCGCTGCGTGACGTAACGCCTGAAGCCACGCTGGCCGTGGCGCACAAGGTGATGCCGGGCTTTGGCGAGCAAATGCGCCAGATCAGCCTGCACTTTGTGCCCACCGCGATACTGTCGCGCCAGGTGGCGGTGATACGGGGCAACAGCCTGATCATCAACCTGCCCGGCCAGCCCAAGTCGATTGCCCAGACACTGGAAGGCCTCAAAGACGATAAGGGCGCGGTGCAGCTACCGGGCATTTTTGCAGCGGTGCCCTATTGCGTGGACTTGATCGGCGGCGCGTATCTGGAAACCGTCGATAGCGTGTGCAAAGCGTTCCGGCCCAAAACTGCGCAACGGCCGCCGCGCACGGGCAGCTAGATAACGTTTATTTGCCGACCAGTTGGTTGAGGCGCTCGGCCTCAAAGCACTCGCCGCGCTCGCCCTCGGGCATTTGCATTTGCTGCTGTTGGCAAATTTTTTCCAATGCCTGCCACAAGCGGGCAATTTGCTGGTCTTGGCTGGAGGCGCTATCGATCAAGCCGCGCAAGGCCTGGCTGACCGGGTCATCCTCATTGGTAATTCCGTAGGCGCTGAACTTGGGCTGCGCGCCAGCCACATCGGCACTTTCACCAACCTTGCTTTGGATGATGCGCGCCGGAATACCTACCGCAGTGGCCCCGGCGGGAACCGGCTTGATGACGACTGCGTTGCTGCCGATCTTGGCGCCATCGCCCACTTCAAAACCTCCCAGGACTTTAGCCCCGGCACTGACGACCACATCTTTTCCTAAAGTGGGATGGCGCTTAGCGCCTTTGTACAGCGACGTACCCCCCAGAGTGACGCCCTGGTAAATCGTGCAGCCATCGCCAATTTCGGCGGTCTCGCCCACTACGGTGCCCATGGCATGGTCGAAGAACACGCGCTCGCCGATGATGGCGCCCGGGTGGATTTCTATGCCCGTCAAAAAGCGCGAGATATGGGAAGTGAAGCGTCCCAGCCATTTGAAACCATGCGTCCAAAACCAGTGCGCCGGACGGTGCAAGATGACGGCGTGAAGGCCGGGATAGCAAGTAATGACTTCCCAGGTGCTGCGGGCAGCCGGGTCGCGGTCCAAAATGCATTGGATATCAGAACGGATTTTGGAAAACATGGCGGCTAGTCTAGCTTCTGCCCTGGCGACGCGCTGGCGGCGCCCTCAATAGCCTGTACGCCCGCCTGCACACGCGCTGATTGCTGCAGAACGGCTTTGGCTATGCCACGCAGGATATGGATCTCCTCCTGCGTGACATTGGCGCGGTTGAACATCTGATTCAGCCGTGGCATCAGTTTCTTTGGCGCTTGAGGGTCCAGAAAACCCAGGGCCTCTAACGATTCCTGCACATGCGCCAACATGCCCGCCACCTGGGCCGCATCGGCAGGCGCACTTTGCGGTGTGGCGCCGGTCAAAGGGAAGCTGCCTAAAGCCAGGCGCCATTCATAGGCAATGACCTGCAAAGCCGCACCAATATTGAGTGAGCCAAACTGTGGATTGCTAGGAATGCTGAGGCACACATGGCAGCGGTACACGTCTTCGTTGCGCATGCCAAAGCGCTCCGAGCCGAACAAAAACGCAATGCCGGCGGGAGGGCTTTCTGCTGCATCCGGCGCGACAGCGGGCGGCGTTGAGCCCATCAAACGGCTGAAATGCTCGCGGGGGGTGCGCGTGGGCGGCCCGAAATCGCGCGGCGTCATGGCGGTGGCGCAGAGGTGGTCCATGCCCTCGAGCGCTTCATCCAGGGTGGCGACGATGCGCGCATTAGCCAGTACGTCCAGCGCGCCGCTGGCCCGCTGTATGGTTTCCTCGCGCCGCAGCACATTGGCCCAGCGCGGTGCCACGAGCACCAAATCGTCAAAACCCATGGTTTTCATGGCCCGCGCGGCGGCGCCTACATTGCCGGCATGGCTGGTCTGGATCAGTACAAAACGGGTACGAACGGTCACGAGAAAGCGCCAACGGTAAAATCGCCCTATTGTCGCTGCCCCGGCGCCAGCTGCCGTCCGCATTGTTCGGGCGGGCCATCCCCGTTCTTCCCCCAAAATCCGATGTCGCTTAATCTGCACCCCATGATCAATGTGGCCGTAAAGGCCGCCCGCGCTGCCGGGTCCATCATCAACCGCGCCGCCCTCGATATTGAGTCCGTGCGGGTGTCGCAAAAATTGGCCAATGACTTCGTCACCGAAGTGGACCATGCCTCTGAACAAGCGATCATCGAAACCCTGCTGACAGCCTACCCCGGTCACGGCATTCGCGCCGAAGAATCAGGCTCCACCCACGGCGCCAAAGACTCGGAATTTGTCTGGATCATCGATCCTTTAGACGGCACCACCAACTTCATCCACGGCCTGCCCATGTACTGCGTCAGCATAGCGCTGTCGGTACGCGGCAAGATCGAGCAAGCCGTGGTCTATGACCCGACGCGCAATGATTTGTTCACCGCCACCAAAGGGCGCGGCGCTTTTCTCAATGACCGGCGTCTGCGCGTATCCAAGCGCACCGAGTTGACCGGCTGCCTGATCTCGACCGGCTTTCCCTTTCGCCAGGGCGACGACTTTGAGAGCTACCTGGCCATGCTCAGCGAAGTGATGCAGTGCACTGCCGGCATACGCCGACCGGGCGCCGCCGCGCTGGACTTGGCCTACGTGGCAGCCGGTTTTTGCGATGGATTTTTCGAGCGCGGCCTGCAACCCTGGGACATGGCTGCAGGCTCGCTGCTGGTCACCGAAGCGGGTGGTTTAGTGGGCAACTTTACGGGCGAACCCGACTTTCTGGACCACCAGGAATGCCTGGCTGGCGCGCCCCGTATTTATGGGCAACTGGTCAGCATTTTGGGAAAGTACAGCAAATTTGCAGGCGCTGAAGATAAAGCGGTAGCGCGGGAAGTGGCTACGACCTTGTCCAAGCCTGCCAAGCGGCGCAGTTAAAAAGCTTTTTGTCAAGCTTGAGCCGGTTGCTGAAAACCGTGCGGTGTCAACAGCCAAATTTAGGCCGCCAAGCCCTGCTTAAAACCCGCCATCACTTCCGCAACCGCTTCGTTACTCAGGCGATTGCCGTATTGGCCCACCACACGCGCAGCAGCGCGGTTGCCCAAGGCCGCGGCCTGCACATGGCTGTAGCCTTGCGTGACAGCGTAGAGGAATGCGCCGGCAAACATATCGCCCGCTCCGTTGCTGTCCAGGGCCTTCACGGGCACAGCGGGGACTTCGGTGCGCTGCCCGCCTTCGAGCACGATGCAGCCTTTGGCGCTGCGGGTTAGGCAAACCACGCGGGCCAGCTTGCTGATCTCGGCGCACACGGCCTCCAGGTCTTGCGAGCCACACCAAACCTGCGCTTCCTCTTCATTGCAAAACAAGTACTCCAAACGCCCTTGTTCTTCGGTGTTGCCGACCATGGCCTCCAAACCGGGGCGGCAGAAGTTAATCATGCTCATGTCGCTGAGCGTCAGCGCCAGCGCCACGCCTGCGCGATGGGCAATAGCGCGACCTTGCAAAGCGGCATCCACACCGGTAGGCGATGCGGCCAAATAGCCCTCCATGTAATAGACGCGTGAGCGTTCGATATCTTGGGGGTGCAACGCGGTGTGGTCCAGGTCGGCGGTAGCGCCCAAAAACGTGCTCATGCTGCGCTCGGCGTCGGGCGTGACCATGACCATGCAGATACCGGTCTGGCCATGCGGCGCGCGGGTGTGGCTGAGGTTGGTGGCCACGCCGTGGTGCGCCAAGTCCTCGGTATAAAACGCGCCCAATTCGTCTTCTGCGACGCGGCAAGAATAAAAGGCTTTGCCGCCAAATTGCGCCACCGCGACGATAGTGTTACCCGCCGAGCCACCGCCGGTGCGGTGCGATGCCACGCCTTGCATGTGCTGCAAAAGTTCGGCGCGCCGGTGCGCATCGATTAGTGTCATATGGCGCTTTTCTACGCCAGCCTGCTGCAATAAGGCCTCGCTGACCTGGTACTCGGAATCGACCAAGGCATTGCCGATGGCATAGACATCAAATTTTTTCATGGGGTTTCCAACAGGGCGCAGTGCGCGGTTTATGGTTCAATTATTGTTCTACGAAAGCGCGTTCGACCACAAAGTCGCCGGGCTTGGTGGTGTTGCCTTCGACAAAGCCCCGCGCTTCGAGCATGTGCTTGAGCTGGCGCAGCATTTCCGGGCTGCCGCACAGCATGACGCGGTCATGGGCCGGGTCAAACTTGGGCATACCGAGATCGGTTTGCATCTTGCCGCTTTCCAGCAAGTCGGTGATGCGGCCCTGGTTGCGAAAGGGCTCGCGCGTCACGGTGGGGTAATAGAGCAACTGCGCGCTCACCATTTCGCCCAAAAACTCATGCGCGGGCAAGTCATGGCTGAGGTAGTCGTGGTAGGCCAGTTCGGCTACTTCACGCACACCATGCACCAGAATCACTTTCTCAAAGCGCTCGTAGGTGGCAGGGTCGCGCACGATGCTCAAGTAAGGCGCAACGCCGGTACCGGTGCCGAATAAATACAGGTTTTTGCCTGGCAGCAAGTAATCGATGAGCAAAGTGCCGGTAGGTTTTTTACCCACCACAATCGTGTCGCCCACCTGGATGTGCTGTAGCTTGGACGTGAGCGGTCCGTCCTGCACCTTGATGCTCAAAAACTCCAGATGGTCTTCGTAATTGGCACTCACGATGCTGTAAGCACGCAGCAGCGGTTTGCCACCCTCGCCGCGCAAACCGATCATGGTGAAGTGGCCGTTGGAGAAGCGCAAGGCTTCGTCGCGGGTGGTGGTAAAACTGAAAAGGCGGTCGGTCCAGTGGTGGACGCTCAGGACCTTTTCTTCAAGAAATGCGCTCATGGGGCTGGTGTGCTTTGGCTGTAGAAAGTTGAAACCCGTGTGCGGGTAAACCCCCTAGTGTAAAACCTCAGCGCGGGCCACCCTGCAGGGCTGGTTTTTCTGCCATGATAGAGCCCATGTCCAGCCCCAGCGCCGCCGCACCGTCCCTGCTCATCGCCTGTTTATGCGCCCAGTGGTGCGGTACCTGCCGCGACTACAGCCCGCTGTTCAAGCAATTGCAAGCCGAGTTCGACACACTGCGCTTTGTATGGGTAGATGTGGAAGACGAGGCCGACCTGGTGGACCCGATTGATGTGGAAGACTTCCCCACTTTATTGATCGCCAGCGAGGGCCAGGCACGGTTCTTCGGAACGTTGACGCCGCACTTGGAAACGCTGCGACGCTTGGTGCAAGCTACGCTGGACAGCCCCGGCCCAGCGCACCCTGATGCTACGGTGCAAGCCCTGGTGCAGCGCCTGCTGGCGCGCGCTTGAGCAAGGGCTGGATCAGTTGCTGGGCCGTAGGCCCCATCCAATCGATGGCGCCGCGCACGGTGCTACGCACCACGCCCTCAGCATCTATCAACACCGTGGACGGGAACACCCGCACACCCCATTGACGCGCCAGAGCCCCGTCGCCGTCGCGCAGCACCGGCAGCTGCAAACCGGTCTGGGCCATAAATTGCTCCGCACTACTGGGCGCATCTTTGAAGTTCACGGCAAGCACTTTGAGCTCTTGCGCACGGCTTGCGGCCAGACGCTGCAAAGAGGGCATCTCTTGGCGGCAAGGTTCGCACCAGCTGGCCCAAAAATTAATCAAAACAGCGCGCCCGCGCAGATCGGCCAATGCCCAGCTTTGACCCGAGGCGTCCGACCGCCAGGGTTGGGGCGCCGCCTTGTTGGCGGGCCAGGGCTGCACGTCAAAGCCCGTCTCTGCGCGCAATGACCCCACTGCGGACAAGGCGCATGCTGCAGCGCCAGCCCTCAGCACGCGCCGCCGCTGCACGGCTTAAAGCCGCTCGCTCACCCAGGCCTTGGCGCTGGCGATGGCGCTGTCCAGCATGGATGGGTCGGTACCACCGGCCATGGCCATATCGGGCTTGCCGCCCCCTTTGCCGCCCACCTGGCCGGCCAGGTAGTTGACCAGTTCACCAGCCTTGACTTTGCCGGTCATGTCCGCGCCCACACCGGCTACCAGTTGCACCTTGTCGCCTTCGACCGCGCCAAGCACGATGATGGCGCGGGGCAGTTTGTCACGCAGCTTTTGCAAGGTGTTGCGCAGGGCCGCTGCATCGGCGCCTTCCATGCGTGCCGCCAAGAATGGCACGCCTTGAATGTCCTGCACCTGGCTGATCAATGCCTCACCCTGAAAACCGGCGAGCTTGGCCTTGAGCGCGGAAATTTCTTTTTCCAAGGCCTTGGTATGGTCCACCGTGCTGGCGATACGCAAGCCTAGCTCGGCTACCGGGGTTTTGAGCGCCTGCGCGGCCTGGGCTACGGTGTCTTCGAGGTCTTGCAGATAGGCCAAGGCGCCCTCACCCGTCACCGCCTCGATGCGTCGCACGCCCGAGGCAATGCCACCTTCGGACACGATTTTGAAGACGCCAATGTCGCCAGTGCGGCCCACATGCGTGCCACCGCACAGTTCGCGCGTGCTACCAATGTCCAGCACGCGCACGATCTCGCCGTACTTCTCGCCAAACAGCATTTGCGCGCCCGTTTTCTTGGCCGATTCGATGTCCATCAACTCCGCCTTGGTAGCGCTATTGGCCAGGATTTGGGCATTGACCTTGGTTTCGATAGCGCGGATTTGGGCGTCGGTGACCGGGGCGTTGTGGGCAAAGTCAAAACGGGTGCGCTCTGCATTGACCAAAGAACCTTTTTGCTGCACATGGTCGCCCAGCACCTCGCGCAAGGCCTCGTGCATCAAATGCGTGGCGCTGTGGTTGCGCATGGCCGCAGCACGCACGGCCTCGTTAACCTGGGCTTGCACCGCATCGCCCACCTTCAAGCTGCCATGCGACACGCTGCCATGGTGGCCGAACACATCGGCCTTGATCTTTTGGGTATCCGCCACGGCAAACCCGCAGCTGGTGCTGCTGATGGTGCCCTCGTCGCCCACCTGGCCACCGCTTTCGGCATAAAAAGGCGTTGAGGCCAAAACCACGACGCCACTTTGTCCGGCTGTTAGTTCGCGCACTTCAGCGCCGTCCAAGTACAGCGCAAGCACAGTGCTGCTTTGGCTTAAATGCTCGTAGCCCACAAATTCATTACCCGCACCAGCGTATTCCAAGCCCCGGTCTTGCTTAAATTTGCCCGCTGCGCGGGCTTGGGATTTTTGGCGCTCCATGGCAGCGTTAAAGCCCTCGGTGTCCACTTCCAAGTGGCGTTCGCGGCACACATCGGCAGACAAATCCAAGGGAAAGCCATAGGTGTCGTGCAATTTAAAGGCCACATCGCCCGGCAAGACTTTCACCCCACCGGCCAATGCCGTATCCAGAATCTGCATGCCGGTTTCCAGGGTTTCATAAAAGCGCTCTTCCTCCAGACGCAGCGCTTCGGTAATGCGCTTTTCGTCGGCCCGGATTTTTGGATAGGCATCGCCCATCAGGCGCACCAAGTCGGCTACGAGTTTGTGAAAAAACGGGGTTTTCTGGCCCAGTTTGTAGCCGTGGCGGATGGCGCGGCGCACGATGCGGCGTTGCACATAGCCGCGCCCTTCGTTGCTGGG
>CANFLU010000039.1 GCA_947447975.1 Comamonadaceae bacterium | reverse complement strand
TCGGCGTTCTCGACGATCTCGGACGGCAGTCCCTGGGCCAGCACCTGGCCCTCGCTGATGATGTAGGCGTGGTCGCAAATACCCAGGGTTTCGCGCACGTTGTGGTCGGTAATCAAGACGCCAATATTTCGGCTCTTGAGGAAATTGATGATGCGCTGGATCTCAATCACCGCAATCGGGTCGATACCGGCAAAGGGCTCGTCCAGCAGAATGAAACGCGGCTGAGTCGCCAGCGCACGCGCAATCTCCACCCGGCGGCGCTCGCCGCCCGACAGCGACAGCGCAGGGGACATGCGCAGATGCTCCACCCGCAAATCCTGCAACAAAGCCGTGAGCCGCGATTCGATGTCCGCCTTGGAGAAGGCTTTGCCCTTGGCATCACGCTGCAACTCCAGCACCGCGCGTACGTTGTCCTCGACATTGAGCTTGCGGAAAATGGAGGGCTCTTGCGGCAAATAGCCCAGGCCCAAACGCGCGCGCCGGTGAATCGGCATGTGCTCAATGGGCTGACCGTCGATGGTGATGCTGCCGGCGCTGGCGCGCACCAAGCCCACGATCATGTAAAAAGAAGTGGTCTTGCCTGCGCCATTGGGCCCCAATAAACCCACCACTTCGCCAGTGCGCAGGGACATGGAGACGTCTTGCACCACTTTGCGTGCACCATAGAACTTTTGCAGGTGGCCCGCTTCCAGCACGCCAATAGCGGTGGTGTGCGCAGCGCCCGCCTGGGTCGCCTGGGCGCCCATTGGCAGCACGGTTACGCTATCGGATTTCATGGAGTTTTGGCCGGATTGGTGTTTTCCGGTTTGGGCGTTATCACTGCGCGCACACGGCCAGCGGCAGCACCCGCCGCGCTGCCGTCGACCGAGAATTTTTCGGTCGTATTTTCGTAGTTGATGACCGCGCCGGTTACTTCATCGGCTAGGGTGGTGCCTCGAAAACGCCGAATTACCGCATTGGTCTCAAAACGCACGGTATCGGCTTTCCCGTTGTAAATCAAGGTTTCGGCTTCGCCCTCGATGAATTCGTCCAGGCCCTCACGCTTTTGTCGGAAAAAAGCACGCTCTTTGGGCGTACCGGTCACGGTACCGTACTGGTTACTTTCGGGGTCTTGGCGCACTTCGACCCGGCTGCCACGGATCACGATGGTGCCTTTCGTTGCCACTACTTTGCCGGTGAATACCGTGATTTGCTGCGCGTCCTCGTAGCGCATGCTGTCTGCCTCAATTTGCATGGGCTTATTGCGGTCGGCTTTTTCGGCCCAGGCCTTGGGCAGCAGTCCGGCAAGCAGCACGAAGTAGAGGATAAAGGTCGGTTTCATAAAGGCACGAAAATTGCAGAAAGCATTATTCGTGCATTCTAGCCAAGGGTTTTTAAAAGCCCAAGCGTCTTGGACGCCTTGTGCAAAGAAGTTTTGCGGCTTTGCACCGCAATACCTAGGTTTTAGGCGCGCCGCGCGCGCAGGTCGTCCAACAGGGATTGCACCACTAATAGCGCGCGCTCCATGCTGCGCGCCATTGTGCCGTCGGTATAAAACTGCCCGGCCACACCCATCGCGGGCACCCCTTCCACCTTGTAGGCGCTTTGCAGTTGGGAGCCCTTTTGCGTTTTAGTGACCACCCCAAAGGAGTTGTATTCCTTGAGAAACTTGGTCTGGTCGACACCATTTTTGACCACCCATTCGACAATTGCTTCGGCCTTGGACAGATTGAGCTTTTCGACATGAATGGCCGCAAACACCCTGGCATGTAGCTTGTCAAGCAAGCCCATGGATTCCAGCGTGTAAAACAGTTTTTGCTGCGGTACGAAGCTGTCATTGAACGCTACGGGCACGCGCCGGAAGGCCACGTCTTTCGGTAGTTTTTTTACCCAATCGCCCAATGTCGGCTCAAAGGCGTTGCAGTGCGGACAGTTGTACCAAAAGAACTCAATGACCTCGATTTTCCCGCCTGGCGCTTCCACCGGCGCGCGCGTGTCGAGCACTTGGTAATCGGTACCGGCTACTGGCTTTTTGAATTGCGCCAGCACCATGGCCGGTGTCTGCAAGGCGATCAGGCCCACAAGTGCTTGTTGTCCGAAATTGCGGCGGTTGGATGTCATACGTACTCCGAAAAATGAGGTAGGTGCCAGCCCCAATCAGCGCTGCACTTTGACCAGCACCGTGTCCGTGCCGGATTTGTCTAATTTGTCTTTGGCGCGTTCAGCCTCTTCGATCTTTTCAAACGGGCCCACACGTACACGGTAGATCGGACGTCCGCCTTGTTCGCGCTCCGTCACCGCCGCTTCCACCCCCGTGAGCGAGAGCTTGGCGCGCTGGCCTTGGGCATCGTCCGCCGAGCGAAAGGCACCCACTTGCACGTAATAGCTGGTTTGGCTTGCAGGCGCGGGGGGTGCTGAAGCCGTCTTGGCATTGGCCAGGGCGCCAATGGGGTCGGCGGCGGCAGCGGGTGTGCCGACGTTTGCCGGCGTAGGCGGGGTCGGCGGTGGCGCCGGAGGCGCGGCGCCGCTCGCCACATCGGCACTTGCCGAGGCTTTTGCGGCTGGTTTACCGGTAATCAGGGCATTCGGGTCCCAGTCCTTGTTCTTTTTAGCTTCAGCGTCGTTTTGGTCGGCGCTGCGTGTCTGGCCCTTGTTCATAAAAGGCAGGGGCACCTTGGTGACATAAAGCGCCACGCCAAAGGCAATGCCCAGGCCGACCACCAGTCCCAATACAAAACCCAAGAAGGTTCCGCCGCGTTGTTTTTGCATGTCTTACTGCCTTGAATAATTACATTTTGCGCGGTGCGCTAACACCCAGCACGGCCAGGCCATTGTGCAATACCTGCGCGGTTGCGGCGACCAGTGCCAGGCGCGCCAATCGAACGGGCTCTTCGTCCACCAGAATGCGCTCGGCATCGTAATAGCTGTGGTAGCAGGCCGCCAGCTCACGCAGATAAAAGGTCACGTCGTGCGGCGCAAAGTCTTGGGCGGCAGCGCTCAGCATATCGGGGTATTTGGCCAGTAGCAACATGAGCGCTTGGGCTTGGGGGCTGGTCAGCGGGCCCAGGTCTGCGGTCGCCAGTTTTGCACTGTCACCGCCCCAAGCTGCCAGCACCGAGCAAATGCGCGCATGTGCATACTGCACGTAATACACCGGGTTGTCGTTGTTCTTGGCCACCGCCAGGTCCACGTCGAAGGTGTATTCGGTGTCGGGCTTGCGGCTGAGCAGGAAAAAGCGCACGGCATCGGCGCTGGTCCATTCAATCAGGTCGCGCAGCGTGACATAGCTGCCTGCGCGTTTGGAAATTTTCACTTCCTCGCCGCCGCGGACTACACGCACCATGGTGTGCAGCACATAGTCCGGGTAACCCTGGGGTATGCCCACACCCGCTGCTTGCAAACCGGCGCGCACGCGCGCTATCGTGCCGTGGTGGTCCGTGCCCTGGATGTTGACCACTTTGCTAAAACCGCGCTCCCACTTGGCGATGTGGTAAGCGACGTCCGGCACAAAATAGGTGTAGCTGCCGTCGCGCTTTTTCATCACGCGGTCTTTGTCATCGCCGTAGTCGGTAGAGCGCAGCCACAAGGCGCCGTCCTGCGCATAGGTCTTGCCGGCAGTTTGCAGTTTCTCCACCGTGGCCGCTACCCGCCCGCTGCTGTACAGGCTGCTTTCCAGGTAGTAGTTGTCAAAGTGCAGGGCGAAGGCTTTGAGGTCCAGGTCCTGCTCACGGCGCAAATAGGCCACGGCAAATTCGCGGATATTGTCCAAGTCTTCAATATTGCCGCTGGCGGTGAATTGACGGTCGTCCGATACCACCGTCTTGCCGGCTTTGAAGTCTTGGGCTATGTCGGCGATGTAGTCGCCGTTGTAAAACGCTTTGCTCGCGGGGTCCTCGGGGTCGGTGGGCCAACCGGGGTCGCCCGGCCGCATACCCCGCGCCCGTAGCTGGGTGCTGATGGCCAACGTGTTGATTTGCACACCGGCGTCGTTGTAATAAAACTCGCGGTATACGTCCCAGCCTTGGGTTTGCAGCAAATTGCAGATCGCATCGCCCAGCGCGGCCTGGCGTCCATGGCCTACATGCAATGGCCCGGTCGGGTTGGCCGACACAAATTCCACCAGCACACGCTGACCGTTGGGTGCTTGCTTGCCAAAGCTGCTTGTAGTTTGCAAAATTTCCTGCACCACCTGTTGCTTGGCCGCCGCAGATAGGCGCATATTGATAAAGCCCGGTCCGGCAATGTCAATATCTTGTACCCACTGCACAAAAGCCGCTTGCGCCAGCAGCAGGGCGCGCAATTGCTCAGCAAGCTGGCGCGGATTGCTTTTGAGGGGTTTGGCCAATTGCATGGCGGCGGTGCTGGCGAAGTCGCCATGGGCGGCGACTTTGGGCGATTCGAGAGCGGCTTGCTCGCCTGCGCCGGGGAGCAGGGTTTCCAGCGAAGCGGCCAGCGCTGCCAGAAGTTCGGTTTTGACGGAAGGCATATGCCCGATTTTAGGCGCTGGCCTTTGCTATTGCGCTTGGTGCGGCCAATTGCTGGGGCGCTCGCTTGTACTGCATCAAGCAAAGCAGCTGCGAAATGGGCTGTCGGCGAAGAACGTATTGCAAGCGTTGTATGCTGGCGACCGCGGCAAAACCTGCTGGCGCCGCGAGAGTAAGTTTTCGATTTAATTCACGGAGGATTTTATGAAACTAGTATTTAGTGCGATTTCTATGAGCCTGGCTTTGATCGCCGGTGGTGCATCGGCAGCAACCGATCAACAAAACAAAATGGGCAGCTGTAATGCAGAAGCCAAGACCAAAGAGCTCAAAGGCGACGAGCGCAAAAAGTTCATGAGCGAGTGCTTAAGCGCCAAGCCACCGGCACCTGCCGCCTCCGAAGCCGGCACGACCCAGCAAAACAAAATGAAGACCTGCAATGCGGATGCTAAGACCAAAGAGCTCAAAGGCGACGAGCGCAAAAAATTCATGAGCGAATGCTTGAAGGCTAAATAGCCGGTTTGTAAAAGCAATAGCACTGCTTGGGCCCGCATCAAGGTACTGATGCGGGCCTGTAGCCTCTAGACACCGCAAGCTAGCCGGTACTCACCTTTCGACCCTAGTCGTCGGGTCCTCTTAAAGCCGAGGGGCACGCACCTAGCGCACCGCGGCTTTAATTACTTGGGAGTCCAGACCATGGGAAAAACTATTCTGATAAGCGGCGCAGGTACAGGCATTGGCCACGACGCCGCTTTTGCCCTGGCCGCACGCGGCCACCAGGTACTAGCCACTACTATCAGTGAAGAACAAGCCCAGGCCCTGCGCCAGGAATGCGCTGTGCGCGCGGTGGCTATGGAAGTCTTCAAGCTGGACATCACCGACGCGCACGACCGCGCGCTGATCGCCGGGCGCGACATCGATGCCTTGGTGAACAATGCCGCCCTGGGCGAATCAGGCTCACTGGCCGAGGTCGACATCGAGCGGGTGCGTCGCATTTTTGAGGTGAACCTGTTTTCCACCCTGGCGCTTACGCAGGTAGCGCTGCGAGGCATGATCGCTCGCCAGCGCGGCACAGTGGTGTTTATCAGTTCGATTGCCGGACGGGTGCCTTTTCCTTTTGTCATGCCCTATTCCATGACTAAGTTCGCGCTATCGGCAGCAGCAGCGGGCTTGCGCGCTGAAATGGACCAGCTGGGCAAAGGCATAGCGGTCTGCGTAGTGGAGCCTGGCGCCATCCACACCGGCTTTAACCAAAGCATGACGGCCAGCAAATACGCCTGGATGGGTCCGGATTCCTACTTTCATGACCAAAAAGAAAAAATGCAGGCTGAAGAAAAGCGCACCTTTAGTTTTTTGGAAGCCAAAAGCACCGATTCGGTGGTCGCCGCCATCGTCAAGGCCTGCGAAGCCAAGCGCCCGCGCCTGCGTTATGTGGCGCCGTGGATACAAGGTTTTGGCGTGCGTATGGCACGCATGTTTGGTGTGTAAGTGCTTCCGTTGGCGCTCTGCAGCCCAGCGTCTTTAGGCGTTGGCGGTTTTGGGGAGCGCTTGATTGGAAAGGCGAGCTAGCAGGGCAGGCTGAGCGCTATGCCGACAAACACCGCAAAGCCCAGCCAATGGTTGTGCCGGAAGGCCGTGAAACAGCGGTCACGCTCGCGCAGGCGAATCAACCGGTAATGCCACAGGGCTTGCGCCGCGGCGACAGCGAGCCCGGCGATCCACGCGGGATATGCGAGCTCCTGCGCCAGCACCATGCCCCAGATGCCGAGGTAAGCCGCATAAAAAAGCATCACTGCTGCCACGTCCCAGCGCCCCAGGGTGATGGCCGAAGTGCGTATGCCGATGTGCAAGTCATCCTCGCGGTCCACCATGGCGTATTCTGTGTCATAGGCCAGCACCCAAAACAGATTGCCTAAGAGCAGTAGCGCCGCCGTCCAGGGCACCGCGCCTTGCACTGCGCTGTAGGCCATGGGAATGCCAAAACTGAATGCCACCCCCAGCACCGCCTGTGGCATGGACACGATGCGTTTGGCATAGGGATAGGCCACTGCCACTGCGAGGGCTGCAAACGATAAATAGATGGTCTCGGTATTAGTCGTCAGCACCAGGCCAAAGGCCAACAAGGCCAGCACTGCGCCCAGCGCCAAAGCTTCGCGCGCCTGGAGCCGGCCACTGGTCACGGGGCGCTGCGCGGTGCGGCGCACGTGGCGGTCAAACTCGCGGTCGGCCACGTCATTGATACAGCAACCGGCGCTGCGCATCAGCACCGTGCCCATCGTAAACACCAGCAGCAAATGCCAACCCGGAAAGCCCCCGGCCGCCAGCCACAAAGCGCTGAGCGTAGGCCATAGGAGTAGTAGCCAACCGGCGGGACGGTTCCAGCGGACGAGGTCCAGGTACAAAGCCAAGCGCTCGCGCCAGCCAGCGTGCACAGGCTTCAAGTTAGACGGCTCCATGGATGCGTAAGGCGTGACGGCCCGGCTTCCTAAGACAGCCGCGTCACACCCGGCAGTTCGCAGGCATAGACGGCGTTGCGCAGGGAGGCGATGGCCTCGTAGCGGGTAAAGCTGCGCCGCCAGGCCAGCACCACGCGGCGGGTGGGCGGGGCGATGCCTTTGCCGTCCTGGACGGGCAGGTATTTGACAAACAGTTTGGCATCACGCCGCTTGGGCGCTTGCAAGGCCTGCGCGGGTACGCTCAGGCGTGGTACCAGGGTGATGCCCATGCCGGCGGCCACCATGTGTTGGATGGTTTCCAGCGAGGAGCCCTCAAAGCTTTTGCGTATGCCTTCGGTATCGCTGGAAAAGCGCGCGAACTCGGGACAGACTTCCAACACATGGTCGCGAAAGCAGTGGCCGTTGCCCAGCAGCAGCATGGTTTCGTTTTTCAACTGCTGCGCCGTCACATGGTCTTGTTGGGCCAGCGCGTGGCTGCTGGGCACGGCGGCAAAAAAAGGCTCGTCGTACAGCGGCGCAATCGCCAGCCCGGCATCGGGAAAGGGTTCGGCCAGTATCGCGCAGTCGATTTCGCCGGTGCGCAGCATCTCCAACAATTTGACGGTGAAGTTCTCTTGCAGCATCAGCGGCATTTGCGGTGTGCGGGTGATGACTTGACGCACCAAATCCGGCAGCAAATAGGGCGCGATGGTGTAAATCACCCCTAACTTGAGTGCACCGGCCAGCGGGTCTTTGCCGCGCTTGGCGATGTCTTTGATATGCGCCGCCTGCTCCAGCACACTTTGCGCTTGGCGCACGATTTCTTCGCCCAGGGGGGTGACGTTCACCTCATTGGCGCTGCGCTCGAATAGTTTGACGTCCAGCTCTTCTTCCAATTTTTTGACCGCCACCGACAGGGTGGGCTGCGACACAAAGCAAGCGTCGGCGGCTTTGCCAAAGTGGCGTTCGCGGGCCACGGCCACGATGTATTTGAGTTCGGTCAGCGTCATGCGCCCATTATCCGCGCAGGGGCGCAGCAGCCTTCAGGCCTTGAGGAATTCGGCCTTGCTGCCCAGCCAGCGCTGCACATGTTTGACCGCCAGCGCCGGGTGACGCTCCAGCAGCAGGGGCGCTTCTTGGCGTGCCCATTCGAGCAGCGCCTTGTCCTGCGCCAAGTCGGCAAAGCGCAGCATTTGGTCGCCGGACTGGCGCGCGCCCAAAAACTCTCCGGGGCCGCGAATCTCCAGGTCACGGCGGGCGATTTCAAAACCGTCGCTGGTTTCCACCATGGCCTTGAGGCGCTCGCGCGCAGCCTCGCCCAAGCGCGGCGCATCGCCGGTGGAATACAGCAGCAAGCAGGCCGACGCGGCAGCGCCCCGTCCCACGCGTCCGCGCAGCTGGTGCAACTGCGACAGGCCAAAGCGCTGCGCGTTTTCAATCACCATGAGCGAGGCATTGGGCACATCGACACCCACTTCGATGACCGTGGTGCTGACCAGTACGCCGATCTGGCCGGCTACAAACTGGGCCATCACCGCTTTTTTTTCTTCAGGCGGCAGGCGCGAGTGCAAGAGGCCGACCGGGTGCTGGCCATCGACTGTTTGCAGGGCGGCGGCGAGTTCTGCATGGGTGGCAGTGGCGTTGCTCAGGTCCAGCGCTTCACTCTCTTCGATCAGCGGGCAGACCCAATACACCTGCCGCCCTTGCGCCACTTGGGCACGGATGCGCTCTATCACCTCGGCGCGCCGGTTTTCGGCCAGTACTTTGGTGACGATGGGCGTGCGCCCGGGCGGCAATTCGTCCAGTGTCGATACGTCCAGGTCCGCGTAGTAGCTCATGGCCAGGGTGCGCGGGATGGGCGTGGCCGTCATCATCAGCAAATGCGGCTCCATCGCCTCGTGCTGCAATTTATTGCGCAGCGCCAGACGCTGGGCTACGCCAAAACGGTGTTGCTCGTCAATCACCGCCAGTGCCAGGTTTTTGAAATGCACCTTGGTCTGGATGATGGCATGTGTGCCCACTACCAACTGGGCCTGACCGCTTTCAATAATTTCCAACATGGCGCGCCGCTCTTTGGTCTTTTGCGTGCCGGTCAGCCAGGCGGTGGTAATGCCCAAAGGCTCCAGCCAGCCCAGCAGTTTGCGGAAATGCTGCTCGGCCAAAATTTCAGTGGGTGCCATCAATGCACATTGCCAGCCCGCGTCGATACACACCGCTGCCGCGAGCGCCGCCACCACGGTTTTGCCCGCGCCTACATCGCCTTGCAGCAGACGGTGCATAGGCGTGTGGCGCGCCATATCCGATGCGATCTCCTCGCTGACGCGTGCTTGCGCGCCGGTCAGGGCGAAGGGGAGGGCCGCATGTAGGCGTTGACGCAGCGCCCCAGGGCTGGTGTCGCGCAGCAGCACGGGCGCACGCAAGGCAGCGCGGGCGCGGCGGGCTTGCAATTGCGAGAGCTGTTGCGCCAGCAACTCTTCGGCTTTCAGGCGCTGCCAGGCCGGGTGGCTATGGTCCATCAACGTGTCGATGGCCACGTCCGGACGCGGGTGGTGCAAAAACGCGAGCGCCTCGTGCAGCGTCCACAAGCCGCCTTGGGTTTGTGGGTTGAGCGGGCTCAGATCGCCGGGTGAAAAAGTGTCGGACAGTTCGGCGCGTGCCAGGCCGCCGAGTACCGCCTTGCGTAAATAAGCTTGGGGTAGACCGGCCACCGTGGGGTATATCGGTGTAAGCGCACTAGGCAGCTCGCCGCCTGCGGCCCGTGCAGTGGGATGCAGCATGGTCCAGCCGCTAAAGCCGCCTTTGATTTCGCCCCGTATGCGCAGGCGCTGGCCCACGGCCAGGGTTTTTTGCATGTACGGGTAAAAGTTGAAAAAGCGCAGCGTGCAGGTGTCCGAGCCGTCGTCCACCGTAACGATCAACTGGCGCCGCGGGCGGTAGCTGATTTCGTTGTGCGTCACCTGCGCCTCAATTTGCAGGGTATCGCCCTCGCGCGCGTCGCGCAGCTTGAGTATCCGCGTCTCGTCCTCGTAGCGCAGCGGCAGGTGCAATGCCAGATCGATATCGCGCAGTAGTCCCAGCTTCTCCAGCGCCTTTTGCGGCGCAGACTTGGGCGCAGGCTTGGGTGCTGCGGCCTCAGGGCTGTGGGTAGCGGGGGTGCGCATGGGCTGGGCAGGGTGGCGTGGATGGGGTGAACGATAGCAGAGCGGCAGGGGCTGGTGACAAGGGAATCTCCCTTGACTGCAAACGGCCTGGTGCTTTGCCCATAGGCTTGGTGCTGTAAGTGATGGCGGTGCACCCAGACGGCGCATGCCACAATCGCTCCCTCTTTACTTGGAACGGGTCTGTCCGGCCCTCAAGCACCGTGCCTTCCACCTATACCCTGAGCGATTTTGATTTTGACTTGCCCGCGCATTTGATTGCGCAGCAACCCGCTCCGCAGCGCAGCGGCTCACGGCTGTTGGATGCAAGCCAAAGCCCGCCAGTGGACCGGATTTTTCGCGAATTGCCTCCATTATTGAGCGAAGGTGACTTGCTGGTGATGAACGACACGCGCGTGCTCAAGGCGCGCTTGTTTGGCGAAAAGCCGACCGGTGGCAAGCTGGAATTATTGATTGAGCGGGTGCTCGGTGGTAATCAGGTGGCCGCGCATATGCGGGTGAGCAAAAAACCAGAAATCGGGGCTACCGTGGCGCTTCACGGCGCATCAGGCCATTCTGATGGTTTGTGCGCCACGCTGCTAGGTCGCTGGCCGGATGCAGACGGTCCATTGTTTCGTTTTGTCTTGTCGAATAACGCGGGTGATGACCCTTACACGCTGATGGAGCGCCACGGCCATATGCCTTTGCCTCCCTATATTGAGCGCCAGCAGCAAGGGCAAAACGCGGATGCGGCGCAGGACGCAGAGCGCTACCAGACGGTATTTGCCAAAGCGCCCGGTGCGGTGGCTGCGCCCACGGCCGCGCTGCATTTTGACGAGGCCTTATTCGCAGCGCTACAAGCGCGCGGCGTGCGCAGCGCCTACGTCACACTGCATGTAGGCGCAGGCACCTTTCAGCCGGTGAAAACCGTAAACTTGGCCGAACACCGCATGCACAGCGAGTGGTACCAAGTGCCACTTGAAACCCAGCAGGCAATTGCCGATTGCAAAGCCCGTGGTGGCAGGGTGGTGGCGGTGGGCACTACCACGGTACGTAGCCTGGAGTCCTGGGCCGCGAGCGGCCAGGCGCAGGGGGACACGCGAATATTTATCACGCCTGGCTTTGTGTTCCAGCAGGTGGACTTGTTGGTGACCAACTTTCATTTGCCCAAATCCAGTCTGATGATGCTGGTCAGTGCTTTCGCTGGCTATGAACCTATCCGCGCCCTGTACCGGCACGCCATTGCGCAGGAATACCGGTTTTTCAGTTACGGCGACGCGATGTTGCTGGCGCGGGCCTCGCAAGCCTCGGCTTAGGTCTTTGGGAAGTAGTGCACCCCCGCCAAGCCTTGGTAATCGGCGTCCTGTGTCCAGAAAGTGGCTCCGAATTCCTGTGCCATGCTGTACATCGCAGCGTCGGCCATGGCCAGTTGATGGCTCACCGCGATCTGTGATGCGGCTACAGCCCGGGCGTCGGTGAAATCCAGGACGCGGCCCAAGCGCATCACGTTCAGGCAGCGCTCCACCAGATCGGCAGGCAGGCGGCGGCTGAGCACTTTGTGGACTTCAAACAGGGCGATGGTGGGCACCAGCAGGGAGTTGCGGTCTTCGACAGCGCCTGCAAACAAATCGGCGCGCGGCGTGTCTTGCAGGTATTCAATCCAGCCTGAAGAGTCAACCAAGTTCACTCAAAACTCCCTATCTGGCTCTTTTTCAGGCTCGATATCGCCAAGGTCATAGCCTTTCAAAATACCCCGGTAAGCGCTGATGGGCAATTCCGGCTTAATCACCAATTCAGCGCCGCGCAATTCAAAATGGATGTGCGACCCGGGCTTAATGCCCAGTTTGGCGCGCATGGCGGCGGGCAGGGTGACCTGGCCTTTGCTAGAGACGATGGCCTCCACTTCTGCAATTTCCGACATTGTGAGATCCTTTACTTTATAAAAAGTAAAGCAAAGTATAAATAAAGCACAGCGTTGGCGCAAGTGCCCGACCTAGAATTGCGCCATGCTTGAATTTGACGTGCTTGCCCGAGATCCCGCCCGCCCGGAAGGCGCTTACTTGGGCAGCCTGGCGCGGCGGGGGCGATTGCGGCTGAACCACGGCTATGTGCAAACCCCCATCTTCATGCCTGTAGGCACTTATGGCACGGTCAAAGGGGTGATGCCCCAAAGCCTGCACGCCATGGGCGCACAAATCATCTTAGGCAACACTTTTCACCTGTGGATGCGGCCTGGGCTGGATGTGATGGAGAAGTTCGGCGGCTTGCACCAATTTGAAAAATGGGACAAACCCATACTCACCGATTCGGGCGGGTTTCAGGTTTGGAGCCTGGGCCAGATGCGCAAAATCAGTGAAGAGGGGGTGCGTTTTTCCTCGCCTGTGAACGGCGATAAGCTGTTTTTGACCCCCGAAGTGAGCATGCAAATCCAGACGGTGCTCAACTCAGACATCGTGATGCAGTTTGACGAGTGCACGCCCTATTTGTCGGTCGAGCCCGCTACCAAGGGGCAGGTCACTACCGAACGCGAGGCGCGCTTGTCCATGGAACTGAGCTTGCGATGGGCACAGCGGTGCAAGACCGAGTTTGCACGCCTTGAAAATCCGAATGCCTTGTTTGGCATTGTCCAAGGCGGCATGTTCGAGCATTTGCGCGAGGAGTCGCTAGCTGGGTTGGAGGCGCTGGACTTTCCGGGCATCGCCGTCGGCGGGTTGTCGGTGGGCGAGCCTAAGGAGCACATGATGCGCATCCTGGAGCACATCGCACCGCGCCTGCCGCAGCACAAACCGCGCTACCTTATGGGCGTGGGTACGCCCGAGGACCTGATCGCCGGGGTGCAAAACGGCATCGATATGTTTGACTGTGTAATGCCGACGCGCAATGCGCGCAACGGCACTTTGTTCAGCCGCTATGGCGACCTGAAAATCCGCAATGCCCGCCACAAAAGCGATGCCCAGCCGCTCGATACGAGCTGCAACTGCTATGCCTGCGCCGGCAGCAGCGGCCTGTCCTGGGACGAGGGTGGACGCGAAGGATTCAGCCGCGCGTACTTGCACCATTTGGACCGCTGCGGCGAAATGCTAGGCCCTATGCTGGCTAGCATCCACAACCTGCACTACTACCTGTACCTCATGCAGCGAGTGCGTGACGCGCTAGAGGCTGGGCGCTTTGGTGCTTTTGTCGCCCAGTTTCACGCTGACCGGGCGCGCGGCGTTTAGCGATTGACAGCCCGCACAAAGCCTTTGCTACACTCAAGCCCATGTTTATTCACCCCAGCAGCATCACAGGTCGCAGCGACCGGGGAGCCTGGCCCTGGCGTACCCGCAATGCTATGCGCCAGTCCTGACCCAGGCTGCCGGTTTTCTTCCTTAGCGCTTTGCGCGGGACTGTTGCGCACCTCTCCCCTTTTTGTTTGATTCAACGCGCCGCGCTTGCGGCCAGCGCCTACGTCCGGCAATAGTGGCTCATGCCACGCCCGGGCCGCGCTGTACCTCAGTTTTTGGGAAGGTGAATATCTGTGACCAGCAAAGAAGAGTTTTACGCCCTGGCGCGCCAGGGCTTTAACCGCATCCCCCTCACGGCCCAGGCTTTTGCAGACCTGGAAACCCCCTTATCCCTCTACCTAAAGTTGACCGGCGATGCGCCCTTCAGCTTTTTGTTGGAGTCGGTGGTGGGCGGCGAGCGTTTTGGCCGCTTTAGCTTTATCGGTTTGCCAGCGCGCACCTTGTTGCGCAGCAGCGGTTTTGGCGTGCAAGCCAAAACCGAAGTGCTGACCGATGGCACAGTGGTAGAAAGCGCGGCGGGCAATCCGCTGGACTTTATCGCCGCTTACCAGCAGCGCTTCAAAGTGGCGCTGCGGCCCGGCATGCCCCGGTTTTGCGGCGGCTTAGCGGGCTATTTTGGCTATGACGCCGTGCGCTATATCGAAAAGAAGTTAGAGGCCAGTTGTCCGCCCGATGAGATCGGCTGTCCGGACATATTGCTATTGCAATGCGAAGAGTTGGCAGTGATTGACAACCTGTCGGGCAAATTGCACCTCATGGTGTATGTGGACCCAGCGGCGCCCGATGCCTATGTGCAAGGCAGCGCGCGTCTGGCCGCACTCAAGGCCAAGCTGGCACAAGCGGTACAAATTCCAGCCGTGGTACCCAGCCCTCCGCAAGCGGCAGTGCGCGATTTTTCCAAAGAAGACTACCTGGCTGCGGTGGCACGGGCTAAGGACTTGATTGCCGGTGGCGACTTTATGCAAGTGCAAGTCGGACAGCGCATCAAGAAAAAATACACCCAGTCGCCACTGAGTTTGTACCGCGCCTTGCGCTCGCTTAATCCCAGCCCGTACATGTACTACTACAACTTCAGTGGTGCCACGGCCGATGGTGCGCCGGATTTTTATGTCATCGGCGCTAGCCCAGAAATTTTGGTGCGCCAGGAAATTGCCGACGGCCAGACCAAAGTCACCATCCGCCCGCTGGCAGGCACGCGCCCGCGTGGCGCTACGCTCGAACTGGACAAAGCCGCAGAAGACGAACTGGTGAACGACCCCAAAGAGCGCGCTGAGCATGTCATGCTGATTGACCTGGCACGCAACGACATAGGTCGCATTGCGCAAACCGGTAGCGTCAAAGTGACCGATGCGTTTTGCGTGGAGCGTTACAGCCACGTGATGCATATCGTGAGCAATGTGGAGGGCGTTTTAAAGACGGGTATGCAAAGTATGGACGTGCTCAAAGCCACGTTTCCTGCAGGCACGTTGACCGGCGCGCCCAAGGTGCATGCGATGGAGTTGATTGATCAATTGGAGCCGGTCAAGCGCGGAATTTATGGCGGTGCTTGCGGTTACCTCAGCTACGCGGGTGATATGGATGTGGCCATTGCCATCCGCACCGGCATTGTGAAAAACCAGACCTTGTTTGTGCAAGCGGCAGCGGGCGTGGTGGCCGATAGCGTGCCCGAGTTGGAATGGGCTGAGACCGAACACAAAGCCCGCGCTTTGCTGCGCGCTGCCGAACTGGTGGAAGAGGGGCTGGAATGAACCGCATGAACCAAACAGGCCAGTCGCAGGCGCCGGAGGATGTATGAAACTATTGATGATCGATAACTACGACAGCTTCACCTACAACATCGTGCAGTACTTTGGCGAACTGGGTGCGCAGGTGGAAGTATTTCGCAACGATGAAATCACCCTGCAAGGCATCGCGGATCGCGCGCCGGACCGTTTGGTGATTTCGCCCGGTCCGTGCTCACCGGCAGAGGCCGGTATTTCGGTCGCTGCAATCCAGCACTTTATGGGCAAGCTGCCGATATTGGGTGTATGTCTGGGCCACCAAAGCATTGGTGCGGCTTTGGGCGCAAACATTGTGCGCGCACGGCAACTGATGCACGGCAAAACCAGTGTCATCCAGACAACCGGTGAGGGCGTGTTTACCGGACTGCCAGAGCGCTTTACCGTGAACCGCTACCACTCGCTGGCCATCGACCGTGTGACCTGCCCCAAAGAATTGGCGATAACGGCCTGGACCGAGGATGGCGAAATCATGGGAGTACGCCACACGGGTTTGGCCGACGCGGTACGCATGGAAGGCGTGCAATTCCACCCGGAAAGCATCCTGACAGAGCATGGCCATGCGATGTTGCGCAATTTTTTGCAATAACACCCGCCCAACACCGCTCCTATAAGATCACCCGCGTTTCAACCATTATCAGGACGCCTCAGGATGACTACCCTAGTTGATTTGCGCAGCGACACCGTCACCCAGCCCACCGCTGCTATGCGCGCCGCCATGCTGTCGGCGCCCTTGGGCGATGATGTGTTCGCTGATGACCCTACGGTCAATGCCTTGCAGGAGCGCATTGCGGCCATGCTGGGCTTTGAGGCCGCGCTGTTTGTACCCACCGGAACGCAAAGCAATTTGTGCGGCATCATGGCGCATTGCGAGCGGGGGGATGAATTTATTGTCGGGCAGTTAGCGCATTGCTACCGATGGGAAGGCGGTGGCGCAGCCGTGTTGGGCAGTGTGCAGCCGCAACCATTGCAAAACCAAAGTGATGGCAGCCTGGATTTGCAGGCGATCGAAGACGCTATCAAACCGGATGACGCGCACTTTGCGAAATCGCGCCTGTTGTGTCTTGAAAATACTTTGGGTGGCAAGTTGTTGTCCTTTGACTATGTGCAATCGGCCACGCAATTAGCGCAGAACAAGGGCTTGTTGCGCCATCTGGACGGGGCGCGCTTGTTTAACGCGGCTGTGGCGCAAGCGGCCAATACAGGCAGCACGGCCCAGCAGGAAGCGCGTCGGATTGCGCAGTGTTTTGACAGTGTGTCGGTGTGTTTTAGCAAGGGGCTGGGCGCACCGGTCGGTTCGGCTTTGTGCGGCAGCCGGGAGTTTATTGGCCGTGCGCACCGGGTGCGCAAGATGCTCGGTGGCGGGATGCGCCAATCCGGTGTGCTCGCTGCAGCGGCCTTGCATGCGCTGGACCACCATATTGAGCGTCTGGCCGATGACCATGCTTTGGCAAAGCGCTTAGCCCAAGGCTTGCAGGGAATAGAAGGCCTGGCGGTGGAAGCGCCCCATACCAATATTGTGTTTGTCGATTTGCAAGGTGCAGCCCGCCAGCAGTCGGCGGCTTTGATGGGGTACTTGCAGGAAAGTGGTGTGCGTGCCACTGGTCTGTACCGATTGCGCTTCGTCACCCATTTGGATGTCGATGCCGCTGGCGTCGAGAAGGCGATTGCCGCGACCCGCGCCTTTTTTAAGGCTTAAGCGCGCAAGACGCCTGCAGCATGCAAAGCCATCATCTTGTTTTGTTCGCGCTCGCGGGCATTGTGCTCAACCTGACGCCCGGGCCGGATGTTTTGCTGGTGGTGCGCCATGCTTTGCGTGCCGGCGTGCGTGCAGGCTGTCTGGCGGGCTTGGGCGTAGCGGCAGGATGCTTGGTGCATGTCAGCGCCGGGGCTTTAGGTTTGAGTGCCTTGCTGGCGGGCTCGAGCCAGGCATTTGCGATGCTGAAGTGGCTGGGTGCGGCCTATCTGTTGTATGTGGCATGGGGCCTGTTACGTTGCGCCTTAGCACCCACGCCCCAGCCCCTTTTTACCGAGGTAGCTATGCGCAGCATGGTCCGCGAACGCGGTGTTTTTTTGCAAGGGTTTGCCACCAATGTGCTTAACCCCAAAGTAGCGCTTTTTTTTCTGGCCTTTGTGCCGCAGTTCATTCCTGTTCATGCCGAGGACAAGCCGCTGTACTTTTTGGCGCTGGGTATTTTGTTCACCGCAAATGGTTTGCTGGTGAGTAGTGCGTATGCCTGGGGTGCGGCCTGGATGGCACGTCGCGTGGCACTGTTGCATTCGGCGATGCGGGTACTTGACGGTGTCGCGGCATGCATGTTCACGGCTTTTGGAATTCAACTGGCGCTGTCGGATGCGCCTTCTTCGTCTTAGGAGTTTTTGCGATGTCACCGATTCCCGCAGTCCCCACCAAAATCACGCCTCAAGAAGCTTTGCAGCGCACCATCGAGCACCGCGAAATCTTCCATGACGAGATGTTGCATTTAATGCGTCAAATTATGTCGGGCGACATGTCGCCGGTCATGATGGCCGCCCTGATTACCGGCTTGCGTGTGAAGAAAGAAACGATTGGCGAAATTACCGCTGCGGCACAGGTGATGCGTGAGTTTTCCACCAAGGTGGAGGTGGCCGATAAAAAGCATTTGGTAGACATTGTCGGAACCGGCGGCGATGGCTCGCACACCTTCAATATTTCCACGTGCTCCATGTTTGTCGCCGCTGCTGCAGGCGCCAAAGTCAGCAAACACGGCGGGCGCAGTGTCAGCAGCAAAAGCGGCAGTGCCGATGTGCTCGAGGCGCTGGGCCTGAACATCCATCTGCCCCCGGCCGCGATTGCCCAATGCATAGAAACGCAGGGCGTGGGCTTTATGTTTGCGCCCAACCACCATCCAGCGATGAAGAACGTGGCGCCGGTGCGCCGCGAGTTGGGCATTAAAACCATTTTCAACATCCTGGGGCCGCTCACCAACCCGGCCTCCGCGCCCAATATTTTGATGGGTGTTTTCCATGCCGATTTGGTTGGCATCCAGGTACGCGCCTTGGAGCGATTAGGCGCGGAGCACGCCGTGGTGGTCTATGGTCGCGACGGATTAGATGAAGTGAGCCTGGGTGCCGCCACGCTGGTAGGCGAGTTGCGCAACGGGCAGATCAGCGAGTACGAAATCCACCCGGAAGACTTTGGCCTGGTCATGTCCAGCAACCGCGCCTTGCGGGTGGAAACCGCCCAAGAGTCTATGGCCATGATGATGGCGGTGCTGGACAACCAGCCCGGCGCGGCGCGTGACATCGTGGCCCTCAATGCCGGGGTGGCGCTGTATGCGGCCAATGTAACTTCCACCATGGCCGAAGGCATTGAGCGCGCCCGCGCTGTGATGGCCTCGGGCCAGGCCAAGGCGAAAATGCAGGCCTTGGTTGCGTTTTCCCAGAGCTTCCAAGCGGCGGGCGCTTAAGCCCCTAGCGTGATCGATGGCTAGTTCACACCCAAGCGCGGCCTGACCGCACGAAAGCAAACATGAGTGACATCCTGGACAAAATCGTAGCGGTCAAGCGCGAGGAAATCGCCACAGCGCAAAAGCGCAAGCCGCTAGAGGCGGTGCGTGCTGACGCGCACTCGCGGGTGCTCACGCGCGACTTTGAGGGCAGCCTGCGCGCCAAAATCGCAGCAGGAAAGCCGGCCGTAATTGCGGAAGTCAAAAAGGCCAGCCCGTCCAAAGGCGTGCTGCGCGAGGACTTTGTTCCCGCAGACATTGCCCAAAGTTACGCCGAACATGGCGCTGCCTGTTTATCTGTGCTAACCGATGTGCAATTTTTTCAGGGCAGCGTGGATTACCTCAAACAAGCCCGCGCCTCCTGCCATTTGCCCGTACTGCGCAAAGATTTCATGGTCGATGCCTACCAAATTTACGAGGCGCGCGCCATGGGTGCCGATTGCGTGCTGTTAATTGCGGCCTGCCTGGACGACGCGCACATGCAGGAGCTGGAGGCCATTGCCCGTAGCCTGGACATGGCCGTACTGGTCGAAGTGCATGATCAATCGGAGATGGAGCGTGCGTTGGGGCTCAAGACGCGGCTCATTGGCATCAACAACCGCAACCTCCAAACTTTTGAGGTCTCGCTGGACACCACTTTGCAGCTGCGCGCCATGGTGCCTGCGGATCGGCTGGTCGTGACAGAGAGCGGCATATTGCAGCGCGACGATGTCTTGCGCATGGGTGCTGCGGGCGTCAGCGCGTTTTTGGTGGGCGAGGCCTTTATGCGCGCGCCGGACCCTGGTCTGGCCCTGTCTGCCTTGTTCGGCTGAGGCCGTGGATTTATTCCCCGAGGAAGCCGCCACGGCGTGTTTGCAAACCGTCGACCCCGGGCGCTGGCCAGTAGCGGGGGACTGGCAGCCAGCGGTCGCTCGCTTTTTTAATACCACTGAGGGCCAGGGCCTGCTCGCTTTTTTGAAGCGTCGGATAGAACAGGGCGCGCAGGTGTTTCCGCCCCAGCCGCTGCGCGCCTTGGCGCTGACGCCTTTGCAGGCAGTGCACACCGTCATCTTGGGCCAGGATCCCTACCACGGGCGCGGCCAGGCTGAGGGTTTGGCCTTTTCCGTTGCGCCCGGCCAGCCGCTACCGCCCTCGCTGCGCAACATCTTCAAAGAGCGCCAGCGTGATTTGGGCGAAGCTTGGCCGGCCATGCCCGTACCCGGCGGCAGCCTTGTTGCGTGGGCGCAACAAGGCACTTTGCTCCTAAATACCTGCCTGACGGTCGAAGAAGGTCAGGCCAACAGCCACCAAGGCCGGGGATGGGAAACCCTGACGGACACCTTGATCGCGCAGGTATCTGCCGGTCCGCGGCGTGTGGCCTTCTTGCTTTGGGGCAATGCAGCGCAGAAAAAGCGAAACCTGATCGATGAAAGTCGCCATCTAGTGCTCTGCGCTAACCACCCCTCGCCTTTGTCTGCGCTTCGAGGTCCGGAACCGTTTATCGGCTGCAGTCATTTTTCTCGTGCACAAAAATGGTGCATTGAAACGGCGAAAACCTAATGGCGTCTTTATTCGCCAAGGTCTGAGGTGTTGCCTTGGCCATCTGGTGGCGTGCCGGTCCCGGGTTTGGCCTGCATCGGTAAATACTGCCCACGGTCTTGCCGGGTGCCGCAAGCCAACTGCTTGTCCACATGGGCCATACCGTGGCATAATCGCGGGCTCACGTTTGGAGAGGTGGCCGAGTGGTTAATGGCAGCAGACTGTAAATCTGCCCTCTTACGAGTACGCTGGTTCGAATCCAGCCCTCTCCACCAGTGCTTGCTCTGTGCGGGGTTCGTATAGTGGTAATACCTTAGCCTTCCAAGCTAAAGCGAGGAGTTCGATTCTCCTACCCCGCTCCATGGAATGCCGGGCGTTGCACGCAGCGCCCCTGTTGAAGTTTGAAAGAATAGCGCCAGCGGTTGCCGGCGCTTTGCGCCCATTTGGCTCAGTGGTAGAGCACTCCCTTGGTAAGGG
>CANFLU010000038.1 GCA_947447975.1 Comamonadaceae bacterium | reverse complement strand
TATGCGGGTCTATTCGGTTCGGATACGCATTGGGAAAACCTGGAAATCAATGCGGTGATTTTGGGGATGGCGCAGGCCCTGGGCATCAAGCAGACCAAGCAAAAACTGATGGCAGTGTCGGGCTCCAACCAAACCGAGGTGCCCGCCTTGGACGGCGTGTCGATACGGCTGCTGCGGCGCATTGCCGGCGAAACGCCCAGTTACCTGTTTCGGGTGAGTGGCCTGGCTTACCCCACCGAGTACTACCTGCTGCAAAAGCAAAGCTTGCAGTTGCTGGCCAAAGAGCAGCCCGCCCTGGACCGGGCCGCTTTGGGGTCCGCGCGCTTTGTTTATTACCCGGCCCGCGATGGGCTCAATATCCCCGCTTTTTTGACCATCCCGAACGAAAAACTGTGCGGTCCCGGCCCTTATGCGGCGGTGGTGCACCCGCATGGCGGGCCCTGGTCTCGTGACAACATGAACTTCGACGCTTCAGGCTGGGTGCCTTTGATGGTGACGCAATGTAAAGTGGTGCTGCAACCGCAGTTCCGTGGCTCCTCGGGCTGGGGTCGCACCCTGTGGCTGGCCGGTGACCGCGAGTGGGGACAGAAGATGCAGGACGATAAGGACGATGGCGCCAAGTGGTTGGTCAGCGAAAAATGGGCTGACCCGGGCAAGATCGCGATGTTCGGGTTTTCCTACGGCGGTTACTCTGCATTTGCCGCAGCCGTGCGACCTAACGGTTTGTACAAGTGCGCCATTGCGGGCGCAGGCGTATCAGACATCAATAGGATTACCGCGCGCAGTTATTCCAACCCGTATTTCAAGGATGCGCAGGAGTCCACCATTCGTGGGCTCAATCCCCTGGACTTTGCAGACAAGATCAAGATCCCCCTCATGGTCTATCACGGGGATCGGGACCAGACGGTGCCACTCAACCAGTCGCAGTTGTTTGTAGACCGGGCCAAGTCCTCAGGTAAACCGGTGGAATACCACGAGCTAAAAGACTATGCCCATGGCCCGGCATGGACGCGCCAGACGATGACCCAGCAGCTCAGCTTCATCAGTGACTACCTGAAAACCGGCTGCGGCGGTGGCGGGCTTTAAGTTACTACGCAACACAGCGCTGATCGCGCATGGTTCGCGGGTGTGAAGGGCCCAAAAACCGGAGGCCGGCTACACCCGCGACTGGGGGCGCTGCAGGTGCTTGCCTATCGATTTGGCCCATGTTTCGTAAGGCCCTCAGCGTAGCGGCATCCATGCCAGCCGAGGCCATCTTTAGGGTAAGCTCGACCAAGCTTGAAATTTTGGGGCCTATTTCCAAGGAGTAAAAAAGTGAAAATCAGGACACGATGGATCGCGCTTGCGCTCAGTCAGACGGCACTGGCGATGGCTGCTTTAGCCGCCCAGGTGCCCAATGGCGTCGAACTGGCTGCAAAGCAAGAACTGGTGCGCAGCAATGGCGCCGAGCCCGAAACCCTGGATCCGGCATCGGCCGAATCGGTGGGTGCGAATCAAATTACCCGCGATTTGTTTGAAGGCCTGACAGCGACCACTACCAGTGGGCAGACGGTTCCTGGCGTGGCTGCCTCTTGGAAGCAGATCAACCCGACGACTTGGGTTTTCACGCTGAGGAAGGATGCCAAGTTTTCCAATGGCGAAGCCATCACCGCCGAAGACTTTGTCTACGGCTGGCGCCGCTACCTGGACCCCAAGACCGCCTCACCCTATGCCACGACCTTGGCCCCCTTTATTCTCAATGGCATGGACGTGGCCGAAGGCAAGAAACCCACTGCCGAGCTCGGCGTGAAAGCCTTGGCCAAAGACCAACTGGAAGTGAAGACACCGTTTCCGGTGGCGTTTTTGCTTGACCTGTTATCGAACACCCAATTTGCGCCCATTAGCAAAGCGGTGGTCGATAAATTTGGCAAAGACTGGACCAAGCCCGGCAATATGGTGGGCAACGGCGCTTATGTGATGAAGGAATGGCGGGTCAACAGCGCGGTCGTGTTGGAAAAAAATCCACACTATTGGGATGCCAAGTCGGTGGTGCTGAACAAGGTGAGCTACCTTTCTATCGAAGATGCAAGTGCGGACGTCAAAATGTTTCAGTCCGGCGACACCGACTATGTGCAAGGTTTGCCGCCAGGCTCGTATGAGCAATTCAAAAAGAGCCATCCCACTGACATCAAGAACGGCCCGATGCTGGGCTTGCGCTTTTATGCCTTGAACAATAAAGACCCTTTGCTCAAAGATGTGCGGGTGCGCAAAGCCCTCTCGATGGTGATTGACCGCGACACCCTTGCCAGCAAAGTGACGGCCGATGGCCAGATTCCGGCCTATGGGGTGATCGTCAAAGGCGTTAACGGCGCAGACCTTACCGCCTACGACTGGGCCGCTTGGCCTATGGAAAAACGCGTGGAAGAGGCCAAGAAACTGCTGGCCGCTGCCGGTGTGAAACCGGGAACCAAAATCAATTTCACCTACAACACGGACCAGTACCACAAAAAAATGGCCATTTTTGCGGCCTCCGAATGGAAAACCAAATTGGGCCTGGACACCGAGATGGAGAATATGGAGTTCAAGGTGCTGCTGAAAAAGCGGCACGACGGGGAATTTCAAATTGCCCGCCATGGATGGATTGCGGACTACAACGACGCAACCACGTTTCTGACCCTGGTTCAATGCGACTCAGATGCCAATGACAATAAAAATTGCAACCGCAAGGCCGAAGATTTAATCAACCAGGGCAATCAGGCACTGGACCCGGCCAAGCGCAAAGCCTTGCTCACCAGCGCAGCCAAGCTGGTGATGGAGGATTACCCCATGATTCCCTTGCTGCAATACACCTTGCCGCGCTTGGTCAAGTCCTATGTGGGAGGCTACTTTGAGAGCAACCCTATGGACCGTTTCCGCAGCAAAGATTTGTACCTGGTCAAACACTGATCTACCGGGACAGCGCGGGCGCATTGCATGTGGAAATACACCCTGCGTCGCATACTTGCGACGCTGCCGACCTTGCTCACGGTGATTACGGTGTGCTACCTCATGCTGCACATGACGCCAGGCGGGCCTTTCGATAGCGAGCGTAAAGTGTCGGCTGCCGTGCTCGCGAATTTGCAAGCCAAATACCACTTGGATGTGCCGCTGTGGCAGCAGTACCTGTACTACCTCAATAATTTGCTGCATGGTGACCTAGGCGCCTCATTTCGCTATGCCGACTGGTCGGTCAATGACCTGGTGGCCAAGGCCTTGCCGGTGTCCTTGCTGATCGGCGGTTTGTCCATGTTCATTGCGGTGATGGCCGGCGTGCTGTTGGGAATCTGGGCGGCGCTGCGGCAAAACAGTTGGGTAGACCATACCCTTATGGTGTTTTGCAACATCGGCGGGTCGGTGCCTTCCTTTGTGATTGGCCCGTTGCTGGTAACGGTGTTTGCACTGTGGCTGCATTGGCTGCCATCGGGCGGCTGGAATGAGGGTGAGTGGCGCTTTGTGGTTCTTCCGGTTGCGTTGCTGGCCGTGATCAACCTGTCCACGGTGGGTCGGGTGATGCGCGGCAGTTTGATTGAGGTGCTCAGTTCCAACTTCATTTTGGCGGCCCGCGCCAAAGGTTTGCCTATGTCTACCATCGTGCTGCGCCATGCGTTGCGGCCGGCATTGATTCCCGTGGTGTCGGTGCTCGGGCCTTTGGCGATCTCGTCGATTACCGCTGCCGTCGTGACCGAGACCTGGTTTTCGCTGCCGGGTTTGGGCAAGCTCATTGTGAACGGCGCGTCCAACCGCGACTACACCCTGGTTCTAGGCCTGGTAGTGCTGGTGACCTTTGTCGCGGTGCTACTCAATTTACTCGTTGATCTGGCCTATGCCTTACTCGATCCCAAAATCCGCTATTGATACAGCGCCACCGCCGCGCAGTCCGTGGCTCGACGCGCGGCAACGCTTTATGCGTAATCGCGCGGCAGTCATCAGTTTGGTCATCCTGGTGTTGATTGCGCTGATTTGTCTGCTAGGGCCTTGGCTGTTGCCCCACGCTTATGACGATACCGACTGGAACCAGATGGGCATAGGCCCGACCTGGAACCACTGGCATCTTTTTGGCACTGACGAGCTGGGACGCGACTTGTTAGTGCGCACCTTGATCGGCGGGCGCATATCACTGACGGTGGGAGCGCTGGCGACGCTGGTATCGGTGTTGCTGGGGGTCGCTTGGGGCGCGGTAGCCGGTTTTGTTGGCGGGAAATTAGACGCGGTCATGATGCGCGTGGTCGATATTTTGTATGCCATCCCCTACCTGCTGATCGCCATCATGATGGTCACGATTTTGGGACGCGAGTTTTATTTGGTCGTCCTCACCATTTCAGCCTTTTCCTGGATGGACATGGCCAGGGTAGTCAGGGGCCAAACCTTGTCGATTAAGTCCAAGGAATATATTGAGGCAGCCCGCGCCATTGGCGTCCCGACCTACCGCATTATTTTTTCGCACGTCGTGCCCAATCTGCTGGGCATCGTTGTGATTTACACCTCGATCACCGTGCCCTCGGTCATACTCACCGAGTCCGTGTTGTCCTTCTTAGGCCTGGGGGTGCAAGAGCCTATGACCAGTTGGGGGGTACTTATTCATGACGGCGCCAACGTCATGGAAAGCAGCCCCTGGATGATTTGGTTTCCGGGCGCGGCCCTGACCCTGACCTTGTACTGCGCCAATTTTTTGGGCGACGGTATGCGCGACGCCTTGGACCCTAAGACCCGATGAGCGCGTCTCAACCAAGCCCAAACGAGGCCTTGTTGCAAGTGCACAATTTGCAGGTGCAGTTTGCGACCAATGACGGGCCGGTGTACGCCGTCAACGGGCTCAGCTTTGCGATGCAGCGGGGCGAGACCTTGGGTATTGTCGGGGAATCGGGTTCCGGCAAGTCGCAGACCGCCTTGGCCATCATGGGCTTGCTGGCGCGCAATGGCCGCGCCACCGGCAGCATTGCCTACCAGGGACGCAATTTGCTCGCGCTGTCGGAGCGGGAGCTCAATACCGTGCGCGGTAGCCAAATCGCCATGGCTTTCCAAGACCCGATGACGGCGCTCAACCCCTACCTGACGGTGGAACGCCAGATGACGGAAACCTTGCAATGGCACAAAGGCATGGACCGCAAGGCGGCACGGGCCAGCGCCGTGCGCATGCTCGATGCCGTAAAGATTCCTGCGGCTGCTTCGCGCATTGGTATGTACCCCCACGAGTTTTCAGGCGGCATGCGCCAACGCGTGATGCTGGCCATGGCCTTGCTGTGTGAACCCGCCATCTTGCTCGCCGATGAGCCCACCACCGCACTTGACGTGACCGTGCAAGCCCAGGTCTTGGCATTGCTGCGGGAGTTGCAAAAGGACATGGGCATTGCCATTTTGCTTATTACCCATGATCTGGGTGTGATTGCCGGCCTGTGCGATCAGGTCTTGGTGATGTATGGCGGGCGCGTGATGGAGCAGGGCAGTGTGCGCCATATTTTTCACCAAGCTTCGCATCCTTATACGCGCGGGCTGCTCGGTGCTATTGCGCGCATCGATGGCGATGGCGGGCCCTTGGTGCCTATTGCGGGCAGCCCGCCGCAGATGGGGCAGTTGCCCGCAGGGTGTCCTTTTGCGCCGCGCTGTGCCTGGGCGGACGCTGGCTGTGAGTCCGAGGTGCCAGCCCTGCAGGATATGGCTGCGCCCCACGCGGACCTGAACCTGCGCTACCCGGCGCGGCGGGCCTGCCATCGTCCGCCTGCCTTATGCACGCTTGGGCAGAGCGAAGGAAGGGCGTATGGCTGAGCGCACACCGCCTTTGTTGCAAGTGCGGGATCTGCAAGTCCATTTTCCGGTGCCGCTAGCGGGTGCCTGGCCCTGGACGCCTTGGGCTAAGGTGAAAGCCGTGGACGGGGTTTCATTTGACCTGCATGCGGGGCAAACCCTGGGCGTGGTGGGCGAGTCCGGTTGCGGCAAGTCCACGCTGGCGCGCGCTTTGCTCAACCTGCATCCTGCCACGGCGGGCAGCATCATCTGGAATGGCAAGCAAATGGTAGGTGCCTCCAAGGCCGACTGGATGGCCGTGCGTAAAGACATACAAATGGTGTTTCAGGATCCCCTGGCAAGCCTGAACCCGCGCATGACGGCTGGCCAGATTATTGGCGAGCCGCTGCGCATCCACCGCCCCGACATTACCGCTGCCGACAGGTCGCAAAAAGTGCGCACCCTGATGGACCGCGTGGGTTTGACCGCCCAGCAAGTCAACCGCTACCCCCACGAGTTTTCTGGCGGGCAATGCCAGCGCATCGGCATTGCACGCGCCCTGATTTTGGAGCCCCAACTCGTGGTGTGTGATGAACCGGTGTCGGCTTTGGATGTCTCGATTCAGGCGCAAATTGTGAACCTCTTGGCCGAGCTGCAGAAAGACCTGGGCTTGGCGCTCTTGTTTATCGCGCATGACCTGGCGGTGGTACGCCATATCAGCCAGCGGGTGATGGTGATGTACCTGGGGCGCACCATGGAAGTCGCTAGCCGGCAAGCGCTGTACAGCGCCGCGCGCCATCCTTATTCCCAGGCTTTACTTGCGGCCATTCCTATTTTGGATCCGGAGCTGGAGCGCCATCGTTCACGGCAATTATTGGCGGGCGAATTGCCCTCGCCCTTGAATCCACCATCGGGCTGTGTTTTCCATACGCGCTGTCCCAAGGCGCAAGCACAGTGCAGTACGGCCGTGCCGCCATTGCAATCGGACGCGCAAGGTAATCAGGTGGCTTGCCATTTTGCGCAAGCCAGCGCTTAGCAGGTGCTGCAAGCGCCGTGGATGGCCGGGCTATTCGCTTGGATGCAGGCGCGCCTCTCGCAACAATTGGCGTAAAGGGTAGGTCGGCAAGTAATCACAAATCAAATGGGTTCGGGCCTGGGTCGGATGCGCATTGACTACGCCATGCACCGCGCTATTGTTCAGCGCCCATGCTTCGCCCGCTTGCATGTGAAAGGACTGCTTGTCCGCCACCATGATGACCTGCGGGTTCGTCACGATAGGAAAGTGGATGCGGATGGTCCGTTCAAAGTACGCGCCTTGATCGATATGGGGCCGGATCTCGCCCTGGGCACGTAATTTTGCAAAAAGACAGCGTTGCGGCGGCGCCTGGAAGGTGTCGTAAATCAATGCGCGGGTAAACGGTAGCGACGCTAAGACCTCACGGTCTTCAATTGGCAAGTCGCCTTCTGCGGGTGCATAGCCCCGCAAGAAAACCGCTTCCGTCTGCACATGCACCCCCACCCGTCCGGCACGGCTTCCCCAAAGACTGCCGTCAATGGTCTGAAATTCAGCGATGAGTGTGGCCAGGTCGAAACGGACCGGCAGCCTGAGGCAACTTCCTATGAGCGCCTGCTTTTCCGGTTTTGTTTCTGCCAAGTGCTCTGACATGCCAGATGTCCTATTCAAATTCGGTTCAAGAGGGCGGTCGGCTCGAAGTGCCTTGCTATCAAGTAAGAATGGCGGACGGCAACTATGCATTGCCACCCGCCAAGTTCATTCGCTGCGCATGTCAGCTTGCCGCCGACCCCTTTACAGGGCCTGCGGCAAGTGGTAATCGCTTAGAAGGAAAAAGTTCCGCGCACGTAGTAGGTCCGGCCCGTAGGATCGGAGAAGCGCGGGTCATATCCAGCTTGGAAGGTCGCAACCTGGTAGCTGGTTGGCGGCTCGACATCGGTCAAATTGCGAACGCCCAAGGTGAGGGCGGCGGCTTTGGACGGGCTCCACGTGGTGTAGGCGTCGAAGGTCACGTATTCACCCACGGGAGCGCCGGTGTACCCTTGCAATTTCTTGTTGGCCGAAGTGGCTTGGTCCGCATAGCCCGATTTGTAATGCCCCGCTAGGCCGGCTGAAAGTTCACCTTTGGTCCAAATGATGCTAGCGTTATGCGTCCATTTGAAAACAGGACCGCTGCCTACATAGACGCCGACGTTTTGGATCCAAGGTCCGCCTTCGTAATCTTGGTATGCGTATTGGTCGACATAGGTACTCGCTACGCCGAAGTTGACGATGCCCAAATTAGCGACATTGATGCGGTAATTGACATTCAAGTCCACACCGGTGGTTTTGATACCGCCCAAGTTTTGGCTACGCAGATCCACATAGCCGCAGCTGGTGCCAGGGCAGGAGTTGCCACCTTGCGACAGGCCACCGTTGGCATTGCGGTGGAACAAATAATTGAATTGGTCCGAGCCAAACACGGTCGTGTCAGGCAGCGAGCCAATAGTGTGCTCCACTTGGATATTCCAAATATCGGCGCTGAGCGTCAAGCCTTTTTGCGGCTCCGCAACCACGCCTAAGCTGATCGTTTTGGAAGTCTCGGGTTTGAGATCCGGGTTCCCACCGTATTGCGCAGTGAACTGGCTCGTTTTGCCGGTCACGCGGTCGGTCACACTGGCCGTGTTGGTAAATACGTTGGCCGCAAAGGCGTCATACAAAGAAGGTGCCCTAAAGCCGGTCGATGCAGATCCACGGATCAGCAATTCCTTCATGGGCTGGTAGCGCACACCCACTTTCGGATTGAAGGAGCTACCCATGCCACTGTAAGAATCGGCGCGACCGGCTGCGGTGACTTCCAGGTCTTTGGAGAAGGGGAGATTGAATTCGCTAAACAAGGCGCTTACGGTACGCGCGCCCTTGTTGTTGGTCATAGGATCGAAGCCGGTGCTTCCTTTAAGCGCTATGTTGAGCGCCATGTCATCGCCAGCTTGTTGCATTTTGTCGTCGGAGTAACTGCCACCCACGGCGACCAGTACCGGCCGTCCTGATCCCAGTAAGTCGCCCAGCGCACGGCTCGCATGGAAATCGACGCCCGTAGACTTGGCCGTCGCAATTTGCTGCGATCCAGCGTAACCGGCAGCCTTGATATACGCCAAGCCTGCGGCGCTTTGGTCGCCAAAGGGGTTGATCACCCCGGAAGCGATTCCATCGGCGATCAATGCGCCGTTGGTGTAGCCACTCAGTTCCACTTGGACCTTGTTTTCGTTGTACGTGGCCGCTGCCTGGTAATCCCAGTTGCTAAAGGTGCCATCTATGGAGGCAACCAAACGCTGCTGGGTGTTGGTGTTTTTATCTTTGCGCTCACCAGAAGAGAGGTCGCGCCAGTTGACATAGACGAATCCGGGCTTAATCAGGACACTCTTGCCGTACCCTGTGGTGCCCACTTCACCATACAGCCCCATAAAGTTCGGGTTGTAGGCTTTGTTCACACCGTTGTACGCAATGGCGCCCGTGTTACCGGGGAAATAGGGGTTGGGCGTCGTGCCATTGGGCAGGAAGCGGTTCATCGGTTGGCCGAAATAGGGGACCGGCGCAATTTTGCTTTGAACGACGGATTGGCTGTAAAAGTACTCCAGGCCCAGCTGGGTGTTGGCGTCCAGTTTCTTGGTGCCCTTGAGGAAGCCCGAATTACGCTCGGACTTCGGTATGTAGTCCACAAAACCAGAGGTTGACTCTTTACATGCTGTGGCAAAGCTGGTGTCGACCGTAATGTTCGGGTTGGCGTTGCAGGCAGGTGCCGCAGGATTCATCCAGTTACCAACCGCAAATTCTTCTTGCCCATAGTTGGCTGGGAATGGGTTGACTGAGAGCCCCCCCGGGTAGCGCTTGTTAATGGGGCGTTGCAATCCACCAAGGTTGGCTTGACTCTGCATATCCACAAAGCCAAAAATGTTGTAGCCATCTTTGTCTAAGTCGCCAAAACCAAGCCCGATGTTCACGCCATTGGCTTCGCCGCCCGCTTTGTCTGGACGGTCGATCCCCATCGTGAGCGTGCCGCCTTTGAAATCATCGCGGGTAATGAAGTTAATCACGCCGCCAATGGCATCCGAGCCATACAGTGCCGATGCACCATCACGCAATACCTCGATGCGGTTAATGGCCGCAAAAGGGATCATGTTCAGGTCAGGTGCGTCACCGCTGATCGAGTTGCTGGCGATGCGCCGACCGTTTAGCAAGATCAAGGTTTTGTTGGCACCGAGTCCGCGCAGGTCCGCATAGGAGGCCCCGCCCGTACCCAAACCGACGACCTGGCTGGTTCCCGTCGAAGATTGCATGGCGGTGATGGCGGCCATCGCTTGTTCGGTGGTGGTCACGCCCGATTTTTTGAGGTCGTCCATTTTCAGAACGGTGACCGGAACTGCAGTCTCTGCATCTATCCGCTTGATGGCAGAGCCGGTGATCTCGACACGCTGCAGGTTGCTAGCGCTATCCTGCGCGAAGACTGGTTGCAAGGTTGCCATCGACATGGTCGCACCACAGGCAATACACGCCGATCGCGTAAGTAGATTGAGCTTGAACTTTGGGGCGTTTCGATTCATGACTTCTCCAACGAAGAGGGTGAAAAAACAAACTAAAGACCAGACCCGCCACGCAGGCTAGGAACTTTGTGGTCTAAAGTTCGGCGATCGTTTAAAATTTTTTTTACGATTTTGTTATTTTCACACCAAATTTCATGAAAAACTAACAATTCTTTGGGTTTTTGCTAAGGAGAATTGCCGAGTGTTGTAAAGATGGTTTGGCGCTGCCAACGCAGAGGCGAGGGTCCGGGGCTCAAGCGTCTGCGGGTGCAGCGGGCGCGACCAGGGCCAGCGCCCAGATCTTGGTGCGAAGCGGCGGTCGCTTCTGGGCCCTCAGCAGTGCAACAATTTTCTAAAATGAAAATTAAATTTGGGAAGTAAGCAGTTCATGTCGACAAAAAAATACTATTTCATGGCGGGCCTGCCAAGATCAGGCAGCACCTTGTTGTCGGCGCTTTTGGGGCAGAACCCGGAGATATATGCGGGCCCGTCCAGCCCTGTGTTTTCAACCATGTATTTGCTTGAAAATCATTTCAGGACAGATCCGTTTTTCACTGGTTTTCCCAAGATTGCCCAGGGTAATGCCATCATTGCCAATGTCATCGACCAGTACTACAACGATGTCGATAAACCAGTAGTTATTGATAAAAACCGGGCCTGGGCGAGTAATATCAGGTATATAGAAGGCTATATAAAACAAAATGCCAAGCTGATATGTCCGGTGCGTGATATAGACGAAATACTCGCATCCTTTATTGCGATGATCCGGCGAAACCCTTACCGTGAAGGTAATGAGCGTTTAAATATCATCGATGAGCAACTTGTCCGTAACGGAATTGCCATTAATGATAATAACCGGTGCGACTATATTGCAGGACCCCAAGGCATTCTTGGCCAATCGATGCAGGCCATGCAAGATGGCATTGACCAAGGTTTTGCGGACCGTATGCTTTTTGTGGAATACAAAAGCCTGATTGCCAGTCCGGAAAAGGTATTGGGAGAAATATATGAATTTTTGGGTAGACCTTACTATACGCATAACTTGAGCAATATAGAAAACAAGGAAAGAGAAAACGATATTGCAACCTATGGTATGTCGGATATGCATGAGGTAAGGAAACAAATTTCACGCGCGGATATCAATCCAAAAAATGTGCTGTCCAAATATGTGTTGGATCGATGTGGCAAACTAGATTTCTGGAGACTTTAGTGGTAAAGACTCATTTGTTTCAGCTCATTGCGCTATGAAACTTGCCACCCCATTTATTCAATTACCTATTCGCTTTGATGCCGAGCGCTTGGCCCACGAACTGGTGCAATTTACAGAGAGCGAGTGGAATGCCCACCCCTTAAATTACGCCGGAAACTCGGCGCTGCGCTTGATCACCGTGAACGGCGGAGCCAACGATGCCGTCACTGGCGAAATGATGCCCACCCCATTTTTGCAGCGCTGTGAATATGTGCAGCAGGTATTGGGCGCCTTTGACAGCGTTTGGAGTCGTTCGCGCTTTATGCGCCTGCAGCCCGGTGCGGTGGTGCCACCGCACTGCGATATCAATTACCACTGGATCTACCGAACCCGTGTCCATATTCCGGTGATCACGCATCCCGACGTGCACTTCATTTGCGACGGGCAGCAGGTGCATATGGCTGCAGGGGAGGCGTGGATATTTGATAACTGGCGCCAGCATACGGTGCAAAATAACTCCGGTATTACCCGCATTCATTTGGTTGCCGATACTGCCGGTTCACCTTATTTTTGGGATATGGCCTCGCATGGCGATCCGGCAGGCGGTTTCAAGGGCAGCCAGGCGGCACAAATAATGCCGTACCAGCCGGGCTATCGCCCGCCACTGCTGACGGAAAGATTTACGTCGCACGCCTTAATGCCGGTCAGCGAAGTCAAAACCCTGTGCCAAACTATTATTCAAGACCTGCCCGATGACGATACGGGTACCCAGGGTGCACTGCGAGCTACCTTGACCAAAGTGCTGAATACGTTCATGCAAGTATGGGAATCGCTTTGGTATTTGTACGGTGATAATCCGGGGAATCTGCACCAATTCCGCAGTTATGTTCACCAAATTAAGTCGGGTTTAATGTCCATGCCCGATGCCATCCGGCTGCGCTCCAATGGGCAAAGCGCTATCCGAATTATTCAACTGCACTTGCTCGATCCGGCGGTGCAGGCGAAATATGTCGTGAATAGCCGAACCCCGATGATTCAAATTCAGGGGAAAACCAGAGATTTTTTCGATCGCCCGGTATTTGTCATGGCAGCCCCTCGGTCCGGCAGCACCTTGCTTTTCGAGACCCTTGCCTGTGCCGGCGATTTTTGCTCCATCGGCGGAGAAAGCCATACGCTCTTTGAGTCGATCCCGGCACTGAATCCGGTGCACCCAGAGGGTTGCGACAGTAACCGGCTAGTGGCCGACGATGCGACCACGGAGACTGCCGATGCCGTCAGGCGAGGCTTTGCTGCTTTACTCCGAGACCATGAAGGCAACGCGATGGCAATAGGGGACGTGAGCCGGGTTCGCCTGTTAGACAAGTTACCGAAAAATGCACTGCGGATTCCGTTTATACAAAAGATATTTCCAGATGCCCTCTATATCTACTTGTACCGCGATCCTTGGCAAAGTATCAGTAGCATGATGGATGCTTGGGCGTCTGGCAATTGGGTGACATATCCCCAGATTATGGCCGCCGGGAAACCCTGGTCATTATTGCTCCCGCCGAATTGGCGAGCGCTGCAAAACCAGCCCTTAGAGTACATCTGCGCCAGCCAATGGGTTCAGGCCAATCAGCACATCATGTCTGATTTGAAGCAAATCGGAACCAATCGTTATATCTGTATTAACTACGATGACTTAATCAAAGACCCGCAAGCATCCATAGAAGTTATTTGCGACTTTGTGAATATTCAATTTGATCGTAGCCTGCGTGCGCGTGTGGCTGCGGAGTTACCGCTATCGCGTTATACCCAATCGGCACCGGATCCTAAAAAGTGGGAGCGCCACTACGCGGCGATAAAAAGTGTAGAGCCCCTTTTTGCCCCGGTGATGGAGCAATTTCAGCAATTCGCGAAGTCCCCCTAAACGGGCCTAGCGAGGGCCGAACCTTTTGCTTGGGAGCTCATACCGCGTTACTGAATTGGTAGCCGTGGAGTGCAATTAGGTCGCGGTCCAGCTCGCTCACGCGATCACGGATTTCTTGGCTGTAGTAGGACGCGTAATGGCCATGCTGGGAGGTGTTCGCGCTGCCTTTTGCTTTTAAATAGTGGTGCATGCCTTCGCTCAGTGCCACCCCCATGCTGGATAAGGCTTGTCTTAATCCCGTTTCTAGTTCTTCGGTTTTGACTAAATACGGTGCGCTGGGTGCGTCTCCATACATCCACTGGTAAAGAAAACTGTATAAACCTCGATTGCTGCCATGCAGTTGTGCCATGACACTGCCGGGAATATTCATTCCCGAGGCGACAAAGTGGTCGGGCAGTTTTTCTACAATTTGGCGCAATAAGGGCCTGTTGTCCGTTAAGGAAAACAATCTCTCCATCGTCCGGTTAAAGTCTAAGGTTTTACCCTCGCTGACTGCCATAAATAGCACATTCGATTGTTTTTTCTGGTATTGAAAAGAATACCAAGAAATATAAAATTCCCAGGGGTTTCTCACGCAACCAATAATCGGCAGGTGGCGGTGTGCCGCGGGTATATACCGGGCGGGCAGGTGGTACCCAATTACTTTGCCTGTAGGAAAGTATTGCTGGATGAAGTTATTGACAAAGGTGCCAGCCGATTTATGCAGATGAATATACGTAAATTGATCGGTGACAATCATTTTTTACCCTATTGCACCGTCACCTTCGGCGCTCCCGCCTGGGCCTGCACAATCGCTCCGATCTGATACACCGCCTCCCCCGCATCGCGCAGGGTTTGGGCGCAGGCCGCAGCCTGTGCGGCATCGATCACCACCACCATGCCGATGCCGTTGTTGAACGTGCGGTTCATTTCCAGGTCGTCAATGCCTGCGGTGGCCTGCAGCCAAGCAAATAGCTCGGTTTGCGGCCAGCTGCCTTTGGCCAGTTGGGCGGCGCAGTCCGCGGGTAGTACGCGGGGTATGTTTTCCAGCAGTCCGCCCCCGGTGATGTGGGCCAGGGCCTTGATAGGGTGCGCGGCCAGCGCCGCCAGCACGTTCTTCACGTACAGCCGGGTCGGCTCCATCAAGGCTTGCTTAAAGGGTTTGCCATCCAAGGTGGCAGGCAGTTGCCCGGCCGCACGCTCTATGCATTTGCGTACCAGGCTAAAGCCATTGGAATGCACGCCGCTGGAGGCCAGGCCCAGTACCACGTCGCCGGGCTTTACGTTTGCGCCGCTCAGGATTTTGGATTTTTCTACCGCACCCACCGCAAAACCTGCCAAATCGTATTCGCCGGCCGGGTACATGCCCGGCATTTCAGCGGTTTCCCCGCCAATCAGGGCGCAGCCCGACAGCTCGCAGCCTTTGGCGATACCGCCAATGACGGCTGCGGCCGTGTCCACGTCTAGCTTGCCGCAGGCAAAGTAATCCAAAAAAAACAGCGGTTCTGCGCCTTGCACCAGCACGTCATTGACGCTCATGGCCACCAGGTCGATGCCCACGGTGTCGTGCATATTCCATTCAAAAGCCAGTTTCAGCTTGGTGCCTACGCCGTCGGTGCCGCTGACCAGCACCGGCTCTTGGTAGCGCTTGGGCACCTCAAACAGCGCGCCAAAGCCGCCGATGCCGGCCAGCACACCTTCGCGCATGGTTTTGCGCGCCAGCGGCTTGATGCGCTCCACCAGGGCGTCCCCAGCGTCGATGTCCACACCGGCAGATTTATAGGACAAAGGGCTGGCGGCGGGCGGGGGCGAAGTGGTCATGGAATGTGCGGGGCTGGGGCAGGCGAGCCTGCGAGGGGGGAATCGGGGCGTGGCCGATAGAATCAGCCTTTGATTTTACGGTCTTACCCCGGCCGCTCCTGGAGAAGCATTGACGGACTCCCAAAAAAGCGCCGCCGCCTGGGCTGCCATTGTTGCCTTGTGCGTGTTGACCCTGTGGTTGCTGGCGCCGGTACTGGCGCCTTTCGCTGTCGCCGCCGTGCTGGCCTATGCGCTCACCCCCTTGGTGGATTGGCTGGATGCCCGCTTGCGCGGGACCTTGCCCCGGGTTTTGGCCGTGGTGGTGGTGGAATTATTGGTATTGGTGCTGCTGGTGGGCTTATTCCTGCTGCTGGTGCCAATTTTGGTCAAGGAGTTGCCGCTGATGCGTGAGCAACTCCCCGGTTTTTTGGAGCAGCTCAACGCTGCGGTACAGCCCACGCTGCGCAAACTGGGTCTGCACTTTAGTTTGGAGCCTGCGGGCATCAAAGCCTTTGTCATGACCTACCTGAACGCCAATGTGGAAGACACCATGGGTTCGGTACTGTCTTCGCTCAAGCTCGGTGGCAGCGCCGCCTTGGCCGTCGCCGGTAATTTGGTGCTCATCCCCGTGGTCTTGTTTTATCTGCTCATGGACTGGGAGCGCTTCATGACCGGGCTGCGCACCCTGATCCCGCCACGCTACCGCGAACGCACCCAAAGCTTTTTGATCGATGCCGACCAGGTGCTGGGCGAGTACCTGCGCGGGCAACTGGTGGTGATGGGCGTGCTGGCGGTGTATTACAGCGTGGCCCTGGCGCTGTTCGGCCTGGACCTGGCGCTGCCGATTGGCACCTTTACCGGCCTGGCTGTGTTTGTGCCCTACTTAGGCTTTGGCCTGGGCATGGTACTGGCGCTGCTGGCCGGCCTGCTGGAATTTTCGGCAACCGCAGGCCCTTCGTACGCGCTGACCATGGTGGCTGTGGTCTTTGGTCTGGGCCAGGTACTGGAGAGCTTTTTCCTGACCCCGCGCCTGGTCGGAGAGCGCATCGGCCTGCACCCGCTGGCCGTGATCTTTGCGCTCATGGCCTTTGGCCAAGTGTTCGGTTTTGTGGGCATTTTGGTGGCTTTGCCGGCCAGTGCCGTCCTTCTGGTGGCCATTCGGCGTTTGCGCAGCAGTTATATGGCCAGTGGCCTGTACCAGCGCTAAAACATGGTGATGCGGCAAATCGCGCTTGACATTGCTATGCCCGGCCCGGCGAAGCTGGACAACTTTTTCCCCGGCCCCAATGGCGCCGCCCATGCGCATTTGCTGCGTTTGGTGCAGGGCCAGCGAGTGCCCGATGCCCTGGCCGTGCCTACTTATCTGTGGGGACCGCAGGGGACGGGTAAGACGCATTTGTTGCGTGGCGTGGAAGAAGGCCTGCGCGCCCGCGGTGCGAGCGCCGGCTGCATGGACGCATCCGGGGTCGCACCACCTGACTTTGATGAGTCTTGGGCCATGGTGCTGATGGACGATGTGCACCTGTATTCCCCCGAACAGCAACACAGCGCCTTTCAGTGGTTTGTGCAAGCGCACAGCCTGCAACGCCCGGTGCTGGCTGCTGGCAGCAGCGCGCCGGCCGATTTGCTCTTGCGTGAAGACCTGCGCACACGGCTGGGCTGGGGCGATATTTTCGCTTTACAGCCCTTGGGCGAAGCGCAAAGCCGTGCCGTCTTGCGCCAAGCGGCCGATGCGCGTGGCCTGTTTTTAAGCGATGAGGTGATGGACTACACCTTGCGCCGGTTTAGTCGGGATCTAGGCAGCTTGCTAGCCTTGCTCGATGAGCTAGACCGCTATGCGCTGCAAACGCAGCGCGCCATCACGATTCCCCTGATCCGTTCGATGTTGGAGAACACATGAGTTTGCCCAAGCTGGCCCTGTTTGACCTGGACCACACGCTGATTCCCTTTGATTCCGATCACAGTTGGGGCCAATTCACCGTGCGCCTGGGTTGGACCGATCCGGTGGAATTCACGCGACGCAACGATGCTTTTTATGCCCAGTACAAGGCCGGCACCTTAGATATTTTTGAATATGCCCGCTTTGCCAGCACTGCCTTTGTGCAGCGTGGCGAAGCGGCTGCGCACCAAGCGCACGCGCGCTATATGGAAGAGGTGGTCAAGCCCGGCTTGCTGCCGCAGGCCTTGGAACTGGTGCGCCAGCACAAGCAAGAAGGTGCGACGGTGATTGTGGTGACGGCGACCAATGAATTTATTACCCGTCCGATTGCCGCCGCCCTGGGTGCTGATGAACTGATAGCCGTTGATTTGCAACGCGACACGACCCCCGGCGGCAGCGGCTGGTTCACCAGCGAAGTGCGCGGTGTGCCCAGTTTCCGGGAAGGCAAGGTCACGCGGGTGGAGGCCTGGCTGGCGGCCCGCAATCTGGCTTGGCAGGACGTGCACAGCACTTTTTATTCGGACTCCATCAACGACCTGCCATTGTTGGAAAGAGCCAATGTACCGGTAGCCACCAACCCCGACGAACCACTGCGCGCCATTGCCCAGGCACGCGGATGGCGCATACTCGAACTCTTCGCCTGAAGGCGACGCGCTGCGGGCCGACCCACGCAGGCCTAGCGCAACCGTAGTTTTTATGATCAAAAAATTTATTACCAACTTGTTGGCCAAGGCCACCGGCAGCAGCAGTCCTAGCGGTAAACCTTCCCTGGGGAAACGGGTGGACGTACCGGTGAAAATCCATGGCATCGACCCCACGCTGGTCGATGATCGTGCCGCCAATGTCGTGCGTACCTTGCAAGATGCCGGATTTGTGGCCTATATCGTAGGCGGCGCGGTGCGCGACCTCTTGCTCGGATTGCGCCCCAAAGACTTTGACGTGGCTACCGACGCCACGCCGGAACAGGTCAAGTCCTTGTTCCGCCGTGCCTTCATCATCGGACGGCGTTTTCGTATCGTGCATGTGGTCTATGGCCGGGGCCGTGAGCATGAAGTGATCGAGGTCTCCACCTTCCGCGCTTATCTGGATAACGCCGCTGCGGAGCAAGTGGCCGGTAACGAAAAAACCAGCAAAAGCGAGTTGGCCGGTATGAAGCATGCGGTGGATTCTACGGGCCGGGTGTTGCGCGACAACGTCTGGGGCCCACAGGAAGAAGACGCGGTGCGGCGTGACTTCACCATCAACGCCATGTATTACGACCCGCAAACGCAGGTGCTGGTCGATTACCACGGCGGTATCAAAGACGCCAAAAATAAAACCCTCAAAATGATTGGGGACGCCGGTGTGCGCTACCGCGAAGACCCGGTGCGCATCATCCGCGCAGTGCGCTTTGCGGCCAAGCTGGCGCCACTGGGTTTCAAGGTGGACAGCAAAACCGCAGCCCCTTTGCGCAAATGCCTGCCCCTGCTGGCCGATGTGCCGCAAAGCCGCCTGTTTGACGAAATGCTCAAGCTCTTGCAAACCGGGCACGCCTTGGCATCGATAGCGCAATTGCGCAAACTGGGCTTGGAGCGCGGTATTTATCCATTGCTGGACTTGGTGGTGGAGCGTGCGGACCACGCTTTTGTCACCACCGCTTTGCAGGACACCGACCGGCGCGTGGGCGAGGGAAAACCGGTAGCGCCCAGCTTTTTGCTGGCCTGCGTGCTCTGGGCCGATGTGCGCGACGGTTGGGCGGCGCGCCAGGCGCAGGGGCAACACCCGCATCCGGCTTTGCAAGATGCGATAGACGATGTGTTCAACGCCCGCATAGGCGACGTCTCCGGCCGCGGAAAATTGGCCGCCGATATGCGCGAAATCTGGATGATGCAACCGCGCTTTGACAAGCGTGTAGGCAGCGCGCCTTTCGGCCTGGTGCAACAAGAACGCTTTCGCGCCGCTTTTGACTTCATGCGCCTGCGTGCCGACATCGGCGAGGTGGACGAAGTGCTGGCCGATTGGTGGCAAGAATTCTCTACCGGCGACGACGCTATCCGCGAAGACCTGGTGGACCAGGTGCGCAAAGAAAACCTCAAACGTCCGCGCGCAGTACGCGCACCCAGGCCTGCGGCAGTAGCTCGTCGCGATGGTGGCGATGCAGATAGCAATATGCCCCCTGCTAAAGCCGATGGGCATACAGGTGGCGACGCGAGCGAAGATGCTGCCGTGGACGATAGTGCAGCGCCCAAAAAGCGCCGCCGCCGCCGTCGTAGTGGATCCGGGCGCTCCGCCGGCGAGGGCCAAGGGCCGGGCGGCCCGGTAGATCCCCACTAAATCGCACGGCCTATGCGCGAGCTTGTGATTGCCACCGTTGGCCTAGGCGCCAATTTAGGCGACGCCCGTCGGGCGGTGCAAGAGGCCATGCAGGCCATTGCCGAATGGGAGCACTGCCAGTTGCACGCTGCATCGCCGCTGTATCGCAGTGCGCCGGTGGACTCCAGTGGACCCGACTATTTCAACGCGGTATTGCAAATTGCCACACGCCTGAGTGCGCCCGATTTGCTAACCCGTTTGCACCAATTGGAGCGCAGTGCCGGGCGTCAGCGGCCTTACCGCAATGCGCCGCGTACCCTGGACCTAGACATCTTGCTCTACGGTGCCGCCCGCATCGACAGCCCAACGCTGACGGTGCCCCATCCGCGCATGCGCCAGCGTGCTTTTGTGTTGCGCCCCTTGGCGGACATTGCGCCCGCGCTGGTCAGTGCGCAGGAATTGCAAGCGGTGGCTGACCAGGAAATTGAGAAAGTATGAAGCTTGCATTAGCGTTTCGCCCGCGCGCTGCGGCGCATTAGGATTGGCTATGTTCAAGCAATTGCCATCCGCTTTGCCTCTGCCGCCGGCGCTCAGCGCACCGCGGCGGGTGATAGATACCGTGGCAGGGCGCATCCATCTCTACGAGTCTACGCCGCACCAACCGGCTTCGGGCTTGCCGCCGCTGCTGCTCATACACAGTGTCAATGCCGCGGCCTCGGCGGCGGAAGTGCGTCCTTTGTTTGAGCATTACCGCCACGAGCGGGTGGTCGTAGCAATGGAGCTGCCTGGGTATGGTTTTTCCGAGCGGGGCGACCGCATGTATACGCCGCGTCTGATGACTGATGCTATTCATGCCGTACTAGACCTCTTAGCCCGCGAGCACGGGCCCATGGCGGTCGATGTATTGGCTTTGTCTTTGTCCAGCGAATTTGCCGCGCGTGCTGCCATGGAGGCGCCGCAGCGTATTGCGCATCTGGCCCTGGTCAGCCCCACCGGGCTGAGCGGTTTGCGGCCACGCCGGGGCCCGCCTGGCAGTAGCAGTTACAAACCGAGGGTGCATGCCGTTTTGCGCTGGCCAGGCTGGTCGCAGGGCTTATTCGATGCGCTCACCCGGCCCGCCGTCATACGCTATTTTTTGCGCAAGACCTGGGGCTCGCCACATATCGATGCGCAGCTTTGGCCCTATTGCGTGCGAACCGCACGCGAAGAAGGCGCGCGCTTTGCGCCCTTGTGTTTTTTGTCCATGGCCTTGTTTAGCCAGGATATCCACACGGTGTATGAATCGCTGCAATGCCCGGTATGGATATCGATGGCGACGCGGGGTGACTTCACCAATTACCGGGGCCTGGCCCTGTTGCAGACAGCCCGTGCATGGCAAACCCATAAAGTGCCAGGCGGCGCTTTGCCCTATTTCGAGGATCTACCCGACTTCGTGGCGCGCTTGGCACCGTTTTGGAGTGGGGCACCGAAGCCGGCGACAGGCGCATAATCAGCGTGCCCAGACCTGTTTTTACCGAAGCAGACCGTGCGGCCTCAACGGTTAAGCATTGTTCACTCAGAAGGAAACACCATGGAACCCCATATCGCGCAAAAGTCACCCTACGCCAGCAATGTCGAAGCGGGTAAAGATTATTTCTGGTGCGCCTGCGGACAAAG
>CANFLU010000037.1 GCA_947447975.1 Comamonadaceae bacterium | reverse complement strand
GCCAGGGCGTTGCAAAGGTTCTTGGGTCCTGCGCTCTATCGCTTTGATAAACTCTTGCCCCTGAGTACACCACGGGGTGTAGCTTAGTCTGGTAAAGCGCTACGTTCGGGACGTAGAGACCGGAGGTTCGAATCCTCTCACCCCGACCACTTGTTGCTCCATCCAACCCACTTTTTGTAATGGAATGTGGGTTTTTTGTTGCCTATTAGCGATTCATGGGCAGCTACAAGGGGCATCTCTCTTAAACATGCCCTTATGCTGAGCTGAGGTGTGTTTGTACAAGTAGTACTTGACAAAGTAAACTACCTATTTACACTAGGCGCCAATGATCTCAACTTTCAAGCACAAGGGTTTGGAGCTGTTTTTCACCAAAGGCAGTTACAAGGGCGTGCCTGCGCAGCAGGGTGCCCGCATTGAGCGCATGCTGGACAGATTGGATGCCGCCCGCGAAGCCAAGGACATGGACTTACCTGGCTTCAAATTCCATGCGCTCAAAGGTGATAGAAAAGGCGAATTCGCGGTTTCAGTTTCCGGGAACTGGCGAATCACCTTTGAGTTTGATGGCCAAGATGCCGTAAATGTTAATTTGGAGGACTACCACTAATGAAGTCTCTACGAAACCCCCATCGCAAGCCGACGCATCCCGGCGCAGTGTTGCGCGAAGATGTCTTGCCCGAGCTTGGCTGGACCCAAGCTGAGCTGGCTAGTCGGCTCATGGTCAGCCGACAAACGGTTTCTCAATTGCTGCATGAAGAGAAATCAGTCACCGCAGAAATGGCGATCCGCATTTCCAGCGCTGTGGGCGGCACGCCTGAGAGTTGGCTCAGTATGCAGCAGGCCGTGGACCTGTGGGACGCAGGAGTCAAGCTCAAAAGCAATCCGGCACTTGCGCCATTGTTTCGCCAAACGAGCATTGCCGCCTGAGACGCAAGCCGACTCGTCTATATTCAAGTTGAGCGTCAATTTTTTTTAAGCTTGGTATCAGCCCGAAAAGACAGAAAACCCGTTTATTTGAGGTGCGCTGAAAATAAGATATTGGGCATTTTGGTGTTCAACTCTTCACTCTCGAAAACCGTCGAGCAGGGTTAATTGAGTCTGGTAAAGCGCTACGTTCGGGACCTAGAGACCGGAGGTTTGAATCCTCTCACCCCTACCGTCTGTGGATCGTTCAAACCCAATTTTTATAGACGCAAACTCGGCGGCCGATGCCCGTGAAACCCAGCACGAGGAACTATACGTGTAGGTGGCTGTAGTGAGCCGCAAAAAATTTTCCACCAACTGTAAGTGACCCAAGCCAGACGCCTATCGCACATACTTACATGAATCGGATCTCGTCGGCGCTGAAAGCCAAATGGGTCCTTATAAAGGTATGCCTTTGAAATCTCTGTTCCGCAATGCAAGCATCACATGGTCGCGCCAGGCACCGTTGATAAAAAGATAATCTAGAGCAAATCCCTCGCGCTCAAATTCAAGTTTCGCCAAAAGCCGAAGACTGCGAAGGTTTTCTGGACGTACGTTGGCTTGGATACGATGCAAATGCATTTCGGAAGCGAAAGCATATTGGATGATTGCCTTCAGACCCTCGCGCATAAGGCCTTGCCCCTGCAATTGTCCGTCGATGGCATAGCTGAGCATGGCATTTTGAAAAGGGCCGCGGGCAATGGCCGTCAACCCAATGCTCCCCACCAACACATGAGGTTCCTGGCGCAGGCACATCCACCATCGCATCGCCGTACCTGCCAAGGCATCTGCCTCGGCTTGGACCAGCCGGTCGCGTTGAAAAGATGCAGTCCCAAAATTTTCCGGTTTTGGCGGATCCCACGGTGATAAGTGGAGGTCGTTGCGTTGGTAAAACGCGAACACCCTTTCGGCCAAATGCGCCTGCGCCGGAACTAGATCCAAGCGCGGGGTGCTGATAGTGGGGTGGGCGGTAGGCATGCCAATTCATGATACCGCCAGGCGACTAGAGTATTTCTCGGTTCCCGTGTGCCTGCAGGCGATCGCTACCCTTGGGGCGACCACCTTGGCTCCGCCGATAGGCCCGAGGAGCTGGCCATTTCACTACGTTCAAGGCAAAGCGCTCAAAATTTTCCTTGCATCTTTCCCTGTGATTTCGATGGTGTCGTAAATCATTTCAGCTACTTTATTGATTTCGGTTACCGTCGAAGATTCACCAAAAATTTCCATCAACTTATCCATTTGCTTCACATTCGGTAGCGAAATGAATGGGGTTGCGCGGACTGACTGACTTAACTTTTTTTCCGTCTTGTTCAGCTTGTCCAGTTGCTTTTGTTTCAACTTAGGTTTGATCACCAAACCCTTGCATATCGCTGCAAGCATCAACGAGTTGTCAATGCTACTGAGGAAAAACGCTTTCGCCTTACTGTATTGAGCAGCGCGCACCGTTCGATCCATAGATCGAGCGGCTGCTTCTGTTTTTTGAGAAATATCAACAACATTTTCCGAACAATACTCCAGCAGTGCGGTCTGAAGTGGCATATGCAGGAATCCTTCAATAAATGCGCCGCCTTCGGTGAAATTGATGAGGGTCATGGGATGCTTTTGCGTAGCCTCATGTCCAGCCAATGCAACGAACTCCCCGTGAAAGGAGTGGTAATTCGGTCGTGTCTGCACCATCCCGCCATAGAAGCCGGGCAAGAGACGCAAGGGCTCTACTGCGTCCTTACTGCTGCTGCCATTGGCGAGAAATATGCGCTCCATTTTTTCTGGAACATTTGCAAAAACGAGTGTGTTGTTGACAGCATCAACAATGACGTCGCATTCACTATTCGCCGATTGTTTTGAGTATGCTTTTCCAGCCGTCAGTGACAGGTCCAGACCGACCGTGATAACTTGTTTAAATTCCAGATATTTGGCGAGAAAGAAGCAATCAATAGTTACGGAGCCGCCGGTCGGAATTGGTAGCGTGTCTCCAAATATGTCGGAAATCCAAGAATCATTTGGACCGTTAGCGTTAAAGGTGACAATATTTTTGAATTGCAGCTTATAAAAATCCGGATGGCAAGAGACGCCGACGATGAGGGTGTCGATTTTGCTGGTATCGACGCCATCGAGAAAATAGGCCAAATCCCCTGGATCGGCCACCACCATAAAGTCAGGCACCACGCCAGCAACTTGCAAAGCCCGCGCGCACTGTGCTGCCGCCATAAGGATGGCTTTGCCTTTGAGTGCTTTCAGAAGGTGGATGTTCTTGTCCAGAGAAGGACCAGGCGATATAAGTATGACGGTCTGGCAACCCCTCAATTGCGCTTTAAGCGCGGCTAAGCTGGTACTCAGCGCCACCGACTGTAGATTTGCTAGTCCTTGCGTCATCCAGGAGTTACCCAACACTTTGCTGGTGTTGTGGTTGATAACCGAGAGCTGGAAAGCATGTTTGATGTCTTTCCACGTTTGGCTCGCATGCTCTGGCGACTGTGGATCTAAGAATGCGAGCCTCAGAGGTATTGGGGCATCTAAGGCCATGAAGTATTCGCGCAAGGCCGATGCGTCGGGCGCGCTGCTTACATATTTATGGAGCTGCGGATCAATGTGATCGCGATCACCTACTAACAATATGCGCCTTTGGCTGCGTTCATTGAGCTGAGGTACAAACGCAAGTTCCCGCTTTCCAAATAGCACGAATACGTCGCCCTGAAAATGCCAATCTAGCGGTAAGGTGTAGTCAAGGATTGCGTCCCGCCCCTCGGCGCTCAGTAATAGCTCTTCGACCTGTGCAATGCCGTGGTAGCGTTGACTCCAAGAATGAACAAAGATTTTTGCGCTCTGTATTTGGCTAAGGTGCTGCTTGATCTGATCTTTTTGTTGCAGCGGCAAGCGGTCAATGCGCAAGCGGACCTCCTGATCGACTATGCCCCGCTTGGCATTGAGCAAACGCAAAGCGTCCACCGCATGCCGGGTGTTTATCTCATGACCTTGACTGCCGGCACCTAACGCCGCCTGGCTCTGCTGCGCCATTTGGGCTAAAAGCTTCAGAAGGCGGGCCACTGCCGCATCAATTCTCATGCGATCCCCATGTCAGGCGCGCGGCCATACCGAGATAAACCTTTCGGACACCAAAATGTTTTATATTTCATTATGGAAATATTAATTATTTACATAATATTAATAAAATAGATTCATTCGATAGTGCTGTATGCATACTTGTGTGATTGCGTGGCCTGTAGCCAAGTGTCGATCTAGATCTTTTTGATTCACCAAGGGTGGGATGCTTCGCGGCACTCTGAATATCGCATTTCTGGATTCTTCCTTGCATCCCGGGTTTCAGGAAACAAAGTTCATACTACACCTTTTGCCCTGAAAAAAGTAAATTAATTGATAATTAATAGTTATTTATATATTTAATATATTTAATATATTTAATATATTTAATATATTTAACTATTAAATTTATTTGTTATTTAAATAAATTTAAAATAGAGGAAAAAACCATCTAAATGCGTGTCTGAAAAATGAATTTCGGCACTAAACAGATTTCAGTTTGCTCGTCTGATCACCTCCGGAAGCAAGCTTTGCCAAGCTTGTGGCTGGCGTCCTGCGCTATTGCAAGTTCAGCCTTCCCCTCTGGATCAGCAACTTCTTGGGACTCTGCTGACGAAACGATGTCCGTGAAGGAAATACTCGATCAGGCCAGCGTCGGCGTTAGGGAGTTTGAGCGGCGCATAAAAGTAGATTTCGCCATCCTTCACCAATCGCAAACGAGCCACATTGTCCGCCTCACCAAAGGCCTTGATCATGGTTTCTAGTGCTGGCTTTTCAATGCTTGGTGGTAAAAGCGTCATATCAATGTAATCTTGCTTGGTGTAACGCATCGTCCCCCAGGCAAATGGCAAGCTGGGCAGGGCTCGCGCATCGTTCAAGATGTCCTGCGCTGAACTTGTGGCCAGCCTTCGCAAGCTCTGTCCAATCAAGGCGCGCAGTTGATAGATGTGTATGCCTTTTGGCATCAGAAAAGTGTCCACCCCCACGATGGGACCCGCATCGACGTATTCAATCATCTGGTGCAACGTGGTCCCAAAATATTTATCTTTTTGAAATATGGCAAAGCTCGAGGCCCCCCAACCGGGCCGAGCCGGTGGCGCGGGATGAAAGTTGTATGCGCCGTAATGTAAATGGTGGAGAATTTCAGAAGGAACAATGACCGAACTTAAAAAAGAAATGAGCCGGGATTTGTTGAGGACGGCGCGAGGGATCGCGTAAAGCGCATTGATATTGGACACGGTTATCGTGCATAAGTCTGGGTTTTGGCTTCGATACAGACTTTTTAATTCAGGCACCCATTGATCGCTACTAAGAATAATGAGGTGTTTAATCATCCTAAGGTCCCAACCTTCACTTGGGGAATTTATCTCTGCGGTGGCTTTCAAATTGTCGAAGGAAATCAAAGCGTATACCCCATGGGGGCTAGACCTGGCACGCGGTGGCACTTAGACCAACCAAACCTGCCTGCCTACGGAAAATGCGCTTTAGCCAAACAGTAAGGCAAAAGCTATTTGGCGACTTGATGCAGATCAATGTGCGACGCCACGGGAATATATTTATGCCCTGATTCCGCCGAATTTTTATACCAATTTTTAAGTCAAGTCAAGCTTGACAGGCCCTGCCCCTTCCTAAATCCCCAGCAGCCTAAAGTTTGCGGGGTCCTTCAGCCGGGATAATCCCACCCTTTTGATCCGGCTGCCGCTTTTCGGGTGCCAAACCATGCCCCACTACCAGCCCGTCCCAGGCCCTTTCCCTGATCGGCGACTTCTTGTATTCGCGCGCCTTCCAAATGATGGTGCAAATCCAGGAGGAGCGCAGCAATTGCGCCGGCCCTGGCCCTGATTTCCTTGGAAATTTCAATCGCCAAATCGTATTCACTTGATTGGTGTCGATACCGATTTGGTAGTGCCTAGCAGCAATCCGATTGTCTGTTCAAATTGAATCGTCCCCTGGGCCGTTTATATCAATGTATATGTTTGGGCGCCACCACGATTTGCCCTGCCATGCCCGCTTCAAAGTGGCCAGGCTCAAAGCACGCCATACCCCAGATCCCGGGTGTCTTAAAAGACCACCGTAGCACCTGTGCTTGGCCGGGCTCTACCGAGACGGCATTATCGCTATGGTGGTGACCATGGGGAGACTCGCGCATGAGCCTGGCATGCTCTGTCAATGCTTTTTCATCCCCGATCACCAATTCGTGACGCACTTTGCCCGAATTTACAACAAGCAAACGTAATTCCTCACCCTCCGCAGCCTCCCAATGTGCAGGCGCAAATCGGAGGCTGTCGTCCATGTCTATCACCACGGTTCGCACAGCCACATCATTGGGCTTGCCGCTGGCCAGCGCTGACGCTTCTTCTTGCGCCTGGTGGTGAACGTCACCACTCTCATTTCCGTGCTCGTGTGGATGAGGCGGCATACCACTGAGCAAGCCTAAGGCAGCCACACACGCAGCCACGACCACGACACCCCCGCCCAGGGCGTAGAGAAGTACGGATTTGGCATTCGCTCGCTCACTAGCATTGCCAAAATACAGAGACGTGAGCGTGAGGAAAAACCCCAAAGGAACCACCCAAACGCTGCGCTGGGGTGAGTCAGGAAAATGCTGCAAGCCGCCGGTAAAAAAGCCCAGACCAATAGAGGACAAAATGCCAAAACCGAGCACATCACCCCAAGACTCGGCCTCGCTACCTCGCGATCGGTTCTCGACATAAGCACCTATCAAAAAGAACAAAACACCCAGGCCTGCGGTGACCAGTGAGCGCCGTTCACTGAACATGCCATGATTCACCGCTCCCGCGATAAAGCTGATGCCTGCATATTTACCCAATGTGGTCAAGTGTCGGATTGGAAAATACATAGTAAATTTAGTTAATTGGGACGGGCCAGTGTAGGTGCAAAAATTGGATGGCTCCCCCAGCTGCCGCACCATTCCCGGGCTTCGGGAAGGCATCCAAGCCTGCATCACCTAAGCGCTAAATCAAGCGCGAAGATTTTGAAGTGCTGGCTTGGGCTGCGCTCCACATTGGCATATGCCTTCGAGGGCCGAGCGCTATGGCGCACCATGGGCAGGCGATCGGTTTCAAGACACCCACACCCACTATTTACAATCTGGGCAATACCCTGCTCCAAAAAACGTTGTGATGACTATCGCCTCTAAACACCTGGACGAGCTGGACTGGACTAGTTGGCCCCAGGACCAAATTGCCACGCGCGGGAAAGCGCAATGGAAAGAACTGCTGGGAAGTGGCTCCGGGTGTGCAAACGACTTGACGATGGGGGTCGTTCGACTGCGCCAGGGTGACACGCTTGAACCGCATCACCATGCCCAAGCGGAAACCTACTTCACCCTGTCTGGGCGCGGCACCGTGACCATTGACGACCTGGTGCACGTCGTTGAGCCGGGACGTATGCTGTTTATTCCTGGAAACGCCCGCCACCAAATCAACAATACGCATTTAGAAGATCTGTTAATTCTTTATACGTTTGCCACCAGCGACTTCAGTCATATTCAATACCACTTCTGACCCTAGCCCCAAGGCGCTAAAGTCTCTGGCCTTGTGGTCTATCATCAGTCCGCGCAGCGGGTGCAAGCAGGCCGGACCCCCGCATGGCGTAAACCCCAATGCGCTATCCCTGCGATAGACTTTATGCTCCGGCTTCCAATGCCAGGTTCTTAGGAAATTACCATGAAATTCACTATTCACAAGTGCGCGTCCCTGCTGGCCACCGCAGCAGCGCTCCTGCTAGGAGCCGTACAGCCTGTGCTAGCCCAGGCCTGGCCAAGCAAGCAAGTGATCAAGCTGGTTGCGGTATTTCCGCCCGGCGGATCGGTTGACCAGGTGGCGCGCTTGCTGGAACAGCCACTGTCCCATCAGCTAGGCCAAAGCATCATTGTTGAAAACAAGGGTGGAGCCTCCGGCGCGATCGGGACGGCCGCTGTGGCAGCGGCCCCGCCCGATGGCTATACCTTTGCTGTCGTTTTTGACACGCACGGGGTCAATCCCAGTTTGATGCCCAATTTGACATACGACTCGCGCAAGGATTTGACCCCGGTCATACTGATTGGTACTGCGCCTATGGTGCTGGCAACCAACGCCGGATCTGAATTTAAGACCTTCGCCGATGTCGTGGCCGCCGCAAAAACCAAGAAAGGCGTCAGCTACGGCACCATCGGTTCTGGCAGCCTAGGACACCTGGCGATGGAACTGCTGGGCAAGGGTTCCGGTCTAGATTTCCAACATATCCCCTATAAGGGTGGCGGCCCCTTGATGAACGATGCCGTGGCCGGCCACGTCCCGCTGGCGATCGGCTCGGTATTTCTGGTCAAACCCCATGTGGACAGCAAACGCATGCGTCCGCTGGTGGTGACAACCTCCAAGCGCTCGCCCGATTTACCCGATGTACCTACGCTTGCCGAAAGTGGCTATGCCGGATTTGATGCGCCCGCCTGGTGGGCCGTCCTGGCACCCGCGAAGACACCGCCAGAAATCATCAAGCGCATGAACGAAGAGATTAACAAAGTGATGCGTTTGCCCGATACCGCCAAGCGGATGGACGCGCAGGGAATTGACGTGATGGGTGGCACGCCCGAAGCGGCGCGTGCATTTATCGAGCGTCAGATGAATGTTTGGGCCAAGGTCGTGAAGGACAACAATATCCAAGCCGATTGAGTACGAGGGCCGGCTGCGCGGGCCGGTGGCTGCGGACTATGCCTCAGGGCTTATCTGCAATGCGACCAAGATGCGTGCGACCATGTTGTAGGTGGCGATCGCACTGGTGATCTCGACGATCTGTGTCGGGTCGAAATGGCTAAGCATAGCCGCGAACAGGGCATCGCTGACTTTCACGTCGAGCGTCATCTGCGCGGCGTATTGGATGATGATTTTTTCCACTTCACCCAACACATTTCCGGTGGGAACAGCGCGTGGATCGGCATCCACAAATGCGCGCAGAGCGTCTAGTTCGGCCTGGCATCCGCCTGCGGCCAAAAAATCTGGGGCGTGGTGGTGGTACTCATAGTCTGCGCCGGTCAACAGCGCCACCGTGCAAATGCCCAGTTCGCGTAGCTTGCGGCTGGTGGGCAAACCGGTACGCACCGCCTTGAGGTAGACATTCCATCCGCGGGCGACGGGTTCACTCCAAAGCAATGCCTTGTCCAGGTTGATCAATGCGCCGCCCCGGCGCTCAAGAATCGCTTGAACCAAGTCGCTGGGTTGCGGCTTTTGTTCGGGTGTCCAATCAGGTATGCGCATAGGTTTCTTTTTGCTTAGGAGTAGCGGTACAGGGTTCACCGAAAATTTCGCCCGGGCGGTCCAGTACCTATTTATCAAACGGGTAGAGCGGCCGCGCGGGGCTTAGGGCATCTTAAATCAAGGGTAGAAGCCCAGGGAATACGATTTTTGGGTCTCCCAAAAAGCCTAGCTATGGAGCCTGTCCGACGCGGATTTCAAATGGCCCTTGGCCTGCACCAATGCCCCCGCTTTACCTAGACCAAATGCAGGCATATTGGCATACACATTCTCGTAAGTGCCCGGACCGGCCATATAAGTTTCGTGCCAAATGCCTACCGTGCCGTCGGTACCAATCGCTTTGTTAAATGCCTGCCACGCCGGTAAATGCGCAGCATCTTTGTTTTTTGCATAGTCCATCAATTGATCCAAAGAGCGCCAATATTGAACCAAGATGATGGTGCGCGAGAACCACATCTCATGGTGCATCAGCCCTAACTCGGGTTTGCTGTACAACTCCTTGAGCATTTTTGGCATAGCACCAAAGACGGGCAAGAGCTTGTGCAGCAACCAAGGCTTATTGATGCGCATGCCGATGAGAAACACCACAAAGTCACCTTCCATCTTTGCAGTCATCCGGTCTTTGTAAATCATAAACACCCCATTGTGAGTAAGAAGACGTTTGCCCAAGCGCTTGCTAAGGAACGTGCAATCGCAGTGTCTGATTATCGCTGGCGGTAAGCAGGTGAAGTAGATGCGCATACTACGCGACGTGTCTTGGATCTGGTGCTGTCCACCAAGGCACCCCAAATTTTGCCGATATGCCCCAATCCGCTAGGCCTGAGTGCCTAGTGCACGCCAGCGGGCATAGGCCATACCTTCAGGTTCCACGGGCAATTGTTGTTTGGCCCGCAGGTAATGGTGGGTGTAGACGTCCAAGTAGGCGGACAATGTTTCTGCGGCGCGACCCTCGCCCACCAATTCCAGGCACAGGGCCGCCACTTCGCTGGTGCAAAAATGGTCGTCACGCCGTGCGCGGCGCAACTGGTAGCGCGACAGCTGCGAGGGCTCCAAGCTGAGCACGGGAAAGCGCTCTAAATAAGGGCTTTTGCGAAACATCTTGCGGGCCTCGGCCCAGGTGCCGTCTAACAAAATAAACAAAGGACGCTTGTCGCTGGACAAGGACTCCTTACGCACCGCGTGTAGCACGCGTTCAGGTGCGGCGTATTCGCCGGGAAACACCACATAGGGCAGCCATTGCGGGTCGGCCAGCAGGCCAAGCAAAGCGGGATCCATTTCCGTGCGCGCCCAGCCAAAAGCAAAGGTATCAACCACCACATCAGCCACCAACCACCCGGTATTACTAGGCTTGAGGGCTTCAATGTCACCCATGAGCAGACACATGCCAACCTGTGTAGGCAAGCTCGGACGCAAATCACACATGCAGTGACTAGGCACCAGGCGGCAACCGGGGCATCGCGCGCCCTTGATGCCACCGCGCGCGAGAAAGGGCTTAAGGCTGCGGGCCAGTCGGGCGCTACGCAATCGCGCAACGGCATGGGGTAGGCTTGCGACGAAGTTCATGCACCAAAGGGTACACGCAGTCAGACTGCACAACAAAATAATGCCTGTGCCAAGCGCTGCTGTGGCCCAGGAGATGGAACCTCGATGCGATGCTCGAAATTATTGCGCTGGAATGACAACACCTAAAAATTGATACCTGAAATCTTTATCGATGAGGGCGGACGCAATCTTCTCTTATGCCCAAATCACAAACCACCAACTTAAATATTGGATGTCTTGCGAGATAATCTCTTAGGTGACTGCAAACACTACACCATTACGTCAATAGGGTTAAACGCTACTTACTTTACAAACCTAGATTTTTGATTAACATGCGCCGGCGTTATAGGAACGTATATTTTTTTAACTCGTTGGAGTCGGATATGTTGAAATTTAAAAATAATTCTTCGGCGTATGCGCCGGTTTGTTGCGGCGATATGCTGAGCAGCGCGACATCGCGGCGCGCGTTTATGCGCATGGCTGGTGGTGCAGTATTGTTTAGCTCGGTTGGAATGCTGTCGACTGGCGTCCAGGCAGCCTCTGGCAACTATGAGGCTATGGTCTTATCCTGTATCGATCCCAGGTTTCAAGACTTGGTAAATAAAAAGCAAGCCAGCGATGGCCTTAGTGGCAAATACAGTGCCTTCACCATCGCCGGTGCATCCATAGGCGTGGTCGCTCCTGCATTTAAAGAGTGGAGCAAAACTTTCTGGGACAACTTGGGCGCTTCGATTCAGTTGCACAATATTAAGAAGGTGATTGTGGTCAATCACCGTGATTGCGGTGCCGCGAAAATTGCTTACGGGGAAGCTAAGGTAGCTAATCCGACCGTGGAAAAAGAAACCCATAAAGAAGCTTTGCTGGAATTTCGCCGCCAATTGAACGAGAAGTTCCCTGCGCTCGGTGCCCAATTGGCGCTGATGGCGCTAGATGGAACAGTGGAGACCTTTGCGTAAGCAAATATTCCATTTCGTACATAACCCCCTTCCCGGGGGTTTTTTCATTTTCACGACAAGCAGCAATAGTTTCGTCCGCACTACAGCGTTCTGAAAACGCACTATCACTAGATTTCACTTTGGACTGCTCTATGCGATTTCTATGGGCTTACTTCTTTGCGCTTGCCTTTAGCACCGGATGGGCATCTGCGCAGGTAATTCCCGTCGCATTTACGGCGCACATTGCAGCCGAAAGTTTGGAGTCCACGTACACTTTTTTATGGCCTGGGTCTTCGCCTAAGGCAACCCTCATTTTTATACCCGGCGGCGAGGGACGCCTTGGACTTACGCCTGAGCGAAAGAATTTAGGTGGGTTTTATGCTGCTACGCTGAAACCATTGAGCGATAGCAATTTAAGTAGTGGTGGCTTGAATGTCGTAGTGTTTGATTCACCGGTACCACTACCAGTTGGCACCAATTACCCAGTGTCACGCACCAGTACGGAACACTTAGCGCGTATTGAATCCGTGGTTCGCTATTACAAAGCCAACTATGGTGTTCCAGTCTGGCTCATGGGCCATAGTAATGGCGCGGTGAGCCTGACTGAGTTTTATTCCATGCTGCAAAGAGAGAATAAGACCGATCTGATTGCTGGCGCCGTCTACAGCTCTGCACGCAACGGGGCACGCTTTGACAGCAAAACGCAATTACCCATTCTTTTTCTTGCCCACGAACAAGACGGCTGCGCCAAGTCCACGAACTACAACTCCCGAAGGGTTTTTGAAGAGCAACGCAGCAGCAACAAGCAGCCGCTTAACTATGTACTCATTCGCGGTGGCGAAGCCCAAGCCCAAGATGTTTGCAGCTCGGGCTTTCACATGTTTTACGGGGTCGGGCCGCAAGCTTACCAGGCGATAGAAGCCTTCATACTGAAGCCCTAAAGTTCGTCATCCATTTGTCCGGTGCCATACGGCTCACCATAAGCCTATCGCTGTAATGACCAGGATTGCAAATACCCCGACAAGTCTGAACCAATGTGCGTTAGGACGGGGCCCCATGTGCGTTCCTGATTTTGGCGAAATAGGCGCGCACTGGGATACCAGGGACTGTCGCTCCGATCGAGCATCCAGCGCCAATCAGCTGTGTAAGGCAGCATGATCCAAGTCGGCTTACCGAGCGCACCGGCCAGATGCGCCACACTGGTGTCGACGGAAACAACCACGTCCATCAGGTCGCATAGGGCAGCGGTATCTGAAAAATCGGCTATATCTTCACCGAAATAACGAATAGGGCTGACCCGGATTGCATCAAGGTCTGGGGGCCGTAATTCTTTTTGCAGACAAATGTATTCAAAGCCGGATGGCAAAATCGCAAGCAGCTGTTCTAAGCGCATACTGCGCTGCTGGTCGGCTTTATCCAAGATATTGCCACTCCACACCAAACCAACGCGCGGCTTGGCGTGCGCCCCTAACCGTTGCCCCCATAGTTCCCGCTTTAAATAAGTGCTGGCCAGATAGGGGGTGTGGTGCGGTATGGTCGCAAGTTGGGTTTGAAATGCCAGCGGGAGGCTCATTAAAGGGCAGTGGTAATCAAAGTCTGGTAAGTCTTTGCCCTTTTCAAGCAGTCGGTCCACCCCTGGCAATGTCTCAAACAGTGCCAGCAAGGACCGAGGGACTTCTAGGAGCACCTCGGCCCCCAGAGCCCTCACATCGCGGGCGTAACGGCAAAACTGGATGCTGTCGCCTAGCCCCTGCTCTGCATGTAAAAGCACCTTCTTACCTTTCAGCGATGCGTCGCCCAACCAGAGCGGCTGCGCAAACGCGCGTTTGCGCGAGCTAAAAGTGTCCCTCCGCCACCGCCACTCGTAAAGCGCCCAGCCCTGCGCAAAATCACCGCACAGCAGTAATTCAATCGCTTTATTCCAATGTGCATCCGCAAATTGCGCATCCAGTGCTATCGCTGCGTCATAGCTCTCTATGGCCTCAGCGCTGCGTTGGAGCTCTTGCAAAGCCAGGCCTCGGTTATTGAAAGCATGGGGAAAATTGGGCTGGAGCCTGATCGCGCTGTCGTAACTCTCTATGGCCTTTTCAAACTGCCCCAAGGCCCGTAAGGCATTACCCAAGTTGTAATGTGCCTGCGCGAAATCGGGTTGGGCGGCGACTGCACCGGCATAACTTTGCGCCGCCTCTTCCCAGCGCAGTTGGTCCTGCAAGACCACGCCGCGGTTACTCCATGCTGGGCCATAGTTCGGCTGAATTTCTATGGCTCTGTCAAAGTCACGCAGTGCTTCGTCCAGATTTCCGCTGGCATGCAACACAAGGCCGCGATGTAAAAACGCTTGCGCGTAATCCGCTTTGATCTCAATAGCCTGACTGAAGCTGATAATCGCTTCTTCAACATGCCCTTGCGCGCGTAGTAGCACTCCTTGGTTATTGAAAGCCTCGGCATAGTCCGGCCGCAACTCCAGGGCTTGCTGATAGCAGGATAAGGCCTCGTCCAAACGCCCCAACTCCTTGAACGCCACGCCCAAATTGAGGTGCGCAGCAGAATTAAGTGGGTTGGATTGAAGCGATTGGCCAATTAGCTCCGCCGCTAAGGCGTAACGTTGTGATTGCATCGCGATGACACCCAGCATGTGCAAGGCATCGGACTGTCCGGGTTGCAGCGCCAGCATTTGCTCGTAGGCGGCCCTCGCCTGCGCTATGTGGCCCTGCTGGTGCAGCGCAAGCGCTTCTTGAAATAAGGGGGCCAATGCTTGGGGGCTCTGCATACTTAATCTTTAACCCAAGCGAGCCAGCGTCAGGTGGCGTTGGCGTGGCTGCTTTTTCATGGGATGATTTTATCGACCCACCTCGGTTTAGTTGGCAAAAGGTCCGTCCGGATAGTATGCCGCTCGGCCTATGGCATCAGCCTCCATGGCCGTTAAACTAAGGTCTGGTTGGATTTTCTGCGCAAACAAGGTACTTATGACCATACTCGTGACCGGTGGCGCCGGCTTTATCGGCAGTAATTTTGTCTTGGATTGGTTGGCCCAGAGCGAGGAAACCGTGGTCAATTTAGACAAGCTGACCTATGCCGGCAATTTGCGCAATTTAGAGCCCGTTAAAACCCATGCAAACCATGTTTTTGTGCAGGGTGACATAGGAGACGCTTTATTGGTACCAACGCTGCTCACACGTTACCAGCCCCGGGCCGTGCTCAATTTTGCGGCTGAAAGCCATGTCGATCGATCTATCACCGGACCAGCAGAATTTATTGATACCAATATCGTAGGCAGTTTTCGCTTGCTGGAGGCGGTCCGGGCGTATTGGGGCAGCTTGGCTTCTAGCGATGCAGCCGAGTTCAGGTTCTTGCATGTCTCCACCGACGAGGTCTATGGCTCGCTGGTACCTGGGGAAGCTGCCTTTAGCGAATCGCGGCGCTATGAGCCCAATAGTCCGTACTCGGCCTCCAAAGCCGCAAGCGACCATTTGGTGCGCGCCTACCATCACACCTACGGACTACCGGTGCTTACAACCAACTGCAGTAACAACTATGGGCCGCTGCACTTTCCCGAGAAATTAATACCCCTGATGATCGTCAACGCGCTGGCCGGCAAGCCCCTGCCGGTGTATGGCGACGGCCAGCAGATCCGCGATTGGCTTTATGTGAAAGACCATTGCGCCGCGATCCGCGTGGTCTTAGACCGTGGCCGTATTGGAGAAACTTATAACGTGGGCGGCTGGAACGAAAAAGCCAATCTGGAGATCGTGCATACGGTATGCGCACTGCTGGACGAACTGCAGCCACGCAAGGACGCCAAACCCTACGCCGCACAAATAAGCTTTGTCACCGACCGCCCAGGACACGATCGCCGTTACGCCATTGATGCGCGAAAAATCAGTGAAGAGCTGGGCTGGAAACCGGCGGAAACCTTTGCCACGGGCTTGCGAAAAACCGTTCGCTGGTATCTGGACAACCCACAATGGGTGCAAGAAGTCCAATCGGGCGCTTACCGCGACTGGGTAGCCCAACAGTACCAAACCGTGGGCGTAGCCGCATGAAAATTCTGCTGCTGGGGCGTAACGGGCAACTCGGTTGGGAATTGCAGCGTAGCCTGGCGCCTTTAGGCGAGGTGGTAGCGCTGGCAAGCCAAGCGCAGGGCAACCCCAACCAGTGGTGCGGCGATTTGGCAAATCTGGAAGGCTTGCGCCAAACCGTGCGGGAAGTGGCACCCGACCTGGTGGTCAATGCGGCCGCTTACACGGCGGTAGATAAAGCGCAAACCGATACCCAACAGGCCTACGCGGTCAATGCGCTGGCCCCTGCCCTGCTTGCCGAAGAAACGCAACGCCTTGGTGCCTGGCTGATGCATTATTCGACAGACTACGTGTTTAACGGCAGTGGCGAACAGCCCTGGCGCGAGTCCGATGCCTGTGCGCCCTTGAGCGTGTACGGCGCCAGCAAGCACCAAGGCGAGCGAGAAATTGCCCGCAATCCCAAGCACCTGATATTACGTACCAGCTGGGTATATGCGGCGCGCGGTAGCAATTTTGCAAAAACTATGCTGCGCTTGGGCGCCGAGCGCGACGAGTTGCGCGTCATCGACGACCAAATCGGCGCGCCCACCGGCGCAGAATTACTGGCCGATGTCAGTGCCCTGGCCTTGCGCCAGGCCATAGCACAGCCGGCGCTGGCGGGTCTTTACCACTGCGCCGCGAGCGGGCAAACCAGCTGGCATGGCTATGCCCAGTTTGTGTTGCAGGAGGCTCGCGGCTTGGGAATGCAGATCCACGTAAGGCCGGAGCGAATTTTGCCAATCAAAAGCGCCGATTACGCAGTTGCAGCGCCCCGCCCCTTGAATTCGAGGCTAGATTGCAGCCGCATTCAGGAGTTATTTTCAATAAACTTACCATTTTGGCAATTGGCAGTGCGCCGGATGTTGGAAGAAATCGCCGTTAACCATCGCTTATGAAAAATACATTAAATCGCAAAGGCATTATTTTGGCGGGAGGCGCCGGCACCCGCCTGTACCCGGCCAGCCAAGTGGTGAGCAAACAATTGCTACCCATTTACGATAAACCCATGATTTACTACCCGCTGAGCACGTTGATGCTGGCGGGCATTCGCGACATCCTGGTGATTTCCACACCGCAGGATACGCCCCGCTTTGCCCAATTATTGGGCGATGGGAAGCAATGGGGCTTGAACCTGCAGTATGCGGTGCAAGCCAGCCCAGACGGCTTGGCCCAGGCCTTTTTAATAGGCGAAACGTTTTTACAAGACAGCCCCAGCGCACTGGTGCTGGGCGACAACATCTTCTACGGCCATGATTTCGCGTCTCTGTTGCAATCGGCAAACCAAAAGACCACGGGGGCGACGGTGTTTGCATACGCCGTCCAGGACCCGGAGCGTTATGGTGTGGTGGAGTTCGACGATGGCGGGCGCGCGATCAGCTTGGAAGAAAAGCCCAGTGCCCCCAAATCGCGCTATGCCGTTACCGGGCTGTATTTTTATGACACGCAGGTAGTCCAACTCGCCAAGCAAATCAAGCCCTCCTCGCGCGGCGAACTGGAAATTACCGATCTGAACCGCTTGTATTTGCAAGCCGGGCAATTGGATGTACAAACTATGGGCCGTGGTTATGCCTGGTTGGATACCGGCACCCATGAATCTATGCTGGAAGCAGGTCAATTTATTTACACCGTCGAAAAACGGCAGGGACTCAAAGTCGCTGCGCCAGAAGAAATCAGCTGGCGCAATGGATGGATCGACGATACACAGTTAGAGAAATTGGCCAGCACCTTAGGTAAATCGGACTACGGCAAGTATTTGCGCAGGCTCATACATGAAAAGGTATTTTGATGCGCGTCACACCTACGGCCATTGCCGATGTATTCATCCTAGAACCGCGCGTGTTTGGCGACGCGCGGGGGTTTTTCCTTGAAAGTTATAACGCGCAGGTATTTGCCGCTGCCACGGGCCTGCAATTGCATTTTGTGCAAGACAACCACTCGCGCTCGCAACGCCACGTTTTGCGTGGAATGCACTTTCAAACCGAAAACCCGCAAGGCAAATTGGTACGGGTGGTCTCTGGTGCCGTGTTTGACGCGGTCGTGGATATCCGGCGCGATTCGCCAAGCTATGGCCGCTGGGTCGGTGTTGAATTGTCGGTAGAAAACCAGCGCCAACTCTGGATCCCGCCCGGATTGGCCCATGGTTTTTTGGTGCTGTCGGAGCATGCTGATTTCCTCTACAAGACCACGGCGTATTACCATCCGGCTTCGGAGCGCTGCCTCGCTTGGAATGATCCTACGGTGGCCATTGACTGGCCTTTGGGCGGGGACCAGCCTTTGGTATCCGACAAAGACGCTAAAGGTTTGCCCTTAGAAAGGCTATGAGCCCGAATTCGTCAGTCCCGGCGCGTACCTCGCCGACTGACGCGATGGCGATACTGGGCCGGGTTTTGGTCAATGCTGGGAAATTGGATGAGGCGACCGCGCACAAAGTGATCAAGGACGCACGGGCACATCGGAAAACACTGATAGCAGAATTAATCGATTCCGGTGCCATAAGCGCACTGAATCTGGCGCAGGCATTAGCGCAAGCGTTCGCGGTGCCGTTGGTCGATCTGGGAGCGCTAAATCTTTCGGCACTTCCCGAAGGACTGCTGGACGAAAAGATTTGTAAGGAATTCCAGCTTTTGGTTTTGGGCATGCGCAAGCACACCTTGGTCGTCGCCACCGCCGATCCTTCTCATCAAGAGGCCCTCGAAAAAGTCCAATTTGCGACCCAACGCAATGTGGAATGGGTGTTAGTGGAGTATGACAAGCTAGTACGCACCTTAAATGCCGCGAAACCCACACCAGCCCAGGCCTTCACTCCCTTTTTCCCTGCTAGCGATTTTGAAGACCAAGAGTTTCTAGATGAGACCGCTGCGCCAAACTCGGTTGAAAATGATATTGACGATTCCCCGGTGGTGCGCTTTCTTCAAAAGATGCTTTTTGATGCCGTCACCATGGGAGCATCCGATATTCATTTTGAACCCTATGAATTTTCCTACCGGGTGCGTTTCCGTATCAACGGTGAACTGCGCGAAATTGCAAGCCCGCCGCCTGCCATTAAAGAAAGATTGGCTTCGCGTATCAAGGTGATTTCGCGCATGGATATTTCTGAGAAGCGTGTGCCCCAGGATGGCCGCATGAAACTGAAAATGTCACCCGAAAGTACGATCAACTTTCGTGTCAGCTCCTTGCCCACACTGTTCGGCGAAAAAATGGTGATTCGGATTTTGGATCCCGGCAGCGCAAAATTGAGCATTGACGCCCTGGGTTATGAGGAGGCACAAAAGCGTAGGCTGTTGCAAGCCATCGCCCGGCCCTACGGGATGATTTTAATGACCGGGCCTACCGGGTCGGGTAAGACGGTATCGCTCTACACCTGCCTGAACCTGCTCAACCAAGCGGGCGTCAATATCGCTACCGCAGAAGATCCGTCTGAGATCCATATGCCTGGCGTGAACCAGGTGGACGTTAACGAAAAGGCCGGACTGAGCTTTGCGGCAGCGCTTAAATCCTTTTTGCGACAGGATCCGGACATCATCATGGTTGGAGAAATCCGCGATTTTGAAACCGCAGATATTGCCATGAAGGCGGCCCAGACCGGGCACTTGGTGCTATCGACCTTGCATACCAATGACGCACCGACCACGCTCACACGGCTGCGCAACATGGGCGTGCAACCCTTCAATATCGCAGCCAGTGTGATTTTGATCACCGCACAGCGCCTTGCGCGCCGCCTCTGCGTTAAATGCAAACAGCCCTTCGATTTGGGAAGGGATATCTTGCTCGAGTCAGGCTTCCAAGCTGAAGATATCGATGGCACTTGGAAGCCTTACCGTCCGATAGGCTGCACTGATTGCAATAAGGGCTACAAAGGGCGGATCGGCATTTACCAGGTGATGCCTATTTCAGACGCGATACAAGCCATTATTTTGCGGGATGGGTCTGCGATGGAAATCTCCGCTCAGTCCGAGCGTGAAGGTGTCAAATCGTTGCGCGCCTCCGGCTTGCAAAAAGTAAAAATGGGTTTAACCTCTCTAGAGGAAGTGCTGGCCATTACCAACGAGTGACAGATGGGGGGGGAAGACTGATGGCAAACCACCATGGCGCTACCGGCGCAAAATTCGCTGCCGCCGATGTGGTCTTTCATTGGAAAGGGGTCGACCGAAAAGGCCTAGCCATGCAAGGCGAGCTACGCGCTACCAGCAAAGCGGCGGCGCGCCAGGCATTGCGCAAGCAAGGTATACGAGTCAGTACGCTCTCTCAACACCTTTTTTACATAGAACAAGGCATCAAACCCAAGGAAATAGCCCTGTTTACCCGACAACTCTCTACGATGTTGAAGGCGGGCATTCCGCTGTTACTGGCATTCGAAATCGCCGGCCAGGGCCAGGGCAAGCCCGCCATGGCACGGTTGGTAAATGCGATACGTCGCGATGTGGCAGCCGGCACTTCGCTGGCAACGGCTTTTCGCAGGCATCCCCGATATTTTGATGATCTGTACTGTGGTTTGCTCGCTGCAGGCGAAGCCGCCGGAATTTTGGATAAATTACTCGATCGCCTGGCACTGCACATGGAAAAAACCGAGGCAATCAAGACTAAGATCAAGGCCGCGCTGACCTACCCGCTTGCAGTGATGGCCGTTGCCGGCATCGTGTTGCTCGTGTTTATGCTCTTTGTAGTGCCTATTTTCAGGCAGGCGATCGCGTCCTTTGGCAGCGAATTGCCCGGCCCCACCCTCTTGGTCATTGCCATCAGTGAGTTTTTCGTGAAATACTGGTTTTTCATTATCGGCAGTACCCTTGGTGGCGTGTATTTCATCTTGCGCACCTTGCGTTCTAGCGAAGTATGGCAAGCGCGGCGCGATCGACTGGCTTTGAAGTTGCCGATTTTTGGCAATTTGTTACGTAAATCCTGTATTGCCCGATGGACGCGCACTTTGGCTACCATGTTGGCAGCGGGTGTGCCCTTGGTGGAGGCGCTCGAATCGGTGGGTAAGGCCTGCGGCAATCGGGTCTACCTTGAGGTGAGCTCGCGCATACGCCAACAAGTGGCCTCTGGCCTTGCACTGACGACGGCTATGTCCCGGTCACAGCTATTCCCACCCATGGTGCTGCAGATGTGCGCCATTGGAGAAGAGTCAGGTACGCTTGACTTCATGCTGACTAAAGCTGCCGATTTCTTTGAATCCGAAGTGGATGAGGCCGCTTCGGGTCTGGCCAGCTTGATAGAACCGCTCATCATTACCTTCCTGGGCGCCATTATTTGTGGGCTGCTCGTCGCCTTGTATCTGCCAATTTTCAATATGGGCGCGGTAGTCTGATGCAGACCGACTCCGCACTCTTTGCCACGCTCCAATTCGGATTGCTGGGTTTGCTCGTAGGCAGTTTTCTCAATGTAGTGATCTACCGACTCCCCAAAATGATGGAGCAACAGTGGGCGGCCGATTGCGCCCAGCTTGCAGGCCACACGCTGCCCGCCGTGGCGCCGTTTAACTTGATGGTTCCACGCTCCCAATGCCCGCATTGCAATGCAGGCATTCGCTGGTACGACAACCTTCCACTGATTAGCTATGCATTTTTAGGCGGGCATTGTCGCCATTGCAACGCACCCATCGGGATTCGCTACCCTGCAGTGGAGCTTGGCACCGCGTTACTTTTTGCGTTTTGTGGCTGGCGCTGGGGGTACCATGCAGCTGCCATGGCCTGGTGCGGCTGGATGGCTGGCATGGTCTGCCTGGCACTTATTGATTGGGACAGCACCTTGTTGCCCGATGCCATCTTGTTGCCTTTGCTCTGGCTCGGTCTCATCAGCGCCAACTTGCAGTGGACCGCCGTTAGCGTAGAACACGCATTGTGGGGCGCGGTCGTTGCGTATCTCAGCCTGTGGTCGATTTATTGGGCATTCAAACTCCTGACAGGAAGGGAAGGCATGGGTTACGGCGATTTCAAACTATTCGCCTGCCTGGGGGCCTGGTTTGGCTGGCAAGCCTTGCTTCCCATCATCCTGATAGCGTCCCTGACGGGCACGGTCTTTGGCGTCTACTTGAAGCTGAACCACGGCTTGCGCGAGGAGGGCGTGATTCCTTTCGGACCATTTCTAGTGGGCGCAGGTATGGTCTACCTTGTCGTCAAACCCTGGGGCTTTGAACTTCTCATGCTATGACGATGCACAAGACCATACGTTTGGGTATCACCGGAGGGATTGGCAGCGGGAAAAGCACGGTCTGCGCCTTGCTTGCGCAAAAAGGCGTCCCCATCATTGACGCCGATGCGATTTCCAGAGCCTGCACCGCGCCTGGCGGGGCCGCCCTGCCCAGTATTGCAAAAACCTTTGGTGATGCGGTTTTTGAAGCACCGGGCATTTTGAACCGCGACGCGATGCGCGCCCTGGTGTTTGACCAGCCGCAGGCGCGTATCGCACTCCAAGCCCTGCTGCACCCCTTGATTGCTGCCGAAATTGAACGTCAAGCCACCCAGGCAGCCGCATTGTCACCACCGTGCATCGCATTGGACATACCGCTGTTGGTGGAGTCCAAGCGCTGGCGCCCAGTGCTGGACAAGGTTTTGGTGGTTGACTGCCAAGCGCAAACACAAATTGAACGGGTCATACAGCGCAGCGGCCTAAGTGCCCAGGCAGTAGAAAAAATTATGGCGGCACAAAGCAGTCGGGCCGCCCGGCTGCAATGCGCCGACTATGTCTTATTCAATGAATCCGTGACAATCGATGAGATTCAGCACCAATTGGACGCAATATTCCCCTACTTGGAGATATCATCCCGCCACTGGAAAAATAGCTCGTGATCCTGTACGAATATCCGTTTAACGAAAAAATTCGCACCTATTTGCGTTTGGAGCACCTGTTTTCGCGGCTCTTTACCCTGCAGGAGCGTTTTGACGCCCTGGACCACCATTTCGCGCTGATCACCTTATTTGAGATTCTCAATGTAGGTGCACGCGCTGACCTAAAGACCGACGTCCTCAAGGACCTGGACCGCCAACGCCAGACCATGCTGGCTTACCGCGGCAATCCGGCCATTGCCACCGACGTTCTGGAGCGCCTGCTCGCCCAATTAGAAGAATGTTTTGTCGCCCTGACCAATGCGTCGGGCAAATTGGGACACGAACT
>CANFLU010000036.1 GCA_947447975.1 Comamonadaceae bacterium | reverse complement strand
CCTTGACCCGCGCCATCTGGCTGTAGCCGCCCCAGTAGCGCTCGCCCACGCTCCAGCCGGTCAGCACTACGTGGTCACCGGCGCGGTAGGCCGGGTTGCTTGAGTCCACCACCGTACCGGCAAAGTCGATACCGGGAACCATGGGAAAGCTGCGGATGATTTTGCCCAAGCCCGACAGGGCCATGGCGTCTTTGTAGTTCATGCTGGAGTAGTCGATAGCGACCAATACCTCACCCGCGGGCAAGTCCGATACATGCAGTTCCTTGAGCGCGGGGACCGATTTGCCGTCTACTTGGTCAACGACCAGTGCATTGAATGTGGTGTCCATGGTTGTGCCTTTTTTTAAAAGTCGAGGGGGTCGCAAGGGCGGCACGCGGGCCGTTTAGCGATTGTCCTGCAAGACCATGTCCGCACCTTTTTCGGCGACCATGATGGTGGGGGCGTTGGTGTTGCCCGAGGTCACTGCCGGGAATACCGAGGCGTCTATGACCCGCAAGCCCGCAATGCCGTGCACCCGCAAACGCGCATCAACCACGCCGCGCGTGTCATCGGGTGCCATGGCACAAGTGCAGGAGGCGTGGTAGACCGATCCGGCGCGCTGGCCGAAGTCCCCAAAAATTTGTTCTTCGCTTTGCACCTGGGCGCCGGGCAGGTGTTCTGCGCTAATGACCTCGGCCAGTGGCGCTGCGGCCGCAATACGGCGTAGCAAGCGCGAGCCATCCATGATGTCCTGGCGGTCGTGCTCTGTGGTCAGGAAGTTGGTTTCTATGCGCGGCTTGGCCAGCGGATCCGGCGAGTGGATGAGCACGCTACCCCGGCTAGTGGGACGGCAGGTGTTAAATGAAATGAGGAAGGCGGCAAAAGGGTCTGGGTTTTGCAGCTGAAAGCGCTTACCCACCGGCGCGCTGCCTGCGGTGTAGCTAATCGGGTTGAAATACAGGTGCAAATTAGGCCGCGCCAGCTCGGGACGGCTGCGCACAAAGGCGCCGGCCTGGTTCACGCTCATGCCCAAGGGGCCTTTGCGGTCCCATAGGTAGCGCATGCCTGCCCACAGCTTGCCGTACCAGGGCCCCAGGGTGTTGTTGAGCGTTGGCACTTTGGACTTAAAAAAGTAAGACACCGCCAAGTGGTCTTGCAGGCCCTGGCCCACGCGTGGCAGGTGGTGCAGCACCGGCACGCCTTTGCTTTGCAAATGCGCAGCATCGCCGACGCCTGAGATCTGCAGCAGCTGCGGCGAATTCACCGCACCGGCCGATAGGATGATTTCTTTGTCTGCGCTAAACATCTGCAGCACCCCGTCGATCGTGCATTCCACGCCGGTGGCGCGGTGCTTGTCGATCACCATGCGGCGCACCATGGCATGGGTGATGACTGTCAGATTGGGCCTGCGCATCGCTGCGCGCAAAAAAGTTTTGGCGGTGGATTCGCGCAGGCCGTTGCGGATGGTCATTTGCCACAAACCAAATCCTTCTTTGGTGGGACCATTGAAGTCGGCGGTGCGCCCAAAGCCCAACGCGTCCCCGGCCTTCAAAAATCGCTCGCACAAGGGATGGACCTGGTCGGCAAAGTCGCTGACGTGTAACTCGCCCCCCGCGCCGTGGTGCTCGGATGCGCCCCAGCAATGGTCTTCGGATTTTTTGAAATAGGGCAGCACATCGGCCCAGCCCCAGCCGGGGTTGCCGGCATCGCGCCAGTCGTCAAAGTCGCCTTGCTGGCCGCGCATATAGACCATGGCGTTGATCGAACTGCTGCCACCTAGCACTTTGCCGCGTGGCCAGTACAAGGCGCGGTGGTTCATGGCCGGGTCCGGCTCGGCCATGTACATCCAGTTGTATTTGGGGTCGGCGTAGGTAATGCCGTAGCCCAGCGGCACTTGAATCAGCGGGCTGCGGTCCGAGCCACCGGCCTCCAGCAGCAATACCCGGTGTTGTCCGCTCTCGGTCAGGCGCTTGGCCAGCACACAGCCGGCCGATCCTGCTCCCACGATGATGAAGTCAAAACGGTTCATAACAGGCAGTATGGCAGGGTGGCAATCAGGAGCATGGAGGGTGCGAAGGACAGGGGTTTGACGAATGCGACGGGTACAAAGGTCATACTATGCATAAGATTGCATGCCAACAATGCGGTCAAATAAAGTAATTGAACAAGATTTTTAGTCCCTGGCGCGCGCCTTTGGGTGAGTGGATGGTTCCGGTCCCACCCGGCTATGCGCCTTTGTATGCACATGTTTTATGTCTTTTGAACAACTGATTTCATCGGCCAGCTTGGGCGATGGTAGCAAGCCCAAATACCAATCGATTGCCGAGGACCTGGCCCAGGCCATTTTGAACGGGCAGGTGCCCATGGGCGAGAAGCTGCCGCCCCAGCGCAACCTGGCGCGCCGCTTGGGCGTGACCACCGGCACCATCAGCCGCGCCTATGCGATTTTGGAGCGCCAGGGCCTGGCAACGGCGCGCGTGGGCGATGGCACCTATGTACGCTCGGCTGAGCATGTGGGTCAGGGCGTGGATGAGGCGAAGCATCCCGCCCCCATCGACCTAGCGCACAACGTCGCCATGGTGGGGGACGAGGCGCAAGCGCTGCAGGCCGCTTTTGCCAGCTTGGCACAAGACCCCGAAATGATGCGCCAGGTGCTGATGTACCAGAGCGAGACCGGCATGCGCCGCCACCGCGAGGCCGGGGCTAAATGGCTGTGTCGCTTTGGCACTAGCGGCCAGTGGAGCCGGGTGATGGTGACGCATGGCGCGCAGCACGGGCTGGCCTGTGTGCTGCGCACCGTGGCGCGCCCGGGTGATGCGCTGTTGACGGAGTCGCTGAGCTATCCGGGCCTGCAGGCGCTGGCGCGCTCTATGCGTTTGCAACTTATAGGCATCGAGACCGACGAGCAAGGCATCACGCCGCAAGCCCTGGAGCGTGCGGCCAAGACCTTTGACACCAAGTTTTTGTACTGCGCGCCCTCGCTGCACAACCCCACCAGCGCCACCATGAGCATGCAGCGGCGCGAGGCGATTGCCGCCGTGGTGCGCGCGCATGGGCTGTACATCATCGAAGACTGTGTGCATGCCGCCATGCAGGCCGCGCCACTGCCTGCTTTGTCCACCTGGCTGCCACAACAATCGTTTTTGCTCAGCAGTTTTTCCAAAGTGCTGGCGCCCGGTTTGCGGGTGGGCTATGTGGAGGCCGCGCCTGAGTGGCTCAGCAAATTTGCCGCCAGCATGCGCGCTGACAGCTGGATGGTGGCGCCCCTCTTGCCCGAGGTCGCTACGCGCTGGTTGGAAAGCGGTGCGATGGAAGCGCTGATTGGGCAGCAGCGCCAACTGACCCAGGAGCGCCTCAAAGCCGCGCTGCAAATCCTGCACGGTTTGGAGTTCCGTACTGATCCCGAATACCCGCTGATCTGGCTGCCCCTGCCCGAGCCCTGGCGCGCTGGGCAGTTTGCCGCCGCATTGCGCCAGGCCGGTGTGCTGGTGCGCACGGCAGACCACTTCGCCGTCGGCCGCTCGCCCGCGCCGCATGCCATCCGCATTAGCCTCAATGCCCCTGATTCGGTGGAGCAATTGCAAACCGGCTTGCATATTCTCAAGTCCATGATAGACAACCCGCCCTCAGTCGCCATGGACCCTTGAGTGCAGTTTTTTTCTGCCGGCCTCAATGGCTCGTTTGCCAAAGTGCTGCCGGCGGCGGACCTAATTGCAGCTTTGCCTTAATCGCCGATCTCGGCAATCATCTCGATCTCCACGCAAGCGCCAAGCGGAATTTGCGCAACGCCAAAGGCGCTGCGGGCATGGGCGCCGCGCTCGCCGAAGACCTGGCCCAACAATTCGCTAGCGCCGTTGGTCACCAGATGCTGCTCGGTGTAACTGCCGGTGGAATTGACCAAGGACATGAGTTTGACGATGCGCGTGACGCGGTTGAGGTCGCCTACGGCGGCGTGTAAGGTGCCCATCAGGTCGATAGCAATGGCGCGGGCAGCCTGCTGACCCTCGGCGGTTTGCATGGTGGCGCCGAGTTGGCCGACCCAAGGTTTGCCTTCTTTTTTGGCGATATGGCCGCTGATAAAAACCAGCTTGCCGGTTTGCACAAAGGGCACATAGGCGGCAGCGGGCACCGAGACCGGTGGCAAGCTGATGTGCAAATCTTTTAATGTGTCATAAACATTCATGGCGTTTTATCCTTCAAAGTCCCGCCTGGGCGGGAAGGTGGGTTGAAACTTCAGCCCGCGGCGGGCGCGCTTGCGTGCGGCAGGCGCAAGCAGGTAGGGACACATTGTCGCCCAAGGTGCAAGCGAATATCGCTTTAAGATATTTAAATGAATAGGCCACCCTGCAGCAGTTCGCCCACCAGCGCACGGGGATGGATGATGGCAGTGTCCGTGGTGGCCGGCGCAGCCATGCAATTACAACAAAGCGCTTTGTGGCCGCTAGCGCATTACGCGTGCCTGGGCTTGGCCGTAATCGTCTGGCCGTTGCTGTGCTATGTCATGCGCAAACAGCAAGGTGTCACGGTGCATCCATCTGAAATTGCTGCACGACCGGCCCTGATGGCGAGGTGCGCAGCGCGCGGCATGTCGGCGCTGCAGGGTTTGGCTAGGCTGGCACGCTATATCTTGCCCCTGTGCCTGTGCGCGCTGCTGGGCTTTGCCTGGACCGGCGTACGTGCCGCTTATTTTGATGCGCAGCGGCTAGACCCAGCCCTGGAAGGGCGCGACGTGCAAGTGCTTGGTGTGGTGCGCGAGATGACGCATAGCAACGCCATGGGTTTGCGCTTTCGCTTGGAGCTGGAATCGGCGACCTTGGACGGCCAGGCGGTGCGCCTGCCACCGCGCATAGACCTGGGGTGGTACCGGGGCATGGCCCCGCGCAGTGCACCGGCGGACTTGGGCGATTGGGACTTGCAAAATCAGCCTCAGGAGCTGGTGCCGGGCGAGCGTTTGCACATGACGGTGCGCGTCAAAGCCCCGCACGGCAGTCTGAATTTTCAGGGCTTTGACTACGAGTTGTGGCTGTGGGAGCAGGGCGTACAAGCCACCGGCTATGTGCGCGCGGGCTCGCGTGATGTTCCACCGCAGCGTATTGAGGCCACCTTGCGCTACCCGGTAGAGCGATGGCGCCAAGCTGTGCGTGAGCGCATGGTTGCGGCCGTGCCAGAGCCGGGCCAGGCCGCCTTGCTGGCCGCTTTGGTGGTGGGCGACCAGTCCGCGCTGGACCAGCAGCAGTGGGCGCTATTTCGGGCTACCGGGGTGGCCCATCTGGTCAGTATCTCTGGCCTGCACATTACGATGTTTGCCTGGGCCGCACGCTGGTTGATCAGCTGGTGGTGGCGGCGTTCGCAACGCCTGTGTTTGTGGTGGCCTGCGCCCTCGGCGGCCTGGGCCGGTGGCTTGCTGATTGCCTGCGCGTATGCGGTGTTTTCCGGCTGGGGCATACCGGCGCAGCGCACCTGCATCATGCTGGCCTGGGTAACGCTCTTGCGATTGACAGGTGCGCGCTGGCCCTGGCCCTACGTCTGGATACTGGCGTTGCTGTGGGTGGTGGTCTATGACCCTTGGTCGCTTTTGCAAGCCGGCTTTTGGCTGAGCTTTGTGGCGGTGGCGGTCTTGTTTGCTACGGATGGCCAAGCGCCGGTGCACCGCGACCAAGCTAGCGCGGCGGCCGGGCTGGCACCTTGCCAGTGGCCCGACGCAGCTGGGTCGCTCAAGCGCGCGCTGCAGGGTTACTGGATCGCGTTAAACCAAGCGCTGCGTGCCATGCTGCGCGAGCAGGGCATGATCACGCTGGCCCTAGCACCCTTGAGCATTCTTTTGTTTGGACAGTTGTCGCTAGTAGGTTTGTTGGCCAATTTGCTGGCGGTGCCTTGGGTGACCTTGGTGATTACGCCGCTGGCGATGGGCGGCGTGGTGTTCGAGCCGCTATGGCAGTGGGCCGCAGTGGCCTCGTCCTGGTGGATGGCACAGGTGCAAACGATGGCAGCGTGGCCTTTGGCCGTGCTGGCCCTGCCGGTGCCGCCTTGGTGGCTGGCGCTGCCAGCCGGGTTGGGCGCCCTGGTGCTGGCGCTGCCTTTGCCCTGGACCCTGCGTTGCATGGGTTTGCCTCTGCTGCTGGCCCTGGGCCTGTGGCACCCGAATGCGCCGCCGCCGGGTCAATTCGAGTTGATTGCCGCGGATATAGGACAGGGCAATGCAGTGCTGGTGCGCACCCGCAACCATGCTTTGTTGTACGACGCAGGGCCGCGGTACAGCCTGGACAGCGATGCGGGTCAGCGTGTCATCGTGCCGATGTTGCAAGCCGGTATGGCGCGCTTGGACCGCGTCATGCTCAGCCACCGCGACAGCGACCACGTGGGCGGCGCAGCCAGCGTGCTGGCAATGCAGCCGCACGCCGATGTGTGGAGTTCGCTCGATAGTGGGCATGTGTTACTGCAAGGGCGTGCAAGTACGCGCTGCCAAGCTGGACAAAGCTGGGACTGGGACGGTGTACGCTTTAGCGTGCTGCACCCGGTCGCTGAGGCCTACAGCGCACAGAGTACGCCCAAACCGAATACGCTATCTTGCGTTTTGCGTGTGCAAGCCGGGGCGGGTGCTGAGGGCTCGCCGGGTAGTGCGGCGCAAACCATCGATCAACGCCTAGAAGGGGTGCAGATAGCCACCGATGGTGCCGCAACACAAGCCAAGTCGGAGGCAGGATGGCAGCGCCGCAGCGCTTTGTTGGTGGGTGATATAGAGCAGGCGCAGGAAGCGCAGTTGCTGGCGCGCGCGGCCCAGAGCCCCTGGGATGCCGCGCTGTATGCCGACCTTTTGTTGGTGCCGCACCATGGCAGTAAAACATCGAGCAGCGCTGCGTTTTTAGCCGCAGTGCATCCGCACACCGCTCTGGTGCAGGCGGGCTATCGCAACCGCTACGGCCACCCGGCGGCGCAAGTGGTGCAGCGCTACCAAGCGCTGTCCGAAAGTTACGCGCCCGCTGCGCCTTTGCAATGGGTGGATACGCCGCATTGCGGCGCCTTTTGGTGGCGATCCTGGCTGATGGAAAGCAGCCAATGTGCACGCACCGTCTTAAAGCGCTATTGGCATCACCGCGTGCCTTGAGTTGCATTCGCCACCGCGCTAATGGAGTGCTGCACCCGATGGTTGCCTACCATTCGTTTCGCGACAGGGCTTGGCTTGCCATGGGATCGGTCAGTGGCGCAAGCTTACATACCTTGACGCCGCGCAGTGGCCGGTCATCGGTTGGCCGGGGACCGCTCCAGACCGGCTTAGCAGCCGGCCCCTCGTGCCTCCGCAGGCCCGGCTGCACCCGTGCCCGTTGGGCTACTCGGCAGAGGCGAAAACGCAGGTTAGCAGTGGATTTATGGGTGCTAATATTTGTCTAGATACAACTAGGAGATACCCATGCCAATAGACATGATGCGCCGAACATTGTTGAAAAGCGTTTACGCGGCCACGTTCTTTTTGCCATCCCTAGAGGCCTGGTCACAAGTCAAGTTGCCCAAAAACCCCTTCAATTTGGGTGTAGCGAGCGGTTCCCCCACGCACAATTCGGTGGTCCTCTGGTCCCGGCTGTTTGATGAGGGGATTTTTTCATCCAATATTCCCCATCAAGATATCCCGGTCAAATGGGAGATGGCACTAGACAGCCAGTTCACGAACATTGCAAAAAGCGGATTGGTCAATGCGGTGGCTGCGCTGGCGCATTCCGTTCATGCAGAAGTGTTGGAACTGCCTGCGAACACTTGGTTCTACTACAGATTCTCGACGGGCGGTCATACCAGCCGTACCGGTAAGACTCGAACGTTCGCCGAGCCCAAGAGCACCATTGAGGATCCTATCAAGGTGGCATTCGCTTCTTGCCAGCATTTTGAACGCGGCTATTACAACGCCTATCCGCACATGGTCAAGGAGAGTCCAGATCTCGTGGTATTTCTGGGTGACTACATCTATGAATATGCCCCTAGCAAAACGGGAGTTCGTTCGCATTCCGCTGGCTGGTGCCTTGGACTTAATGATTACAGGAAGCGCTACGCTCAATACAAGTCAGAGCCAGAGTTGCAGGATATTCATGCCGCATGTCCTTGGATCACGACCTGGGACGACCACGAAGTTCAAAACGACTATGCAGGCTTGAATCCGGGCTCATTCGGGCCCGAGACAGATTTCCAAAAGCGAAGAGCTGCAGCCTATCAGGCCTACTATGAACACATGCCTTTGCGCGCCTCCGTGCTGATCGATGGACTCGCAGGCCTCGAAAAAGGGGCCGAGATGCGAATCTATGAGAACTACCGCTTCGGCAGTATCCTGAATATGTCTGTGCTGGATACTCGTCAGTACCGTGATATTCAGGCATGTAACCCCAGTGGCAAAACTGGATCATCCGTGGTCGACCTAGAGACTTGCGACATGCTGTCTAGCGAAGTGCGTAGCATGCTTGGGACACAGCAGGAACAGTGGCTTCAGAAACAGTTAGAAAATACGGCGGACCAGACATGGACCGTCATATCGCAAACCACGCTGTTCGGTGCCAGGGTCTACCGTACAGCAGAAGGCAAAAAAGTTTGGAACGATGGCTGGGACGGTTACCCTGCATCCCGCAAAAGAATTCAGGACGGTCTTGCCAGAAATAAGGTTGCCAATCCCGTGATTTTTGGGGGCGATGTGCACGAGAATTGGGTTGGCTATGTAAAGGAAGACTATGCAAACCCGCGAAGCAGGGTTTTAGGCTTTGAATTTTGCGGTACCAGCATCACCAGCGATGATGGTAAAAATACGGCAGCGCGTCAAAAATTGAACCCGCACTTCATCTATTCAGAGGGCTTGCGGCGCGGTTATTCGGTGGCTGAATTCACAAAAGATAAGCTGACTGTCAATTTGCGCGCCGTTACAGACCATAAGCTGAAGGAGTCAGACATTGAAACATTGGCCTCATTCAAGATGGTCAGTGGTTCAAAGCAAATCGAATCGCTAAAGAACTAATTTGGCACGGACGCTGCGGCAGGTGTAGATTTCGATCACACAGGTGTCAAACTTTTTGACGCATGACTGGCGCATCGCCTCTGCCTAGGTTTTCACCTCGGTCAAACCCAACCCCGCCGCCATAGATCTTCAGTTTTCAGCGCACGCCACGCGAGGCCTGGGTGGCTTGAGAAAAAGCAGCCTCGATTTCCACAGACTCATTGGGTCCGGTGCATTGGTTGAATTGGAATACGCAGTTGACTAGAAAGTGCTTTTGTTTGTCCATGGGCGTCACAGACACCCATTTTGTTAAGTGTATTTTGTTGGGTTTTGGGGATTCATCATAGTAAAGCAACAGTGCGTGCGCTTCACTTAGCTGCTTTAACGGCCTGCCCTAACTCAATCACCGCCATGGCGTAAAAGCTGCTCCAGTTGTAGCGGGTGAGGGCGTAAAAATTGTCGGTGCCTGCGACGTAGCTGGCGGGGGCATCTTCGCCGTTCACCAGCTCTATCAGCGCCAGCAGCCCTGCGTGTTGCATGGCTTGTGGAGCAAGTATGGCGCCGCGTTCGGCCATCTGCGTGGGGCGCATGCTGGGCAGAATATCTTTTTCCAATAAAGCGGGCAGGTCCAGGCGTGTAGTGTCTAGTTGCACCGAGTAATGCGTGGGCATTGCGGCTTTCCAGCCGAAGGCGGCCAAATAATTGGCCACTGAACCTATGGCATCCTGGCTGTTGTCAAATAAGTCGATGCGTCCATCGGCGTCAAAGTCCACCGCGTATTTTTGCCAACTCGAGGGCATGAATTGCGCCATGCCCATGGCGCCGGCGTAGCTGCCTCGCACCGTCAGCGGGTCGCGTCCGGTGGCCTGACACCAAACCAAGAAGGCTTCCAGTTCTTGCAAAAAATAAGCGGCCCGTGCCGGTGCTTTGGGATGGCTGGCGGGGAAGTCGAACGCCAGCGTGGCCAGCGCGTCCAGCACGCGGTATTTGCCCATACGCTTGCCGTAAATCGTTTCTACGCCCAGGATGCCGACCACCACCGAGGCGGGCACGCCGGTTTCGCGCTCGGCGCGCTCCAGGGCTTGGGCATTGCGCAACCAAAACTGCACCCCCGCTTGGACACGCACCGGGTCCACCATGCGGTCGCGGTAGACCTGCCAATTACGCACGCCCGGGCCTTGCGCGGGCGTGACGGCACGCACCACCTCGGGCAGCATGCGCGCCTGTGCCAGCGTGTTGCGCACCCAACTGCGGCTTAAGGCAGTGCTTTGGGCGATGCTCTCAGCCGCTTCTCGCACGGCTGGCCTGTTGGCATAGCTGGCCGTGGCGGTGCTATTGCTAGCCGGACATTTGCGCTTCTTGGCTTTTTTTTCTTTCTTGTTGGTGGCCGCGCTTGGGTCTTTAGTGGACTGGGCGGGCCCGCAGTCACGCAGCGCTGTGGCTGCGCCTTGTGGCCGTGCAGCCTGTGCTGCGGTGCTATGCCCGCAAGCCAGCGATATCAGAGCCGCAAGCAATAAGCACAAGGCCATGCGGCAACGGGGGGCAAGAAATAGGGGGTGGGCCGAACAGTGCATAAACGGCCTGCATTCTGTCTGATCGGGCAACACTGCGTGGCGCGCAGGCCCGCTACTAGAATCCACCGCTCTAGCGCGCCGCAACCACCCCATGCACAAAACCGGCTATTTCACCCACCCCAGCTGCCGGCGGCACGAGATGGGTGCGGGCCACCCAGAATGCCCCGAGCGACTGGACGCGATACAGGATCGCCTGCTCATTAGCGGTATGTTGGCCGTGTTGGAGTCGCACGAGGCCCCGGCTGCGGATGCCGAGCAATTGGCGCTGGCGCATGGACACGGCTATATCGACACCATAGACCGCATGCATAAAAACCTGGCTTTTGAGCATGTGCAGACCGGGCGTTCCTACGCCGCCATCGACCCCGATACCAGTATGAACCCGCATACCTGGCAGGCGGCTTTGCACGCCGCTGGCGCGGCCATTGCGGCGACCGATGCGGTGCTGGCGGGCGAACTAGAAAATGCGTTTTGTGCGGTCCGCCCTCCCGGCCACCATGCGTGCCGCGACCGTGCCATGGGTTTTTGTATTTTTAACAATGTCGCTATTGCGGCGCGCCATGCCTTGGAACACCATGGCTTGCAGCGCGTGGCCATCGTAGATTTTGATGTGCACCATGGCAATGGCACCGAGGAAATTGTCAGTAATGACCCGCGTATCTTGATGGTGGGTTTCTTCCAGCATCCGCATTACCCCTATAGCGGCGCCGAGGGGCATGCCGACAATATCTTGAACGTGCCGGTGCCTGCTTACACCAAGGGCGATGCGGTGCGCGCTTTGGTGCAATCGCAGTGGTTGCCGCGCATGCATGCATTTGCGCCGGAGATGGTATTTATCAGCGCCGGCTTCGATGCCCACCGCGACGATGACCTAGGCCAGATGGGATTGGTCGAAGCCGATTACGCCTGGATCACCCAGCAACTCAAAGACGTGGCGCGTACCCATGCGAAGGGCCGCATCGTCTCTAGCCTGGAAGGCGGCTACAACTTACGCGCCCTGGGCCGCAGCGTGGAAGCCCATGTGCGGGTGCTGGCGGATGTTTGATGGGGTCAAGACCACGCGCCATGGCAATCCATGCCTTTGCCCTCTAGTGTCGGTCTCCTCAAGGGTTTGTGGCTGTATGGTTCCATTTTTTCTTGCTGAAAGAGGCCGAGCATGAGTGCAACCCGTTTCGCCGCGCCGCCCCCGATTGAAGACTTGGGCGCCTGGCTGGAGGCCTTTACCCAGCCCACCGTCGCCATCGAGTTAGCGGCGCTGGGCTTGAGTGCTGCAGTCGCTTGGGGTTTGGTGCGCGCACTGGCTACCGCATTAGGTCGGGATCAGCGTTCGGTCTGGTTTGGCCGCAAAGACATTGACGGCGTGCTGTTCCCGGCCATCCTGCTTTGCCTGGTGTTTGCTGCCCGCGCAGTGTTGGACCGGCACCTCAATGTGGTGGTCTTGCAAGTAGCCATGCCGGTGCTGCTGGCCTTGGTGGTGATACGCACGGGCGTCAAGGTCTTGCAACTGGCGTTTTCGCAAGCCCGCTGGGTGCGGGCCTTTGAGCAAACCATTTCCTGGTTGGTGTGGCTGGCGCTGGTTTTGTGGGTCAGCGGGCTGCTGCCCTTGGTGCTCAACGAGTTGGATCAGATTGGCTGGAAAGTGGGCGCTGCGCGTCTGTCGGTGCGCAACATCATTGAAGGCATGCTGACGGCGAGCGCGGTACTGATCGTGACACTGTGGATTTCGGCAGCGATTGAATCGCGCCTCTTGCGCGAAGCCACGGGCGGTGAGTTGTCGGTGCGCAAGGCCATCAGCAATGCCACGCGTATCACCTTGTTGTTCCTGGGTTTGATCCTGGCCTTATCGGCGATAGGCATTGACCTGACGGCGCTCTCGGTGCTGGGAGGTGCTTTGGGGGTGGGCATTGGCTTTGGATTGCAAAAGCTCGCCGCCAATTACATCAGCGGCTTTTTGATCCTGACCGAACGCAGTCTGCGCATAGGCGATAACGTACGGGTCGATGACTTTGAAGGCATCATCACCCAGATCAATGCCCGCTACACCGTCGTGCGCGCCATTACCGGCCGCGAAGCGATTGTGCCCAACGAGATGCTGCTTATTAGCCGGGTGGAAAACCTATCACTGGCCGATACCAAAGTGGTGCAGACGGCGCGTATCCAGGTGGTGTACGAAACCGATATCGACCAGGCCATGCAAGTGCTGCAAGCCGCGGCGCAAGCCCAGCCGCGCGTGCTACACCAACCGCCCGCCAGTGTGCAACTGTCGCAATTCACCACTGACGGTATTGAACTTACGGTGGTGTATTGGGTGGCCGACATCGAAAACGGCCAGGGCAATTTGCGCTCCGACGTGAATGTGGCCATTTTGCGCGCCTTGCGTGAACACGGCATCGCCATCGCCGCCACGGTGCGCGGGGCGCCACCGAGCCCTAGTCCTACGGCCTTGCCCTTGTAGGGCGTTGCAGCAAATCGGGCCTGAGCTGGCCAGCTTTGGGCCCTGGGCCAGCCCTGGTTTTGTCTAGACAATACACTTGTGTATAGTTACACTGAACCTTTGACCGATCTCCCCATGCAAGCTCCCTGGATCTCAAGCTACCCGCCCGGTGTTCCGGCGCAGATAGACGAGCACGCCTTGGGCACTTTGGCCGATTACCTGGAAGATGCGGTCAATTTGTACGCGGACCGGGACGCTTTCATCAGCGGCGCGACCGGCGTCAAGCTCAGCTTTGCCGAGCTGGACACCTTGTCTTTGCAGGTCGCGGCCTATTTCCAATCGGTGCTGCATTTGGCGCCGGGCAGCAGGGTGGCGCTGATGATGCCTAATGTGCTGCAGTACCCGGTTTGCCTGTTTGGCCTGCTGCGCGCGGGCTATGTGGTGGTCAACGTCAACCCCATGTACACCGGGCGCGAGTTGGAGCACCAGTTGCGAGATTCAGGCGCCCTGGCCATCATCGTGGTCGATTTGTTTGCCCACACCCTGGCCAAAATCCTTGACAAGACACCGGTGCAACACGTGGTGGTCAGCGGCCTGGCCGACATGATGCCCTGGCACAAGCGCCATGTGGCGAACTTCGTCATACACCAGGTCAAAAGCGCGGTGCCTGCCTATGACTTGCCTTTGGCGACTGGCTTTCGGCGCATGCTGCGCCGAGGCGCACAAGTGCCTTTTCGCAAACCCGAAATCCAAGCGGACGACCTGGCCTTTTTGCAGTACACCGGCGGCACTACCGGCGCGGCCAAGGGGGCCATGCTCAGCCACCGCAATATTTTGGCCAATGTGCAGCAAACCAAGGTGTGGTGCGCACCCTTCGTGGAACCGGGGCAGGACTTGATCAGCATGACCGCGATCCCGCTCTACCATGTGTTTGCACTGGGCTCTTGCCTTGCTTTTACCGGTATGGGTGGCACGAACGTGCTGGTGTCGGACCCGCGCGATGTTGATGCTTTTGTGAAGCTGCTGATGCGCTACCGCGTAGTGTCTTTGCCGGCAGTCAATACACTTTTTAATAGCTTGCTCAACCACCCCGATATCGGCAAAGTTGATTTCAGCAGTTTGCGTTTGTCGGTGGGTGGCGGTGCGGCGATACAGCGCTCGGTGGCCGAGCGCTGGCAGGCCTTAACCAAGGCTCCGTTGATCGAAGGCTATGGCCTGACCGAGTGCGCGCCCACGGTGACGGTCAATCCCTTTAGCATCAGCCAATTTAATGGAAGCATTGGCCTGCCCCTGCCATCGACGCAAGTTTCGATACGCGATGCCCAGGGACGCGCACTTGCTATGGGCGAGCCGGGCGAATTGTGCGTGCGCGGACCCCAGGTGATGCAGGGCTATTGGCGCCGGCCCTTAGACACGCAAGCGGTGATGACCGAAGATGGCTATCTGCGGACCGGTGATGTGGCGGTGATGGATGACAAGGGTTTTTTCAAAATCGTGGACCGCTTGAAAGACATGATTTTGGTGTCAGGCTTTAATGTCTACCCCAATGAGGTAGAAGACGTGGTGATGCTGCACCCAGGGGTTTTGGAAGCCGCCGCGGTGGGCCGTCGCAGTGAGAGCACCGGCGAAGAAGTTCACGTCCATGTCGTAAAAAAATCCCCGGCGTTGACCGAGGAGATGGTGGTACGCCATTGCCGCGAACATTTGACCGGCTACAAAGTGCCCCGCAAAGTGGTGTTTGATACACAGTTACCTAAAAGCAATGTAGGCAAAGTGTTGCGGCGCGAGTTGCGCGAGTTGCCCCATAAATTCATGGAAGAAAGTACGGTATGACCGATTTAGTAGTGAGACGTTTGTTGGTGGATTTGACGACGCCGTTTGCGCAGCGTTGGAACGGGGGCGATGCCTTTCGTTCGGCTTTTTTTAATGCCTTGTCCATGAGTTTTCCCTGGGGCGAGCAGTATTTCATGGACTCCGTGCGGGCCTGTTACAAAGCCCTGCCACCGGCCGAGCAGGAAAAATATGCCAAAGAGGTTCAGGGCTTTGTCGGCCAAGAGGCCACGCACCGGCGCATCCACGAACTTTTCAACGCGCACCTCACGCGCCAGGGCTTTGTCAACGAAATTGAAGTACGTGCTGCCAAGCGTGCCAAGAAAGCCGAGCACCTGGACCCGCGCATCCATCTGGCGGTGACCGCGGCCACAGAACATTTCACCGCCATGTTTGCGGACTGGACGCTGCGCCACCCCGAGGCCTTTGCGGGCGCGGAAGAGCGCTTAGCGACACTCTGGCAATGGCATGCCTCCGAAGAGTCCGAGCACCGCAGCACCGCCTTCAATATTTACCAGGCTGCCGGTGGTAGCTACAAATGGCGGGTGCGCACCTTCAAGGTCGTGAGCTGGATTTTCACGACCGATGTGTTGCGCCAGACGGTGCGCAATTTGTGGCATGACGGTAGCTTGTTTAGCTGGAGCACTTGGCGCAGCGCCTGGCGTTTGCTGCTCGCGCACGATGGCCTGTACCGCAGCAACCTGCCCATGTGGCGCGACTATCTGCGCCCTGACTTTCATCCTGAGCAGCACGACGCTAGCAACTCGCAAGCGTGGCTGCGGGATAACACGCAATTTTTCACACCGGTTAAAGCGGTGACAGCGACGCCGGCCACAGCAGCTTGATCGGACGCCAGAGGCATGCAGTCGCCATTGGTTTTCAAAGGCGCGCCTGGCTCGCCCTACACCCGCAAGATGATGGCGCTGATGCGCTATCGCCATATTCCCTATCGTTACCTGATCGGTGAAGCGGCAGACCGGGCCGGTATGCCCAAGCCGCCCGTTGAATTGCTGCCTACGTTTTACCTGCCCGATGCCCGAGGGCACATGCAAGCGGTGACCGATTCCACGCCGCTGCTGCGCCGCTTAGAGGACGAGGTGTCAGGGCGTGCGGCCAGACCGCGCAGCGCGGTGCTGGCGTTTATCGATTCGCTGCTCGAAGACTTTGCCGATGAGTGGGTCACCAAGGCGATGTTCCATTACCGCTGGCACTACGCGCCAGATATCGACCGCGCCAGCAAAACGATTCCTCTGCATTGGGGCGGTATACAGCTCGATGAAAAAGTCTATGCCGCCAGTCGTGCCTTTTTTTCAAAGCGGCAAATTGATAGGTTGCCGGTTATTGGCTCCAACCCGACGACCGCCCCCTTGATTGAGGCGGGCTATCTGCGCTTGCTTGGGCTTTTGGACGCCCATTTCGCGCAGCATGCGTTTTTGATGGGCGCCAGACCGGGCGCCAGCGACTTTGCAATGTACGGACAATTATCGCAACTGGCCTTGTTTGACCCCACGTCTATGGGTCTGGCGGTGCAGCGTGCGCCGCGCACCTTCGCCTGGACCGGCTGGATGGAAGATTTGTCCGGCCTGCAAGTGCAGGACGACGCCTGGCTGGATGCAGCGCGCCTTCCTACTACGCTGACGGATTTGCTGGCCGAATTGGCCCAAGCGTATGTGCCGGTTTTGCTGGCCAACGCGCGCGCTTTGTTGCGTGGGGAAAAACAGTTCAATCTCGAGCTGCCGCAAGGCCAGTGGGAGCAGGGCACTGTCACTTACCAGGGTAAATGCTTGCGCTGGCTGCGCGAAGAGTTTGCGGCACTCGATACGGCGGGCCAGACCCACGCCGAAGCGATTTTGCAAGCGGCCGGTATCGCAGATTTGGTCCACGCGCCCTTGTAAAGTCTGGGGTAATAGGCCATCCCTGCGGTGCCATGTTGCAATCCCCCGATTCCCCTGACGGGTAGAACACCATGGCATCCAAAGGCCTGCTGCTAGCCGCTGCTCCGTAAACGTGACAGCCGATCCTAGTGGCTTTGCTTATGCACCAGGTACTTGGCAATGATGTCCAGAAAAAATTGTTTGCTGGCGCTAGGCATCTGCGGTTGGATCAAAGCGTGAAAGCTGCCCACCACCGAGAGGTAGAACAAAGCCGCTAATTCGCTCGCGGTTTTTTCGTCTTGCACCAAGCGCATAAATTTACGTTTGAACAAGGCGATGCGTAATTCGTCCATGCTGCGCATCAGGCCCGCCACATGCCCATCGCGCCGGCCCAGGGCACGCAATGCCAATTCGAATCGCATATTGTCCAGGTCATCACCGCCATGGGCCAGGGCCTGGTCCAGCAAAATTTCTAGCGCTTTGGCCGGGTCCTCGCAGCCAGCGTGTTCCAGTCTATGGTGCGCGTCCAACTCGCGCGCCTGCCAGCGCGCGACCAGCGCCTCAATCAAAGTCGCATGGTCTTTGAAATGCCAGTAAAAACTGCCGCGCGTTACTTTCAAGCTTTCGGCCAGGGTCAATACCCTCACGCCGTCAAAGCCATGCTCGACGGCGGCGCGAAATGCGGCGTCCAGCCAGTCGTCCCGACTCAGGCGGGAGGCGAGTGTTTTGTCGCCAGCAGCGGTGCTGGCCTCTTTGCGAAGTGTGGCGTGGCTGGCCATGTGTTTGCGAGTGTCCCCAAAAGTGCTCGATTGTCACCGAAGGCGCATAGGCTAGCGCTGGAGTAGGCGACTGTATGGGCCGCATGGCGCCAGCCTGTGCTTTGCTTGACAGCAAGCACTCCCTGCGCTTACAGGCGCGTGCTACATTGTCCGGTGGATATTCGCTTGCAGGGTCACGGGGCCAGCAGCGCAGACGCAACGCACGAAGGAGACGATTGGAATGTCGATGAATCAATGGCCGGGACTGCGTGTGAGTCTGCTGGCTTTGCTGGGCCTGCTTGCATTTCCGGTATCGCCAAATGCAGCATCAGGCACTATGGCCCCATCGCCGACCGGCGCTGGCGCGGCGTCTAAGCGTCCCAATTTCGTGGTGCTGGTGGCCGATGACTGGGGGTTTTCGGACCTAGGCGCTTTTGGGGGTGAGATCGATACGCCCCATCTCAATGCCTTGGCCAAAGCGGGTTTGCGCTTTTCTAATTTCCATGTCGCAGCGTCCTGCTCGCCCACGCGGTCTATGTTGCTGACCGGCGTGGATAACCACCGCAATGGCGTGGGCAATCTGCGCGAAGCCATGCCTACCGAGCATTTGGGCAAACCGGGGTACCAGGGCTCGCTGACGCGCAATGTGGTGACGGTGGCATCGCTCTTACAGGACAGCGGCTACCGCACTTACATTGCGGGAAAATGGAATGTGGGCTCTGAGCCCTACAACCTGCCCAATCAACGTGGCTTTGACAAATCCATTGTGCAGGGCGACACCGGTTCGGACAACTGGGAGCCCAACAAGCAATACCTGCCCCATCTGCCCGAGGTCTATTGGTTTGAAGACGGGCAGCGGGCCAAGATGCCGGCCGAGTTCTATTCATCCCAGTACTTTGTCGATCGCACGATTGGCTATATGGACGCGGATACGCGCAAAGACCAGCCATTTTTTGCCTATGTTGGTTTCCAGGCCAACCATGTGCCGGTGCAAGCACCGAAAGACCTAATAGACAAATACAAGGGCCGCTACCAAGACGGGTGGACAGCATTGCGCGAGCGGCGCCTGGCCAAACAAATTGCCTTGGGCCTGGTGCCGCCCGGTACGCGTATGACGACCATGTCCACCACGGGAGACTGGAAAGCATTGCCCGAAAAAGAGCGCTTGCACATGGAGCGCCAAATGGAGGTCTATGCCGCGATGGCCGAGGCTATGGATCTGCATGTGGGGCGTTTGGTGGACTATTTGAAGAAAACCGGTCAATACGACAACACCGTGTTTTTGTTTTTGTCGGACAACGGACCTGAAGGTTCGGACTACCACGAGGCCCAACCCTGGCTGATTTTTAACTACAAGCAAGATACCGAGAGCCTGGGCGCTAAAGGCACCTACGGTATACCCGGACCCGGTTGGGCCAGTGCCTCGGCCACTCCGCTGTACACCTATAAATTTTGGGCTGGTGAGGGCGGCATCCGCACCCCTATGCTGATGGCCGGGCCGCCGGTGCGCCGCGCGAACCAAATTGAAAATGCGCTCACCCACGTCACGGACATCACCCCCACACTGCTCGATATTGCGCAAGTACCAGGGCATGCGGGGCAATACAAAGGCACGCAAGTCGAAGCGCTCACGGGCATGAGTTTGCTGCCGCTTTTGGAAGGCACTGCAGCAAACGTACGCAAGCCCGAGCAAACCCTGGGCTACGAGCTGTCGGGTAATTCGGCCTTGTTCAAAGGAAATTTGAAATTGCTGCGCAATATGCCGCCGCTCGGTGACGGTCTGTGGCATTTGTACGACCTGAGCACAGACCCCGGCGAAACGCAAGACCTGAGCACGCAACGGCCCCAGGAATTTGCCGCCATGCAAGAAGACTTTGCCGTTTGGGCCAAGGCCAACCAAGTGCTGGACATGCCGCCCAACTACAGCCCACAAAAGCAAGTGATGATCAATGGCTTTTGGCGCTACTGGCTGCCAGTGCACGGCAAGACCATGGCCTTGATTCTGGCCGCCCTGGTGCTGCTGCCTTTGTGGTTGTTGCTGCGCAAACGCAAACGCCGCCTATGAGCGCTGGCTATTACGCCAGCCCCTGGCCGGCGGAGGATGCGGGCCCGGCGCGCTTGCAAACGGCAAGCCCATCGAGCGGCTTGCACTTGCTGGCAGGACAGCGTTTGCACAGCACCCACCGCAACACTACGCTCTCGACCATGACGGTGCTGGGTGACCCCGGCGAGGTGTACTTGCTGACGCACTCGGCCTTGCGCGCCAACTTCGGTTTGCCCACCACGTCCTGCGTGGAGCGTATCGACCCCATCACGCTCAAGCCCTTAGAAAGCTCGGGCCGCCTGCCCGGCGGCCCAATGTGGCCCGGCGGCATGGCATTGCACCGCAACGGCGATCTCTATGTGGTCTATGGCCGCTACGCGCACCGGCTGGACCGCCATTGCGCCCTCAAGCAAAGCCGCAAGCTGCCAGTCGATCAGCCCTATAACTCGTTTGTGATTTTGGACAACGGGCTGATCGTCACCAAAAACCTGTCGGACCGGCATCTGGCACAGCTGACGGTGCTGGAGCCCGAAGGCCTGCAATCGGTGTGCGCCGATGTACCGTGCCCAGAAGCATCGATTGCGCGCTTAAGCGCCGTTGGTAACACCGTCTATGTCGTGGGCGTGCGCGCTATTTTTCGATTCCACTGGGACCAAGCCGCGCAGACCTTGCGCCTAGATCCGCACTGGCACTGGGATTACATTGGCACCCGTGCGCAAAGCTATGGCTGGGATGTGGTGATCGATGGGCAGAGCGCCTGGTTCATGGACAACGGCCAGCACCGTTACCGTATCAATATGCAGGGCGCCGGCGTCAGCCGCACGGCCAACCGCTTGCTGCGTGTATCGCTGGACGATAGTGCCGAGCATGGCGCTTGGGAGATCAGCAGCTTGGCCGGCGGCAGCATTACCAACCCGCCTCTGGTCGATGTGCAGAGAGGTATGGTGTTGGGCTATGACTCGGCGAACCGTTTTTTGCGCGCCTGGCGTTTTGGGGAGGCGATGCAGGATTTGCAACCTGTGTGGCACAAGCCAGACTTTGGCGTGGCGAGCCATATGGTGTTATTGCCTGAGCGCGGGCAGGTGGTGCTCAATGACTACCGGCGCTGGGGCGAGGAAGTGGTCGTGCTGGACATAGCCACTGGCACAGAACAAGGCAGGGTACGCGTAGGCGGAATCACCCAGGGCGTGGTCTTTCCCAGCGTCGGTTGGAACGATGATGTGTACTGGTGTTCCATGGGCCGTTTCTCGCGGGTGTTTGCGGCATGAGTATTGAGCAGGTGGATACTCTGATCGTGGGTGCCGGCCTTTCTGGTATCGGCAGTGCAGTACACCTGCGCCAAGGGCTGCCGCAGCAATCGGTATTGATCTTGGAAGCACGCGAGCGACTGGGCGGTACCTGGGATTTGTTTCGCTATCCCGGCATCCGCTCTGATTCCGATATGCATACGCTGGGCTATTCCTTTAAACCCTGGACCGGGGCCAAAGCGATTGCCGATGGCCCATCCATCCTGCAGTATGTGCAAGAGACAGCGCAGGAGTTTGGCGTGCTGCCGCTGATCCGCTTTGGGCACCAAGTGCTGTCTGCCCATTGGGATAGCGCTGCGGCGCGGTGGCAGCTAGCGGTCAAGCGCTTGGCCGACGACAGGGTGCTCCAAGTGCAATGCCGTTTTTTACTGATGTGCAGCGGCTACTACAACTATGCCTATGGTTACACGCCGGCCTTGCCCGGCATGGACAGTTTCAAGGGCCCCGTCGTGCACCCGCAGCACTGGCCGCCAGGCCTGGACTACCGCGGCCGGCAAGTCGTGGTGATAGGGAGCGGCGCCACCGCAATGACTCTGGTGCCCGAGTTGGCCAAGCTGGCGGCCAACGTTACCTTGCTTCAGCGCTCGCCCACCTATGTGGTGTCCCGCCCTAGCCGCGACGCGATTGCCGATGGGCTGCGCCGCGTCCTGCCTGCAAAAATTGCCTATGCGCTGACGCGCTGGAAAAATGTACTGACAGGTTTGTTTTATTTCACATTGGCGCGGCGCCATCCGGACTTGGCCAAGACCCGCATCCTGCAAGGCGCGGCCCAGGCCTTGCCCGCAGGCTATCCGCTCGACCCCCATTTCACGCCCACGTATAAGCCATGGGACCAGCGCATTTGCTTGCTACCCGATGCAGACTTATTTGGCGCTATCAGCCAAGGCCGCGCGTGCATGGTCACCGATACGATTGAAATGATTGAACCCCAAGGCATACGGCTGCGCAGTGGGGATTTCTTGCACGCCGATGTCATCGTCACCGCCACAGGGCTGGACCTGCTCAGTTTTGGCGGTATGCAGATTGCCGTCGATGGCCTAGCCCTGGAAGTGGCCAAGTGCCTGAGCTACAAAGGCATGATGCTCAACGGCGTGCCCAATTTCGCCTATGTGTTTGGCTACACCAATGCCTCTTGGACGCTCAAAAGCGACCTGACCGGGCAGTATGTCTTGCGCCTGTTGCGCCATATGCGGCGTAAAGGGCTTGGCAGTGTCATGCCGCAGTTGAAGGACGCCATGGTGCAGCCCGAGCCCTGGGTGGACTTTAGCTCGGGCTATTTCCAGCGCGCCATGGACCGCTTCCCCAAGCAGGGCAGCAAAAAGCCCTGGCGCCTGTACCAAAACTATGTGCGCGATTTGCTGGCATTGCGCTGGAGCGCCCTAGAGGACGGGGTCCTGCAGTTCGGCACACCGAGCGCTTTTACGCAAAAGGCGACGCATCGCAAGTAGCCCACGAGACGTGGCGGAGGCGGCCACTATAATCAAAAAAGCACGGTCGTTCTTTTTTGAAAACAAGCATGGGTTGAGCACTTGCAAGGAATGCGCATCAAGTCGGCGCATAGAATCTTGGGCTGCCCTGCTTCTTGGGCGCAAGGGATGGCAAGTTGTTCGATTATTTACCTCTGGAGTGGTGTGTATGAAAGTGTTGGTTCCGGTCAAGCGCGTGGTGGACTACAACGTCAAGGTCCGTGTTAAATCTGATGGCAGCGGTGTGGACATCGCCAACGTCAAAATGAGCATGAATCCTTTTGACGAAATCGCCATCGAAGAGGCCGTCCGGCTCAAAGAAAAGGGCGTAGCCACCGAAGTGATCGCCGTGTCCTGTGGCGTCAACCAATGCACGGAAACCCTGCGTACCGCTATGGCAATTGGTGCAGACCGCGCCATCCTGGTGGAAAGCACCGAGGAATTGCAACCTTTGGCCGTGGCAAAAATTCTCAAAGCCTTGATGGACAAGGAACAACCTGGGCTGGTGATTCTAGGTAAGCAGGCCATTGACGACGATTGCAACCAGACCGGCCAAATGCTCGCCGCCCTGTGCGACCGCCCGCAAGCTACTTTTGCCAGCAAAGTCGACGTGGCTGATGGGAAAGCCACCGTCACGCGCGAAGTCGATGGCGGCTCCGAAACCCTTACGCTGTCGCTGCCGGCCATCATCACCACCGACTTGCGCCTGAACGAGCCGCGCTATGTCACGCTGCCCAACATCATG
>CANFLU010000035.1 GCA_947447975.1 Comamonadaceae bacterium | reverse complement strand
CCATGCCGGCGGCGGTGCCGGTGAAGAAGTCGTCCATGGTGGTGGTGCCCATAAAGGGCAGCTGCATATGGGTGTGCGGGTCGATGCCACCGGGCATGACGTACTGGCCGCCGGCATCGACAACGGTGGCGCCTGCTGGGGTGGCCAGGCCTTCGCCCACGGCAACAATCTTGCCGTCCTGGGTAATGACATCGGCGCGGAATTGGCGGTCGGCATTGACGACGGTGCCGCCACGGATATGCAATGAGCTCATAAGAAAAAGTCCTTCAACGTGGTTGGTGGTGAGGGGTTGTAAAGGATGGCGCGGCCCATTGTGGACTAAGCCGCAGCGCGCATGGGGTTATTGGGGTGGGTGGTCCAGTCGCCATGGCCGCCGGTGACCACCGTGCCAGTGCGCAAGTCGGTTTCGCCGGGGGCCAGGTCGCGCAAGCTGATGCACTCGGGCACCGGGCAGGCCACCACACACAGATTGCAGCCTACGCATTCGTCTTCTTGCACCTCAAAGTAACGCTTGCCGTCTTTGCTGGCGGTAATGGCCTGGTGCGATGTGTCTTCACAGGCGATGTGGCAGCGCCCGCACTGGATGCAGCTGTCTTGGTTGATGACGGCTTTGGTGATGTGTTGCAGGTTCAGGAACTGCCACGCCGAGACGGTGGGCAGGGCTTTGCCAACGATCTGGGAGACGCTGCTAAAGCCTTTGTCGTCCATGTAATTGGACAAGCCGCTCGCCATTTCCTGCACGATCTTGAAACCATAGACCATGGCGGCGGTGCAGACCTGCACATTGCCCGCGCCCAGGGCCAGGTAGTCCAGCGCGTCGCGCCAGGTGCCTACGCCGCCAATGCCAGAGATGGGCAGGCCCGCAGTGTGCGCATCGCGGGCAATTTCGGCCACCATGTTCAGGGCGATGGGCTTGACCGCCGGGCCGCAATAGCCGCCGTGCGAGCCCATGCCGCCGGTGGAGGGGCTCATGGCCAGGCTGTCCGGGTCCACACCCATGATGGAGTTGATGGTGTTAATCAGCGAGACCGCGTCGGCCCCGCCCTTTTTCGCCGCTCGCGCCGGATGGCGGATATCGGTGATATTAGGGGTGAGCTTGACGATCACCGGCAGGCGGCTGTATTGCTTGCACCAGGCGGTGACCATTTCAATGTATTCAGGCACCTGGCCCACGGCGGCGCCCATGCCACGCTCGCTCATGCCATGCGGGCAGCCAAAATTCAGCTCCACGCCATCGGCGCCAGTGTCCTCCACCAGCGGTAGGATAGATTTCCAGGCCTGTTCTTCGCAGGGCACCATCAGCGAGACAACCATGGCGCGGTCCGGCCAGTTGCGCTTGACCTCTTTGATTTCCCGCAGGTTCAGGTGCAAGTCGCGGTCGGTGATCAGTTCGATATTGTTCAAGCCGATCAGGCGCCGGTCCGGTGTATGGATAGCGCCGTAGCGCGGGCCGCTGACGTTGACAATGGGCGGGCCCGCTTCGCCCAAAGTCTTCCAGACCACGCCGCCCCAACCTGCTTCGAAAGCACGGTTGACGTTATAGGCTTTGTCGGTGGGTGGCGCCGAGGCCAGCCAAAAGGGGTTGGGGCTGCGGATACCTGCAAATACGGTGCTGAGGTCGGCCATGGTGTGTGTTCTCCGAATGAGGTGGCTGGGGCGCCTTAATGGGTCGCGGGGGCGCTAAGGAGCGCCGCATGGATGGCACGTGCGGCGACTTTGCCGTGTTCTACGGCTTCCACCGTCAAGTCGCGCCCACCGGCGCGGCAGTCGCCACCGGCCCAGACTTTGGGGTGCGAGGTCTGGCCCAGGGCGTCGGTGCGTATGCGGCCCGATTGCAATTCCAGCGCGCTGCCCAGCGGCTGGGCCACCATGGTTTGGCCTATGGCTTTGAGCACCATATCGGCTGCCAGCACAAAGCGCTCGTTGGTGCCTTGCAGCTTGCCGTCCACCATCTGCGTGCGTTCAAACTCCACGCCGCTGGCGTGGCCGTTTTCTGAAAGCACGTGCAGGGGGCTGGCCCAGTGTTCGATGTGTACGCCGTTTTCCAAGGCCCAGGCTTGTTCGTGGCCCGACGCGCCCATGTCAGTACTGCCTCGGCGGTACACCATGGTGACGCTCTGCGCGCCCAATTTACGCGACTGCACGGCTGCGTCCACGGCAGTCATACCGCCGCCGATGACCACTACGCGCCGGCCGATCGGCACTTGCGTCAGGTCTTTGGCCTGGCGCAATTCGGCAATAAAGTCCACCGCATTGCGCAGGCCTGTGGCCTGGGGCTCGGCGATGCCAATACTGTTAACACCACCCAGGCCCAGGCCCAAAAACACGGCGTCGTAGTCAGCGCAGAGCCCATCGAGGTGCACTTCGCGCCCCAAGGCGGTGCCATGGCGCACCGTTATGCCGCCAATCGAGAGCAGCCACTGCACTTCTTTTTGCGCAAAGTCGTCCACCGTCTTATAGGTGGCCAAGCCGTATTCATTGAGGCCGCCCAGTTTGGGCTGCGCGTCCATGAGCACCACCGCATGGCCTAAACGCGCCAAACCATGGGCGCAGGCCAGGCCCGCCGGGCCTGCGCCGACCACGGCGATGCGCTTGCCAGTGGCCGCGGCGCGGGTGAATAAAGGCTTGCCTGGATGGGCCATCAGGTGGTCGGTGGCGTAGCGCTGCAACTGGCCGATTTCTACCGGTTTGTCCTCTTGGGTATTGCGCACGCAGGCCTGTTCACACAGCACTTCGGTGGGGCAGACGCGGGCGCACATGCCGCCTAGCGGGTTGGCTTCCAAAATCGTGTGCGCCGCGCCGCGCAGGTTGCCGTCGGCAATGCGCTGGATAAAGCTGGGCACGTCAATGCCGGTGGGGCAGGCGGTCTGGCAGGGCGCGTCGTAACAGTAATAGCATCGGCCCGCCTCAACACGGGCTTGTGCCAGGTTCATGGGCGGGTGGGCGTCGCAAAAATTGCGCGCCAGATCCGGGCCGCTGAGGCGTCCGGCAGCGATGCCGGGGGTGGAGCTGTCTGTGTGCATAGTGAGCCATCCGGTTACAGGTTTTCCATCCGATGCCGCCGCGCCAGGCCGTTCAAACCAGCGCTTTGGGCGACAGCGTGCATTTAAGTACCGAAAATTTGTTTTACCAATTGGTAAAAACCCTAGCGATTTAACCAGCAAGACCCGTACCAATGGTGAAAGAATGGGGGCATGAAACCGGTCAAGGTCAGTGTTGCGCGGGAAAAGCTGGAGCTAGACATCCTGGCCGCTGCCAAGCGCCTGTTCGCCCAGCGCGGCTACGGCGGCGTGTCTTTGGACCATATTGCCAAGGCGGTGGGTGCGTCCAAGCAAAACCTGCTGTATTACTTTCCTAGCAAAGAGGCGCTGTACCGACGCGTGCTGCATGGCGTGCTGGACGTTTGGTTGTCCTATATGGATACCCTGAGCCAGCGCCCCGATGACCCAGAGCAGGCGCTGCGCGATTACATCGCGGGCAAGCTGCGCTTTTCGCGCGAGCACCCGGATGATTCGCGCGTGTATGCCAATGAGGTCATTTCCGGCGCGCCAATTTTTGCGGCCGAAATTGCCCAGCGGGTGATACCGGCGCTGCAGGCCGATGTGGCCATCTTCAACCGCTGGGCCGAACGCGGCCTGTGCCGCCAAGTCGATGGCCGCCATCTGATGGTGCTGCTCTGGGCCTCGACCCAGGTCTATGCCGACTGGAGCAGCCAGATCAGTTTGGTGCTGGGAAAGCATGCACTTGAAGACGCTGACTTTGCAGCGGCGGAGGCGCTGATTGTGGATATGGTGCTGCGAACGGTTTTATTGCCTGCTACAGCGTAGTCAAAGCTCCGCAGTCCTCTTAAGTATCAAAAGATGGCGATCTCCCTTGCCTGACAAGCGCTTGAGCAGTAGCCGGTAGGTATCCACATCAAAAGCCAGCGCATGGCGCGTTTGCAGGGCAGCTTGCAGTTCTTCGTCATCATGCACGGTGGCCAGGTGGCACCATTGCTCGAACACATGGATGTCGGTGCGGCCGCTGCGCGCGTCGTATTCGCGGATGCCTATGGGACCTGCAAAAGGCCAGGCCTGCAGTTGCTCGCCGGTCAAGGCCAGTTGCAGGCGCAGGCGGTGCACGTTGGGGTTTTCGCGGCCCGCGCATACGCCTTTGCATTTGCCGATCTGGCTGGCAAAGCAGGCACCCTTGCCCGATTCCAAGCCCAGTCTTTGCGGGCACAGGGCGTGGGTTTCGCACAGCGTACGCAGCGCATCGAGTGCCTGGCGTTTGGAGCGGTAGGCGCCGTACAAGGTGCCAAAGGCGGCGGTGTCCATATCGTCCAGACCCACCAGCGTGAGCAAGGGCTTGGCCTCGGGCGACTCGGCCAGCTGCCAAGATTGCAGGCCGCGCGTGCGGCGTAGTTGCCGGTTGTGTATCGGTTGGCGCTCTTTCACCCAGCGCGATTCGAGCAAGAGCGCACCCAGTTCGCCAGCGGTTTCCTGCCATTCGATACGCCGTATCTCTTGCAGTATGCGCATTTCGCGCGCCTGCCGTGTCGAGGCCTGAAAGTGCGAGAGCACACGCGTGCGCATATTCACGCTTTTGCCTATGTACAACGGTATCGCACCTTCGCCGTAAAACACATAGACGCCTGGCCGGTCCGGCACATCCGAGAGGGGCGTTTCCAATTGCGGCGGTACGCTGGCGCTGCCTTGCAGCAAAGCGGCGGCTTCACGCTCCAAGACCGCTGCGCCTAATTCCGTGCGTGCCACTTGTAAAAAGCCCAGCACCAATTCCACATCGCCCATGGCCCGGTGGCGCGCGAGCGTATGCAGGCCGTGGCGTTGTGAGATGGCGTCCAGCCCATGGCCTTTATGCGCCGGGTAAAGCTTGCGCGACAAGCGCACCGTACACAGGGTTTTGACCTTGAAGGGTTTGTCCATGCGCTCGAGCGCATGCAAGACAAAGCCATGGTCAAAGCGCACGTTATGCGCCACAAACACCGCGCCGTCTAGCAGTTCGAGCAAGCGGCTGGCGACATCCTCAAAATACGGCGCGTCTTGCACCATGGCATCGCTGATGCCGGTCAGGCTTTGGATATAGGGCGGTATGCGCACACCGGGGTTGACCAGGCTGCTCCAGCGCGCCACTTCCACCCCGTGCTCGACGCGTACGGCGGCGATTTCGGTAATGCGGTCTTGCTGCGCATTACCGCCGGTGGTTTCCAAGTCGATGACGACGAAACAGGGCAGCATACCGGGGCTGGCTTTCAGCAAAAAATCAGCGCCAGCCAGGCCGGTTCGTCAATGAAGTTGAGCGCGGCGTATATGCCAAAGCGATACACCCAGCCATGCAGCAGTTCGCGCCGCTCGGGCCAGGGTGCGTGTTGAAACTGGCGTAAGGCAAGCAGCGCCGGGGGCTGCGGACGGACTTGCATTAAATATTGAGCGTGTGAAAGCCAAAATGCCCCGCACGGCGGTCTGCAAAAAAATGTTCCAGTGTTTCCTTGACGGTGCGAAAAGCGATCTCGTCCCAGGGGATGTCGGCCTCGTCAAACAACACGGCTTCTTGGGTTTCGGTGCCCGGCGCAAATGTGGGACTGAGCAAGGTAGCGCGGTAAAACAAATGCACCTGGCCTACGCGCGCTACATTGATCAAGGAAAACAGCGCTTGCATGTCAAATTGCGCGCCGGCCTCTTCCACGGTTTCGCGCGCCGCGCCCTCCGCAGTGGTCTCGCCCAACTCCATAAAACCGGCGGGCAAGGTCCACTTGCCTTTGCGTGGCTCGATATTGCGTTTGCACAGCAGCACTTTATCGCCCCATACGGGAATCGTGCCCACCACATTGAGCGGATTGATGTAGTGGATGGTGTGGCAAGCGGGGCAAACGGCGCGCAACTTGGTGTCGCCGTCGTCGGGTATGCGGTGTTGCACCGCAGTGCCGCATTGCCGGCAATGCTTTATCGGAGAGCCGTGCATGCGCGCACTTTATCCCGCAGTAGGCGCGGTGATGATCATGCGCAGATCCGACAGCCCGTCGACACTGCCCACCAACACATCCCCGGCTTGCACCGCGCCCACGCCTTCGGGCGTGCCGCTGTAGATCAAATCGCCTGGCTGTAGCGTCCAGCCGATCGAGAGTTGTTCAATCGTCTCGGCAATATTCCAGATCATTTTGCTGATCACGCTGTGTTGGCGCACCTGCCCGTTCACTTCCAACGCGATGCGCGCTTGCTCAATGCCGGGTACCTCCGATGCCGGGGTAATCGCCCCAATGGGTGCCGAGTGCTCGAAACCTTTGCCTATGCACCAAGGGCGGCTTTGTTTTTTCATGTCGTTTTGCAAATCGCGCCGCGTCATGTCCAGGCCCACGGCGTAGCCAAAAATATGGCGATGCGCATCGGCCGCTTTGATGTGGTGGCCACCCAGGCCGATTGCGACCACTAGCTCAATTTCATGGTGCAAATTGGCTGTGAGGGTGGGGTAGGGCATTTGCGCGGTGGCGTCCGGCGCGCAATAGAGCACGGCATCGGCCGGTTTCATAAAGAAGAAGGGCGCTTCCCGACCGGTGCCGCCCATTTCTTTGGCATGCTCTTCATAGTTGCGGCCCACGCAGTAAATGCGATGCACCGGAAACAAGGCTGGCGAGTCCACCACGGGGACGCCGACCACGGCGGGGGGCGTGAAGCTGTAAATCATGATGCGGCTTTCCTGGTTTAGTCAGACTGGGCGACCAGTTCAAAATGCTCCACATACGGTGGCGCGGCGAAAAACGGCCCCACGATGGAGCGCCATTCGGTAAACGCGGGCGACTGGCGAAAACCGACGGTATGGTCCTCCAGCGTGGCCCAAAAAATTTGCAGCACATAGCGCTCGGGCGTTTCCATGCTGCGGTTGACCTTGAAGCCATGAAATCCCTGGGCCTGTGCGATGACGCGCGTTGCGCCGCACGCAATAGCAGCTTCAAAGTCGTCGTTCTGGCCGGGGTGGATCCGAATGTCGGCAATTTCAAGAATCATGGGCGGGTTCCGTGCGGTAGGGGCCACACCATGCGCCATGGTGCGGCAGGCCGATGTTAGCGGCGCAGGCGGCGGTTTATGCTCGGGCCATGCAAATTTCAGAGCTCGCCGCACCCTTGCAGCCGCATCCGGACTGGCTAGTACCCGATTGGCCGGTGCCCACTTCGGTGCGCGCGATCTGCACCACACGTGCTGGGGGCGTATCGCAGGCTCCCTATGACCGCATGAACCTGGGCGCCTATGTGGGCGATGCGCCGCAGGCGGTGGCTGGCAATGTGCAGCGGCTGGCGCAGGCCCTGGGGGCACGGCCCGTGCTGCTCAAGCAGGTGCACGGCACGCGCTTGCTAGCGCTTGACGCGCAAACCCCCGACTACCAAGAAGCCGACGGCAGCTACACCGGCCAGCGCGGTTTGGGCTGCACCGTGGGCATTGCCGATTGCCTGCCGATACTGCTCTGCTTTCTGGACCGTGGACAGGCGAGCCAGGTGGGCGCATTGCATGCAGGCTGGCGCGGCTTGGCCGGAGGTGCCGATGTCGCGACCGGACCGCGCCGGGCGCCAATAGGCGCCGGCCCCATGGCGCAAGGCCCGGCGACGCAAGACATTGCGGCTGGCCGGGCGGGCGCTGATACATCCGATAGCAGCAATTCGGGTGGCCCTATTGGCGTGGTCGAGGCCTTTTTTGCCTCCCAGGCGGCCGCCGGGCGATCTGCCGCGCAATGGCTGGCCTGGCTGGGGCCCTGTATTGGCCCGCAAGTATTTGAAGTGGGGCCAGAGGTGCGGGCTGCGTTTATGGCGTTTTCGCCCTTAGCAGCCCAGGCTTTCGTGCCCTTGGCAGGCGGCAAATTTTTGGCGGATCTGCCGCTGCTGGCGCGTCAGCGCTTGGCGGCCAGCGGGGTGCAGGCAGTATTTGGCAATGACGGCAGCCCCGCTTGGTGCACCGTCGGCAATCCCTCAAGGTTCTTTTCGTACCGGCGCGACCAAGTCACCGGACGCCAGGTCGCCAGTATTTGCCTGCGCTGAGCCAGGGCTTTCCTGAACTGCGGCCCCGGTGGCCTGTGTCTCTACATAGGCCTGTGCTTCCTCGGCCTCGCGCGCCAGGCGCTGGCGGCGCCGCGCCGGGGTGCCCATGAAATACAGCACCAGGCCAATAGGCATCAGCCCGTAAAGCACAAAGGTAAAGAATGCCCCTAGCAAGGTGCCCTGGCTGCTGGTGGCCTCGGCCACGGCCATCATTAAGGCCACATACAACCATGCAATGGGAACGATATACATATTTTTCGCTTAAAATGCTGCACCGCAGCAAAAATTGTCAGTCTGGCGAAGGCCAGCACTCGGATAATCTGAAGTAAATACCACCAACGCAGTACCCTTCTGCGGCTCAAGAGGACACAACGTGGACAACCCGCAGTTTGACATCTGGTCGAAAACAGCCGCCCAATTCCAAGAGACTGTAAGCCAATCTTGGACCAAAGCCCTGGCTAACTTTCAAAGCCTGGACCTGGGCGCGGCTATGTCGGCCATGGCCCACCCTGCGGCCCCGCCGGCCATCCAGTTTTCTACCGATAAACTGCAAGCGGTACAACAACAGTACATGCAGGACGCGCAGGCGCTGATGACCCAAATGATGAGCGCAGGCGGCCTGCAAATGCAGGACAAGCGCTTTGCCAGCCCGGCGTGGCACCACAACCCGGTCGCCGCGCTGAACGCTGCGGTGTATTTGCTCAACAGCCGCACCTTGATGGCGCTGACCGACGCGGTCGATGCCGACGAAAAAACCCGCAATCGCTTGCGCTTTGCCGTCGAGCAGGGCGTAGCGGCCGCAGCGCCGAGCAACTTTTTGGCTTTTAACGCCGAAGCCCAAGAAAAAGCCATGGAGACCAAGGGCGAGAGCATTGCCAAAGGCCTGCAAAACCTGCTGCACGATATGCGCCAGGGGCATGTGTCTATGACTGACGAGAGCGTATTCACGGTGGGAAAAAACGTGGCTACTACCGAAGGCGCGGTAGTTTTTGAAAACGAACTCTTTCAGCTCATCGAATACAAGCCGCTGACGGCCAAGGTCTTTGAGAAGCCCTTTTTGATGGTGCCGCCTTGCATTAATAAGTACTACATCCTGGATTTGCAGCCCGACAACTCGGTGGTGCGTTACGCGGTGGCCCAAGGCCACCGCACGTTTGTGGTCAGCTGGCGCAACCCCGATGCATCCTTGGCGCACAAGAGCTGGGATGACTACATCGAAGACGCGGTTATCCAAGCCATCCGCGTGACGCAAGACATCGTAGGCAAGCGCGGCACCGACCACAGCATCAACGCCCTGGGGTTTTGCGTGGGCGGCACCATGCTGACCACGGGCTTGGCCGTGCTGGCCGCTCGCGGCGAGCACCCGGTGGCCAGCACCACGCTGCTGACCACGCTGCTGGACTTTAGCGATAGCGGTATCTTGGATGTGTTTATCGACGAGTCCTTCGTGCAATTTCGCGAGCAAGAAATGGGCGAGGGCGGCTTGATGAAAGGCCAGGACCTGGCATCGACCTTCAGCTTTTTACGCCCCAACGATTTGGTCTGGAATTACGTGGTGGGCAATTACCTGAAAGGCGAAACGCCCCCACCTTTTGACCTGTTGTATTGGAATTCGGACGCCACCAATTTGCCAGGCCCGTATTACGCCTGGTACCTGCGCAACACCTATCTGGAAAATAAATTGGTCCAGCCCGGTGCGACTACCGTCTGCGGCGAGCACATAGATTTTGGATTGCTGGACACGCCTTTTTATATCTACGGTTCGCGCGAAGACCATATCGTGCCTATTGGTGGCGCGTATGCGTCCACACAAGCACTGCCGGGCAAAAAGCGTTTTGTCATGGGCGCCTCCGGCCATATCGCCGGCGTGATCAACCCGCCGGCCAAAAACAAACGTAGCCACTGGATACGCGCCGATGGCAAACTGCCGGCCAGTCATGCGCAGTGGATGCAGACGGCGGTGGAACACCCAGGCAGCTGGTGGACCGATTGGGCCCAATGGCTGAAATCCCACGCAGGTAAACAAGTGGCCGCTCCCAAGGCCTATGGCCGGGGCAAATACAAAGCGAGTTTTGCCGCGCCCGGCACCTATGTGCTGGCCAAGGCCTGAGCGCGTACTGGTTTTTTCACATGTTAATCATGGAGTCGGTTTTAATTTTTACTAACTAGGAGACACAAAAAATGCAAGACATCGTTATCGTTGCTGCCACCCGCACGGCAGTGGGCAAATTTGGCGGAAGCCTGTCCAAAGTCGCCGCACCCGAGTTGGGTGCCGCGGTCATTCGCAATTTGCTAGAGCGTACCGGCCTGGCCGCTGACCAAGTGGGTGAAGTCATCATGGGCCAGGTGCTCGCAGCAGGTTCGGGTCAAAACCCGGCCCGCCAGTCGCTGATGAAAAGCGGTATCGCGAAAGAAACACCGGCCTTGACCATCAACGCCGTCTGTGGCTCCGGCCTCAAAGCCGTGATGCTGGCCGCGCAAGCCGTGGCCTGGGGCGACAGCGACATCGTGATCGCCGGTGGCCAGGAAAACATGAGCGCTTCGCCCCATGTGCTGATGGGTAGCCGCGACGGCCAGCGCATGGGCAATTGGAATATGGTGGACTCGATGATTGTCGATGGCCTGTGGGACGTGTACAACCAGTACCACATGGGTATCACCGCCGAGAACGTGGCCAAGGCCCACGGCGTCAGCCGCGATATGCAAGACGCACTGGCCCTGGCCAGCCAGCAAAAAGCTGCCGCCGCGCAAGACGCCGGCAAGTTTGTCGATGAAATCGTGCCCTTTAGCATCGCCCAGAAAAAAGGCGACCCGATTGTGTTTGCCGCCGATGAGTTCATCAACCGCAAATCCAATGCCGAAGCGCTCGCAGGTCTGCGTCCCGCCTTTGACAAAGCCGGTGGCGTGACCGCGGGCAATGCCTCGGGCATCAATGACGGCGCTGCTGCAGTGATGGTGATGACCGCAAAAAAAGCGGCCGCTCTGGGCTTGGCGCCGCTGGGCCGCATCGCCAGCTTTGCCACCACGGGCCTGGACCCGGCCATGATGGGTATGGGCCCGGTGCCTGCATCGCAAAAAGCCCTGGCCCGCGCCGGTTGGAAAGCCCAAGACCTGGACCTGCTGGAAATCAATGAAGCCTTTGCCGCGCAAGCTTGCGCTGTGAACCAGCAAATGGGCTGGGATACCTCCAAGGTCAATGTCAATGGCGGCGCAATCGCGATCGGTCACCCCATTGGTGCGTCCGGTTGCCGCATTTTGGTGACCTTGCTGCATGAAATGGGCCGCCGTGGTGCCAAAAAAGGCATCGCCAGCCTGTGTATCGGTGGTGGCATGGGTGTTGCACTCACCATCGAGCGTTGATTTGAAAAGTTGAGTTAGTTTTATCTATAAAAAGGAGACAGTCATGAGTCAGAAAGTTGCTTACGTTACCGGTGGTATGGGTGGTATCGGTACCGCTATTTGCCAGCGCCTGCATAAAGAAGGTTTTAAAGTCATCGCCGGTTGCGGCCCTACGCGCGACCATGTGAAGTGGATCTCAGAGCAGGCCGCACTGGGCTACACCTTTTACGCCTCGGTGGGCAATGTCGGTGATTGGGATTCCACCGTGGAAGCTTTCACCAAGTCCAAGGCGGAACACGGCGTGATCGATGTGCTGGTGAACAACGCTGGCATCACGCGCGACCGCATGTTCCTGAAAATGAGCCGCGAGGACTGGGACATGGTGATCGAGACCAACTTGAACTCCATGTTCAATGTGACCAAGCAAGTGGTTGCCGACATGGTGGAAAAAGGCTGGGGCCGTATCATCAATATCTCATCGGTCAACGGCGAAAAAGGCCAGGCCGGACAAACCAATTACTCGGCCGCTAAAGCCGGTATGCACGGTTTCTCTATGGCTCTGGCCCAAGAACTGGCGACCAAAGGCGTGACAGTGAACACGGTGAGCCCTGGCTATATCGGCACCGATATGGTCAAAGCCATCCGCGAAGACGTACTGGCAAAAATCGTTGCCACCGTGCCGGTCAAACGCCTGGGCGAACCCAGCGAGATTGCTTCCATCATCGCTTGGTTGGCATCGGAAGAAGGCGGCTACGCCACCGGCGCTGACTTCTCGGTCAACGGCGGTTTGCACATGGGTTGATGCGTTGCCGGCTTTCAAGCCTTCAGTAAAAAGCCGACGCTAGTGAATCACTAGCGTCGGCTTTTTTGTTGGCGCAATGGATGGCTGGCTTAGGCGTTCAAGCCCTTTTGTACCATGTAAGCGCACAAGCCGTAGAGCATGATGGCAAATATGCGCTTGAGCATGACCAGGTTCAGGCGGTGCGCCAGTTTGGCGCCGAGTGGGGCCGTCCACACGCTGCAGGATGCGGTGACCAGCAAGCCGGGCAGCCAGACATAGCCTAGTGACCAGGGCGGCAATGCTTCGTTGTGCCAGCCCGAAACAATATAGCCGATGGTGTTGAAAAACGCGATAGGAAAGCCCAGCGCCGCACTGGTACTGACCGCGTTGAGGATGAGCACGTTGTGCGCGACCATATAGGGCACGCTGACAAAGCCGCCACCCGCGCCGACCAGGCCGGACAGAAAACCGATGGCGATTCCAGCCAGGGTCTGGCCTTTCCAGCCGGGCAACTCGCGGTTAGCCTTGGGTTGGCGGTTGAGCAGCATTTGCGTGGCCGAAAAGCCCACAAAGGCGGCAAATATCAGAGACAGTACGCTCCCTTTGAGCACTGCAAAGAGCCCGGCGCTGGCCAGTGCGCCTCCCAGCGCAATGCCGGGTGCCAGGGCTTTGACAATATCCCAGCGCACGGTGCCGCGCTGGTGGTGGGCGCGTACGCTGGACAGGCTGGTGAAAACAATCATGGCCATGGAAGTGGCAATGGCCATCTTCACACTGATGTCGGTGCCCACCCCGCGCCGCTCCAGGATGATGCTGACAAAGGGGGCAATCAGCATGCCCCCGCCAATGCCCAGCATACCGGCCAGCAGGCCCGCGCCCAATCCCAAGGCAGCGAGCTCCATCACCATTTGGGGTTCAAACATGAGGGGGGTGGGAAAAGTAGTGGGAAAGAGCGATAAAGGTGTCTGCGGTGGGCCACCGGGCCCGCATCCTAAACCGCAGTTTAGGTGGGCGAGGTCAGCGCCCCATTGGGTCCATCTAACGCGAGATGATCACGCCTGGGGAGCGATATTCCAAGCCCTGGCTCAATGAGCATTGGTTCAGGAAATAAAAAGCCCGGCAGAACCGCAGACACGGACCATTGTAGGGGCCCGAGCGGCACTTGCAAGCCGCACAAGGGCTAGAACAGCAGGCCGTCGTTGGCCAGCACTTTGTCCAGGCGTTTGATCAGTGGCTCGAGGACCCGATCGCTTTGGCGCCGGTTCAGCGTGAGCGCAGGTCCATTTTCCACCGCCAAGTCTGAGGGCAGATCGCCATTCGCCGACACCACGTCAAAAGCGAGATTCAGCGCAGCCAGCACCGCGATCCGGTCACGGGCCCGCACTTTGCCGGCGTCGCGGATTTTGCACATGCCCGCGTCCACGCGCTGCACGGCTTTGAGCAGTTGCTCCTCGCCGCCATCGGGGCAGCCTAGCAAATAGCTTTGGCCCATGATTTGCACTTCGAGTTGTTTCATGGCGTTCAAAAGTGGCTATCGGTGGGAGCGCTCGCCGCTGCGGGGGCGATCTGGACGGCGCTTTCGGGGATGCGCTCCAGCAAGGCATCGACCCGGGAGCGGGCGGCCGACAGGCGGGATTTAAACGAGTCACGTTCCTGGCTTAGGGCGGCCACTTGTTGTGTCAGCAGGGCGTTGGTGCGCTGCAATTCCTCATACCGTAGCAGCAAGCGCTCCACGCGCTCGGCAATTTGGTCAATGGGGGATGCCTGCTCCATGGGGAGCGATTGTAGTATCGCCCCAGAGCAATGCCTTGTGGGCCTACAATTGTGCTGTTGGTGCTCGCGCCGTGGTTCACATGGCGCAGTTCAACGGGAAGCAGGAGGGAAGGCCCCGCAAAGCCAACCTAACCTGCGCTGCCCCCGCAACGGTAAGTGGACAAATCCGCCAGGATTTCGCTCCCATCACAGCCACTGAGCGCCCTGAACAAGCGCTTGGGAAGGCGATGGGAGTTGTGCCATCAGCCCGGATACCGGCCAATAAGGTGGTGGCGCGTCCGCGCGTCACCGTAACGCCCATGCGCTGTCGGGGAAGACGGCGAGGGTTTTTGTTGATGGTTTCAATCTGTATGAAAAATGGTATTTATGCCGTGCGCGCTGCTGCGCTGCCCGCGGCTTTGCTCCTCCTTGGTTCTTCATTAGGCGTAAGCGCCCAAACCCTTGACAGGTCTGCATCACTTCCGGACGTGGTCGTCACAGCGACCCGAACACCAACGTCGTTAGAAGATACGCTTGCGGCGGTGACGGTGATTAGTGCAGCCGATATTGCCGCATCGCAAGCATCTGATTTGCCGTCACTTCTGGAAAATGTGCCGGGCATTGAATTGTCGCGCTACGGTGGGCGAGGCACGATATCCAATGTGTTGTTGCGGGGAGCAGAGTCGCGTCACACCTTGATATTGCTGGACGGGATGGCAATGAGCAATCTCAATTTCGGCACTACGCCACTTGAGCACATTACCTTGGCGGATATTGATCGAATTGAAATAGTTCGGGGAAACGTGAGCAGTGTGTACGGAAGTGCAGCCTTAGGCGGCGTGATTCAAATATTTACTAAAAAAGGGAATTCACCGTCCTCGTTTTCGGCGTCACTGAATGTCGGTTCAAATGACTACCGCAAAGCGCAAATTGGTGGCGCGCTAAGACTCGGTGAAAGCACGCGCTTATCTTATTCGGTCGACGACATACAAGATGGTTCATTCAACGCGACCAATCAAATGGAGCGTACAGACACCAACCCTGACCGCGACGCATACCAGCGCCGTGCAGTCTCGCTAGGGCTAAGCCATGAGCTCGGCGGTGGCGTTATTGGCCTCAACCTTCGCGATGCTTCAGGCAAAACGGCGTATGACAGTGAATTTGGCCCTGCTAGCCAGGCTGATGAGGCTACATTCCACCTGCAGAGCACTTCACTTTTTGGGCGTTTCAGCTTGGGTCAGTCTGTGCAATTGCACGCTGCGTTCAACGACCAAAGTGATGATCTCAAGGCTGATGTAACTGCATATCCCTATTTTGTCGTCTCGCATAAAAAATCATTTCAATTTGATGTGCAGAACCAATTTTCTGCGGGTCAGACGGTCAGTGCGGGATTAGAAACTGCACAGCAAACGATAAAAAGTGATACCGATTACACCCGTGCCAGCCGTGAGCAAAATTCCGTGTATGTTGGGTACCTCGGGAATTTTTCGCAGCATCAAGTGCAACTGCAGGCGCGACAAGATATTTACAGCGATTTCGGATCTGCCAATACCTGGCTTGCTGGTTATGCATACCGTTTGAGTCAGGCCTGGCGGGTAAACGGCTCCATCTCCACCGGCTTTACCGCGCCGACGTTCAATGACCTTTACTACCCCTGGGGCGGAAACGCAAAATTACGACCTGAGAAAGCGCAATCCCAGGAGCTGGGGCTGCAGTACCGGCTAGGCACGACGGAAGTTCGTGTAGTGCTGTTCAATAACGAATATACGGACTTGATTGCCAATGACGAAAATTATGATCGCGTGAATTTGCAGCGTGCCCACAATCGCGGCCTGGAGTGGAGTTGGCTCGATCAATTCGGAGACAGTCGTATCAACAGTAGCTTGACGCTGCAAGACCCGGTTGATGATGCGACTGGTAAACGCTTGTTGCGCCGCGCGGCCGTTAGCGCTAAGTTGGGCTTAACGCACCAAGCGGGTCAATGGACATGGGGCGCTGCGATGCGAGGCGAAGGTGAACGTTTGGATCAATTTAGCGGTGCGGATAAGGCTTTGCCAGCCTATTTGGTGATGGATGCCACGGCAAGTTATCGAATCCAAGCAGAAATTAGTGTGCGGGCTCGCATCGATAATTTAGGTGACCAACGCTATGAAACGGTCTATGGTTACCGGCAAATGCCAAGAACCTTTTACCTTGGCCTGACCTGGACGCCCAGCAATTAGTAGACGGATTCACCATTTGCTTTCAGACCACTGTATGAACTTGTACCCGCAACGCATCGTCTGCCTCACCGAGGAAACCACCGAGTGGTTGTACCTGCTCGGTGAGGAGGCGCGCATTGTGGGTATCTCGGGCTATACCGTGCGCCCGCCCCGGGCGCGGCAGGAAAAACCCAAGGTCAGCGCTTTTTTGAGCGCCAAAATTGACAAGATATTGGCCTTGCAGCCCGATTGTGTTTTTGGCTTTTCGGATTTGCAGGCCGACATCGCGGCACAGCTGATTCGCCATGGCGTGCAGGTGACGGTGTTCAATCAACGCAGCGTGGCCGAGATTTTTGCGATGTTGTACCAAGTGGCGGCCATGGTCGGTCAGGCTGAGCATGGCCGGCAACTGATTGGGGCTATGCAGGCGCGTATCGATCAGGTGCGTGCACAGGTGAATGCGCTCCAAGCAGCCGGCGCGCGACGCCCGCGCGTGTACTTTGAGGAATGGGATGAGCCGCATATCAGCGCGATCCGCTGGGTGTCCGAGCTGGTAGGGATCGCCGGTGGCGACGATGTTTTCCCCGAACTGGCGCAGCAGGGGCTGGGCAAAGACCGCATCATCGCCGACAGTGCCGAAGTGATACGGCGCAATCCGGACATCATCTTCGGGTCCTGGTGTGGCAAAAAATTCCGGCCGAATTTGGTAGCGCAGCGCCCAGGGTGGGATGCGGTTGCCGCGGTGCGCAGCGGGCAATTGCATGAAATTAAGTCGCCTTTGATATTGCAACCAGGCCCGGCAGCGCTCACGGAGGGGCTGGACGCCTTGCACGCGGTTTGCGCCGACTGGATGCGCGCCTCTATCGGCGCGGGTGCCGTGCCATGAAAAAGTGGCTGCTCCTGCTAACGCTGTGGCAAGCCTATTGCTGCGCGTGGGCCGCTGTCAGCATCACCGACGACAAGGGTCGCAAAGTCAGCATCGCGCAGGCGCCCAAACGCATCGTCAGCCTCTTGCCCTCCCTCACGGAAACCGTGTGTGCCTTGGGGCGCTGCCAGGACTTGGTCGGCGTGGACCGCTATTCCAATTACCCAGAAGCGGTGCACAAATTACCGCAATTGGGCGGAGGACTGGACCCGCAGATTGAAGCCATTTTCGCCCTTAAGCCTGACCTGGTGCTGGCGGCATCGTCCTCGCCCGGAACAGAACGCCTGGCGGCCTTGGGTTTGACGGTGCTGCAGCTAGAGCCCAAGGACCAGGCCGACGCGGTGCGCGTGATACGCACGCTGGCGCAAGCCTTGTATGTGGCCGACCCTGAGCCAGTCATTCGCCAAATGGACCTTGAATTTACGCAGGCGCAAGCCTTGTTGCCCGCAGGCGCGCGTGGAAAAAAGATCTATTTCGAAGTCAGCTCCGGGCCCTACGCCGCTGGTGCCGCCTCGTTTATCGGGCAAACCATCAGCCAGTTAGGTTTGGTCAACATCGTGGGGCCTGAGCTGGGTCCATTCCCCAAAATCAATCCAGAGTTAGTGGTGCGTGCACAGCCGGACGTGGTGGTGATCGCTGACAGCAGTTTTAGCGCGCTGGCACAGCGTCCGGGCTGGGGCATGGTGCGCGCTTTGAAAGAACAGAAGGTGTGTACTTTTTCGTCAGCCGATGGCGACCTGCTGGTCCGCCCAGGCCCGCGCATGGGACAGGGCGCACTGCTGTTGGCGCGTTGCCTTGCGCGCCTGTACGCAAAAGGGCAGACGCCGTGAGGGACTACCTGTACCAGCGTCCCCTGCTGCTAGGCCTTGTGCTGTGCGCTGCCACGGCTGCCTTGCTGTTGGCGGGTATGTTGGCGGGCAGCCATGGCCTGGACGATTGGCATGGGCTGGAGGCCTTGCTCGGGCAGGCGCCGCCTGATTCGAACGGCGGCATGGTGGCTCAGATCATTTGGCAGATTCGCATGCCGCGCAGCATCGGCGCCTGGCTTGCCGGTGCATTGCTCGGTCTTTCCGGCGCGCTGGCCCAAGCGGTTTTTCGCAACCCCTTGGCAGACCCCTATTTATTGGGTAGTGCCTCAGGCGCATCGCTGGGTGTGTGCCTGGCCTTGGTCGGCCTCGATGGGTCCTTGGTCGATATGCATTGGCTGGCCAGGTTGGGCATCACCGGGGCGGCCTTTGTCGGGGCGATGTTGGCGGTGGTGATGACTGCAGCACTCGCCAGCGGCGTGGCGCAGACATTGCGCCTGTTGTTAGCCGGGGTGGTGGTGGCGGTGGTACTGGGTGCAGCTACCTCCTTGGTCCTGCAGATGTACCCGCACTTGTTGCAAAGCATGCAAGGCTTTATGTTGGGTAGCACGGCGTTTGTCGGCTGGGACAGCTGCGTGCTCATGCTCGCCGCACTGTTACCCGGCTTGGTGCTGGCGATGGTCTTGGGGCGTTGGCTTGATGGTTTGGCCTTGGGTGAACGGACGGCGACCAGCCTGGGCTTGCCGGTAAAGCCTATGCGTTGGGTCCTGATCATGACGCTCGCGCTGGCTACCGGCGCCGCCGTGGCGCATACGGGCCTCATTGCGTTTGTTGGCCTGGCAGCGCCACACATTACGCGGCGGATGGTGCGCTGGGGTTCCCGCCATGGAGTCTTATTGGCATCGCTGATGGGGGGGCTGCTGTTAGTCGCGGCGGATTTGCTAGCGCGTATCGTCATTGCGCCGCGCGAGTTGCCGGTGGGCGTGTTGACCGCCCTGATAGGGGGCGCTTATTTGCTGTGGTTGATGCGCAAGCAACAGCAAGGCGGGGCTGTGTCGTGAAGGCCGCCGACCCTATTGCATTGCAAGTCACCGGCTTGCACGTGGCCTTATCCGGCACCATGGTGTTGCACGATGTGAACACTTCGATTGCCCGTGGCCGCTGGGTCAGCATAGTGGGCCCCAATGGCGCTGGCAAATCGACTCTACTGGCCGCCATGGCTGGCTTATTGCCCGTGCAAGGGCGGGTTGAGTTAGGGGGCGCAGACCTGCAGACCATGCCCGCTGCGCGCCGCGCAAGGCAGTTGGCCTGGATGGGGCAAAGCGAGTCAGTAGGCGATGACCTCCGTGCATGGGATGCCACCTTGCTCGGCCGTTTGCCACACCAAAGCTGGTTTTCGGGGCTGGATGCAAACGACCATGCCCATGCGGAGCAGGCCCTGCGCAGCATGCACGCCTGGCAATGGCGCGACCGTTATATGGGCACCCTCTCTGGCGGGGAGCGCCAGCGCGTGTTGCTGGCGCGAGCGCTGGCGGTGCAAGCACCCGTGCTGTTGCTGGACGAGCCGCTGGCCAATCTGGATCCACCGCACCAAGCCGATTGGTTGGACTTGATGCGAACCCTGGTGGACGCAGGCGCCACGGTGGTCAGCGTTTTGCATGAGATTTCTATGGCCTTGCAGGCCGATGATATGCTGGTCATGCAGCAAGGGCGCGTGGTACACCAGGGGTCATGTAAGGATGCGCTGACCCATCGTGCGCTGGAATCGGTGTTTGATGATCGCATTCAGGTGCGTACCCTGGAAGGCCAGGTCGTAGCCTTGCCGCGTTCTAAGCGGGCTTCGATTGAATAAGAATTCTCCAGCCAATGACGCTGGCAAATGGTGAAGTTCTAGGACTGAGCTTGCACGTTTTTCTGCTGAAATTTGAATTAGTACAGCGTTTTTGATTGACGCTTAGGTAAATCAGCATCGTATGCATCACCATCGATCTCTGAGTGTGTGAGTGCGCTCAAAATCGCTCCTGCACTTGGAATATTTTGCGTGCGTTCAAACTGGTTGGCATCCCATAATCCGGACCTGATCAGCGCACGGCCGCACTGAAAGAAAACGGCTTCAACCGATATTTTCAAAGCGCATTTGGGTAGGGAGCCGTCCACAGCAAAGGACTCAAGAACTGCTTGGTTTATCGTAATCACCGCCTTGCCGTTTACCCGCACCGTCTCTCGAATCCCAGGGATGAAGAAAATGAGCGCAACCCTAGGATCTTGCAAAATATTCTTCATGCCATCGACGCGGTTATTTCCCCTGCGTTCGGGCAGGAGAATAGTGTTTTCATTCACTATCCTGACCAAAGGCGCGGGATCTCCGCGTGGTGAAACATCTAGACCTCCAGATCCCACCGTCGCCAGCACGGCAAATGGCGAGGCATGTATCCATTGCTGATAACTCGGATGCAACACCGTGGTTTCTTTTGCAATCGAAGCCTCCCCCACTGGGCCAAAAAGTGATTCGAGTTGTTCAATCGTGCCAATGATGTCGGACATGTTTTTGATCGCTGGTGGCTTTGATGCTAAGAAAATGCCTCACATCGCCTGGACCAGGCCTTTGGCTCTTTGCAAGCCAGCTTTGGCTTGCAAGGTTAAGGCACTGGGCTCGGATTTCCACTGCGTAACAAACTGCTCAGCAGCCTCGAACTCCTTAGCGGACATTGACGCCTTCAATTCGTCAAGCGAGACTTGGGCGTTGGGTGATATCTTTTCTTCTGACAAGAGCTTAGCCAACTTGAAGTAGCTGTAGGTAAGTGTTTTGTCTTTTGCTACGCCCGCTCCTTCTTTGTAACTAATTGCGAGGTTGTGCAGTGCCATGGGTACACCTTGCGCAGCGGCAGCTTGTGTCCACTGAACGGCGTTCATATAGTCCTTGCGCTTCAGATATGCCAATGCAACATCGTGTTGCGCCAGAGAATAGCCCGCCTTTGCGGCTTTTAATTTGTAGTCCAGTGCCAATGCTGGATCGAGGGGGACGACATCTCCAAATTGTCCTGCGAGATAGCAACCTACTTTATAAGCGGCCAGCATATCGCCGTGATTCGCACTTTTTTGAAACCATTCAAAAGCCTGTTTTGGATTTTTGGACACGCCGATGCCATTATTTAAAAACATACCAATGTGGTACTGGGCCTCCGGATTATTCTCTTGCGCCAACTCCATCATCTTTTCATAAAGGCCTTCTTGGGCAGATGCCAAGCATGCTGAAAGACTGAAAAGAAAAAATACTATGGTTGCTCTGAAACCTGCTTGAAGAAACATCTTTCCCTCTGATCGCTTCTATTGAGGTGCCCTGACATCGGCACAAGGCGCACCGAAGTTCCTGAGCTGACGAAAGCTTGCTGCGGATCACGCAGCTTTGCTGAAAGCAATAATTTAGGCGGGATCTTAACCAATTCAAAATATGATTTATATTTTGGGTAGGATTGGTTTTGGACTAAAAACCCGTGGGTCAACTATTCATAACAAACCGCGCCTTCTCCTTAAACCCACACACCGCAAACACCGCACACTGCCCGCACTGCGGTTTGCGCGCCTGGCAGACATAGCGGCCATGCAATATCAGCCAATGGTGCGCATCGACCAGAAACTCCGGCGGAATGCGCCTAAGCAGTTTTTGCTCGACTGCCAGTGGCGTTTTGCCCGGCGCCAGGCCGGTGCGATTGCCTAGGCGAAAGAGGTGCGTGTCCACCGCCATGGTGGCTTCGCCGAAGGCTACGTTGAGTACCACATTAGCGGTCTTGCGGCCTACGCCGGGCAGGGCCTCTAGCGCCTCGCGGCTACGCGGCACTTGGCCGCCATGCTGGTCCATCAATATCTGGCAGGTTTGCATCAAGTGGCGCGCTTTGCTGCGGTACAGGCCGATGGTTTTGATGTGCTGCTCCAAACACTCTAGTCCGAGATCCAGTATTTTTTTCGGCGTGTTAGCGACGACAAACAAGCGCGCCGTGGCCTTGTTCACGCCGACGTCGGTGGCCTGGGCCGATAACAAGACCGCCGCCAGCAACTCGAACACGCTGGCGTAATGCAACTCGGTTTGCGGCTGCGGGTTGGCGGCTCGCAGGATGCTAAAGAACTGGTAGATGGCGTCGGGCTTCATGGCTTAAGGTAGTGTGTGCGGTAGGGCGGAGCGTGGCAAAACCAGGCAGGCGATACAACTTCGCGACAATAGGGTTTTGACCAGCCTTGAAGATACCGCAAATGCCCACTCCCCCCGCCTTGTCTTTTGCCGACCGGCTCAATAACGTCGAGACCTCGGCAATCCGTGAATTGTTCAAGCTACTGGGCAAGCCCGGCATCATCAGCTTTGCCGGTGGCTTCCCCGATAGCGCCTTGTTTGATGTCGATGGCATCCGCCAGGCCTCGCTGGCGGCGCTGGAGCAAGACCCGGGGGCGGCCTTGCAATATGGCGCGACCGAGGGCTACGGGCCCTTGCGCGAACAATTGGCCGCGTTTATGGCACACAAAGGGGTGGCCGACTTAAGGCCCGAGCAACTCATCGTCACCACCGGCAGCCAGCAGGCCCTGGATTTGCTCGGTAAAGTCTTGATCAACCCTGGCGACAAAGTCATTGTCGAAGGGCCTACGTTCTTGGCGACGATTAATTGCTTTCGTTTGTATGGCGCAGATCTGATTAGTGCGCCCATCGACGATCAGGGCGTGGATACCGATGCGCTGGAGCGCCTGGTAGCCGAGCACCGGCCCAAGTTTGTGTACATCATCCCCACTTTTGGCAACCCCAGCGGTGCGCTGCTCAGCCTGGCGCGACGCAAGGCGGTGCTGGAGATGGCCGTGAAGTACCAGACGCTGATCGTCGAAGACGACCCCTATGGCGATCTCTACTTTGGCGACGCACCGCCGCCCAGCCTGCTGGCCCTCAGCAGCCAGGTGCCCGGCAGCCGCGATTTACTGGTGCATTGCGGATCCCTGTCGAAAGTGCTTTCGCCTGGCTTGCGCGTGGGCTGGATGGTAGGCCCGGCCGAGCTGCTGGCGCGCGCCACCATGTGCAAGCAATTTAGCGATGCACATACCAGCACCTTTGCCCAAGCTACCGCCGCGCAGTATTTGCAATCGGGCCGTATGCCGGCCACCTTGGGCCGCGTGCGCCAGGTCTATGCGCAAAGAGCCCAAACTATGGGCGATGCCCTGCGCCAGGAGTTGGGCGACCCGATTGAATTTGTGCAACCCCAAGGCGGCTTGTTTGTATGGGCGCGATTAACCGGCGCTGACGGCAAGAGCAGCGATGCTTCCGCATTTGCCCAACGGGCCATAGAACGCGGCGTGGCCTTTGTGCCGGGTATGCCGTTTTTCTGCGCCCATGGCGATCCGGCAACTTTCCGCCTCAGTTTTGCGACGGCGTCTGAGGACAAGATACGTGATGGCGTGGCGCGTCTGGCCCAGGCCTTGTAGTGACAGCACCAAAAAAACCAGGGCCCCAACGGAGCCCTGGTGTCCTACGCGTGCGATGCGCAATCGCGTAACTATCCAGCGTAGGTGCGCGTCTCCGCGGCAACCGGCGTCGCTACCGCGTAGGTCCCACTGCTTACCGAATCCACAAAAATAAACTCACCTTTCGCTTGGGCCGGAGTGAAGGTCATTTTCAAATAGCCGCGGCGTGAGGCATCCATCCATTGCACATTGCTTTTGACAGTAGTGTCCTGAAACAGGCTTTTGATGGTGGGAATCATGCTGGGGAAATAGCTCTCCCAACCAGGTGAGGTGACCGATGAAGTCGCAAACTCTTCGCCGACTTTGGTGCCATTAGCCAGCGTCAAATTGGTATGCCAGGCGTTATGTGAATCACCCGATAAAACCACCAGCTTTTTTCCTATGGTGGGTTGCGCTGCTGCTACACCTGCAAAAGTTTGCAATACGGTTTCGCGAGCCGCAGGATAGCCGTCCCAGGCATCAAAGTTATAGGGAACGACGGGGTTCAATGCAGTCAAGTAGGTGGCTGGGTTGGCACTGCTGAGGGCGGCCTTGTAAGTCTCTACCTCTGCAATGATGGAGCCGACAGTGCTTGCATTGGGGCTCGCAAAATAGGCCTGGAATTTTGATTGCACACTGACGGGTAACCAGGTCGCGGCCATTACGACTTGTTGTCCAAGCACTTGCCACTTCGCGGTTGAATTCGTCATTGCACCTTGCAGCCATTGGGTTTGCGTAGTCCCCATCAGCTGGCGGCTAGGCGAAAGCCAAGCCGCCTGACCCGCTGGCGTGGTGAGCACGGATGTTTGGTCCAGTTGCTTT
>CANFLU010000034.1 GCA_947447975.1 Comamonadaceae bacterium | reverse complement strand
CCGGCCACCCCAGCTTTGTCATGTCTTCGAGCTTTGCCAACCAGACGATCGCCCAGATCGAGCTGTTCACCAAGCCCAAGGAATACAAAAACGGCAAGGTCTATGTGTTGCCCAAGCACCTGGACGAGAAAGTGGCCCGCTTGCACCTGAAAAAAGTCGGCGCCATGCTCACCGAGCTGACCAAAGAGCAGGCCGACTACATCGGCGTGAGCAAGGCCGGCCCTTACAAAGCGGATAGCTACCGGTATTGATGCGCCACTGAATGCGCATTGACCAATTGCTGGTGCACCGCCAGCATGCCAGCACCCGTTCGCAGGCGCAGCGTCTGATTGCCGATGGGGTTCTGTGGCAGCAAGGGGAGGCGTGGAAACGCGTCCTCAAAAACGGCGACGAGGTCCCCGAGGACGCGTCGCTGCAGCTGCTCAATACCGCAGAGGCGCGCTATGTGTCGCGCGGTGGCCTCAAGCTCGAGGCCGCCCTGGCGCATGTGCAATTGGACGTCAGCGGCATGGCATGCCTGGATGTGGGCCAGTCCACCGGAGGCTTTACCGACTGCTTATTGCAGCACGGCGCGGCATCGGTGGTGGGCGTGGACGTGGGCAGCGCGCAGTTGCATCCGCAATTGCGCACCGACCCGCGCGTGCTCTGTGTAGAAAAAGTCAATGCGCGTGCTTTGACCGCCGACGATTTGCTGCAAGCCTATGAGGACAGCATCGGCGAGCAAGGACTGTTTGATAGTGACGCAAACCCTGACGATGAGGACGAGGCGGCGCACACCTTTGCACCCTCTTTTGATTTGATCGTGGCGGACTTGTCATTTATCTCGCAAACCCTGGTCTTGCCCGCTGTGCTGGCCCTGCTCAAGCCGGGTGGTAGCTTGCTCACCCTGGTCAAGCCGCAGTTTGAACTGCAGCCCGGCCAGGTCGGCAAAGGCGGCATTGTCAAAGACGCATCTTGGTACCCCTTCGTAGAGCAGCGCCTGCGTGATGCATGCGCAGCCCTTGGCCTGGTGGTCACTGCGTGGTTCGAATCGCCGATTGCAGGGGGCGACGGCAACCGCGAATTTTTTATCTTTGCCCGGCATCCGGGCTAGGGCAATTTTTCCGAATGAGAACGCCATGTTTTCTACTCCACGGGTTCCAGTCAGTCTGGAATTCTTTCCTCCCAAGACAGGGGAAGGCGCTGACAAACTGCGCCTAGTGCGCCAGCAACTTTCCGTTTTACAGGCCCGCTTTTGCTCTGTCACCTATGGTGCCGGTGGCTCCACCCAAGAGGGTAGTCTGCGCATCGTCGCCGAACTTGCTAGGGAAGGCGAGCGCGCCGCTGCGCACTTCACCTGTATCCATGCGACACAGGATTCGGTGCGTGCCCATTTGCACACTTTGCACTCCTTGGGTGTACGCCGTTTGGTGGCCTTGCGCGGCGACTTGCCCGAGGACTATGTGCCGGGCGACTTCCCGTACGCGAGTGACCTGGTAGCTTTTGTGCGCAGGGAAACCGGCAAGGACTTTCACATCGAAGTGGCTTGCTATCCCGAAACGCATCCGCAGGCCACGTCCCCGCAAGACGATGTACGCGCGTTTGCCGCCAAAGTACACGCCGGTGCGGATTCGGCCATCACCCAGTACTTTTACAACGCCGATGCCTACTTCCGTTTTGTCGAAGAGACGGCGGCTTTAGGGCTGGATATCGACGTGGTGCCGGGCATTTTGCCGATTGCCAATACCAGCCAGTTGCTGCGTTTTTCAGCGGCCTGCGGCGCAGAAATCCCGCGCTGGATACGCCAGCGCTTGGAGAGCTTTGGCCAGGACATGGCCTCGGTGCAGGCCTTTGGGCTGGAGGTGGTGAGCCGCTTGTGCGAGCGATTGCTTGCCGGTGGCGCGCCAGGTTTGCACTTTTACACGCTCAACCAGAGCGCGCCTACCTTGGCGATTTGCCGGGAGTTGGGTCTGGGCGGTGCGCTGTCGCAGCCGCAGCGCGCGGTGCATTAGCGCAGGGGCTGCCTCGCGGCAGCTTTAGCCCCCCGACTCCAGCGTATGCCGTGCATGGGTGTCCTGCTTGAGCGTCTGTACCAGTTGCGGTAGCGCCAGCGCCAATTGCGCATTAAGGGTAAAGGGCGGGTTGATCAGAAACACGCCGCTGGCGGGCAGGCCCGGGCGCACCGTTTCGCCCGCATCGTCTTGCAGCAGTTTGCTCGATTTGACGGTCAGGGTGATGTCCAGCCAGCTTTTGCCTGCTTTATTGGCCAAGGTGCGCAGCTTGCGCGGCAGATCGTGCGCTTCCGGGCGCGGGATGATGGGATACCAAACCATGTAATTGCCGGTGGCAAAGCGCGTCATGGCGTCGGCCACCATCGCTGCCACCCGGCCATAGTCGCTTTTGATTTCATAGCTGGGGTCACACAGCAAGAGTGCGCGGCGCGAAGGCGGCGGCAAAAATTTTTTCACGGCTTCAAAACCGTCCTCGCGCGCAATGGCCACTTGCCGACCGACCTCTAGTTGCGCGATATTGGCGGTGAGCGTTTTGCTGTCGGTGGGGTGCAGTTCAAACAGCTTGAGCTTGTCGCGCCCGCGCAGCGGCTGCTGGCAAATAAAGGGCGATCCCGGATAGATTTTCCACTGGCCTACTGCATTGAATCCGGCCACCATGTCCAGGTAGTCTTGCACCAGCGGCGCCCAAGGCTGCGCGGGACTGGCCTGGGCCAGCTTCAAAAATCCTTGGCTGGCCTCGGCGCTGGTCTGGGCGTAGTCTCCGTCTAAGCGGTACAAACCGGCCCCTGCATGCGTGTCCAGCACGGTAAACGGTGTTTCTTTGAGCGCCATGTGCTTGAGCAGCGCCAGCAAAACCATGTGTTTGAGGACATCGGCATGGTTGCCCGCGTGAAAAGCGTGTCGGTAACTGAACATGGCAGCGATGGTAACCGCCAGCCGCTGGCGCGACAGGGCTTGGCCGGACAATCGCAGCTTTTACATTGATAAGTATTCGTGGACTTTTTTTCACCCTCCAGTTCTTTGAGCGCCGCCTTTGCGCTATTGCTGCAGCACCCGCAGTTTGCGCAGGCCTTGGGCTTATCGCTGAGCAGTGGCGTAGCGGCGACGCTGTTGGCTCTGGGTGCCAGCGCCTGCATGCTGTCCACGGGCTGGGGTTTGCATACGCGGCGCCAGCCTGCAGCCTTGTTGCCCGCCATGCTGGCCTTGCCGCATGTGGCCTTCGCATGGGGCTGTGTGCTGTTGCTGGCACCCACAGGTGTCTTGGTGCGTATTTTGTTTACCGCGCTACGCCCTTGGGCGGATGCGATGCCCTGGCCCTTGGATGCGCCACCGCCCTGGCAAAGCACGCAAGACCCCTGGGCCCTGGGTTTGGTACTGGTGTTGGTGTGCAAAGAAATTGCGTTTTTGCTGTGGGGCGTATTGGCATATATGCAGCGGCCCGATGTGGCACACGCCTGGCAGGGGCAACTGCGTGTCGCGGCCACGCTGGGCTACAGCCTGCCATCGGCCTGGTGGCGCGTGGTCTGGCCGCAGTTGCTGCCGCGCATGGCCGCGCCGCTGTTGGCGGTCTGGGCCTACAGCCTGTCGGTGGTGGACGTCGCCTGGATCATCGGGCCCGCTGCGCCGCCCACGCTGGCCGTACTGGCCTGGCAGTGGCTGCAGGATGCCGACCCCCGCATCTACGCCCAAGGACTGGCTGCCGTGTGCTGCCTCTTGCTGTGCACGGTGCTGGTGGCCGGCCTGGCATGGGCGCTGTACCGCATCGACTTGCGCTGCTGGTCCTTGGCGCGCTGGACGCGTGGGCCGCAGCCTGTCATCGATGCCTTCGACCAAGCAAGCGGCATGGCGCAAGCGTGGCAACGCATGGGACGGCGCGCCAGTGCATGGTTGGTACGCCGGGGCGACGCCAGGGCAGGCATCGGCAGAGGCTGTATGCGCGCCCTGCCCCTTGTCTATGGTGTCGTGGGTGTCGCACTCCTGTGGAGCAGCGTGATAGGGGTTTGGGTTTTTCCTGCGCTGTGGCCGCAGTCTTGGACGCTGCAGGCCTGGCAGCAGGTGCTGGGCAGCGCCCAGGTGCTGGGCACGACCTTGTGGCTGGCCCTGGCCAGTGCAGGCACCGCCTTGCTGCTGGCGCTGGCCTGCCTGGAATGCCTGCCTGCGCGCTGGCGTGGCCTTGTGTTTGCTGCGTCTTACTTGCCGCTGGCCTTGCCGACATTGCTATGGGCGCTGGGCTTGCAGCGTGCGTGCATCGCCTTGGGATGGGACGGCACCGGATGGGGCTTGTGGCTGGCGCACAGTGTCAGTGTCTGGCCGTATGTGTTGCTCAGTTTGCAAGGCCCTTATGCTGCGCTGGATCCGCGCGGTGCGCATTTGTCCGCGAGCCTAGGGCGCTCGCATGGGGCCTATTTGTGGCAGGTGCAATGGCCACTGCTGCGCGCGGCCTTGGCAGCGGCTTTTGCGGTGGGTTTTGCCGTTAGCGTCGCGCAGTTTTTGCCTACTTTGTTTGTCGGCGGCGGGCGCTTTGCCACGGTGACCACCGAAGCAGTGGCCTTGTCCTCGGGTGGTCAGCGCTCGCTGGTGGCCGCGTTTGCGCTGTTGCAATGGCTGTTGCCCGCAGGATTGTTTGGGCTGGCGCTCTGGCTGGGCCGCAAGCGGCGTTTTGCGCCGCCCATCGCCGCGCACGGGCTGCCTTAGGATGCACTGGCGTATGTCCTCTTCCTTTGACCTTCCCCTGGCCTTGCATCTGCAAGTACACAGCTTGCGCAGCCCTGCGGGCATCCTGGTGCAAGAGCTGGAGATTGCGCTGCCTGCCGGCACGGTACACACCCTCATGGGCTCCAGCGGGTCGGGCAAATCGAGCTTACTGGCGGCCGTCTGCGGCACGCTGGCGCCTGCCATGCAATTTCAGGGCTCGGTGCATGTGATGGGGCGGCGCGTGGACGCCTTGCCTACCCGTGCACGGCGCATTGCTTTGCTGTACCAAGACGATTTGTTGTTTGCGCATATGACGGTGCATGAAAACCTTTTGTTTGCCGTTGCCGCCGGGCCGCAGGCGGCGCGCGCTGCGCAAGTGGCGCAAGCCTTGGACGAAATGGAATTGGGTGCTTTCGCCCAGGCCGATCCAGCCACGCTCTCGGGTGGTCAGCGTGCGCGTGCCGCCTTGGCGCGCGCCTTGTTGTCCCAGCCACAGGCCTTGATGCTCGATGAGCCTTTTGCCAAGCTCGATGTCGCGCTGCGCCAGCGTATGCGTGCGCTAGTATTTGCGGCCGTGGCCCGGCGCGGTATCACCGCCTTGGTGGTAACGCACGACCCGGCAGACATTGCCGATGCGCAGCGTGTCACTTACCTTGCCGCGCCCTGAGCCTGTGCATGCTGTCACGGCTAGCACCGACAATGCGGCTATGTTGGACCGCTTGACTACCCGCTTGATACGCCCGGCTGTGCAGGCACTTGCGCGTCCGCTGCTGCACCTAGGTGTTTCTGCCATTAGCATCACGTGGGCTGGATTTGTCTTGGGTGTGCTCGCTGCGGCGTGCGTGGCATCGCAGGCCTGGATGGCCGGTTTGGCGCTGCTGTTGTGCTCGCGATTGTGCGATGCGATTGATGGCGCGCTGGCGCGTGCGAGTGAAAGCAGCACGGCGGTCGGTGGCTTTTTAGATATTGCCTTGGACTTTGTTTTTTACGCCCTGATGGTGCTGGCCTTTGCGCTTGCCGACCCGGCGCGCAATGCATTGGCCGCAGCGGTCTTGCTCACTGCTTTCGTGGGTACCGGTAGCAGCTTTCTGGCCTTTGCCACCTTAGCGGCGCAGCGCGGGCTGCACAACCCGCAGTACCCGGAAAAATCTTTTTACTTTTTGGGTGGTTTGACCGAAGCGACCGAGACCCTGGCCGTCTTGTGCGCCATGTGTATGTGGCCTAGCCATTTCGCGCCAATGGCCTATGGTTTTGCCGCCTTGTGCGCGATCACCTGGCTGGGCCGTATTGCGGCAGGTATGCGTTTGCTGGGCGATGCGCCTACGGACTTGCCGCACGCCCACCATCAAGGCAAGTCGCCTGCAAGCTCAGAACGGGACGATCGTGTTTAGCGCACGCATGCTGTGGCGTGTCGGCCTGTTGGCCTTGGTGGTGCTGGCGCTGCTCGGTATATTGCAGGGCGCGGATTGGTTTAGCCTGGCGCGCCTGCAAGCACAGTACCAGGACTTGTTAGCCTGGCACGCGCAAGCACCTTGGACAGTGCGCGCCGCATTTTTTATGCTGTATGTCTTGCTGGCCAGCGCAGCGGTGCCTGGCATTGTGGTGTTAACTTTGGCTGGCGGTGCGGTGCTGGGTTTTGCCTGGGGCTTGTTCCTGGTGTCTTTTGCCTCGACGCTGGGCGCCACGTTTACCTTGCTCGTGGTGCGGCATGTGCTGGCGGATAGCCTGCCCACCTACCTGGGTCCGGGTATGACGCGGCGTTTGCGCAGCATGACGCGAAGCTTGGAGCATGAAGGCGTTTTTTATTTGCTCAGTTTGCGTCTGATCCCGATGGTGCCCTTTGGGGTGATCAATGTGTTGATGGGCTTGACGCGCATGCCAGCCTGGCGTTTCTATGTGTTCAGCCAATTGGGCATGTTGCCAACCACCATGATTTACTTGCATGCGGGAAGCCAGCTGGGCCAGTTGCAATCGGTCTCCGAGGTGCTACAGCCACAAGTGGCGAGCGCCTTGTTGGCGTCGGCCTTGGCCTTGGCCTGCGCGCCCTGGTTAGCACGGCGCGCACTGGGCTGGCTACGACGGCGCACGCTGGGCGCACGCTGGAAGCGTCCGGCGCGCTTTGATTACAACCTGATCGTCATCGGCGCCGGTGCCGGTGGGTTGGTGTCTGCGTATGTGGCCGCGCATGCCCAGGCGCGGGTGGCGCTGGTGGAAGCGGGCGAGATGGGCGGCGATTGCCTGAACCGCGGTTGCGTGCCCAGCAAAGCCTTGATTCAAAGTGCGCGCGTTGCACACCAGGCGCGACAAGCCCAGGGTTTTGGCGTGCAGACCGGACAGGTGCAGGTGGACTTTGCATGGGTGATGCAGCGTGTGCGCAGCATCATCGCCGCCATCGCACCGCATGACAGCCCCGAGCGCTACCGTGCGTTGGGGGTGGATGTGTTGCAGGCCTATGCCACCATCGTCGACCCCTGGACGGTAGAGCTGCGCCGCAGTGGTCAGGCGCCCGAACGCATCAGCGCACGCAGCATCATTGTGGCCACCGGATCGCAGCCGCGTGTGCCCGACATTGCGGGACTAGAGCACAGCGGCTATGTGACTAGCGATACCTTGTGGGACGCTTTGGAGCAATCGGCCGCGCTGCCCCGGCGTATCGCCATCATCGGAGGCGGGCCGGTGGGCTGCGAATTGGCGCAAGCGTTTGCACGTCTGGGTGCACAAGTCAGCCTGCTTGAAGCAGCACCTGTTTTGTTGACGCGCGAGGACGCGGATGTCAGCGCCTTGGTGCACTCCGCCTTGAGCGCCGATGGCGTGCGCGTGTTCACCGCGCACCAAGTCATTCGCTGCGAGGCATTGCCTGCGCATGCCGGTGCCGACAAACTACTGGTGCTGCGCCGGCACACCAAGCCGCAGGGCGAAGCGTGCGCAAATTCTGACGTACAAGTAGCGCCCGATGACGAGTTTGCAGTCCCCTACGATTTGCTGGTCTGTGCCACCGGGCGCCAGGCCAGGCTGCGTGGTTTCGGCCTCGAGGACTTGGGCATTGCGAGCGATTTGCCTTTGCACACCGATGCCTACTTGCAAACCCTGATTCCTTCTATTTATGCAGCGGGTGATGTGGTGGGCCCGCACCAATTTACCCACGCCGCTGCACACCAGGCCTGGTATGCGGCGGTCAATGCCTTGCTGGAGGGTTGGGGTGCGCTGCGTCCGGACTACAGCGTGCTGCCCACGGCGGTGTATGTGGCGCCGCAAGTGGCGCGCGTGGGCCTCAATGAACAGCAGGCGCAGGAACGCGGCCTGGCGTATGAAGCCACCCGTTTTGAACTGGCCGGGCTAGACCGTGCGATCTGTGATGCAGCCCTTGGCGCAGTGCCTGCCGGGTTTGTCAAAGTGCTCACCGTGCCTGGGCGCGATACCTTGCTCGGCGTCAGCATCGTCGGCGAGCATGCAGCCGAATTGTTGGCGCCCTATGTCCTGGCCATGCGCCAGGGCCTGGGTTTGAAAGCGATATTGGCGACCATCCACAGCTATCCGACGCTCAGCGAGTCGGCCAAGCAGGTGGCGGGACAATGGCAGCGCGCGCACTTGCCGCAAGCGCTCATGCCCTGGCTGGCGCGCTGGCACCGCTGGCGGCGCGGCTAGGCGTGCGGGCGGCACAATCGGGCGCTATGCAAGCACACTCCGGCCCTATCTTGCGCGACTTGGTCTTGGTCGGCGGCGGGCATAGCCATGTGGCGGTGCTCAAAGCCTTTGGCATGCAAGCATTGCCGGGTTTGCGCATTACCCTGGTGTGTACCGACGCGCATACGCCGTATTCCGGCATGTTGCCCGGTTATGTGGCTGGGCACTATACCTATGACGAAGTCCACCTGGACCTGGTGCGTTTGTGTGCCTATGCCGGCGCGCGTTTTGTGCGGGCGCAAGTGCTAGGTATAGACCGCCAGGCGCGCCATGTGTTCTTGCAAGGGCGACCACCCCTGGACTACGACCTGCTAGCTATCAACACCGGCTCTACGCCGCAGGTGGCGCAGGTTCCGGGTGCGACCGACCATGCGATACCGGTCAAACCGATTGCAGCATTTAACGCGCGCTGGTTGCAACTGCTTGCCAGCGTGCGCGCCGGGCAGGGGCCCCGCCGCATTGCTGTGGTGGGCGCGGGCGCCGGTGGGGTGGAGCTGCTCTTGGCAATGCAATACCGCTTGCAAACCGAGTGCCAAGTAATTGGCATAGCAGCGCCGCAGTTCTCCTTGTTTTCTGCTTCGACCGACATACTGCCTACGCACAACGCCGGTGTGCGCGCACGCTTTATGCAAACCTTGCAAGCACGCGGTGTACAAGTTTATGTAGGTGCGCGGGTGCAGGCGCTTAGTGCCTCGGGTGTGCAATGGATGCACGCGCAGGACGCCAGCCGGGCCTTGCGCACTGCACAGGAATCTATTGTTACAAGCCAAGGTCTCCCGCCGCAGGTGGCGCATGCGATGGAACAGGTGGATGCCGACGCGGTGTTTTGGGTGACGCAGGCATCGGGTGGGAGTTGGCTGGCCACCACCGGTTTGGCGCTCGATGCCGACGGCTGCGTGCGCGTCAATGCCTTTCTTCAAAGCCAGACCGACGCACGTATTTTTGCCAGTGGCGATGTGGCCGCCTTCGGCCCACGCCCTTTGGAAAAAGCCGGTGTATTTGCGGTGCGCATGGGCATGCCCTTGGCGCGCAATTTGCGCCGTGCTGTATGCGGATTGCCCTTAAAGCCCTACCGACCCCAAAAATACTGGCTGGCACTGATCAGCACTGGCGACCGCTATGCCGTGGCCTCGCGCGGCCTGCTGGGTTTTGCGGGTGCTTGGGTTTGGCGCTGGAAAGACCGCATAGACCGGCGCTTTATGCAGCGTTTTTCCGACTTGGGTATCGCCACGATGGCGCCTAGGGCGGCCGGCGCGGGCGCGCAGGCACTGGCACCTATCGCGAACCTGGACGCGCAGGAGCGCGCCCAAGCGCAAGCGGCCCAGGCTATGCGTTGCGGCGGCTGCGCGGCCAAAGTCGGTGCCGGTGTTTTGGGCCGCGCCTTAGGAGGCTTGCAGACGCTAGACAGCCCGGACGTATTGATTGGATTGTCCGCACCCGATGACGCGGCCCTGGTGCGCATTCCTCAAGGCAAGGCACAGGTGCAAACCGTCGATTTTTTCCGGGCGTTTATTGACGACCCTTATCGCTTTGGTCAAATCGCGGCCAACCATGCGCTAGGCGATATTTTTGCTATGGGCGCGACGCCACATACGGCCACGGCCATCGCCGTGGTGCCGCCGGGGCTGGACCGGCAGATGCAAAGTTTGTTGTCGCAGCTCATGGCCGGCGCGGTGCAAGTACTCAATGCCGCAGGCTGCGCCTTGGTGGGCGGCCATAGCGGCGAGGGGCCCGAGCTGTCCCTGGGCTTTGCCATCAATGGCCTGGTCGACCTGGACGCCCAGGGCCAGCCCGTGCAAGTAATGCGCAAGTCGGGCGCGATGGTCGGAGACGCTTTGCTATTGACAAAACCCTTGGGCACGGGCACCTTGTTTGCCGCGCATGCTTTGGGTCTCGCGCGTGGTCGCTGGGTCGAGTCGGCGCTCGACACCATGGCCCAATCCAGCCAAAACGCCGCCCATACCCTGGTGCAGTATGGCGCCCATGCCTGTACCGATGTCACAGGTTTTGGCCTGCTGGGCCACTTAGTAGAAATGCTGCAAACCCGTCGCTTGGGCGCGCAATTGGAGATGGCGTCTTTGCCGGTGCTGGAAGGCGCCTTGGCGTCTATGCAGGCCGGCATTTTCAGTTCCTTGCACAGCAGCAATGCCCAGCAAGGCTCGGCGGTGGCCGGGTGGGAGGCGGCGCCTACTCAGGACGCAGGCCAGGGGCCCGCAAGCCGCACGCGCACAAGCCTAGGTTCGGGTTTCGCGTCGGCCAAACGGGTCGCTGGCGATGCGGACTTGTCCGCTGTCCAAGCCAAGCGCCTGCGCCGCGAATTGCTTTTTGATCCGCAAACCGCTGGCGGCCTCCTTGCCAGCGTGCCTTGGGAGCAGGCGCAAGCCTGTTTGCAGGCGCTGCGGGCGCAAGGTTATGCGCAGTCTGCGCTGATAGGACGGGTATGCGAAGTGGCCGATTTTCGGACGCCGATCAGGCTCGTGGAACAATAGGGGTATGACGGAAGATTTACCGACGCCCTCCGCAGACTCTGTGGTGACGGGTGAAGAAGCTATTGCCCTAGGCGCCCAACTGGCCGCCAGGCCGTACCGGCGGCCCGAACATTTGGTCTTGTGGGGTATGGGGCCAGCCCATATCCGCTTGCTCGAGCATTTCAAGCGCCAGCCGCTGGCGCATGTCCAGATCACGGTGTTGACCCAGCATACCCAGACCTTTGTACCGCGCAAACTGGCGCGCTATGTCGCCAACGATGTGCCGCTGGCCCAGTGCATGCTCGATTTTGAGCCGCTCTTGCAACAGGACAAAGTTCAATGGACCGGGCGCCAGGGCCGAAGCCTCAATGCGGTCTCGCGCAGCATCTTGCTTGATGACGGCCAGTCGCTGAGCTATGACGTGCTTTCTATCAACACTGGGCCGGTACCGCACCGGGAGGCGATCGAAGCGGCCATGCCTGGCGCGCGTGAACACGGTTTGTTCGTACCGCCATTGGAAGGTTTTGCCAATTTATGGCCCAAGGTCTGCGGCCTGGGACGTACCCGCGCGCTACGTATGGCGGTGATCGGCGCCGGCTCCGAAGGTTTTGAACTGGCCTTGGCCGTGCGCCAGCGCATGCCCACCGCCGCAGTGACCTGGGTCATCGGGCCACAGCAAGAGGGCGACAAAGGCTACCCCGAAGCTTTGCACCAGCGCATGTTGCAATTGTTGCGCGAACAGCGTGTCACGGTGCTGTATGAAACCGTGGCGTCGCTCACGCGCGATGACGTGGTGCTTGCCAGTGGCGCACGCCTGGCCTGTGATGTACCGATTCTGGTCTTGGCCCGTGCGGCGCCAGCCTGGCTGAGCCCCAGTGGCTTGGCTGTGCAGGGCGATGGCATGGCCACCGACGCCTTCGAACGCAGTAGCAGCCACCCGGAGGTTTTTCACGTCTGGCAGGACAGTGAAGTGCTGGCGCACAATGTACATGCCATGATGCAATCAGAGCCCGCCAAGCTTCGGGCGCCCAAGCCTGGCAGGCTGCAATTTTTGTATGCCGGTGCCAGCCACGCCTTGTTGTACTGGGCAGGACAATGCATGCAAGGCCGGGCGGTTGCTTGGCTCAAGCAATTTTTAAAATCCTAGTTCGGATTTTTCACCCTAGGAGGCAGACCATGGACTCAATGCAAACCCCGCTGCCGGAAAGTATGGACACTCCCCAGCGCAAAGTGGATACGCTATTGCAGCACTATGGCTTGAGCCATACCCACCCTGTCAATGAAGCGATTCATTTTGTGGCGATACCGGCCATCATGCTCAGCCTCAATGGCTTATTGTTTGCGCTGCACCCGGCGCTGGTTCTGGTATTGATCGCTGGCAGCTTGGTTTATTACGCCCGTTTGTCCTGGCCTTTCACACTGTGCATGTTGCTGCTGTCTTCGGTGATGCTGGCGCTGGTGGACGCTATGAACGTGGCCGGTGTGCTGGTCCCGGCCAGCATTGGCATTTTTGTAGTCGCCTGGATTTTTCAATTCATCGGCCACCACCTGGAGGGCAAGAAACCCTCGTTCTTCGAAGATGTGCAATACCTGCTGGTTGGGCCCTTGTTCGTGCTCAGTAAGGCCTTTGAGCGCCTAGGTGTACGCTGGTAAGCTGATGCGACGCGCTGCTGCGTGTAAGCCCATGTTGGTGTTTTTCGTGATGCAGCTGGTGCGCAAAAAAGACGGGCACCACCGATGGCCGCAGTAGCTGTCATCGGCGCGGGCTTTGTCGGGCTGTCATCAGCCTATTGGCTGATGCGCGAGGGCCATCAGGTGAGTTTGTACGAGCCGCGCGGTGCGGCCGGTGGCGCCTCTTTCGGTAATGCCGGCACCTTTGCCAATTACGCTTGCATCCCGGTGAATAACCCCTCGGTGTTTCGCGATCTGCCGCGTTATTTGTTTTCTTCGCAAAGTCCATTGCGCGTGCGCTGGTCGCATATGCATGCGCTGGCCCCCTGGCTTACACGCTTTTTGTGGGCCTCCACGCCCGTGCGCTATACCGCCACCGCAACTGCTTTGTCGAATTTGCTGGCGCGTGCGCAAAGCGGCTACGACGCGATGTTGGCCGAGGCGGATCTACAGCGCTTCGTCCGGCCACAAGAGTGTTTGTACTTGTATTCCAGCGCCGCTGCGTTTGAAGGCGCTCGCCAGACGCTGCAATTGCGGCGCCGTCTGGGCGTCGAGTCCGAGATACTGGATGCTGACGCGATCGCCCAGTTAGAGCCGCAGCTCAGCCCAATTTTTCATCGCGGCGCTTTGTTCAAAGGCTCTTGGCATTTAAGCGACCCTTCGGCCTTCTTGCATGGCTTGCTGGCGTATTTGCAGGCCAAAGGACTGGTGGTGCATCCGGTGGCGGTCACCACCGTCCAAGCGAACGACCGGCAAGTGCGTGTGCTGGGGCTGAACCATGAAAGTGCTTATGACTACCTGGCCATATGTGCGGGTGTGTATTCCAAGGCCTTGGCCGCGCAATGCGGCGATGATCTGCCCCTGCAAGCCGAACGTGGCTACCATCTGATGTTTCCGGGCAGCGCCCCCTTAATTGCACGGCCTGTGGGCTGGGCCGAGCGCGGTTTTTACATGACGCCTATGGCGCATGGTATTCGGGTGGCAGGTACCGTGGAGTTGGCGGGCTTGGGGGAGGAAATGCATCCAGGCTTGCTGGACTTGCTCAACTTTGCTTCGCATCGCGCTTTGCCTGGGCTGGGTGCGCCGCAATCACCGTGGTTGGGCTTTCGCCCGACGCTGCCCGACGGGCTTCCCGTGCTGGGCCGTTCGCGCCATAGCGCCCGCGTGCTGTATGCCTTTGGTCACCAGCATATTGGTCTTACCTTGGGTGGCTTGAGTGGAAGCGTGGTCGCCGACCTGGTCAGCGGCCGGGCCGCTGCACTAGATTTGCACGCCTTTCGAGCCCAACGGTTTAAATACTTTAACTACGAACGTGGCGGTAGCGCAAGCGTCATAGCTCCGTGAAGCTAGCGATGATGCGATCGGGTTGGCTGTCCGCGATCGGATGCCCCATGTTGTAGCCGTAGGGTACTACCCAGACCGCCACACCGGCATTGCGCGCGGTGGCGATGTCGATACTGGAATCGCCTACAAACAGCGTTTTATCCGCGCTTACCTGGAAGCGCTCCAAGCAGTTGAGCACCCCATCGGGCCGGGGCTTTTTGGTAGGCAATGTGTCGCCGCTGATGACGCAATCAAAAAAAGACGTTAAACCATGGGCATCGAGCACGGTCTGGGTGTAGGCACTTTCTTTATTCGTGACGACACCTAAGCGAATACCCTGGGCCTGGAGCCGGTGCAAGGTGTCTAGGACATGGGGGTAGCAATGGCTGCGCGTTCCGCAGCGCGCACGGTAATGTGCTTTAAAAATGGCTGCAATCACAGTCAAACGCTCAGAATGACGGATTGCATCGTCGCTTTGTCCTTGGACGAAAGCCAGCGCCTGGATGAGTAGTTCCAAGGTGCCGTGGCCTATCCAGTCATTGACCTGGGTTTGCGAAACGCTCGCAAAACCAAAGTGCTGCATGGTGTCATTGACGGCGTCACAAATTTCCGGCGCAGTTTCGACCAGGGTGCCGTCCAGGTCAAACAGGATTAGGTCGTAGCGGTTCATGCGGCGCGCTTTTTGCGTTCCATCATCCGCCAAATGAAGGGTGTGAAGATAAGTTGCATAGCCAACTCCATTTTGCCGCCTGGCACGACGATGGTGTTAGCGCGGCTCATATAGCTGCCATCGATCATGCTGCGCAGGTATTGAAAGTCGATGCCCTTGGGTTTGGCAAAGCGGATGACCACCATACTCTCGTCCGGCGAAGGAATGTCGCGCGAAATGAATGGGTTGCTGGTATCGACCATGGGCACGCGCTGAAAATTGACATGCGTGTGTACGAACTGTGGACAAATGTAGTTCACATAGTCCGGCATGCGGCGCAAAATAGTATCGGTGACGGCTTCAGTGCTATAACCACGTTTGGACTTGTCACGCCACAGCTTTTGGATCCATTCCAAGTTGATGACCGGCACTACGCCAATCAGCAAATCGGGGTGTTTCGCGATGTTGACCTCAGGTGTTACTACTGCGCCATGCAGGCCTTCGTAAAAAAGCAAATCAGTGCCTTTGGGTACGTCTTCCCAGGGCGTAAAGGTTCCGGGTTCTTGCTGAAACGGCGCGGCTTCCTCATGGTCATGCAAATACTTGCGCTGCTTACCACTGCCGGTTTTTGCATAGTCGGCAAACAAGGCCTCCAATTCGGAAAATAAATTATTCTCCGGCCCGAAATGGCTAAAATTTTTATTGCCTTTGGCCTCTGCTTCAGCCAGCCGCAGCTTCATTTCAGCGCGGTCATAGCGGTGGAAACTGTCGCCCTCAATGATGGCAGCGTTGACGCCCTCGCGACGGAAGATGTTTTCAAAGGTGCGCGTGACCGAAGTGGTGCCGGCGCCGCTGGAGCCGGTAATCGCAACAATCGGATGTTTTTCTGACATGGGGACTCCCTGAACGAAATAATCTCAGAATCTAAACAGGCTACGCTCGGCAAATAAAGGATTGTGTTCCTCGGTTTGCTCCGGTTCGTGGTGGTAGCGTTCAATGCGCTCGACTTCTTTGCGTGACCCGAACACCAGGCCGATATGCTGGTGCAGCGAGTCCGGTACAACGTCCAAAACTGGCCGCTCGCCGGTGCTGGCGCGGCCACCGGCTTGCTCCATCACCATACCCACCGGATTGGCCTCATACAGCAAGCGCAGGCGTCCGGCTTTGCTGGGGTCCTTGGTGTCGCGCGGGTACATGAACACGCCGCCGCGCATCAGGATGCGGTGTGCCTCAGCCACCATGCTGGCAATCCAGCGCATATTGAAATCTTTGCCGCGTGCCCCGGTCTTGCCGGCTAGACATTCGTCGACATAGCGCTTGACCGGCGCTTCCCAAAAGCGGCTATTGGAGGCGTTAATCGCAAACTCCTGGGTATCTTGGGGTATCTGGATATTGCGGTGCGTGAGCATGAACTCGCCCAGGTTCGGGTCCAAGGTAAAGCCCTGTACCCCATTGCCCAGCGTGAGTACCAGCATGGTGGTAGGACCGTAAATCGCATAGCCGGCTGCGACTTGCCGCGTGCCAGCTTGCAAAAAGTCGGCCTCTTGCACATCACGACCATCCTCAGGCCCGCGCAGCACCGAAAAAATGCTGCCCACTGATACGTTCACGTCGATATTGCTGGAGCCGTCCAGCGGGTCAAACACCAGCAAGTACTTACCACGCGGGTACTGCGCAGGAATTTGGTAAGGATGCTCCATCTCTTCAGACGCCATGCCTGCTAGGTTGCCTGCCCATTGCGTGCGTCGGATAAAGGCCTGGTTGCTTAGCACGTCCAGCGTTTTTTGTGCCTCGCCTTGCACGTTGACCGACACGCCTTCCTCGCTCTTATGGTCGCCCAGTACCTGTCCGAGCTCGCCAAACGCGACGCCGCGCGCTATCGCTTTGCAGGCCAGGGCGATGTCCAATATCAAGGCATTGAAGTCTCCGCTGGCACCTGGGTATTTGCGCCGCTCTTCGATCAGAAACTGCGTCAGGGTGGAATGCTGGGAGCGTGCAGACAAAGGCATGGGGTGATCTCGCTGAATCAAAATACATTAGGCACTGCGATGTTGGGAATGCCAGATACGTAAGTCCGCAACGGTGGTGTTACCCAGGTCCGGTACCACGCGCAAGGCACCTTCAAACCGGTGGTGCGCGGTAAAGCGGTTGGGCGTGATAACGGTAGGTAAGCCTGCGGCCAGTGCGGCTTGCAAACCATTGGCCGAATCTTCTATCGCCATGCAATCGCTACCGGTCATGCCCATCCGCTGCAAGGTCTGTAAATAGACCTGCGGATGCGGTTTTTTGCGCGGCGCGGTCGATGCGTCTTCCACCACGCCAAACAAGCTGCGCCAATGCGGGCCAATAGATTTGCGCAGCAGCGCGGCGATATTGACGGGCGAGGTGGTAGTAGCAATCGCCAGCGCCAGACCTTGGTCATGCGCCGATTCGATGAGGCGCAATACGCCAGGCCGCAGGCTGACGTGCCCATCATGGACCATGCCTTCATACGCTGCGGTTTTGAGTTCGTGCAGGTGTGCAATCGTGTCGTTGAGTGCGTCGGCCTCGATGCCTACGATGTCGCTGCGCGTGCGCTTCCAGTAGTGGGCAATGCGCTCTTTGCCGCCAGAGACCTCCAGCAACTCCATATAGAGCGCCTCGTCCCATACCCAGTCCAGCCCTTCTTCGGCAAACGCATGGTTAAAGGCGGCGCGGTGGGCCGACTCGGTGTCCGCCAGCGTTCCGTCGACGTCGAAAATAAGCGCTTTGAGCATGGGGTTGTCCTCGGTATTAGGATGGTTGGAAGACCCGGCTAGCCAGAATGTCAGCCGCTTCAATAGTGGTCAAGTCATCGGCGCTGAGGATGCGTTGGCGGTCGGCAAATAAGCGACTGGCCTGGCGCAGCCGCGCTCTGTCTAAAGCATTGCGCACGCTGCGGGCATTGGCAAAATGTGGTTGCGCAATGCGCAGGCCCAGGTACTGTTCAAACGCGGCGTGCGCACCTTCGCCAAAGCGGTAATTTTGCTGCGCCAAGGTCATACCGGCAATGTGCAGTAGCTCACCCACAGCGTAGTCGGGAAAGTCCAAGTGGTGGGCGATGCGCGAGCTCATGCCAGGGTTGGACTGGAAAAAAGTGTCCATGCGGTCTTTGTAGCCGGCCAATATCACCACGAGGTCGTCGCGCTGGTTCTCCATCACTTGTAGCAAAATTTCAATGGCCTCTTGGCCGTAGTCCCGCTCATTTTCCGGGCGGTAGAGGTAATAGGCTTCGTCAATAAACAGCACACCGCCCATGGCGCGTTTGAGCACCTCTTTGGTTTTGGGCGCCGTGTGGCCAATGTACTGCCCCACCAAGTCGTCGCGCGTGACAGAGACTAGATGCCCTTTGCGTACAAAGCCCAGGCGGTGCAGGATTTGCGCCATGCGGCTGGCCACCGTTGTCTTGCCCGTGCCGGGATTGCCGCTAAAGCACATATGCAGGCTCGGTGCCTGGCTGGTCAGGCCCAGATTCACACGCAGCTTGTCTATCACTAGCAAGGCGGCTATATCGCGGATGCGCGCCTTGACCGGCACCAATCCCACCAGGTCGCGGTCGAGTTCCTGGAGTACGGCCTCCACTTGCGAGCCTTCCAGCACCTCAGCCACTGAGCGTGCGCCAGCGGTGCTATCCGCCTGCCTTTCCGACGCCGTGGGCGTAGCGCTGCTGGCGGTCGGGGCTGGGATACTGCCGGGAATGGAATACGACGGTGGGCTCATGGGGTGCTATGCCGGAAATAGGGTTTGCCGTGGAAAAGCCTAGTCTTTGTAACGTTCGCCTTCAGCTTGGTTAGCCGCGTAACCGCGGGTGCTGTAGCGCAGCGAGCGGCCGTTGACCTCCTGGCGCTCCAGCATAAAACCAGGTTCTTTGCTTGGACGATTGACGATAAAGCTCATGGCAATAGTTTCCACGCCGCGGGTGGAGTCAAAAGCCATCATACGGATGTAGTGGTTGGGGAACGCGGCGCGGCAGGCCTTGAGTTCCTGCATGACGCCGGCAGCATCATGCAAGTCAAACATCGGGTTGCCGTACATATCCCAATAGGTGTTGCGCGGGTGCGGATCATCGGTGTATTCAACGCTCCAGGCATATCCTTTGCGTAGGCCGTATTCGATTTGCAGGGTAATTTCGGCGTCTGTCAGATCGGGTAGGAAACTAAATTGGCCTTGCGTCAAACGGCCGGTTGGGTTGGTCATCATGGTGTGGTTCTCCTTGCAGCGTGTGGGACTTAGGCGGTAACAGGCGTGGCGGTGTAGTCACTTGAATCGGTGCTCTGGTAGTTGAAGCTGATTTCGCCCCAGGTATCCAATGCTGCTTTGAGTGGTGTGCAACTTTGCGCCGCTTGTTTGAGGATGGTCGGGCCTTCCTCCAGAATGTTGCGTCCCTCGTTGCGGGCTTTGACCATGGATTCCAATGCCACCCGGTTTGCCACCGCGCCGGCCTGGATACCCATAGGGTGGCCAATCGTACCGCCACCAAATTGCAAGACCACATCGTCACCAAACAAGTCTATGAGCTGGTGCATTTGCCCGGCATGGATGCCGCCCGATGCGACCGGCATCACCTTCTTCAGGTCTGCCCAATCCTGGTCAAAGTACAGGCCGCGCGGCAGGTCGGTCTTGGTGTAGCTGTCGCGGCAGACGTTGTAATAGCCTTGTACCGTGAGCGGGTCGCCTTCGAGCTTGCCCACTGCGGTGCCGGTATGCAAATGGTCGCAGCCGGCCAGACGCAACCATTTGGCGATGACGCGAAAGCTCACGCCATGGTTTTTCTGGCGGGTGTATGTGCCATGGCCTGCACGGTGCATATGCATGATCATGTCGTTCTTACGGCACCAGTTGGCCATGGACTGGATGGCGGTATAGCCAATCACCAGATCCACCATGATGATGACGGAACCCAGGTCCTTGGCGAACTCGGCGCGCTCGTACATGTCTTCCATCGTGGCGCCAGTCACATTCAGGTAACTGCCTTTGACCTCGCCGGTCACGGCGCCGGCTTTGTTCACCGCGTCCATGACGAACAAGAAGCGGTCGCGCCAGTGCATAAAAGGCTGGCTGTTGATGTTCTCGTCGTCTTTCATAAAGTCCAAGCCGCCTTTGAGGCCTTCATAGACCACGCGCCCATAGTTACGACCCGACAAACCCAGCTTGGGTTTGGTGGTGGCACCCAGCAGCGGACGGCCAAACTTATCCAGACGCTCGCGCTCAACGATCAATCCCGTCGGCGGACCTTTGAAGGTTTTTACATAGGCCACCGGAATGCGAATGTCCTCCAGGCGCGCCGCTTTGAGAGGCTTAAAGGAAAATACATTGCCGATCAGGCTGGCCGTCATGTTGGCAATGGAGCCTTCCTCAAACAGGATCAGGTCATAGGCTACGTAGGCGAAATATTGGCCTGGGTTGTTCGGTACCGGAATCACTTTGTAGGCCTTGGCGCGGTAGCTGTCGCAGGCAGTCAGGCGGTCGGTCCACACCACGGTCCAGGTGGCGGTGGATGATTCGCCGGCCACGGCGGCAGCGGCTTCCTCAGGGTCGACACCGTCTTGTGGGGTAATTCGGAAAAGGCACAAGGTGTCGGTGTCCTTGGGCACGTAATCGGGCATCCAATAACCCATTTGTTTGTACTTCAAAACGCCGGCGCTGTAGCGCTTTTTGGCGTCGGTAATCTGGCTGGAGCCGCTATCGGTATCGCTCATCAATGTCTCCTGGGTGAGGGTTTCGGGTGATCTGGGCAAGACTGTAAAAGCCAATATCAATAAAGTAAATTCATATATTTTTTGATTTCAGTTAAGTGGTAGCTGAAGTCATTTTCGGCTTCATGCGAGCTCCTTTTGGGGAGGCCCTCACACAGAGCAGGCGCTAGCCTTCAAGTGCGGCTTCTTGCGTTTGCGGCTTGGACGTGGGTGATCCCGCGCGCGCAGCGGCCGTGCACAGGTGTGGATGGCCTTGGTTTTGGGCGGCATAGCGCCCCTTAAGCGCGGCTAAATGCCGCCTCCGCTGCCGAGTTGCAGACGCGTTTTACGCTTGTCCGGAGAAGGCCCGCCGTTTGAAAACGCCCATGCGCATGGGCCGCCGGGCCAAGCGACTCGTTTCAGCTCGGCGCAAGCGCCGTATTGGGCCGCAGAGTGTTGCTGGGCGCTTCCTGCAGCTTAGGCATGGCACACAAGCCCGAAGGTGCCTCATGCGTGCGCCAATAGTGGCCAGCCGCGGCTGCGCCGCTGCCTGGCTGTAATTTAACGCCGCAATCGAGCATGGCCATTTCTGCGCCATTGATGGCGGCCATCAAATGGATTTCATTCATATCGCCCAAGTGGCCGATGCGAAACAGCTTACCTGCCACTTTGGACAGACCGCCACCCAAGGACAGGTTGTAGCGCTGGTAGGCGCGGGCTATGACTTCCGTACCCGCAATACCTTCAGGCAGCATGACCGCGGTCACGGTGTCGGAGTGCCAGCGCTGCTCTTTGGCGCAAAGCTTGAGTTGCCAGCCCTGGGTGACCGCAGCGCGCACACCTTCGGCGAGGTAATGATGGCGGGCGATGACATTGTCCAGACCCTCTTCGCTGATCATTTTGAGCGATTCAATCAACCCGTACATCAAGGTCAAAGCCGGCGTATAGGGGAAATAGCCGGTGGCGTTGCTTTGGATCATGTCGGGCAGATCAAAGTACGCCCGCTTGAGCTTGGACGATGGGTACATTGCCAGCGCCTTGGGGCTGGCGCACAAAATGCCGAGGCCCGCCGGCAGCATAAAACCTTTTTGTGAACCGGAAACCGCCATGTCGATGCCCCAGTCATCAAAATGGAACTCTAGGCAGCCCAAAGAGGAAACGCAGTCCACAAACAGCAAGGCCGGATGTGCCGTCTCGTCCAAGGCTTCGCGCACGCCTGCAATGTCCGAGGTCACGCCGGTCGCCGTTTCGTTGTGGCAGACCAGCACCGCTTTGATCTGGTGCTGCGTATCAGCCTTGAGAATGTCTTCGTACTCTTGCAAAGGCACGCCGGTGCCCCATTCGCATTCGACGATCTGCACGTCCAGACCCAGGCGCTCGCACATATCAATCCACAGGTGGCTAAATTGCCCAAAGCGCGCGGCCAACACCTTGTCGCCGGGTGAAAGGGTATTGGTAAGGGCGGCTTCCCAACAACCCGTGCCCGAGGATGGAAACACAAAAGGCGTGCCGGCTTGCGTGCGGAACACCTCGCGCAGCCCGGCCATGATGATATGGGTCAGCTGGGGAAAACGCGGTGAGCGGTGGTCCTCCATCGACACCATCATGGCGCGCTGAATACGCGCTGGCACATTGGTGGGACCGGGGACAAAGAGAAAATTACGACCAGCCATAGGAATATCCTTTCGGGGTTAGAACACAAACGCAAAATCCAAAGCAATACAGTGCAACGAGGTGCGCAAACGCATGGGCTTCATCGCGCCAGGGGCGCTTATCTCAGGCCGACTTCCACCGCGCCGCGTATTTTTTTCACACGCTTAAAGGTAGGGGCTAGCCGCTGTGCTGGCACCGCATTTGTTTCGTTTTTGCTTACGATCTTGACTATAAAAGTCCAAGACGTGTAAGTAAATTCAAATATTATTTGGTTTGAGTTAAGCTATTGCTTAATGAAAAACGCCACCTTCCGCCAGCTGCGGGTGTTTAGCGAAGTAGCCCGCCACCTGAGCTTTGCCCGCGCAGCGCAAACCCTGAATCTCACGCCCCCGGCCGTGACTATGCAGGTGCGCGAGCTGGAAAAGCACATTGGCATGCCCTTGTTCGACCGCAGTGGCCGCACGGTGACGCTGACGACGGTGGGCGAATACATGCTGGTCTATGCCCGCAAAATGTTGTCGACCTTAAAGGATGCGGAGGACGCCGCGGCCCGACTGCAAAAGCTGGAAGTGGGCTTGCTCACGATTGGAATGGTCAGCACGGCCAAGTATTTTTTACCGCATTTGCTGGCGCGCTTTCGCCAAGAGCACCAAGGCGTGGACATTAAGCTGGTGGTGGGCAACCGCGAGCAACTGGTCAAGATGCTCTACGCCAATGAGGTGGACATTGCCATCATGGGCCGTCCGCCCACCGAAATGGCAACGCGTGCCGAGCCTTTCGCCGCGCATCCGCATGTTTTTGTGGCGCCGGTGGGCCATTCGCTGGTGCGAGGTGAAACCATTGCTCCGCTCGAACTGCAAGCGCAGCCTTTTATATTGCGCGAACCCGGCTCGGGTACGCGCGCTGCCATGGAACGCTTTTTGGAAAAAGCCCGCGTGGAACCGCGTGTGAGCATGGAAATGGCCAGCAATGAGACCATTAAGCAGGCGGTGATGGCGGGTATGGGACTGAGTTTTTTATCGCTGCACACCTTGGGTCTGGAACTGGACAACCGTTTGATTGCCGTGCTGGATGTAGAAGGCGCTCCGGTGGTGCGCGCCTGGAATGTGGTCCACATGCTGTCCAAGCTGTTATCGCCCGCGGCCGAAGCCTTCCGCTATTTTGTGCTCGAGCATGGTGAAGACTATTTGGCGCAGCAGTTTGCGCGTCACATCAATCTCGGGCCTGTTAATTCAGGCCTGATTGCGCCAGCGGCTTCGTAAATCCGCGCCGTGCGCAATGCCGGCTGCAACCAAAAATAGCGCCATCCCTGGCCAGCCTTCAGGCGTCAGGGCGCAGCGCAGCGCCAGCATCAGGAAGGCTCCGGAAAGAATCGTCAGCACGCAGTCGGCTAGCGCCAATCCGCGCCCAGTTAATTGGTGCCAGGCCCAGAGCAGCAGAGCTTCCAGGGTAATGAAGCCGATGGCAATATCGACCACCAGCGGGCCCTGGTAGAACTGCTCCAGGCTCACACTTTGGCCAATCCGAGTAGGTGCGCCATGTCCTTGAAAAAGATGCGCACATGGGCCATAGGTTTTTTACGCGCTAATTGTTTGTTCATATACGACTCAAACGTAAGTTGCTGCACATCGCGGTCTTCGCAAATTTTGACGAAGCGCTCGCGCCGCTTCTCACTGCGGTACCAAAACCATTGCATGATGCCTAGCACCGTAAACACCGTGCGGTGCGCGCGCATAAATTCCTTGCGCGCAAATTGCAGGCTTTTCACCTCGCCGGTGTGCAGTAGTTTTTCAACGGCATAGGCCGCCAGTTCGCCGCCGTACATCGCGTAGTAAATGCCTTCGCCTGAGGCCGGTGCCACCACCCCCGCCGCGTCGCCTGCCAGCACCACATCGCGCCCGTTGTCCCAACGCTTGAGTGGCTTCATGGGCAGGGGCGCGCCTTCGCGGCGCAAAACCTCGGCCTGCCCCAGACCCGAAGCATGGCGCAGCAGGCCCACTGCATGGCGCAAAGAAAAGCCTTTGTCGGCACTGCCGGTGCCAATGCTTAAGGTATCCCCATGCGGGAACACCCAACCGTAAAAATCGGGTGAGAGCTGGCCTTGGTAATACACATCGCAGCGCGTGCCGTCGTAGCCCGCAGGCTTGATGGCAGGGGCTTTTACGATCTCGTGGTAAGCAAACACATATTGCGTGTCCTTGGCTCCATCCACACCGGCTTGGCGCGCCACTTGCGACTTGGCCCCGTCGGCCCCGATGATGGTGCGCGCCCGCACCCGCGCCGGCGTGCCTTCGCCGCGCTGCGAGCGTTCACGCGCTTGGTAGTGCACCACGCTCACGCCATCGGCATCGCGGCTCAGTTTGTCAAAGGTTCCGATGCGCCTCGCCGCACCGGCACTGGCTGCGCGTTCGCGCAACCATTCGTCAAATTCCGCGCGGTCCACCATGCCGACAAATCCGTTGTCAATCGGGATGTCCACTTTGTGATCGCTGGGCGCAATCATCCGTGCCGACTGTGCTTTGGCCACCAGTAAGCGGTCGGGGATGGCATAGTCTTTGATCAAGCGCGGCGGTATCGCGCCGCCGCAAGGCTTGATGCGCCCGGCGCGGTCCAGCAAGAGCACGGAATGCCCACGCTGCGCCAGCGTATGGGCTGCGGTCGCGCCCGCCGGGCCGCCGCCGACAACCACCACATCAAAGGTTTCGCTTGTGTCCATCGAAGCACCTCACAGTTTTCCAGCATTAATAAAAATAGGAATGTGCAACGGCCCGTTGTGCAGGTCGCGTCACGTATTCTTCGGCGCTCATGCGCCCACCCCCAGCAGTGCGCGCAAAGCAAAAGCACTGACCATCATCCCCGCCACGAAAAACGGCACGCCAAAGCCGCTATACCAAAGTGCCCTATGGCTGACGTGCGTCAAAAAATAATCCATCATGAGGACTTGAATCCCCAGCAGCACTGCCACCGCCAGCCCGCGCCCAGGCTGGCCCCAAGCAAATAACAAGAGGATGACTACTATTTGTGGCAAGGCCATGAACCAGCAGGCTACGTTGGCCGCGCGTTGTTCACCCAATTGCACCGGGAGCGAGCGCACGCCCATGGCCCGGTCACCGGCTACGGCTTTGAAATCATTGAGCGTCATGATCCCGTGCGTGCCTATGCTGTAGAGAAAGGCCAGCCAGAGTGAGCGCGCATCGGGCATCTGGCCACCCGCCATCACGGCGGCGCCGGTGGTCCAGGCAATGCCTTCATAGCTGATACCGCATGCCGCGTTGCCCCACCAGCCGTTTTCCTTGAGGCGCAGCGGCGGCGCGCTATAGGCCCATGCCAGCAGCAAGCCCAGCACCGCCGCACCAAAACCCCAAGGCCCCAGCAAACTGGCCACGGCCAGTGAAACAAGCGTCCACAGCACGGCGATGTACAAGCCCCAGCGCCCGGGCATGCGTCCTGAAGGGATAGGGCGGTGTGGTTCGTTGATGGCGTCGACATGGCGGTCAAACCAGTCGTTGACTGCCTGGCTGGTAGCGCAGACAAAAGGCCCCGCCAGCGCCACGCCGATGAGGGCCAAGAGCCATTGGCCTTCCAGCGGCACGCCCGAGGCCACCACGCCGCAGGCAAAAGCCCACATGGGTGGAAACCAGGTAATTGGCTTAAACAGCTCAGTGATTGCGGAAAATTGGGGCAGGGCCATGCCCGAAGGTTTTACACTTGACACTTTAAAGTGTCAAGGTAAATTTACACTTCCTATGGTTTATCCCTAGTGCCTGCGTCGTGCAGGCGCCGTAGGCCGAATTAGCTCTCGCTCTCCGCCCCGGCGTCGCCCATGCCAAAGCGGCGTAACTTCACATACAGACTTTGACGCGAGAGGCCCAGCATTTCCGCTGCAGAAGCCCGGTTGTCCCCCGTCAGTTCCAAGGCCGCCTCGATGCACAGTTGCTCAATCAGGTCGGTGGTCTCGCGCACAATGTCTTTGAGCGGCACGCGCCCGACCAACTCTGTCATCTGGCCGGTTGAGCGTGGCAGTTCGCGGCCGGGCTTGGCCTCGGTGTTCAAGCGCAGGCCTACGTCGCGGATGGTAAAGCCCAGGCAGCGTTGCTCCCCGGTGGTGACGGCAACCGCCGAGATTTCTACATCGGTGGTGGAGCCATAGTCGCCGCGCATGCGGGTCGCAAACAAACGCACCACATCGCGCTGGCGCAGATTGGAAATGAGCACACTCAAATCGACACCGGCACGCCCGAGCCAGCGCTCCAGGGACTCGCCGCGCACCAGCGCCTCATTGCTTACCTGGGCCAGTTGTAAAAAGGCGCGGTTGGCCGTCAACACGTTGCCGCTGAGGTCGGTGACCACAAAGGCGTCTGGCGCACTCTCCATGACATCGGTCAGCACTTGTTTGGCATTGGCGTTCACCGAGGAATCGGCCAAATGGTTTTTGGGGCTAATGCGCAGCAGAAAATGCGCTGACTGCTCCTGTCGGAACAGCGAAACAGAGACACTGAGCTCGGTATTGCTGGGCACCAATCGTATATCCACGGGCTCCGATTGCCCACTGGCGCGCAGGCCCGACAAAACCTGGCTGAGGGCCGTATTGCTGCGCTTATCCAGACTGCTGGCCAAGCTCCAGCCGGACTTACCTAGCGCCTCGCCAAACAGCGCTTGCGCAGCGGGGTTGCTGTCTTCGAGCTTTTCGGTATTGGCGTCCAGAATCAGCAGCGCTTCGGAGGACACCTGGAACAACAAGCGGTAACGTGTTTCCACGTGTTTGAGTTGCCAGTAGTCGCGCTCCATGGAGCGCTGCGCAGACACCAATTTTTGTTGCAAAGCCGCCTGAGGCCGCAGATCGCGACCAAAGGCGATGGCATGCGCGGGGTTGTTTCCCGGTGCGGGAGGCACCTGGATCAGCGAATACGACAGCGGTATGTCTGTTCCGTCATGGGCCTGTTGGTTCAAATGGCGCCATTTGGCACCTTTTCCTGTGCCCAGGTCGCGCAACATGGAGTGCACTTTGGTTTTGCTCTCCTCGCTGACCGTCTGGATCCAGGGTTTGCCCATCCAATGGGAGTAGCCGTGGCT
>CANFLU010000033.1 GCA_947447975.1 Comamonadaceae bacterium | reverse complement strand
CATGAGACCAATATGGGTCATATGGCGCAGATGCTCCCCGGCCGTGGTATTTAATTAACGACGAACAAGGAGTAATACCATGCCTCGCGTCAAACGTGGTGTAACGGCTCGCGCCCGCCACAAAAAAGTTCTCGCCCTTGCCAAAGGTTTCCGCGGTCGCCGCGGTAATGTCTTTCGCGTCGCTAAAGAAGCGGTGATGAAGGCCGGGCAATATGCCTACCGTGACCGCCGCACCAAAAAGCGTGTATTCCGCCAGTTATGGATTGCCCGTATCAATGCGGCAGCTCGCCAATGCGGCATGACCTACAGCCAGTTTGCCAATGGCCTGAAAAAAGCCCAAATCGAGATCGACCGCAAAGTGCTTTCGGACATCGCAGTGCACGATATGGCAGCGTTTGCCAGCATCGTGGAGCAGGTCAAGGCCAAGCTCGCCGCTGCGTAAGGGTTCAAGCGGCGCGTCACCCCATCGGGGTAGGCGCCGATACCGCCCGCAAAACCGGGCTAGCGCTTGCCCCAAGCACTAGCCCGTTTTTTATTGAATAACTGCCACCATTGCCATGAACGAACTCGAAAGCATTGTTGCCGCCGCCCGCACTGCGTTTGCAGCCGCCTCGGCCAGCGCCGACCTTGAAAATGCCAAAGCCCAATTTTTGGGTAAATCGGGCCGCATCACCGAGCTGATGAAGGGCATGGCGGCGCTCAGCGTCGAAGAGAAAAAAACCCTGGGTGCGTCCATTAACCTGGCCAAACAGGATATCGAGGCCGCGCTGCAAGACCGCCGTCAGGCGCTGGCCGAAGCGCAATTGTTAAAGCAGTTGCAAGCCCAGGCCCTAGACGTGAGCCTACCGGGCCGCGTGCGCGGGCAGGGCAGTCTGCATCCGGTGTCGCTGGCGCAGGAACGCATTGAGCACATTTTTGCGTCTATGGGTTTTGATGTGGCCGATGGCCCCGAAATCGAGAGCGACTGGTTCAGCTTCACCTCTTTGAACAACCCGCCCAACCATCCTGCGCGCTCGATGCAGGATACGTTTTATATCGACACCAAAGGCGCAGATGGTGTTTATTACAACCTGCGTCCGCACACCAGCCCCATGCAAATCCGCTATGCGCAAGCGCATGTGCGCAAGCACGGCGGCGATTTTGACGTGGCTGCCGGACGCCTGTTTTCCGGTGACATGCCCGAGATCCGCGTCATCGCGCCGGGCCGCACCTTTCGCGTCGACAGCGACGCCACGCATTCACCCATGTTCCACCAGGTTGAAGGCTTGTGGGTGGGCGAAGATATTAGCTTCAAAGATTTGAAGTCGGTTTACTTAAGCTTTATCACCAGCTTTTTCGAAACCGATGCGTTGCAACTGCGTTTTCGGCCCAGCTACTTCCCGTTTACCGAGCCTAGTGCCGAGATCGACATCATGTTTGAATCCGGCCCTTTGCAAGGCAAGTGGCTGGAGGTTTCGGGGTCGGGCCAGGTACATCCGCAGGTGATACGCAATATGGGCCTGGACCCGGAACGCTACATCGGTTTTGCCTTTGGCTCGGGTATAGACCGCTTAGCGATGCTGCGCTACAGCGTCAATGACTTGCGCATATTCTTTGAAGGCGATGTGCGCTTTTTGTCCCAATTTGCCTGAGCCTGTTGGGCTTTCGCGATGGATCTGATGTACCAAGTTCACTGAACTCCTATGCAATTTCCTGAATCCTGGTTGCGCAGTTTTTGCAATCCGCCTCTGTCCACCCAAGCGCTGGCGCATACCCTGACCATGGCCGGTTTGGAAGTGGAAGAACTGCGTCCTGTGGCGCCCCCTTTCAGTCAAGTGGTGGTGGGCGAAATTGTTGAAGCGGTGCAGCATCCCAACGCCGATCGCCTGCGTGTTTGCCAGGTCAAGGTCGGTGCGGGCCCATTGCTCAACATCGTCTGCGGTGCGCCCAATGCGCGCGTAGGCATCAAAGTGCCGTGTGCCTTGGTCGGTGCCCAGTTGCCCCCTGGCGAGGATGGCAAACCGTTTTTGATCAAGCTGGGCCAACTGCGCGGGGTGGAGAGCCAGGGCATGTTGTGCTCGACCAAAGAACTGCACCTGGACGATGACCACAGCGGTTTGCTGGAGTTGAGCCAGGACGCGCCACTTGGCCAGGACATCCGCCAGTGCCTGCAGCTGGACGACACTTTGTTCACCCTCAAGCTCACGCCCAATTTGGCGCATTGCTTGAGCGTGTACGGCGTGGCGCGTGAAGTCGCGGCGCTGACGGGTGCGCCCTTGCTGCCTTTACAAGTAGCCCCTGTCGTCGCCACGAATTCGCACGTGCTGCCGGTCAAAGTACTGGCACCTGATTTGTGCGGCCGCTTTTCCGGCCGGGTAGTACGCAAGCTCAACATCCAAGCCACAACGCCGGCCTGGATGGTCGAGCGCTTGGCGCGCTGCGGTCAGCGCAGTGTGAGCGCTTTGGTCGATATCTCCAACTATGTGATGTTCGAATCCGGCCAACCTACGCATATTTTTGACCTGGACAAAATCGCTGGTGGCCTGACCGTGCGCTGGGGGCGGGCCGGTGAAAAGCTAGTCTTGCTCAGTGGCAATACCGCCGAAGTAGACGATACCGTGGGCGTGATTGCCGATGACGCGCAACTGGAGTCCCTGGCCGGCATCATGGGCGGCGCGGCCAGCGCGGTCTCGGATACGACCGAGAACGTCTACCTGGAGGCTGCCTTTTGGTGGCCGCAGTCCATCGCTGGGCGTTCGCGTCGCTTTAATTTTTCTACCGACGCGGGCCACCGCTTTGAACGCGGCGTGGACCCGGCCTTAACGGTACAACACATCGAGCGCATTAGCCAATTGATTGTGGACATTTGCGGCACGCCTGAAACGACGTGCGGCCCTATCGATGACCAGACATTGCGCTTACCAGAGCCTCAGACGGTTGATTTGCGCGTGGCACGTGCGGCCAAAGTCATAGGAATGCCCTTGACCCAGAGCGATTGCGCCAACGCGCTGAGCCGCTTGGGGCTGGCCTTTACCCAAAGCCCTGGCGTCTTGCATGTGGGCGCGCCGTCCTTCCGCTTTGACATCCATATCGAAGAAGATTTGATCGAAGAAGTGGCACGCATGATCGGTTTTGATCATTTGCCCCACACGCCGCCGCGCGCGCCCGTATTTGCCAAGGTCGGATCGGAAGCCCGGCGTAATCCTTTCGCCGTGCGCCGCCAGTTGGCCGCTTTGGGCTACCAGGAAACCATCAATTTCAGCTTTGTCGATGAACGCTGGGAACATGAACTGGCGGGTAATGCCGACCCGGTGCGCCTGCTCAACCCCATTGCCAGCCAGATGAACGTGATGCGCTCGTCCTTGATCGGTTCGCTGGTGCAAGTGCTCAAGTTCAACCAAGACCGCAAGGCCTCCCGGGTACGGGTGTTTGAACTCGGGCGTGTGTTTTTCCGCGATGCGTCGATACAGGATGGCGAATCGACGGTCGCAGGTTTTCACCAGCCCATGCGCGTCGCAGCCTTGGCTTGGGGAGGCGCCGACGCCTTGCAGTGGGGCCGCAAAGACAGCGCCGTAGATTTCTTCGATGCCAAAGGCGATGTAGAAGCTTTGTTTGCCCCCAACATTGCGCAATTTAGCGCAGCAGCGCATCCGGCGATGCACCCTGGTCGCTGTGCCCAAGTGATACTGGAGGGCCGAGTGGTCGGCCACGTAGGCGAGCTGCATCCGCGCTGGGTACAGGCCTATGGTTTAAGCCAAGCGCCTCAGGTGTTCGAACTGGAGTTGGCAGCCCTACTCCAAAAGACGATGCCGGTTTTTGAGCCCGTAGCGCGTTTTCCTTCGGTACAGCGGGATCTGGCCATCATGGTCGCCGATAGCGTGCAACACGACGCCATCATGGCCGCGATTCATGCGGCGCCCACCCAGGGCTTGTTGCAGGACGCGCGTGTGTTTGATATCTACCGCCCGCCTGCCGATACCGCAGGGCAGAGCGCGGGCGAACACAGTGTGGCGCTGCGCCTGACCTTGGGTAGCACGCAAGCGACCTTGACGGAAGAGCAAATTGAAACTACTGTTGCGGCCGTAGTCGCCCTCTTGGCTTCGCGCTTGGGCGCCCGCCAGCGGGCTTAATGCCGTTTATTTCAGACCTGATGGTTCCAGACCCGAATAACTCTTATGCAAATTTCTGTTGATAGCCTGGAAACAGCGGCAGTGACCAAGGCCCATCTGGCCGACATGTTGTTCGACCAATTGGGCCTTAATAAGCGCGAGTCCAAGGACATGGTGGACGCGTTTTTTGATTTGGTGTCCGCGCAACTGGTGGATGGCACGGATGTGAAAATTTCCGGCTTTGGCAACTTCCAGATCCGTACCAAAGCGCCGCGCCCAGGGCGAAACCCACGCACCGGCGAAGCCATTGCCATTGAAGCGCGGCGTGTGGTGACCTTTCACGCCAGCCACAAGCTCAAGGACCAGATCCAGGCTGAACTGCAGAAAAGCTAAGCGAGCGTCGCTGCTTCGGATCCGGCGCCTGCGGGCTCCTGTGTTTTCCCGATTGCGTTGCGACCAAACTTAGAGTAATCTCTTCAATTTTCTCCCTAGCGCATTGATTTTCATGGAAAACACCCTTCCATCTATTCCCGCAAAGCGGTATTTCACCATTGGTGAGGTGGGGGATTTGTGCGGCGTAAAACCCCATGTGCTTCGCTACTGGGAGCAGGAATTTACCCAGCTGCGGCCCATGAAGCGCCGGGGCAACCGACGGTATTACCAGCACCATGAGGTGCAGATGATTCGCAAAATCCGCGACTTGCTCTACGAGCAGGGCTTTACCATCAGCGGTGCGCGCAACAAGATGCAAGAACTCCAAGAGTCCGAGCGTGAGAAAAAGCGCCAACTCGATGGGCGGTTGGATGGGTCCGCGGCAGGCTTGGATGAGGGCGGTTTGGATCATGCGCCGGATTTCGCCCAAGCGCCTGGTGTGGCGCATTCGCATTGGCAGCAAGTGCGCTCGGAACTGCTGGAAATTCGTGAATTACTCGCGGCAGCTTAAAGGCTTACAACACTTGCGCGGGATATAATCGTCGGCTGATTCGGTGTGTGGCGCAGCCTGGTAGCGCACTTGCATGGGGTGCAAGGGGTCGAAGGTTCGAATCCTTTCACACCGACCAAATGAATCAAGGACTTAGTGTCGAAAGGCTCTAAGTCCTTTTTACTTTTTGGTCTAAAACCCTAGACCATGCTTACCGTAGGCCAAAAGTAGTGAACCCAAAGGTTCATTGCCGGCGTTGCATCACATTTTGTAAGCCTTTGCTAACTCGCAGCCTCTTATCGCGCCAATAACCCGTAAATATCATGCGGCCGACAGACGGGCAAGCCACGCGCTGCGCTTGTGGTGATTGAACATTATTGGGTAAGCTTCTTGCGGATCGCCATCAACTCGCGGCGCTGTTGGTGATCAAGCTTTGGATAGGTCATGTGCAGACTCCTAAGTTCATTCAGTATGATTTCGGAAATGATGAGGTGAGCGTTCCGCTTGTCGTCGGCAGGGACAGCGTACCAAGGCGTATCTTCGGTACTGGTCGCGCTCAGGCAATCCTCATAGGCCTCTTGGTACTTCTTCCAGGAGTCTCGCTGTACAAAATCTTCCTTACTGAATTTCCAGCTTTTTTCTGGGTCATCAATGCGCTCGAGCAGTCGCAATCGCTGTTCCTTCTTCGATAGATGAAGGAAAAATTTGAGAATCCGCGTTCCGTTACGGTGCAGGTGGCTTTCCAATTCCCTGATGGAGTGATAGCGTTGGGGCCAAAAATCAGCTGCCTGCGTTATCTTGGTCGGTAAGGCTTCGCTGAGGAGGGCCTCCGAATTTACGCGTACGATCAAGACCTCTTCGTAATAGGACCGGTTGAATATGCCTATATGCCCGCGCTGCGGTAGACATTGGGTGGTGCGCCAAAGAAAGTCGTGGGCTAGCTCCGCGTTACTCGGATGCTTGAAACTAAAAACCTGGCAGCCTTGAGGATTCACGCCCGACATCACGTGCTGAATGGCACTGTCCTTACCAGCGGCATCCATGGCCTGAAAGATGAGTAATAGATCGCACAACTAATTTTTTTGTCACGCAGTCATTTAATGCAAAATGTTATGTTGAGCCATTCTAAAAATCACCTTTATTTGGATATCAACTATGCATGCCAGCGTTCTGCGTGAGGATTATGAAGGCCTCACCATTCTCCAAATAAACCGCCCTGAAAAACTCAATAGTTTGAATGTAGAAGTTTTTCAGGCTTTAGACCACCATTTGAGTGCATTGGAGCGTGAAACCGATACCGTTGGATTGCTTGTGCTGCGGGGTGCGGGTGCTTGCTTTTCCGCGGGGCACGATCTGGGTGACCTCGCACAAGGGGAGCAACTGCCCCGTCCTCATTTTCAGTCTGAGGTGATCGAAAGATTGTCCAAACTACCGCAACCGGTTATCGCTGCAGTGCATGGGCACTGCTATACCGGCGGCTTAGAGTTGGCTCTGGCAGCGGACCTTATCGTGGCTAGCGCCAATGCGCGTTTTGCCGACACCCACGCCAAATGGGCATTGACGCCAATTTGGGGCATGAGCCAGCGATTGCCGCGGCGCATCGGGCAAAGCCAAGCCCTTGAGTTGATGCTAACGTGCCGTACGGTGCTTGCCCCTGAAGCATTGGCGATGGGTTTGGTCAATCGCTGCTTTGCGGATGAGGACTTTTTTGCTCAGGTTCAAACCTATGCGCTTCAGATTCTGGCGCATAGCTGGTTTAGCCATCGTGCAAATAAAAAGTTAGTTGTTCAAACGGATGGATTATCTTTAGATGAAGGTTTGGCGCATGAGGTGTATCGCCACGAAGGGGTTGGCCCGGATGTCCATGCGCGCATTGCCAGCTTCTTGCAGATAAAATCCAGCAAATCTTAAGAGCCAGGCAAGCACTTATCCGGTAGTGAAGTCACCGGGTCGCAGACGCGCCAAGCGCCAGCGCATATACCAAGTGGTCCAGGGCCAGTTGGTGCTGTTATTGCCGTTGCGGTCGATAAAGTAGCTGCTGCATCCACTGTTCCACACGGTTTTTTTGAGTGCAATTTGCACCGCCTGGTTGTAGCGCTGGTGTGCGCTTGGGGCGACCGCGATGCTCGCATGCTCCTTGGTGCCAGTGCTACGGATGGCCGCTAGGATAAATTTCACCTGCGCTTCGATCATGACAAAGGCCGAGGAAAAAGCATACAAATTCGGGCCGCACATCATGAAGAGATTGGGGCAGTCTTCCAGCATGGTGCCCAGGTAGGCACTGGCAGAGCCTTTCCAATGGGTGGAAAGCGCTTGCCCTGACGCTCCAAAGATGGACTGCGCCACCGGCGGCTCCGCCACTTCGAAGCCGGTCCCCCAAATGATGATGTCAGCCTCGCAGCGCTCACCGGTGGCGGACACTAGGGTGTTGCCTTCGATGCGCAATATGCCGGAAAAAACCTGTACTTGGGGCTGTGCCAGCGTTTTATACCAAGTGTTCGATTGCAAAATGCGTTTGCAGCCCAGCGAAAAATTAGGCGTCACCTTCTGCCGCAGGGCCGGGTCTTGGATGCCACGCGCGATGTTTTTCAAGCCGGCTACTTGCAAGCGCGCGACGGCGCGGGGAAATTTCAGGCTGTAATTGAGCAGCTCAAACTGCAAGTACAAGGCGCGGCGCAACAGGTTTTGCAGCCAAGGAAAGCGCGCGAACCGGGTTTGCCATTGTTCAGAAATGCGGAAATCCATTTTGGCCAGTACCCAAGGCGCGGTACGCTGAAAAAGCGTTAGTTGCGTTACCTGAGATGCAATCGCCGGCACAAACTGAATCGCTGACGCGCCCGAACCCACCACCGCAACGCGCTTGCCTCTCAAGTCCACATCGTGTCGCCACCGCGATGAGTGAAAGTGCGTTCCGGCAAAGCTTTCCAAGCCAGGGATAGCGGGCGTCACCGGCACATGCATCGGCCCGCAAGCCATCACCACAAAGCGCGCGCGCATGAGGCCTTGCGAAGTTTCCAAGTGCCATAGCTTGTCGGCATCATTCCAGTTGGCCTTGTGCATGGTGCAGTTCAGACGCAAGTGCGGCAATAGACCAAAGCGGGAGACCGTGCTGCCGCAGTAGTTCTTGATCTCCTCTTGCCGGGCAAACATGCGGCTCCAGCGTGGATTGGGCGCAAAGGAGTAGGAATAAAAGCTCGAAGGGATATCGCAGGCGCAGTCCGGGTAGGTGTTATCGCGCCACACGCCACCGGGTTCTGAGGCTTTTTCTAGCATCAAAAAATCAATGCCGGCTTTGCGCAAGGCAATTGCCGCACCTACGCCGGCAAAGCCAGCGCCCACCACGATCACGGTAGAGGTGCGGGAATCAGGCGATGGTGATGAAGTGGGCATGGAAGGGCGCAAGCAAATGGGCTGGCGCTTGGCGCCTAAAAGCTTGGTAGATAAGCTTTGATTATCAGCCTCGCAGTCCGCGCTACCTGTCGCCCGCGTGGCCTCCGAACGGGGGAATGCCATCGCGGCGCCGCGCCCATGGCTTATAAAATGCCCCCATGAATCCTACGCCCAATTCCAGTCCCCATCGCATTGTCATCGTCGGTGGGGGTGCGGCGGGTTTGGAGCTTGCGACCAGTTTGGGGGATTCCTTGGCACGCAAAGGCCTGGCCGATGTGACGCTGATCGAAAAAGCGCGCACCCATGTTTGGAAGCCCAAGCTGCACGAAATTGCGGCCGGTAGTATGGATGTGGGGCGCCACGAGCTGAACTACCTGGCCCAGGCCCATTGGCACCATTTCAAATACCGCCTGGGCGAGATGAACGGCCTGGATAGGGCGCAGCGTCTGGTGCATGTCGCTCCCTTTGTCGATGAAGATGGGGTGCTGGTCACGCAGCAGCACAGCATCCCCTATGACACGCTGGTGATTGCGGTCGGCAGCCGCAGCAACGACTTCGGTACACCTGGCGTAGAAGAGCATGCACTCAAGCTCGAAACCTTGGCCGACGCCGAGCGCTTTCATCGCCGCATGCTCGATGCCTGCATCCGCGCCCACGCCCAAAGCGATGCGCTGCGTCCGTCGCAATTGCAACTGGCGGTGATTGGTGCCGGTGCGACCGGCGTGGAGCTGGTGGCGCAGTTACACCGCACCACGCGTGAGGTGGTGGCCTTTGGCCTGGATACCATCAACCCCGAGCGCGATATCAAGCTGCATTTGATCGAGGCCGCAGAGCGGGTGCTACCCGCCTTGTCGCCGCGCATTTCATTGGGAGCCCATGAGTTGCTGGAAGGCTTGGGTATTGCAGTACACATCAATGCGCGTGTGTCAGGCGTAGGTGCCGACCATGTGGAATTGGCCGATGGCACCCGCATCCCCGCCGAACTGGTGGTCTGGGCAGCGGGCATCAAAGCGCCAGAGTTTTTACAAAATATCGATGGCCTAGAAACTACCCGCATTCACCAATTGGTGGTGCAACAAACTTTGCAAACCACTCTGGACGAGCACATATTTGCGATGGGCGATTGCGCCGCCTGCCCCTGGCCGGAGAAAAATGCCATGGTCCCGCCGCGCGCGCAGGCGGCCCACCAGCAGGCCAGCCATTTGCGCCGCCAAATTGTGCGCCGTATGCGCGGCCAGGCGCTGCAGCCCTACCATTACCGCGATTTCGGCTCGCTGGTTTCCCTGGGCGATTACAGCGCGGTAGGCAGTTTGATGGGTGGCATCATGCAAGGCAGCTTGTTCATCGACGGCCTGATTGCCCGGGTGATGTACACCTCGCTCTACAAAATGCACGAACTGGCCTTGCACGGAATCACCAAAGTGGCGCTGGAAACCCTGACCCGCGCGATCACCCGGCGCACCGAATCGCATGTTAAGTTGCACTAAGTGCCGCTGCTTGGTAGCCGACTGATGCCCGAACTCTTCATTAACCAAGTACATACGCTAGGCCTGCCCAAGGCCCGCGAGATAGCGCGGGTGTGGATCGCGCAGGCCCAAACCGATTGGGGCATGGCTTGCGAATCCAAGCCGGGGGATGTGGAAGATGAAATCCTGTTCAGCCGCAGCGGCGCCAAAGGCAGCTTGATAGTGCGCGCAGACCGTTTCGAACTGCGCGCGCAACTGGGTTTTTTACTGGGCAGCTTTCAACAGCAAATTGAGACGCAAATCCGCAGCAATTTGCAGGCCCTGCTAGACCAACACAGCGGGCAGGCTTAGCCGCCGCGGCGCATCATTTCAAAGAATTCGCTATTGGTTTTGGTCGCACGCATTTGCTTGAGCACCATTTCCATGGACTCGATCTCGTCCATGTTGTACAAAAACTGACGCAAGATGCGGGTTTTCTGCAAAATCTCTGGCGCCAGAAGCAACTCTTCGCGGCGCGTGCCGCTGCGGTTGAGCTGTATAGACGGAAACACCCGTTTTTCGTAAAGGCGGCGGTCCAGGTGGATCTCGGAGTTGCCGGTGCCTTTGAACTCTTCAAAAATCACCTCGTCCATGCGGCTGCCGGTATCGACCAGTGCAGTGGCGATGATGGTCAGCGAACCGCCTTCCTCCACGTTGCGCGCCGCGCCTAAAAAGCGCTTGGGCCGCTGCAAGGCATTGGCGTCCACACCACCGGTTAACACCTTGCCACTCGATGGCACCACGTTGTTGTAAGCCCGCGCCAGGCGGGTGATCGAGTCCAGCAAAATCACCACGTCTTTTTTCAATTCCACCAAGCGCTTGGCGCGCTCGATCACCATTTCGGCCACATGCACATGGCGTGACGCAGGTTCGTCAAAGGTGGAGGCAATCACTTCGCCGCGCACCGTGCGCTGCATCTCGGTCACCTCTTCGGGGCGCTCATCGACCAGCAAGACCATCATATGGCTGTCAGGGTAGTTGGCCGAAATCGCATGGGCAATGTGCTGCATCATCACCGTCTTACCGCTTTTGGGCGGCGCCACCAGCAGGGCGCGCTGGCCTTTGCCTATGGGCGCGATGATGTCGATGATGCGGCCGGTAATGTTTTCGTCGCTTTTGTTGTCCTGCTCCAAGCGCATTTGCACTTTGGGGAACAGCGGCGTCAAGTTCTCGAACATGACTTTGTGCTTGTTGCTCTCGGGAGAGCCGCCGTTGACTTTGTCGAGTTTGTTCAAGGCAAAGTAACGTTCCCCGTCTTTGGGTGTGCGCACTTCGCCTTCGATCATGTCGCCGGTGTGCAGATTAAAACGGCGCACCTGGCTGGGGCTGATATAGATATCGTCGGTACTGGCGGTGTAGCTGGTATCTGGGCTGCGCAAAAAGCCAAAGCCGTCGGGCAAAATTTCTAGCACGCCATCGGCAATGATTTGCTCGCCGGTGCGGGCTCGCTTTTTGATGATGGCAAACATCAGCTCTTGCTTGCGCATGCGGCCCGTGTTTTCGATTTCAAGCTCTTCGGCTTGTTTGAGGACTTCTGACACGTGCAGTGCCTTGAGTTCGTTTAAGTGCATGGAATGTTTCCCGTAGGGGATGGGCCGAAAATTCGGGGCAAAAAAATCAGGGGAGGGGGGGTGCCGAATGGTGCGTAGGGGTAAGAAGCACCTGGGGGTTCAACACCGTTGCATCGGTGCCCAAGGGTATGGGCTGCATGAACGGAGGAATTATGCCAGCAAAAATTGCCAAAATTGAAAAACCGGCGCAGGCGCCGGTTTCAGGGGGCTTGGGCCTAGGTGGGGTGCCTTGGCGGGTCAAGGCCAGCACCCCAAGGCGCCTGGCCTAAATCTGCTCGTCGATAAATGCCACCAATTGGGCTTTGCTCAGGGCACCGACCTTGGTGGCCGCTAATTTACCGTCCTTGAACAGCATCAGGGTTGGAATGCCGCGGATGCCGAACTTGGCCGGGATTTCCCGGTTTTCGTCCACGTTCATCTTGGCTACTTGCAACTTGCCCTCGTAGGACACGGAGACTTCGTCCAAAATCGGGGCAATCATTTTGCAGGGGCCGCACCATTCGGCCCAATAGTCCACCAAAATCGGTTGTGCGCTGTGCAAGACCACGTCCTCAAAAGTGGCGTCGGTGATGTGTTTGACGAGTTCGCTGGCCATGGAAGTTTCCTCAGGAAGTGGTGAATACCGCGTATATGAAATCGATTGTGACAGAAACAAGCCCTCGCGTTTTTGGGCGCCTGCTATGACCGGCATAGAAAATTCCCATCCCAAGGGGCAATTCCCGGTTTCGCCTGGGTCCGAGCGCACACTGCCCCGCGACTTGCCGGCCGCCTGGTGCTGGTTTGCGCCGGATACCGGTTTGCTCGACGCCATGGCCGCACGCATCGCGGCGCTGGGCGCCCATCCCGGCCGTACCGTGGTTTTGTTGCCCTATGCCCAACTTTTGCGCCAAGCCCAGCTGATGTGGTCGACGCGCTTTCCCGACGGCTTCGCCCCGCGCTTTGAGACCTCCATGAACTGGAGCGCTAGCCTAGCGCCCTTTGAGGCGGGGCCCACCGATATTCGCCGGGACAAAGCCGCCGATACCCTGACGGCGCGGGCACTGTTACACACCTGGCGCGGCCGCTACAGCGCGGAGCAGATCGATATGCTGGCCGCCTTGATGGTGAGCGCGGCGCACGAGGTCGCTCCCTTGGCGGCAGCCCGTGCGCCCGCTGAACGTGCGGCCTGGGCCCAGGCCAGCCGCGATGCGTGTGAGGGTGGCTGGTCCGGGCCGGGTGCGGGCTGGGAAGCTATCGCCATGGCCGCGGCCTTGGAATGGGCCGCCAGTTCGCGTTATGCCACCGACGTACTCTTTAGCCCGCATGCGCGTGCCGGTGTGGATGGCGTGCTGGCGCTCGAAGGCTTGTCGCGCGATCCTTTGCTAGAGGGCTTGCAAGGTGTATGGGGCGAGCGCCTGCACCGCATGCCGCTCATCGCCGAAACTGCCGGTGACGGCCTTACGCCACAGTTGCACGCTTGCATTGATGCGGCCCAAGAGGCGCAGCGCGTAGCGGCCAGCGTGCTGGCGCATGTGGCGGCGGACCGCTACCCACTGGCGCTCATTTGCTCCGACCGCGCGTTAACCAGACGCATTCAGGCCCTGCTCGATGGAGCGGGCGCCATGGTACGGGACGAAACCGGTTGGATGCTCTCCACCACCCATGCGGCCGCTGTGGTGACGGCTTTGCTGCGCGCCAGTGTCTGGAATGTGTCTAGCGATGCGGTGCTGGCCTGGCTCAAGCTGGCCCCCACCTTGGCGCCTGCCAGTGCCGCCATGGAAGCGTATTTGCGGCGCTACCAATTGCGCGATTGGCGTGAAGTGCCACAGCGGCTGTCCGGTACCGAGCGCCCCAAGGGTTCGGATGCCAACGCTATTGCGCAGTGTGTTAGCGCTGCCGATACCTTGCGGCAAGCCTTTAGCGGGCGCCGCAGCATGGCGCAATGGCTGGGCGTGTTGGAGCACGCTTTGCGCGATGCCGGTATGTGGGACACGCTTCACCAAGACGCCGCAGGGCTGCAGTTACTGGCCCTAAGTGGCTTGGACAGCCCACTACAGCGTGAACGCTTGCAGGCGCAAACCCTGTGGGGCGGCCAAGCGATGGACGCAGCCGATTTCAGTAGCTGGATGCAAGCGCTGCTGGAAGGCAACACCTATCGCCCGGACTACCCCGCGCATGAGCAGGTGGTCTTATTGCCGATGAGCCAAATTCTGGCCCGTCCGTTTGCGGCGGTGGTGCTGGCTGGTTGTGACGACATACGCCTGCCACGGGTGCCAGAGTCCCGTAGCTTGTGGACACCGGGGCAGCGACAGGCTCTGGGTTTGCCCGAACGCAGTGCGCTGGCACAGGCCAGTGAACAGGCGTTTTTACACGCGCTGGACCATCCCCATTGCGATATTTTTTGGCGCACCAGTGACGATGCCGGTGAAACTATTTCGGCCAGCCCTTTGGTGCGTGCACTGCTCGCTAGTGGACCGCTGCCCGTGGGCGCGGACCAGCGCAGCCTGCGGCCGCTTGCGGCACGGCCACTGCCCGCACCGCAAGCCCGCGCGCCCGGCCTGATTCCCGCCAAACTCAGCCAAGGCGCCTACGAAGACTTGCGCAATTGCCCGTATCGTTTTTTCGCGCAACGCCAATTGGCGCTGTATGGCACCGAAGAACTGGAAAGCGAAGTGGACAAGCGCGACTTCGGGCAGTGGCTGCATCGGGTTTTGGAGCACTTTGAGCAGGCCATGCAGGCGCTACCGCAGGCGGATGACGCGCACCAGCGCACCCTGCTAGAGCGTGCGGGTGATGCAGCCACGCAAGCCTTGGGCTTGGACGCGGACGAATTTTTACCGTTTTCGGCCGCTTGGCGCACCATAGCCGAGGGCTATTTGCTGTGGCGTCAACAACATGCAGCTGCTGGCATGGTGTTTGACCAGGCCGAGCTGCAGTTGGAGCGGCCTCTGGCCCGCGTAAGCCTGGTAGGGCGGATCGACCGTTTAGACCGCAGCGCTGACGGGGCCAGCCTGATCTTGGATTACAAAACCGAATCGCCTGAAGCCACGCGCAAACGGGTGAAGCAGCCCCTGGAAGACACGCAAATGGCTTTTTATGCGGCGCTGCATGGCAAGGACGATGACGCAGGCGCCTACCTGAGTTTTCACGAACGCGAGGGCTGCAAATCCATTGCGCAATCGGACTTGCTGCATGCCCGCAATGCCTTGCTCAATGGCATAGATAACGATATCGAGCGCATCGCTGGCGGTGCCGTCTTGCCCGCGCTGGGCGAGGGCGTGACCTGCGATTTTTGCAAGGTGCGCGGATTGTGTCGCAAGGATTTTTGGGCCGTGGCATGACAGACGCAACACGGAGCCAAATTGCCTATGCGGGTGGAGCGGATGAGACTGGCGCGGCCTATGCGCATAGCGGGCGTCGCGTGTCGCAAGCGGCGTTTTATGGCATGGCCTGTGACCCTCGGCGCAGCGTCGTTGTCGAGGCCTGTGCCGGCGCGGGCAAGACCTGGATGCTGGTCTCGCGCATGCTGCGCGCTTTGCTCGAAGGGGCGCAGCCGCATGAGTTGCTAGCCATTACCTTTACCAAAAAAGCCGCTGGGGAAATGCGCCAGCGCCTTTATTCCTGGGTAGAGGAATTCAGCCAAGCCAGCGATGTGCAACTGGAGCAAGCTTTGCGCGATCGGGGTCTGGGTCCGGATATCAGTGCCGAGCAGATAGTGCGATTACGCGGCCTGCACCACTTGCTATTGAAAGCGGATAGGCCGGTGCAGGTGCGTACCTTCCACGGCTGGTTTGCCACCCTGGTGCGCAACGCACCTGTGGGTGAGCTGATGCGATGGGGACTGCCAGCGCAGTATGAATTGCTGGAAGACGATAGCCGCGCGGTGTCCCTGTTATGGCGGCGTTTTCACCGGCGCGTGGCGCAAGACCCGCTTGCGCGGCAAGATTATGAAGATGCGGTCGCCGTTTATGGCCGCCACCAGACCCTCAAGGCCTTGGAGGCCGCCCTGGCCAAGCGCGTGGAATTTTTCCTGGCCGATGCGCAGGGCGTGGTCGATGCATCGGTGCAAACCGTCGCGCAGCGCTTTGCCTGGATGGCGCCGTATCAGGAGCCCTTGGAAGTGTTGGATGGTGAGGTGGCAAAGACAGTGTTGGGCGCAGCGGCCCGTGCCCTAGGCGCAGCCACTCAGAAAACCTTTGCGGCCAGGGGTGTGCAATTGCAGCAGGCATTGCAAAGCGCGGACACCGATCAACTATTTGATTCGCTGCTCACTAAAGTGGATGGCCCGCGTGCATTTGGCGACAAGCTAAGCGGCTTGGCTGATATCCAGGCGGCACAAACACTATTGCTGGACATCCGCCGTGCGCAATTGCAGCACCGGGCCTGGCAGCATCAGCAGCGCATGGCGCGTCTGACGCGTGGCCTGCTGCAAGACTATGCAGCCTTGAAGCGTGAGCGTTCCTGGTTGGATATGAATGACCTGGAGTTGACAGCGCAACGCTTGCTCTGCGACGCGCGCAGTGGCGCATGGATTGGCGAGCGTCTGGATGCGCAAGTGCGGCACTTGCTGGTCGATGAATTTCAGGACACCAACCCCCTGCAATGGAAGACGCTGGAGGCCTGGATTGGCAGTTATGCGGGGGCTGCGCGGGCTCCGTCTATTTTTATCGTGGGCGATCCTAAGCAAAGCATTTACCGCTTTCGCCGTGCCGAGCCCCAGGTGTTTCAAGATGCCAAACTGTTTATTACCGAGCAATTGGGGGGCGATAGCCTCAGTTGCGACCATACCCGCCGCAATGCGCAAGGCGTCGTGCAATTGGTCAATACGGTGTTCACGCCGCTGGCCGTGGACGGTGGGTTTGACGGGTTTCGGACGCACACCACCGCGTCCGCGTCGACCGCTTGTGTACTTGCATTGCCCCAGGTGCGCAAAGACATGCGCGCCAGTGACGCAGGCCCCGATGAGCCTGAAGACAGCCCATGGCGCGACTCCCTGAGCATGCCGCGCCACAGTCCGGAGGACCAACGCAAAGTGCAGGAAGCGCGGCAAGCCGCACGCTGGCTGGCCCACAGCTTGGCGGGTGGCGCTGCGGGCGACACGGGCCCTCGGGAAGCGGCTGATGTGATGGTGCTGGCCCGCAAACGCGAACGCCTGGCCTTGTTCAAGCAGGAACTGGACGCTCTACGCATACCCGCGCAATTTGCAGAAAAAGTGGAACTGAGTGAACTGCCGGTGGTGCAAGACCTGCTAGCCCTGGTCGATGCACTGGTGTCCCCGCGCCATGATGTCTCACTCGCCCAGGCCTTGAAATCCCCACTTTTTGGACTGGACGATGCGGTGCTAGTGCAATGGGTGCAGCACTTGCAGGCCAGTGGGGCCGACCGCACGCAGGGCTGGCTGGCTGTATTGCTCAGTGATGCGCCACTACCGTCAGCGCTGGCGCAGGTATTCGCACCGGTTATTGACAAGTTGCGCCGCTGGCAAAGCCTGCTGTTGCAATTACCCCCACACGATGCATTGAGCGCCATTTACCGCCAGGCCGATGTACTGGCAGCCTATACGGCCACCGTGCCCCCGGCCCAGGCCGCCAGCGTTCAGGCGCATTTGCATGCACTCTTGGGCGCCGCGCTGGCCGTGGACGGCGGGCGTTTTTTGACGGCCTATGGCTTTGTGCGTGCACTGCGCGCCGGTGGCTACCCCGTGCCCCAGGCGGCCGCGCCCCATGCGGTACAACTGCTTACCGTGCACGGCGCCAAAGGGCTGGAAGCGCCTTGGGTTCTGATGCTGGACTGCGACAGTGAAAGCCCCAAACCCCCGACCATGGGCGTTTTGGTGCAGTGGCCGGGGCGTGATGATTTTCCACGCCGCTTTGTGTTTTTGGCCAGCGAGTCCAAGCCACCGCCGTGCTGCGAAGACTTGTTGTCGGAGGAACACCTAGCGCGTAGGCGAGAGGAACACAATGCCTTGTACGTGGCGATCACCCGCGCCAAACAGGGTTTGGTGTTCTCCTCTATGCAGCCGCACCACGACAACGCGCACAGCTGGTGGAAGCAATTGCAAGCCCATGCGAAGGAGGTGTATCCCGTGCCCGACGCGATAGCCACAAGCGCGTCGCCTGAAAGCGGGTGGGCAGGTAGGCAGGTACATGATTTGCCCTTGTTGCCAGCGGCCTTGCGCCGCATCGCAGAGCCTGCGCCACTGCCTGTGCCGCCGGATGCAGATGCCGATCTGGATGCGCGCATCGGCCAGGCTATGCATTGTTTACTCGAACACTATGCGCCCGGCCAGGGCGAAGCGGGCGGCTTATGGAGCGCGCCGGCATGGCGCTTGGCACAAATGCAGTTCGCGTTGGATGACGTGCACATGGCACGCGCGGCCCAAGGTGCGCAAGCCATTGTCCAAGGCGAGGGCGCTTGGGCCTGGGATGCGCAATGGTTGCAGTGGCAAGGCAATGAAATCAGCATTTATTACCGCGGGCGCAACCTTCGCATAGACCGCCTAGTGCAACGCAATGACACCGGCCATTGGTGGGTGCTGGACCACAAAAGCGCGGCACAACCGCAGCTGGATTCGGCCTTGTGCTCCCAGTTAGCCACGTATTGCGCAGCCGTGCGGCTGGCCTATCCCGGCCAAACGGTACGGGCTGCATTTTTAAGCGCGACCGGCCAATGCATAGAGCCCGTGCTGCCAGAGGAACAACCATGACAGGCTTCGACAGCGGCCAGGTCGCGGCGCAGGAGTGCCAGGTCGCCATCCTGGGTGGCGGACCGGCGGGACTGATGGCTGCGCAGGTTTTGTCGCAAGCTGGCGTGCAGGTGCATGTGTTTGATGGCATGGCCTCGGTGGGTCGCAAATTTTTGCTGGCCGGGCGTGGCGGCTTGAACCTGACCCACGCGGAGGGTGCGGACGTGTTCGCAGGCCGGTACGGGCAAAGGCGCGAATCCCTCAGCGCCGCGCTGGCCGGTATGGATGCGGCCGGCGTGCGGCGCTGGGCGCAGGATTTGGGCATTGACACCTTTGTCGGCTCCTCCGGGCGCGTGTTTCCCTCGGATATGAAGGCTGCGCCCTTGCTGCGGGCCTGGCTGCAGCGCTTGCGCCACGCGCAGCCTGGGGTGGCGGTGCAGTTCCATATGCGCCACCGATGGATCGGTTGGGATGCAGCGGGATGCCTTTGCTTCACCCGTCCCCAGGGTGGGCTGCGGGTGCGGGCCAAGGCGGTGGTGATGGCTTTGGGCGGCGGCAGTTGGGCGCGCTTGGGCTCGGACGGTGCTTGGGTGCCTTTGCTGGCAGAACGCGGTGTTGCCGTGGCGCCCTTATTGCCTTCGAACTGCGGTTTCGATGTGGCGGGCGGCTGGAGCACTTATTTCGCAGAGCGCTTTGCCGGGCAAGCCTTGAAGTCGGTGGCCATTCGCATCCCGGGCGCACCTGCGAGCCCTCCTGTGTTTGATCGCAAAGGTGAATTTGTAGCAACCGATAGCGGCGTCGAAGGCAGTTTGGTGTACGCCGCATCGGCCTTTTTGCGCGAGGAATTAGCGCGCCACGGTGCTGCGACTTTTTATCTGGACTTGCTACCGGCACTTAGCGCAGAGCGCGTGCTGGCCGAAGTGGCGCATCCGCGCGGTTCGCGTTCGCTGTCCAGCCATTTGAAAAGCCGTTTGCATCTGGATGGCATCAAGGCCGCTTTGCTGCGCGAATGCACGAGCGCTGAAACGATGGCAAAGCCGAGCGCCTTGGCCGCTGCGATCAAAGCATTGCCTATTCGCTTGCAGGCGGCGCGTCCGCTAGACGAGGCCATTAGCTCGGCGGGCGGTGTTTTGTTTGAAGTGCTTACGCCCGATTTGATGCTGGAGCATCTGCCAGGCGTGTTTTGTGCTGGAGAAATGCTCGATTGGGAGGCGCCTACCGGCGGCTATTTGCTGACCGCTTGCCTGGCCACGGGCCGTGTGGCAGCACACGGTGTTTTGCGCTACCTGGATCACGCAAGAGAAAAAGGTTGACGAGCCTGACCCCGGCACTGGCTCCACAGTTAGGGCTGCTTGGTTCCCCACCTGACCCGGTTGGCCGCTTCACCATGCGGGGAGGCCCGTCAAGTTTGATTGTATCGGTTGCCCGCCAGACCGATTGTCGATGGGCAACAACGCAGTGCCATGCGTCTGCCCTGGCTGCGCATGGATTGGCAAGCCGCCAGCTAGATCACTGTGCTTGGTGGACGGCATAATCAGCGCGCTTGCGTCCGCGGCCCCCGAACGGGGCGCTTCGGTTCGCCCCATGCATTGTTCTGCGTGCCCCCATTCTTTACATCTTGTTCCCCATGCACCACATCATTGCGCAAATCGCGCAGGAAATCCGCGTCCGTCCCCAGCAAGTAGAGGCTGCAGTGGCCTTGCTCGACGGCGGTGCCAGCGTCCCGTTTATTGCCCGCTACCGCAAAGAAGCCACCGACGGGCTGGACGATATCCAGTTGCGCGAACTCGAAGCACGTCTGGCTTACTTGCGCGAACTCCAGCAACGCCGCGAAGTGGTGCAGCGCGCCATTGAAGAGCAGGGCAAATGGACGCCAGCCCTGGCCGCCTTGGTCCAAGCGGCTACTACCAAGCAGGAATTGGAGGATATTTATATGCCCTTCAAACTCAAGCGTCGCACCAAAGGCCAGTTGGCCTGTGAGGCGGGCTTGGAGCCCCTGGCAAATGCCTTGCTGGCAGACCACGATCTGGTGCCGCAGGACGCCGCCGCTGCCTTTGTCATCCCCTGGAGCGAAGCCAAAGAAGGCGAAGACAAGTTGCCGGATTTTTCGACCGTTGCCGCAGTGCTCGATGGCGTGCGCGATTTGCTGAGCGAACGCTGGGCCCAAGTGCCCGCCGTGGTGCAGGACTTGCGCGAATGGTTGTGGGACCAAGGCCTGCTGCGCGCGCGTTTGATTGCCGGCAAAGACCCAGCGAACGCCGATGTGGCCAAGTTTCGCGATTATTTTGACTATGACGAACCGCTGGCGCGTGTTCCCTCGCACCGGGCGCTGGCCGCGTTTAGGGGCCGGGCGCTGGAAGTGCTGGACCTGAAATTAGTGAGCCCGGAGTTGCCCGATGCAGCGCCCCCTGTTGGCGTCCCTTCCATGGCCGAGGCGCGCTTGGCCTTGCGCTTGCAAGTGCCCCACCAGGGGCGTGCAGCCGATGATTTTTTGCGTAAATGCGTGTCATGGACCTGGCGCGTCAAGCTCAGCCTGAGCTTGGAGCGCGACTTGTTTGCGCGCCTGCGCGAAGACGCGGAAAAAGTAGCCATCAAAGTGTTTGCCGACAATGTGCGCGATCTGCTGCTGGCCGCGCCGGCTGGCCCGCGCGTCGTGATGGGGCTGGACCCGGGCATTCGCACAGGGGTCAAAGTAGCCGTGGTCGATGCCACCGGCAAACTGGTCGATACCGCCACCGTGTTTCCCCACGAACCGCGCCGTGACTGGGATGGCGCGCTGCATGCCTTGCGTGCTTTGTGTGCCAAGCACCATGTCAGCCTCATTGCGATCGGCAACGGCACCGCCAGCCGCGAAACCGATGCCCTGGCGGCGGACCTGATCAAATCCATGGCCCGACCGGATGCGCCAGCGATAGACAAAATTGTGGTGAGCGAGGCCGGTGCCTCGGTGTATAGCGCAAGCGAGTACGCCAGCCAGGAAATGCCCGATGTCGATGTCAGCCTGCGTGGCGCGGCCAGTATCGCGCGCCGCTTGCAAGACCCATTGGCGGAGCTGGTAAAGATTGAGCCCAAGTCGATTGGCGTCGGGCAGTACCAGCACGATCTCAACCAAAGCGCTTTGGCGCGTTCGCTGGACGCGGTGGTGGAAGACTGCGTCAATGCAGTAGGCGTGGACCTGAACACTGCCAGCGTGCCCCTGCTGTCGCGCGTATCGGGTTTATCCAACACCGTGGCGCGCGCTGTGGTGGCGCGGCGCGAGTCGCAAGGTGCTTTTGCCAGTCGCCAGCAGCTCTTGCAGGTGAGCGGCTTGGGTGCCAAGACCTTTGAACAGTGCGCGGGGTTTTTGCGTATTCGCGGCGGCGACAACCTATTGGATAACACCGGCATCCACCCCGAAAGTTATCCGGTGGTGCAGCGCATTTTGGAAAAAACCGGGCAGCCCGTGCAAGCGCTGCTGGGGCGCAGTGACATGCTGCAAAGCTTGCGGCCCGCCTTGTTTGCCAATGAAGGCGTGGGCATTATTACGGTGCAAGATATATTCAAAGAGCTGGAAAAGCCCGGGCGCGATCCACGTCCGGATTTCAAGGTGGCGCGCTTGGCCGAGGGGGTGAAAGACATCGGCGATTTGCGTGAAGGCATGGTGCTTGAAGGCACGGTCAGCAATGTGGCGGCCTTTGGCGCGTTTGTGGATTTAGGCGTGCACCAAGACGGTTTAATTCACGTCAGCCAGATGAGCCAAAAATTTGTGGCCGATGCGCGCGAGGTGGTGAAAACCGGCGCTATTGTCAAAGTGCAGGTGCTGGAGGTCGACGTGGCGCGTAAACGCATTAGCTTGACCATGCGCCTAGGCGATGCGCCGCGCAGCAAGGCGCATCCGGCGCAAGGCCAAGGCACCAGGGGCGGCGCTTACAAATTGCAGCCCACGCGCGAAGTGGCTCCCCAAGGCGCAATGGCCGCAGCTTTGTCGCAATTGCAAGGCCTGCGTAAATAAAGTCATGCGTGCTTTACACCTCTATGCCGGTAAAACGGCCCGTGCGGCATTGGCGCGAGATGGCTTGCAGCCGTCCAGCGTGCGCGTGGTGCCGGCTGCGGCTGGCGGCCCCAAGGGCTTGATTCTGGGACCTTTGGATCGGTTTATTTTTGGCCAATGGCTGCTGCAGAGTACCCAGACCGTGCACCTGGTCGGCGCATCGATTGGCGCCTGGCGTATGGCGACCGCGTGCCTAAACGATACCGCGCCCTCCCTGGAGCGCTTGGAGCGCGATTACATCGCCCAGCACTACGAAATGGCGCCGGGCCAAAAGCGCGTGCCCGCGTCCTTGGTGAGCCAGCAGTTCCGGGATAACTTGGACTTGTTTTATGGGGGCCGCATGCACGAGCTTTTGACGCATCCGCGGTACCGCTTACACATTTTGGCCTCACGCGGGCGCGGCCTCTTGCAGCGCGAGCATCCTTTTTTCACGCCACTGGGCTATGCCTTGGCGATTGCCTCTAATGCGGTGGACCGCCGTTTGTTGGGCCTATCGCTAGAGCGCGTGGTTTTTTCTTCGCACCCAGGCCCCTTGCCGTTTTCCAGCGCCGACTTTCGCACCCACGCGGTAGCGCTGGTGGAAGGTAACTTTATGCAGGCGCTGCAAGCGAGTTGTTCTATCCCCTTTTTGCTGCAAGCGGTACACGGTATTCCCGGTGCGCCAGCGGGCGCTTATTGGGATGGTGGCATTACCGATTACCACTTGCACCTGAACTACAGCGCAGCCGCAAGCGGTGGCGCCTGGGGTACCGGGCAGGGCCTGGTCTTATACCCACATTTTCAAAAAGCCGTGGTGCCCGGTTGGCTGGACAAACCTTGGAAATGGCGCCATGGCAGCAGCGCGTTTTTAGATTCCATGGTGGTGCTGGCCCCGAACCCGGAGTGGGTGCGCAACTTGCCCAACGGCAAATTGCCCGACCGCACCGATTTCACCCACTATGGCAATGACCTGGCCGGCCGCATGCAGGCTTGGAATGGCGCTACGTCAGCCGCCCGGCAAATGGCCGATGAGTTTGCGCAATGGTTAGAGCGCCCTGATATGGCGCAGGTCTTGGCTTTGTAGGGGCAGCGCCCACGCGGATTTCGCAGTCAGACGCCAAGCTCGATCAGTGCGGCGGCTAAAGCAAGGCAGCTTTCAGGCGGCGGAGGCGAGAAAATATTCCACCGTGCGCATCCCGGCAATGGTCAGCAGCAGCGAGCCCAGTAAATGCAGCGCGGCAGTACCCAATGCGAGTGTGTAGCGGCCTTGGCCCAGCATGGCGACTACTTCGGCAGAAAAGCTGGAGAAGGTGGTCAAAGCGCCCAAAAATCCGGTGATCAAGGCCAGGCGCCAGGCCGGGTCCAGTTCGGGCATGGCTTGGAATAAGGCGACCGCCACACCCACCAGGTAGCCGCCTACCAGGTTGGCGGCCAAGGTGCCCAAGGGTAGGGCCGTGCCTGGCAAAACACTGGGGTTGAGCCAGAGCCCCAGCTGCCAGCGCGCGAGGGCGCCAGCACAAGCGCCTAGGCAAATGGGGATGATGGGGTTCATGGCGCTATTGTGGCGCAGCCGCTGGCTGTTGCCGGGACGCAAGGCCAGCGCATTGGCAAAAACTTAGAGCGCCTCTTTAACGGCGGTGTTACCGACGTTTAAGGCGTATCTTCACCCGCCAGGTTTTTGCCGTTGACGCGTAAACCGGCTTCCGACAGCTTGGCAGCTTGCGCCGGTTTGATGCCCTTGACGCGGCGCATCAGGTCGGCCCAGTCCTTGAACAGGCCTTGTGCGCGCGCCTGGAGAATGCGGGCGGTGCTGGCGGGGCCGAGCCCTTTGACGCTGTCTAGCTCGGCCTCGGTGGCCTGGTTGATTTCAGTGGCCATGCACGCACTGAGGCAGGCCGATGCCAGCCACAAGGCGGTGGCGCGCAAGCTCAGGGCCAAGGCGCTGCGCATGGGCTTAATGGGTTTGCGCCAGCCATTGCACATAGCGCGACACACCGGTTTGCACATCGGCAAAGCGGTGTTCGCACCCGGCGCCACGCAAGGCGCCCAAATCCGCTTCGGTAAAGCACTGGTACTTGCCGCGCAAAGCGTCTGGAAAAGGGATGTACTGCAACAAGCCTTGGGCTACGATGTCTGGCAGCGCCATAGGTGCATGCCCTTGCTGCGCGCGCAAGGTGTTGACGACGGCGCAGGCCACCTCATTAAAGCTTTGCGCTCGGCCCGAGCCTAGGTTGAAAATGCCGTTTTTCTGAGGGTGGTCAAAAAACCAGAGGTTGACTGCGACCACGTCATCGACAAACACAAAGTCGCGCATTTGCGCGCCCGCTGCATAGCCACCATAGTCCGCGAATAATTTGACCGCGCCTTCCTTGCGGAACTGGTGGAACTGGTGGTAGGCCACGCTGGCCATGCGGCCTTTGTGTTGCTCATGCGGACCGTAGACATTGAAATAGCGAAACCCGGCTACTTGCACTTTGGCGTGTTGCAGTTGCGCCCCCAGACGGCGGCGCATCACCTGGTCAAACAGTAGTTTGGAATAGCCATAAACGTTGAGCGGTGCCTCGCAGGCCGGCTCTTCACGAAAACGCTCGGAGCCGCCATAGGTGGCCGCTGACGACGCATATAAGAGACGTGTTCCCTGCGCCTGCGCGGCTTCAAACAATTGCAAGGACACACCGTAGTTGTTGCGCATCATGTACTGCCCGTCAAGTTCCATGGTGTCGCTGCAAGCGCCCTCGTGGAACACGGCTTCTACCGTGCCGTAGTGGCCTGCGGCATAGGCGCCGTAAAAATCGGCGGCGTCCACGTAATCGGCAATGCGGCCGACGGCCAAGTTACGAAATTTATCGCCGTCGCGCAGGTCGTCTACGGCGATGATGTTCTCGATGCCGCGTGCATTGAGCCCGGCAATGATGTTGCTGCCGATAAAGCCGGCGGCGCCCGTCACTACAACGCGTGTCATGCGATCAACTCCTCTAAGCGCACCGTGGCCGTGCCAAATTTACCCACGACCAAGCCACCGGCGCGGTTCGCCCAGGGCAGGGCTTGTTGCAGCGTCATGCCGGCACCCAAGAGCACCGCCATGGTGGCGATCACGGTATCACCCGCGCCGGTCACGTCAAACACTTCGCGTGCTTGCGCGCTCACATGGCTGGCCCCGCTGTCTTCAAACAAACTCATGCCTTCTTCGCTGCGGGTCAATAAGAGCCCGGTCAGACCTAACTGCTTGCGCAGGCTTTGGGCTTTGGCCAATAACTGTTCTTCGCTTTGCCAGGCACCCACCACCTCCTGCAACTCGGCCCGGTTCGGTGTGATCACGTTGGCACCCTGGTAGCGCGAATAATCGCTGCCCTTGGGGTCTATGAGTACCGGTTTACCCAAAGCGTGGGCTTTGGCGATCATGTCGCTGACATGCGCCAGACCACCTTTGCCGTAGTCTGAAAACAGCACAGCGTCATGGGCGGGGAGTAGTTGCTCGAAGCGCGCAGTTTGGCTAGCCAAAATTTCTTTGTCGGGGGTGTTTTCGAAGTCCAGCCGGATCAATTGCTGTTGCCTGCCGATGATGCGCAGCTTGACCGTGGTCTTGAGCGCGGCATCGCGGCGCAACTCGGTTTTCACGCCGGTTTGCGCCAGCAATTTTTCCAGTTTGTGGCTTGCTTCGTCTTCACCTACCACTGTGAGCAAGGTGGCTTGGGCGCCCAGCGCTGCCACGTTCAGTGCCACGTTGGCAGCGCCACCGCCGCGCTCCTCTTCGCGCGTCACGCGCACCACCGGCACAGGCGCTTCAGGCGAAATGCGGTCTACAGCGCCGTACCAGTAGCGGTCTAACATGACATCGCCCACCACCAAGACGCGGGCGGTGTTGATACGGGCGGCAGATAAGGGGCTTAATGCATCAGGGTTCATAGTTCTTCGACCCGTCGTGGAGGGTAGCTGTCCCAGGCCTGGCAGCCTGGGCAGTGCCAAAAATGGTGTTGGGCTTCAAAGCCGCACGCCGCGCAACGATAGCGCTTGAGCGGCTTGACGGCCTGGTCCAGCGCCCGCTGCACTTGCGGATGGAATTGTTCATTTTCCAATTTTTCCCCGGCAATCCATTGCGCCGCTGCCACCAGCGAGGCCTGTTTTTCCAGGTGCCGCACATACCAGCTACGGGCATCGTGCTGGGGACCGTTGCGATCATTCTCCAATTGCACAATAGCGTCAAGCACGTCCAGCGAAGGTGTGTGCTCATAGGCTAGTTGCATCAGTGCAGAAATGGCTGGTCCACGACCGCTGGCCAAGGCACAGCGCGTCATCATGGGTGCGAAAAGCGCCATGGACTCGGGCGAAGTCCGGGCCGCCACTTCCAGTAAATCCAGCGCTTTGCCTGGTTCACCTGTGTTTTCAAGCATCCGTGCGAGATCCATGCGCGCACGCGGGCTGTGCGGCGCGCTTGCAATGGCTTGCTTGAGCAGTTCGAGGGCGCCGTCGGCCTGCCCCTTGGCCAGTAGCGCTGCGGCCTGCTCGCACAGGTAGTGGGCTAGCCGCCCGGCAAAGCTACCTTGGCCGGCAGCTTCGAGTTTGGCAGCCACCTTAGCGGCCCCCACCCAATCGCGCGAGCGTTCGTAATTGGCCAACAAAGCCAGGCGCGCCTGCGATTCAAAGCGCGTGCCTTCTAAGGCCAGCAATGCCGTCTCGGCGCGGTCTAGGAGGCCCGCCTTGAGATAGTCCAGCGCCAGGCCGTGTTGTGCGCGGTGGCGGTCATCTGCGCTGATATCGCCACGCGAGAGCAAATGCTGGTGCACGCGCACGGCGCGCTCGTATTCCCCGCGACGGCGGAACAAGTTTCCCAGTGCGAAATGCAGCTCCGAGGTATCTGGGTCGTTTTGTACGGCTTCGATGAAGGCGTCTATGGCCTGGTCTTGTTGTTCGTTGAGCAGGAAATTGAGGCCTTTGAAATAGGCTTTGGGCGCTTGGCGGTTTTCGAGGCGCATCTGGCGCAAGTCAAAGCGCGAGGCCAGCCAGCCCAGCACAAACGCAATGGGCAGCCCCATCAACACCCAGTTGAGGTCAAAGTCCATGGCTCAGCGGGTTTTCCTCGGGCTTGTCGGTACCCGTAGTGGGGATGCTTGCATCGGACCGGCTTTGCGCGCGTTTGGCGGCGCGGCGCTGCTGCCACCAGCGGGGCACCATGCCTAATATGCCCAATAGCAGCCCACCGGCAAAACTGATCAGCACCACCATGACCAGGGGACTGGTCCATTGGTAGCCAAAGAAAAAATGCACGGTGACGTCGGCCTGGTTATTCAAGGCAAACGCAAACAAGGTGAAAAAAATGGCTGCTTTGAACAGCAGTTTCACCAGCGAAAAGAATGGGTTCATGCAATTCCTTGGTCGGCGTCGATTCTATCGGGCCGACAGGGAATCAAGACTTGGCGGGCGGGCCGCTGGCCGCGGCGATCCCGGCATCGACGGCTTCGCGCAGCGCTTTGCCGGGCTTGAAGTGCGGCACGCGGCGCTGCGGAATGGCAACGCTTTCGCCATTGCGTGGGTTGCGGCCCATGCGCGGCGCATGGTGGCTAACCGAAAAACTGCCAAAGCCACGGATTTCGATACGTTGACCGCGCACCAAGGCGTCGTTCATCGCATCCAGGATGGCCTTGACGGCGAATTCCGCGTCTTGCTGGGTCAATTGGCTGAAACGGCTGGCCAATTCGTCGACGATGTCCGAGCGGGTCATAGAGAGCTTT
>CANFLU010000032.1 GCA_947447975.1 Comamonadaceae bacterium | reverse complement strand
GGTAGGTGTAGTGCAAGGTGTTCATGATCTGCTTTCCAATTGTTCTATAGCTTGAATTACCTGCTTGACTTGGTAGGGCTTGGCTTTACCTTTGCTGTTCTGAATATTGACACGCGGATCGCCAGGCCAAGGTGTCTTAAATATGGCGTGACTGCTACCCGATTGCCTGGCTTTGCCAAAGTAAAACTCGCATATTTTTTTCAAGTCAGAAAAGCGTACATTCGCTGGCTCGCGGCGCATCTGTTCCAGTAGTTTTGCAGTATTCGTCATAGTATATCTATGGTGCCATTAATGGTACCATAGAGCGCATTCGCTTTGATCTCCCGATAGTCTAAGAATATTCCCATGGGTAGCATCCCACTAACTTTGCTAGTACTGCGCCCCATATGACCCCATCGCCCATCCACCCGGTAGTTGCCGCAAGCGCCCCAGCCTCCATCAGCCTGCGCCAGGCCTGGCCGTTTTGGCTGAAGGTGGGCTTTATCAGCTTTGGCGGGCCGGCCGGGCAGATTGCGCTGTTGCACCAAGAGTTGGTGGAGCGGCGGCGTTGGATTTCGGATACGCGGTTTTTGCATGCGCTCAATTACTGCATGGTGCTACCCGGCCCGGAAGCGCAGCAGTTGGCCACCTACCTGGGCTGGCTCATGCACCGCAGCTGGGGCGGCATCGTGGCGGGGGTGTTGTTTGTGCTGCCCTCGCTGTTTATCCTGATCGGTCTGTCATGGGTCTATTTGACGTTTGGCAGCACGGCGCTGGTGGCGGGGCTGTTTGCCGGTATCAAACCTGCTGTCACAGCCATCGTGCTGCAAGCGGCCTGGCGCGTAGGCACGCGCACGCTGCGCCACCGATTGTTGTGGGTGTTGGCTGCCCTGTCCTGGTTTGCGCTGTATGTGTTGCAAGCACCCTTCCCAGCCATCGTGCTGGGCGCGGGGCTGGTAGGCGCCATCGGTGGGCGCTTGGCGCCGCAGGTGTTTCAGACAGGCGCCAGCCACGCGGCCAAGTCCGGGCCGCACGCACCCGCTTTGATTGATGACGACACTCCCACGCCCGCACATGCGCGCTTTACGCTGGCCGGTCTGGTGAAGGTGCTGGCCTTGGGGCTCATGCTATGGCTGCTGCCCATGGCGCTGCTGGTGTTGACGCAAGGCTGGGAACATATGCTGACGCAAATGGCCTGGTTTTTCACCAAAGCGGCGCTGATGACTTTTGGCGGCGCCTATGCGGTGCTGCCCTATGTGTACCAAGGCGGTGTAGAGCAGTTCGGCTGGGTGACAGCGGCGCAGATGATCGATGGCCTGGCGCTGGGCGAGACCACGCCGGGCCCGCTGATCATGGTGGTGGCTTTTGTAGGCTATGTGGGCGGACATACCCAAGCACTGTTAGGCCCGGACCATCTGTTTTTAGCCGGTGCGCTGGCCGCGACGGTGGTGACCTGGTTTACCTTTTTGCCCTCGTTTGTGTTCATCCTGGCCGGCGGGCCTTTCATCGAATCGACACACCAAAATGTGCGCTTCAGCGCACCACTCACTGCCATTACTGCCGCCGTGGTGGGCGTCATCGTCAGCCTGGCGCTGTTCTTCGGTCAGCATGTGTTCTGGCCGCAAGGCATGGAGGGGCGATTTGATGTGGCCTCTGCTGTCATAGCCGCAGCCGCCGCGCTGGCGCTGATCCGGTTTAAGCGGCCCGTGGTGCAGGTGATTGCTGCCTGTGCGCTTGCGGGGTGGGCTTTGTCTGTGCTGGCTTAGGAAAGAAAGGGTCAACCCGCTGAAACTGAAATTTTCAGTCCCGTGGCTTTGAGTACCGCATGGAGTGTTTTGATCGTCGGGTTCCCCCGGCTTGACAACGTGCGGTACAGCGTTTCGCGGGAAAGCTGAGTTTTTTCAGCAATAAATGCCATGCCTCCGCGCGCTTCGACCACCTTACGCAAAGCGGTGAGATAGGTCGCCGGGTCTTCGTCTTCGCCAGCGGCATTCAGGTACTCGGCTGCAAACACAGCGTCTTGTAGCTGCGCAAAGAGCCAGTCGTCATGGTTGATGCTTGCATTCATGTTTTTTTCCTTTGCTGCCACTCATTCCAACGCTGCATGGCACGAGCAATGTCCTCCTGCTGGCTGCGCTTGTCACCACCAGCGCACAAGAGAATAAGTCGCTTGCCCGCCATTGCGTAATACATCCGGTAGCCCGGCCCCCAATCAAGCCGCAGCTCCCAGACACCCTGACCTACCGGCTTGCAGTCACCAAAGTTGCCGTTGTGCAGCCGAATCAGCCTAGTGGCAATCCGAGCTTGTGCTTGTCTATCCTTCAAGCTATCAAGCCAACGCCCAAAAAGGTCTTGACCCTCGGGGCTACAGTAATGTCGAAGTTCGTACACAAGATTATCGTAGCTTTTGAGCTACAAAAAAGTAATTCGAATGCGTATTCAAGGGTGCTGCCCCTAGACCTTAGTTTGCCTAGACAGGCACAGCAACCGACTTGGCGAAAGGCATAAGTATCCAAACCTTCAGGCAAACAAGCCATGCACATACCAGGCGATCCCCTGCCCCTGGGCTGCGCCTAAACGCTCACGATAGACCCAGAGCAAACCCTGGCCAGGGCTGTGGGCGATGTAGTAGTCGCGCTGCACTTGCGGCCCCGGGTCCCAGGCCTGTAGCTCCAAGCGCTGCGGTCCGGCCAGCAAGGCCAGCGGGCCGTCCCATTGGGGCAAACCATCGGCCCCGCAGGGCAGGCTGCGCACCTGGGGCAACAACCAAGTGGGATAAAGCGCCTGCGCCGCGATGGAGCTGGCTTGCGATATGGCGCGGGTGCCTAAGGCCATGCCAGTTTGCGCTACGACGCTGCTGGGTCGTCCTACGCCGGTTGACACCACGGCGCTTGCCTGCGCGCCCAGCGCTTGCCAGGTCTGCATGCACTCGGGGCGATGCTCATCTTGCAAGGTCACGGCGCGCACGCTGTCAGGTCCCAGGCGCGCAGCCACGCGCTCCAGCAAATGGTGCAGGCTGTCGCCGCTGCGCAGTTCATCGGGCAAGAGGCTCAGGCTTTGGCCGCGCAGTGCGCAGGTTTCTAGCGTACGCAGGCGCAAATACAAAACCGGCGCAGGCAGCGTGACCTGCGCCAGATGTTCGGCCAACAAACGCTCTAAGTGGCGCGGGTCCTGGGTGGGCTCGGCGGTGCGCAGGTGCAAGCGGCCATAGCCATCGCCTTGGTGCCAAGCGTCCCGGTGGCGGGCATTGGCACGGCGCGCATCGAGCTGCCAACGCAACTCCAGCGCCAGCACCCCGTGCTGGCGGGCGCGCAACCACAGTTGCAACTGCGCCAGCAAACGGCGCGCGCCAAACAACATGGCGGCGGCCGATTCGACCTGCGCGGCCAGTTCCAGCGGCGCATCAAACACCTCGGGCAGGCGCACCCAGGCATAGACCTCGGGCGCAGCACCATAGGCCTGATCCAAAGCGGCAAGCAGGGGCGCGCCAAAGCGGCGGGCCACACCAGCACGCGGCAGGGCGCGCAACTGGCCCCAGGTGGTACAGCCCAAACGCTCCAGCGTGGGTAGATGCGCCTGCGCAGCAGCCAGCGTATGCACAGGCAAAGCATCGGGCGGCAGTGGCGGTTGGGCCAATTCGCCCGCCTGCTGCAAAGCATCGCAAGCCAGGCGCGCCAGCGCGAGCAAAGCGCTATCGCCATGCGCGTACTGCATGGGCAGGGGCGTGTGGCCGGGCTGCAAAAGCGCTTGTACCAGGGCCATGCGTCCGCCAAACAAGCGCTCGCTGGCCGAGATTTCCAGCACCAAGGCCTGCTGCACTTGCGCCACCCAGGGCGTAAATTGCAAACTCCACCAGGCCAGCGCCGCCATCGGGTCGGTCCAGACCGCAGCGCCGCAAAGCTCTGTTCCTGCATCCGGGGAAGTAGCGCCACCTAAAGCGCTTGCAAGCGGCAAGGCCGGTGACGGCGCATAGCCACTTGCACCTCCATCACGGCCAGCGTGATGCGCGTCTTGCGGACACACAGCCAGCCAGTAGGGCTTCATGGCGTCGCCCTGCGAGGCTGCAAGACAGCGATATGCGCTGAAGCGGTATGCGGACTTGGGTCAGACTTTGCAGCCGACCACGCTGGTTTGGCGCTGGCTAGCACGCGCAACAATGCTGCCGGGCGTGCGGCCAGATGCAGGGGCCCGTCCAGCGGTGGGCCGCGGCGTTTGAGAATGTGGACCGCAAGCGCCGCGCCATCGTCCAAGTCCAATAACAGGCGCAGCACGGCAGGCGAGGCCTGGGCCTGCGCGGCGCTGGGGCGCAGCACAAAGAGCAGTTTGTGGTGTTCGGCAGCGGCCCACTGCAAACGGCGTAATTGTTCGGGGCGCACCTGCGGCAGCCAGGCCAAGACCGCATCCACCGCCGCGCAGCGCAGCGCCTGCTCACTGAGCCACAAGACGGCTGTGTCCTGGCCGTCCGGCGCGCCCAGCCAGAGCAGGCGTTGCGCCTGCAAACCCTGGGCCTGCAAGGCAGGCGCAAAAGGCAGGTAGGGCGGCCCCACCAACACCACCGGGCCGCTGCCACAGCGCGCCAGCGCGGGCAATAGCAAGCGCCACTCGTTATGCACACCCGGGGCTTGCAGCAATTCAGTCAGCGCACCCACGGGCCAACCGCCGCCGGGCAATTGGGCGTCCAGCGCCGCATCGCCGCTAGAAAGGATCTGTGCCCGCGGCGCAGCTAACGCGTCAGCCCGCCAGACGTCGGCGCGCAGCAGGCCCGGCGCAGCGCGATCGGGCAAGTCGGGACTCGGGGCAGGCAAGGCAGACATGGGTTAAGAATACTGTAAATAAATACAGTATATGGCAGCTTGGCGGCGCGCAAAAAAGAATTCGAATCCGAATTTGGCGACTGGATTGCAGCGCAAAACACATGGGTCGAAAACCAAGGCATTCCGGGTGCCGAGCTTGCGTCAGGTGGTGGCTAATGTGGCCTCGCAAGCCAGCACACTGATGGCCGCCATGGATGTGGTGATCGCCGGGGTGTAGAGGGCGCCCGCGTCAAGCCTTGAGAATCTCGTTGCCAATCGCCGGCCAGTGCCTGCGTATGTACATCCAGGCCACCAGGCCAATGCCCATCATGCAAATCGAGGTCGCAGCCAACGCGACCGCCGAATGCATCACCAAAGGTGAGATGGCGCCCGCGACGATGGCATTGGCCAGCGAGCCAATAAAGCTTTGCAGCGAGGAGGCCATACCGCGCCGCTCGGGGTACAGGTCCAGCACCAGCAGCGTGACCACCGGCACCATCATGGCCCAGCTGACATGCGCGGTGAACAGCACATTGGCGACCAAATTGACCACCCCGATGCACAGCATGATGACAAAGCCGTTGCGGATTTGTCGCTTAGGCGTAATGCGTCCGGCCACGCGCCCACTGACCCAGGCCCCGGCCATGATGCCGCCAATAGTGAACAGAAAAAACCAGAAGAAATGCTGCGGCTGCAAATGCAAGACCTCACCTAAAAACACCGGCGCGCTGAGCACATACAAAAACATACCGTTGAAAGGAATGCCGCTGGCCAAGGCGAGCAACACAAAGCGCGGGTCTGAGCCCAGTTGCCAGTAGCCGGCCATTAAGTGCCGCACTTGAAACGGTTGGCGCAAGCTGAGGTGCAGCGTCTCGGGCAAGAGCCGGTAATTGGCAATCCACAACACCACGCCGATCGCGGTGAGGAACCAAAATATCAAGTGCCAACTGCCCCAGAGCAACAACTGCCCGCCGATCAGCGGCGCAATCGCCGGGGCAATACCGAAGTAAATCGTGATCTGGCTCATCACTTTTTGCGCTTGCGAGGGCGGGTACATATCGCGCACCACCGCGCGTGCCACGACGATGCCTGCACCAGTAGAAAAACCTTGCAGCGCACGGAAAAAAATCAGCTGCCCGATGCTTTGCGACAGCGCGCACCCCAGCGAGGCCAGGGTGAACACCGCCAAGCCCCAGAGGACCACCGGGCGGCGGCCAAAGCTGTCGGAAATCGCACCGTGAAACAGCGACATAAACGCAAAGCCGAACAAGTAAGCCGACAAAGTCTGCTGCATGTGCAAAGGCGTAGTGCCCAGCGACGCAGAGATATCGGCAAAAGCCGGCAGATAGGTATCGATGGAAAACGGCCCCAACATGCCCAGTACTGCCAGCAGTACCGCAAAAGCCCATTGAGGAAGACGCCACAGCGATTGGGCGTCAGGATTCATTGCATCGGGGTGATAAGGGCATCCCCCTATTGGAACATGGCTTACTGAATACCTTGTGAGGCTAGCATCTGCCGGACTTTGCCACTACGCAAAGGAAAGAGATAGCGATAGGGTAATAACCAAGTCTGCCAGGCCCAGACCGGGCGCTGGTCGTTGTGGGCATAGGCGCTGGCTTCAGCAAAGGGCAGTACAGCCGCTACTTGACGGGTACGCCGGCGTACTGGGGGCTGCGATTGCCGTGCCTTCGCAATAGCGACCTGATACGCCGACGAGCCCTCTGTGCTGTGTTCGGCCAAAACGGTGCGCTGGTGCGCAAAAAGGCTTTGCAACTGCGGATGTTCGAAAAAGAAAGGGACGATGGTCAGCGGTCGCAAGTAAGCGGCTAAAGCCAAATCGGCCATGGAAAAAGTATCGCCCACCACAAAGGCGTGCACCTCTAGTCGCCGTGCCAAAGGCAGCAAGTAGTTTTCCAGGGCTTCATACAAATGCGAGGACTCCGATTGGTGAAACGCGAAGCGCTGACATAAAAGCATCCCTAAGATATGCCCTGCAATCCATCGCATGCCCGGCCAAGTAAAAAACCCACCAGCGACGCGGCTCAAAAACAAAGTACTCAGCAGGCTGGGGCATTCCAGAATGACCTGTGTGTAGCCAAAACGGCGCGCCAGCAAACCCAGCTTCGTGTCTAACTCAATTAGCATGGCGTCTATCGCCCGCTGATGACTGAGGTCTCCCGGATAGAGGGCTTGCACTTGCGGGTAGTTCTTGCACAGGTAGCGCAGAATGGGCGTGGAGTCCATCACAAATGTATGAAGCGTCGCATCGAAAATAGCGGGCACCGTGCGCCTGTTCATATGGGATGGAGAAGGATAGGCGAGAAGCTCTTTTTTGCTGAAAGCCTGTATGTCACACGTTTGCCAAGGCAGTCCGGCATAGCTGAGTGCTAATCGGATTTTTTCGCAATAGTGCGACCAGTGCAACTCGTAAAGCGTAATCATGTGTGTTCTCCCTGAACACACATTATCATTATTTTTTTTGAAAAGTAATTTTTCAGAAAATGAGGCTCGTGCAGTCTAGCGCGTAAACAAACGTGCACCAAATACATTAAGCAGCAAGCCCGCCATCAGCAGTGCGCCACCGACAAAGTGGACCGGCTGCATGGCTTCACCAAACACCGCCCATCCGGTGCTCAGGCCCACCAGGGGTACCAACAAGCTAAACGGTGCTACGCGGTTGGCAGGGTAGCGCGAGAGCATGCGCGTCCACATGCCGTAGCCAAACAAGGTAGCGGCCCAAGCCAGATAGGCCAGCGCGGCAAACGAGAGCCACTGAAAATCCAGTAAGGCCGCGCTAATAGCTTGCGGGCCTTCGATGAGGTAAGACAAGAGCGCAAAGGGCACAGGCGGTACCAAGCAGGCCCAGACCACAAAAGCTTGCTGATCCATGGGGCCGAAGCGTCCCAAAGCGCGCGTCACGATATTGCCAGCAGCCCACATGCTAGCCGCAGCGACCGTCAACGCAAAACCTAACAAGGGCATCTGCAGGCCGTGCGCACTACCTATTAAGACCAGACCGCAGGCCGCCAATATCAAACCTGCCAATTGGTGAATATGCCAGCGTTCCTTGAGCCACCAGGCGGCAAAAAGCATGGTGAAAAAAACCTGCGATTGCAGCACCAATGAGGCCAGGCCCGAGGGCATGCCCACATGGATAGCAGAGAACAAAAATGCGAACTGCCCAACCGAAATCGTCATGCCATACAACACAAACCAGCGCAGCGGCACCGCGGGGCGACGAAAGACCAGCACGGCTGGAAATGCGGCAAGAATAAAGCGCAGACAACCTAGCATCAGCGGCGGCATACCGGCAACGGCGACTTTCATGGCCGCGAAGTTCAGGCCCCAAACCACCACGACCACCATGAGCAAGGCCAGATCCTTAGGAGGGATGGCGGGCGTGGCATCGATTCCGACTGGGGGAAGTGGGTTCATGGAAGCGGTGGAAAATTCAAGTGGTGCGCAAAGCCCTTGCAGCTTAGGTGCATTGCGCAACTTGCCTTCACTTGATTTGGATGGACTTAGCTTCGCTGTACGCTGCTGGACTTGAGGCGTTGTGGTGGCGTGGCGTCGGATTGCTTGCCTTAGGACTTTAGGCCGCGAGCGTTTGCAATCCCTGCCAGCCTTCGCCAGCCATCCAGAGGGCGAGCAATAGCATTAAGACGGTGGAAATATAGGGCGCTTTGGCCGCCCAATCGCCAAAGCCCGACCAACGTTTACTGGCCTGCCCCACACTCCACGCGGCCAGCACGCCCGAAGCCACCATGGTGAGCGCCAAGCCAACGCTAAAGCCCAGCACCAGGGTCGCCCCCAGCGCGATTTGTTTAAGCTGCAAACACAGCAGCAGCACGGTAATGGAAGCCGGGCAGGGAATCAAACCACCGGTCAGTCCGAACACCAGAATCTGACCCGTCGTGGCGTGACCAGAGGCAAAGCGCTCGGCTATCTCTTGCGCATGCGCCCGGGCATGGGCGTCCATGCCGGGTTCTGCATCCTCCGTGGCTACGCTGTGCGTATGTACCACGCCATGGGCATGGCCCCGAGTAGCCCCATGCCCATGTCCGTGGCTGCGATCGTGATCGTGATCGTGATCGTGATCGTGATCGTGACTGTGCTGGTGCTGGTGCGGATGCGCATGTCCATGTTCGTGCACATGCGCATGGGGCAATCCTTGCTGCCAGGTGCGGTAACCCATCCACAAAGCGGTAACGGCGATCAGGGCGGCCGACACCAATTGCAAATAGGGCTCGCTCTGCGCGGCGTCCCACTGCCCGCCGAAATACAAGCCGCCCATGGCCACCGCCCACACGATGGCGGTATGTGACAGCGTGGCCGCCAGGCCCAGCAAGACCGCCTGTCCCACCGTGCCGCGAACAGCAATGATGAACGCAGCCATCATGGTTTTGGAATGCCCGGGCTCCAGACCGTGCAGCGCCCCCAGCGCGATGGCACTGGGTATAAACCACCAGACGCTACTGTTGCCTTGTTGCAACATTTGGACAAATTCATTCATCGCTCGGACTATAAGCCCCTGCGTAAACCTAGGGTAAACCAGTAGATTTATTAGCACTCTCGGTGTTTGAGTGCTAATATTCAGGCCTCAGACTAAAGGAGTCCCCTATGTCCCTTGCAATTGCCTCGAATACCGCTTTGGCCCCGGCCAATCCTTGGTCTTTGGTGCCGCCGCTTGGCAACTTGGACGCTTACATCTCCGCCGCCAACCGGCTACCCATGCTGACGCTGGAAGAAGAACAGCGCTTTGCACGCCAATACCGCGACGACAACGACCTGGAAGCCGCCGGTAAATTGGTGCTTTCGCACCTGCGCTTGGTGGTGTCTGTATCGCGCCAGTACCTGGGCTATGGTTTGCCGCACGGCGACCTGATCCAGGAAGGCAACGTCGGCCTGATGAAGGCTGTCAAACGCTTTGACCCGGACCAGGGCGTGCGTTTGGTGAGTTACGCACTGCACTGGATCAAAGCCGAAATCCACGAATACATTTTGAAAAACTGGCGCATGGTGAAAGTAGCTACCACCAAGGCGCAGCGCAAACTCTTTTTCAATTTACGCTCCATGAAGCAGCGCTTCAAGTCCGACGATGCCGCCGCCGATATGGCGACCCACCGCGACACCCTGAGCCCGACCCAGGTGCGGGCAATGGCCGATGAGTTGAACGTCAGCACCGAAGACGTGCTGGAAATGGAAACCCGACTGTCGGGCGGCGACGTCTTGCTCGACCCGATGGCCTCGGATGATGGCGAAGAGGTCTATGGTCCGATTTCCTACCTGACCGATAGCAAGCACGAGCCGATCGCGGTGATCGAAGCGCACCGGCGCGACGTATTGGCCTCCGACGGTATCGCCAGCGCATTAGAAGTGCTGGATCCGCGCAGCCGTCGCATCGTGGAAGAGCGCTGGCTCAAGGTCAATGACGACAACAGCGGCGGGATGACGCTGCACGAGTTGGCAGCCGAGTACGGCGTCAGCGCCGAGCGCATCCGCCAGATTGAAGTGGCGGCTATGAAAAAAATGAAAACCGCTTTGGTCGATTACGCTTGATTAGCGCAATCTCCAAGCAAGCTTTCTTTTTGGGCTACGCACCCGCAAGGCCAAAAACAGTGTGAAGCTGTGACGCAGTCGCGCTGCGTACGCCCTACTTCAAAGGCCCGCTATGCGGGCCTTTTTCATTTCAGCAACTGCGCAATATCCGCGGCCAGTACCGGTGCGCCGCTGCCATAGCGTGTGAACAAGCGCAAATGGCCTTGGGTATCGAAGATATAACTTCCAGCCGAATGGTCCATGGTGTAACTCTCGGCACTTTTTCCCGGTACTTTTTTGTAATAAATTTTGAATTCTTTAGCCAGTACCGGCAACTGCTCTAAGGTGGGGCGCAAAGCTAAAAACATAGGGTCGAAATTAACCATATAGGCTTGGAGCAACTCCGGTGTGTCGCGCTCGGGGTCCAGCGTCACGAACAAGGCCTGCAGACGCTCGCCATCGGCACCCAATAATTTTTTCACCTGTGCCAATTCAATCATGGTGGCCGGGCATACATCGGGGCATTGGGTGTAACCGAAAAACATCACCACCACTTTGCCGGCAAAGTCCGTGAGGTGGCGCACCTGGCCGTTGTGGTCGCTCAGTTCAAAGCCTTTGCCGTATTCGGCCCCGGTCACGTCGACCGAACTGAACGTGAGCTTGTTCGGGTTGCACCCGCTGAGCAGCAGCGCTGCCGTGCCCAGGCCCAGGCGCAGCACGCTACGGCGTTGCAACATGCCCGCCACAAAAGGAGCCGCCTGGTGTTTCATAAGAGGTAATGGTCCAGCAACAAAGCAGCGAACAAAGCGCTCAGATGAATCAGCGAAAAGCGAAAGGTCGCGCGCGCCAGGGTGTCCGAGTAGTTGCGCAGCAAGCGCCAGGCATAAACACAAAACCAAATGCTCAACACTACGGCGGCGGCCAGGTACAGCCAGGAACTCATGCCGTACATAAAGGGCAGCAAACACGCGGCAAACAACACCCAGGTGTAGAGCAAGATATGCAATCGGGTGAACTCACTGCCGTGGGTGACAGGCAGCATGGGCAGGCCGGACTTGCGGTAATCCTCCACCCGGTACAAGGCAAGGGCCCAGAAATGCGGTGGTGTCCACAAGAAAATAATCAAGAACAAAATGAGCGCTTCGGGTACGACATCGCCGGTCATCGCCGCCCAACCGAGCACCGGTGGCATGGCCCCGGATGCGCCGCCGATGACGATGTTTTGCGGCGTCAAGGGTTTAAGGATGACGGTGTAAATCACCGCGTAGCCCACAAACGTGGCAAAGGTCAACCACATGGTCAGCGGATTGACCCAGAAAAACAAAATCGCCGAACCGGCACAACACAAGAGCGCGGAAAAAATCAGGGTTTGCGTATTGCTCAGCTCGCCGCGCGCCGTCGGCCGCCAAGAGGTGCGCTTCATCTTGGCGTCGATTTGCTGCTCCACAATGCAATTGAACGCAGCGGCGGCGGCCGACACCAGCCAAATGCCCAAGCAGGCAACTGCAGCCAGCCGCACTTGTGGCCAATCCGGCGCACCGGGCACGGCCAGCACCATACCGATGAGTGCGCAAAACACGATGAGCTGAATCACGCGCGGCTTGGTCAAGGCGTTGAACTGCCGCACCACCGACATGGTGGGTAACAGAGATGTGATGCTCGCCGGTGGGGTCACGTTGCTTTTCTCAAGGTTGTTGGCAATGGCACAAGACTGCGCATTTGCACATGGCTGACGCTCAGCAGCCACACCAGGCACGCCAGCATAGCGCCGGCGCCACCGGTATGCAGCACCGCAGCCAGCAGCGGCCACCCGAGCACTACGTTGCTCAGCCCGGTAGCCAATTGCAAGACTAACAGCAATCCCAATAGCTGCATGGGCGCGCGCAAGGCCGGGTAAGCGCGCAGCTGCAAGAGCACAAGCGCGATCACCCCAACGAGGACGCCAGCCATCCAGCGATGCACCATATGGATCGCTGTCAGCGCTTCAAAGCCCATGGGGCTGCCATCGGGCTGCAAGCCTAAGGGGCGCCAGAGCGTAAATCCCTGGGCGAAGTCCATCGTAGGCCAATAGCTACCTTGGCAGGTGGGAAATTCCATGCAAGCCAGCACAGCGTAATTCGTGCTAACCCATGCCCCCAGTGCAGCCTGCACCAACAAGGTCGCCAAGGCCAGCCACAGGCCCGCCCGCACAGACACTGCAACACGCTGGGCTTGCCGCGCACCCAACTGCAGCCACAGTTGTGCGGCCTGCAATGTCAGCAGGGCCAGCAGCACATAGCCGCCCAACAAATGCAAACTGACGATGGCCGGAAAAAGCTTCATGGTGACCGTTAGTGCGCCAAATGCACCTTGCACACACACCCACACCAAGGTCATCAGCGCCCACGCCGGGTGGATGTGTGCGCCCAGTCGCAAGGCCTGTGCTTGGCGATGCGTGCGCCAGGCGCTTATCGCCAGCAGCACGATCAGCATACCCACGCCTGATGCCAGATAGCGGTGGAGCATTTCGATCCAAGCCTTGCCATGGGTGACAGGGCCTTCCGGGTTGACCGTCTGCGCCAGCGCAATGGCGCCCAGCGCGCCAACCGGGCTGGCGTGGCCATAGCATCCAGGCCAATCCGGGCAGCCCAAGCCGCTGTCGGTCAAGCGGGTAAATGCGCCGAACAGCACCAAATCAAAGGTCAGGAACAAGGTAGTCAGAGTCAAGGCATAGTGCCAGCCCCCCGCTTGGCGGTAGCGCCCACGCCATAACAGGTAGGCCAGGGGTATGGCAGCTACAGCCATGCCGATGAGCACAAGCTGGCCCAGTGGCGAGAGGTTCCAGAGCGCGGTGTCCATGGTGTTCGCGATGAAGGCCTAGCGCCCGGGCGTGTCCCAAAAGGCGGAGGCTCGCAACAAGCGCTCCATATCGCGCTTGACTTTGGGGGCCTGATCGACATCCATCCGGGCTGGAAAACGCATCATCCAGTTACCCAGCGGATCGACTACGTACAAATGGTCTTGTAAAGCCGCACCCTGCTCCGGCTGCAACCAGGTTTGCAGTGGTGCCGCAGGCACGCGCAAGACCGTCGCAGTGGCCAAAGCGGGCAGCAGACTTGGCGCAATAGCCGTGTCATCCGTGACCAGCCACACCCAATCGGCACGGTCTTTTTCCTTGCCAAGGCCTTCGCGCAATTGGCGCTGCATGTACAAATGGTGCTGGCACTGCGCCTGGCAGTCACCGCCGGCCACGCTGATCAAGAGCCACTGGCCTTTGAGGGCACGCAAATTGGTCTGCTTACCGCCCATCTCCAGCGCCTGCAGGTCCGGCAAAGGGGCTTGCGGATCAATAAGGGTTCCGAAATTCTGGCGCGCCTGCGGCCGCACCAGGTAATAGGTGACATACGAGGCCACCACGGGTGCAGCGCATACCAGCAAGACCAACAACATCTTCCAGCGGCCCATTCGGGTATGGGCGGCGTTCGCCGCCATGTCTTGCGGCGCGGGCATGGAATGCACCGTCAGGCCCAGTGGCTGGTCGCTTGAACTCTCAGTGGGGGCCATGGCTTGCAATATCCCGGGAAGTAGCCGCTGGGCGGCGAAAAATGTGAAACCACAGGTACAAGCCTGTTATCAGCGCGGATAGCGCAAACCACTGGAATGCGTAGCCATAGTGCTTTTCAATACCAAAATTGACCACCGGCCATTGCCGACGCAGCCCCTGGCTGGGCGATCCTGACTCGCGTACGGTGAAGGCCGCGAGTGGCAATCCGGTTTGAACCCGGTATTGGTCTAAGTCGAGATTTTGCCGTATTGGCCCCTCGCCCGGCGCACCGGGGGCATAGAGCTTGGAAGGTGCAAGGGCAATGTCGCCATCGACCGCGACCACACCCGCAGGCGTTTGGACCTCGGGCAACTGCTCGCGCGCTTCAAAATTGCGTGGCACCCAACCGCGCTGCACCATCAGTACCTGGCCTTGCGGCTCCAAACGCAAAGGCGTAAGGACAAAAAAGCCCACTTTGGCATCCATTTGGCGGTTGTCCAAGTACACCGTATGGTCGGGCAACCACCTACCTGTCAGGTGTACCGGGTGGTACAGCACACCGCTTTCCTGCATCCGGCCCTGGGCGGCCAGCGCCAGCGTCGCGGCATTGTCCAAGGGCGACTTGCCTGCTTGCGTCTGCATAGCGGCCTGCAAGCCTTCTTTTTGGCCGGCACGGTCCAATTGCCAAAATCCCAGCGCCACGCCCAGCAAGCTGAAAAAAACAGCCGCTGCCGTCACACGGTAGAACTTCGGGTCACGATTCAAAAGATAATCCTGTCCATGAGTTACTTTGTTGCCTTGGGCTTTTTAGCCGTCCTTGCCAGTTTGGCTACTGCCCTATTTTTCATGTTGCGCGGCGGAACCGGCGGACCTCACAAGTCGCGACGCATGGCTAGGGCATTGGCGGTACGGGTAGGTGTTTCAATTTTGCTCTTTGCCTGCATTCTTTTGTCCTGGCAGGCCGGCTGGATTCAACCCACTGGCATACCCCCTGGCGCTTAAGCACATCGCCACTTGGCGCCAAACAAAAAGGCACCTCACGGTGCCTTTTTTGCGTCCGCAAGGCCTTACATCCAGTACACCAGAATGTACAAACCGAGCCAAACCACGTCCACAAAGTGCCAATACCAGGCAGCACCTTCAAAACCGAAATGGCGCTCCGGGCTGAAATGGCCTTTTTGCAAGCGCAGGGTGATGAACAAAAGCATCAACATGCCCACGAACACGTGAAAGCCATGAAAACCGGTCAGCATGAAGAAGGTGGATCCGTAAATCCCGGAACTGAGCTTGAGGTTGTACTCCGTGTAAGCATGGTAGTACTCATAGCCCTGCACCATCAAGAAGGTAATACCCAGCAGCACCGTCAGCCACATAAAGCCAACGGTTTTGCTGCGATTGCCATCGATCAGCGCGTGGTGCGCGATGGTAAGGGTGACACCTGAGCTCAGCAACAAAGCGGTATTGATCGTGGGCAGCCAAAACGGGCCCATGGTGGTGAAAGGCTCGATGATGCCAGCAGGCGATGCGGTTACCCCGGCCGCCAAACTCGGCCAGACGGATTTGAAACCAGGCCATAAGAGTGCGTTGTCCAAGCTGCCCAGCGCAGGCACTGAGTGCGAGCGGGCCCACCACAGGGCGCTGAAGAAAGCGCCAAAGAACATCACTTCCGAGAAGATGAACCAGCTCATGCTCCAGCGGAAAGACAGATCAATTTTGCGACCATACTGACCGGTTTCACTTTCGTGGACAGCCTCTCCAAACCACTGAAAAAGCACGTAAAACAAAAATAACATGCCAAAGGTCAGGGAGTAACGGCCCCAAGCTACCCCATTGATCCACTGGCCTGCACCCAGGATCACGAAGAACAAAGCCAGCGACGCCATGAAGGGATGGCGCGAAGGCTGGGGAACAAAATAATACGGTTTTGCGCCGTGTGCAGTACTACTCATTTCAGCTCCATTTTTCCAAATTCAACTCTAAGAACGCAGTGCCGTGGCCTGCGCTCATTTCCCAACCACCCAAGTAGCCACACCAATCAGGCTGACCACCAAAACCAATACCGTGATAACCCCCGCCAACAAGACATGCAGCGGGTTGACCTTGGCCGCATCTTCCTCAAAGCCGGCACGACTACGAATGCCAATAAAGGACCAGGCGACGGTCTTGAGACTGCGCAACACCGATGGGCGCGCAGCAATGCCAGGCACGGCGCTAGAGTCACTCATGAGCCCACTACCTTGGCTGCAAGGCCAGCTACCGGCGCCGGCGGCACCTTGCCACCCACCTCAAAAAAGGTATAGGACAGCGTGATCGTTGTTACATCTTTAGAGAGCTTGGGATCGATCACAAACACCACCGGCCACGATTTTTTTTCACCAGCTTCCAAGGTGTACTGGTTAAAACAAAAGCACTCCAGTTTGTTGAAGTGCGCAGCGGCCTGTTGCGGTGCATAACTGGGAATGGCCTGTGCCGCCATGCGCCGGTTCTGCGTGTTCTGGAACTCGTACATCACGGTAGTCATTTCGCCCGGATGCACTTGCAGCGAGCTTTGCGCAGGCTTGAACTGCCACGGCCCCCGGCTGTTGGCGTCGAACTCTACCGTGATCGTGCGACTCGTATCGACTTGCGTGTTGGCGGAAACCTGCGCTTTTTCACCCGGCACTGCCAACTCGGCCAGCGCCAGGATATTGACACCGGTCATCTGGCAGATCGCGTTATAAATGGGGACCAATGCATAACCAAAACCAAACATGGCCAGCACCACTACCGCCAGTTTGCCCAGCATGGTGGAATTTTGGTAACGCAGGTTCATGCGCAACTCAATGGCCCAGCAACACCATCTTGACCACAAAGCCTAGGAAAAAAACCACAGCCACAGACGCCAGGCTCAGGGCTAGTCGCAAGTTGGCTTTTCTTTGTTCAGGCGTCATGGCGTCAATCGATGCTGAAGGTTTTAGGCCACAATTTTGTTGGCCGCAGCATTGAGCTTGGGCGGAGTCTCAAAGGTGTGGAATGGGGCGGGCGAAGGAACTTCCCACTCCAGGCCTTCCGCTGCTTCCCAGGGACGCTGGGGCGCTTTTTCGCCATGGCCAAGCATGGTCGGCAAGACCACAAAGAAGAAGAAGTAGACCTGCGCCAAGCCAAAAGCAAAGCCGCCAATCGACGCGACCGCGTTGAAATCAGCGAATTGCATAGGGTAATCGGCGTAACGACGTGGCATTCCCGCTAGGCCCAGGAAGTGCATAGGGAAGAAAGTCACGTTAAACGCAATCAGCGACCACCAAAAATGGATCTTGCCGCGTGTTTCGTTGTACATCACACCGGTCCACTTGGGCGACCAATAGTAATAACCGGCGAACATGGCGTACAAAGAACCAGCCACCAGCACATAGTGGAAGTGAGCCACCACATAGTAGGTATCCTGCAACTGAATGTCGATTGGTGCCATCGCCAGGATCAGGCCGGTAAAGCCGCCCATGGTGAATACAAAGATAAAGCCTACGGCAAACAACATGGGGGTTTCAAAGGTCATGGAACCCTGCCACATGGTCGCAATCCAGTTGAACACCTTCACCGCGGTAGGCACGGCGATCAACATGGTGGCGTACATAAAGAACAACTGGCCGGTCACCGGCATGCCGGTGGTGAACATGTGGTGCGCCCACACGATGAAGGACAAAATCGCAATGGACGAAGTGGCGTACACCATGGAGGTGTAGCCAAACAAACGCTTGCGCGCAAACGCCGGAACGATCTGGCTGATGATGCCAAAGGCCGGCAAGATCATGATGTAGACCTCGGGGTGGCCGAAGAACCAGAAAATGTGTTGGTACAACACCGGGTCGCCACCGCCAGCGGGGTTAAAGAAGGTGGTACCGAAGTGGCGGTCGGTTAAGGTCATGGTGATGGCGCCGGCCAGCACAGGCATCACTGCAATCAACAAGTAGGCCGTGATGAGCCAGGTCCAGGCAAACATGGGCATCTTCATCAAAGTCATGCCAGGAGCACGCATATTCAGAATGGTGACGATGATGTTGATCGAGCCCATGATCGAGGAGGCACCCAGGATGTGCATGGCAAAAATACCTGCATCCATGCTCGGGCCTTGTTGCAAGGTCAGGGGCGCATACAGCGTCCAACCGGCAGCAGGTGCGCCACCAGGCATAAAGAAGGAACTGACCAGCATCAAACCGGCGGGGATTAGCAGCCAGAAGCTGAAGTTATTCATGCGCGCAAAAGCCATATCTGCCGCACCGATTTGCAGCGGAATCATCCAATTGGCAAAGCCCACAAAGCCCGGCATGATGGCGCCAAACACCATGATCAAGCCGTGCATGGTGGTCAGTGAATTGAATAACTCGGGGTTGACAAATTGCAAACCGGGTTGGAACAGTTCGGCGCGAATCAGCATAGCCAGGATGCCGCCTACGATAAACATGGTGAAGCTGAACAACAGATACAGCGTGCCAATATCTTTGTGGTTGGTGGCATAAACCCAACGCCTCCAACCCGTAGGGGCATGGTCGTGGTGGTCGTCATGGGCGTGATCGTGGTGGTCTAAAACTGCGCTCATACGGGTTTCCTTCTCAATACTTCAATAGGTAAATCAATATCGCTGGCCTGCGCTTACTTGCGCAATGCCGCCACGTCAGCCGGTTGCACCAGTTGGCCCGTCTGGTTAGACCAGTGGTTCTTGGTGTAGCTGATAACCGCCGCGATATCGGTGTCGCTCAGGGCCTTCCAGGCCGGCATAGCGCCATTGTTTTGGCCGTTCAGCAAAACCTTGATTTGCTTGGCTTTGTCAGCATCCAAGACGACCGCCGCACCATCGAGTGGCTTGACGGCGCCGCCGCCTTTGCCGTGCGTTTGGTGGCAGGCAACGCAGTTTTGGGCATAGACTTTTTCACCGCGTTGGGTGATGTCAGCCAAGGTCCAGACTTTGGAAGGATCGTCGGCCAATGCCGCCATCTTTTTCTTCTCGCCGCCAACCCATTTGCTGTAGTCTTCGGCCGATACCACTTTCACGTGGATAGGCATATAGGCATGCTCTTTACCGCACAACTCTTGGCATTGGCCATGGTAATCGCCGATTTTTTCGGCACGGAACCAGGTGTCGCGCACAAAGCCGGGGATAGCGTCTTGCTTGATGCCGAAGGCTGGCACGGCAAAGGCGTGGATAACGTCGTTAGCGGTCGTAATGATGCGGATTTTTTTGTCTACAGGCACCACCAGGGGGTTATCGACTTTGAACAAATAATCATCCACGGTCTCGCCTTTTTTCGGGCCGCCGTTATTGGACATTTCGCGCTGCTCGCCGTCAATGGTGGAAACAAAACCGATGCCCTCGCCCTCGCCTTTGATGTAGTCATAGCCCCATTTCCACTGCATACCGGTGGCTTTGATGGTCACGTCAGCATTGCTGGTGTCCTTCATCGCGACCACCACTTTCGTAGCGGGCAATGCCATCAAAATCACGATAATGAAGGGGATGACCGTCCAAATAATTTCCACCGTCACCGACTCGTGGAACGTAGCGGGCTTATGGCCCAGCGACTTGCGATGCTTCCAAATGGAATAAAACATCACTGCAAACACCGCAACAAAAATCACCGTGCAAAGAATCAGCATAAACCAGTGCAGCCATTGCTGTTCCCGCGCGATGGCCGTCACCGCAGGGGGCAAGTTCAATTGCATAACTGCAGGCCCACCGGGCAGGTCATTCACTGTTGCCGCCAAGCCCAAAGAACCGGTGCCAAGCCATACACCTGCTGTTGCCAACAGTGAAGCCAATTTTTTCCAAATGCTCTTCATCGTTTTCACTTTCAATGCCTCAAAGTTTGCAAAATTACCATGTCGCCAGCCTTAGGTCGCGCTCTAGCCCATCCGTACCGCGCGGCGCAACTCATGCGCCAAGGCCTCACGCCGCTCCGGGCGCACATAACGCCCGACCTGCATGGACTTACCCTGGCCCGACACTGCGATCAGCGAATGCGCGCCGCCCAGCGGCTCTATCCTGACCCACTGCCGGTGGAACTGTGCCCGCTCGCGCACGCCAGCGGCCTCATGCTCCACCACGACCTGCGAACCGTCCACCACGATGCGCTCTTGATCGAGCACATGGCGGGAAAAAATCAAAAAACAAATCCCCACTGCCAAAGTCTCCAGGGCCGCGAAAGGCAGCACCAAGACCGCGCCTTGCAGCCAAAAGAACAGGCCGATGCACAAAGAAACCAGACTCAACGAGGCGAAGAACACCAGCATTTGGGCCGGCGTGAGGGGGGCATGGCGTCGCAAAACCCACTCGAAACGGGGGTTTTGCGCATTGGCATCAATGGAATGACTAAAGCTCACGCGGTTTAGAGTTCATGGCGCGGCCCTGACACCAGGGCCACAAAAGCTTAAAAATCGGGTCAATAAAACCTGTCAATTGTAGCCCATGCCCCTGTAGGGCTGCACGTGCAGCGCCCAATGCAACCGAACATGCAAAGGGCTTCGCAAGACCGGCCCTGGCTCATATTGGCTTTTGGGCGCGCAAGCTGGCGCGCATCTGCTCCAGAGGGATCAGGGTTTGCTCCTGCACCGCCATGCGCGGCGCCGGTTTGAAGGCATGGCCGTAAATAATCTCAAATGTCAGGCGCAAGCGCCCGCTCTGCTCGGGGTCAGGCAGGCCGGTGGCGATAACTTGGTGCAGTGCGGCGCGCCACGCCCGGCCCCGCAGTCCGGCAAAGCGCCCAGGATGCAAATTGCGGCCCAGGCCGCGCAGTTCGGCCAACAGCGTCGCCGGCGAAGAAAACGACAACGTGATGCGCTCCATATCCATCACCGGCTCTGCAAAACCGGCCTGCACCAGCATGTCGCCCCAGTCGTGCATATCGGTAAATTCATGGGCGGGGGGCGGCCAGCCTTGGGTGGCATAGAGCTGCCGCAGTTCGCGCAAAGTGTCTGGGCCTAGGCAGGAAAACATCAAGAAGCCGTCCGATTGCACCAGGCTATGCCAGCGATGGATCAGGGCTTGCGGGTCCGCACTCATGTGCAAAGCCATATTGGCCCATAACAAGTCCACAGGCTGCGCCGGCGCTTCAAATTGCGGTTGATTTTTCCAGCGCTGGACAGACCACCAGGGCGCACGCAGGGCTGCGCGTGCCAGAGGCACAGTGTGCGCCGGGTGCTGCTGGACAAAACTGGTGGCAGTGGGGTAACGCCGCCGCAATAGTGTGTGCGCTTCGATGCCACCGCGCAAAACTTGCCAATGCAACCAGCTGCGCGGCTGCTTGAGCATCCATTGCAGACGCTCCTCCATGCGGCGCGCAACCTCTTCATGCAGCCAGGGCGAGACCGACGGTTGCGCAAGCCCCACCGAAGCGGCCAGGGGTAATTCCTCCCAACGCCTTGCGGCATGGGCATCGATCGTGGGGGGCAGTGTGTTCTTATCCAAGGGCTACAGCGGCGGGGCGATGGGGAGCGTAGGGCACTAGCTTCATGACCGGGCAAGCGTGCATGGGCTCAGTCGTTTGCCCCTATCTAAACAAGGCTTGCAGCAGTATATTGGCTGCATGTTTTTTGTTGCGCTGTTTCAAGGGCTGGCGGCGCGCCTGCCGAGCCGTTGTGCTGTCTGTCACGCATGGCCAGGGCAGCCTGTATGCGAATCCTGCATCAGCCTGTTTGCCCAACCAAAACCGCGCTGCCCGAGATGCGCGCTGGCCATCACCGATACGGCACAAGCCTGCACATCCTGCCGGGCTGAGGCCAGCCCGATCGATGCGGCCCTGGCCGCCGTCAGCTATGGCTACCCTTGGGCGACTTTGGTCCAGGATTTCAAATTCCGCGCGCAACCGGCCTGGGCGCGCAGCATGGCCTTGCTCATGCGCAGCGCGCCTTGGGTGGAGCCGGCGCTGGACACAGCCGACTGGGTGCTGCCCATGCCGCTTTCGGCCCCGAAGCTGCAACATCGGGGCTTTAACCAGGCTTGGCTGTTGGCCCAGGCGCTGTCCCCGACCAAGGCGCGCGCGCAATGGCTTTTGCGTATTCGCGATACACCGGCACAAAGCCGTCTGGCACGCAGAGAAAGGCTCTCCAACGTGGCAAACGCCTTCGCCATAGACCCGCTGCGCCAGCGCGACTTGGAAGGCAAAAACGTGCTGTTGGTGGACGATGTGATGACCAGTGGGGCCTCGCTACGCGCAGCCGCACAGCCCTTGCGCCAAGCTGGTGTGCGGCACATCACCGCGCTGGTGTTTGCCCGGGCCGAGAGCAGCGACTAAGCATCGGTACAGCATGCACCGGGCCGCGCGACAATGCGTCCATGTTGCATATCGTTTTGGTCCATCCGGAAATCCCGCCCAACACAGGCAATGTGATCCGCCTGGCGGCCAATACCGGTTGCAGCTTGCACCTGATCGAGCCGCTGGGTTTTTCCATGGACGACAAGCATATGCGCCGCGCCGGTCTGGACTACCACGAGTACGCCTCTGTCCAAAAGCACGCCAGTTGGCAGGCCTTTATCGATACCGCCAGCCCCAGTCCGGCGCGCATGTTCGCGCTGACCACACGGGGAAGCCGCAGCCCTTATGCGGTGCAGTTTGCCCAAGGGGACTGGCTGGTATTTGGTTCGGAAACCGCAGGTTTGCCGCAGTCCGTGCGCGCCAGCTTTGCCCCAGATCAATGTCTAAAGCTGCCCATGCAGCCAGGCCAGCGCAGCCTCAATCTGTCTAATGCGGTTGCGGTTACTGTGTTTGAAGCCTGGCGGCAGCTAGGTTTTGCAGTGGCTCAGCCGTAAAGGCGGGAAATCGATTCAGCCACACACACTGGCTTGGCTACGCCCTCGCGCTCGGTCGTCACTTCCCAGGTGAATTGGTAGCCGCCCTGGTCAATGGCATCGGCTGCCAGCAGCTTGATGTGCGCCCGCAAACGGCTGCCTACCGGCACCGGGCCGACAAAGCGCACCCTATTCAAGCCGTAATTCACGCCCATGCGGACCTGGTCAATGTGCATTGCGGATGCAAAAAACAGCGGTAGCAGCGACAGCGTCAGAAAACCATGGGCAATAGGCGCACCAAAGGGCCCGGCCTGGGCGCGTACCGGGTCTACATGTATCCACTGGTGGTCACCGGTCGCCTGCGCGAACTGGTTGATCTGCTCCTGGGTCACTGTCATCCAGTCGCTCGTGGACACGGGCTGACCGGCCAGCGCCGCTAACTGCTGCAAATTTTCAAAATTTCTCATTGGAAAGTCTTTTTTAAAAAAGGTACACACCGACTATCCACGTTCCAGCCACTTGCCAATGGGCTTCCATTGTTCGCGGTCCTGCTCCATGCGGCTGGTCTGCACATCAAACACGGTAAGCCCGTTGGCGGCCAAGTGCACATAGTTTTGGGTATCGCGCAGCGTCCCGACTTTGGGTAAATCAAGCGATTTCACAAATGCTGACAATTGATCGGCCGATAGCGTGCGCTCATCCACGCGCATGGCCACGATACCAACCTCCACGTTCTCGGCGTGTCGGCTGGCGGCGAGTTCATCGAGAAAACTGCGTGTCGCGTAGATGTCAAAAATACTGGCCTGCAACGGTACCAAGACCTTGTCCGCCCACTTGAGCACGTCTTTAAGTTGTCTGCCCGCTAGCGCGGCAGGGGTATCGAGCACATAGTGGTCGGCACCCTTGGGCGGCTTGCTAAATTCCTCCGGGTCCACCTCCCAATAGCTGATGGGCTTGGCCGATGGCGGCCGCAATGACAGCCACAAACGCGCCGAATGCTGCACGTCCGCATCGCCCAGCATGACGGTATAGCCTCGGGACGCGAGATACGCCGCCACATGGGTCGATAAAGTAGATTTTCCAACCCCGCCTTTAGGGTTGGCAATGGCAATACGTGTCATACGGTGTTACCTCTTTCCAATGGGTGTGCCGGCAGGGGCGGGGTTGCCATTATGGGGTGCGCAGGCCGTTTCGGCTTTGGAATTTAGCACTACGCCGACGTCCGCACCGGGTGTTCAGGCCAAACTGTCCCAGACCAGTTTGATACCGGTAAGCAGCATCCCAGCATATACCAGACGGTAAAACACAAGCTGGCTCACATGGCGCGCCAGCCGCACCCCAGTCCATACGCCTATGGGCGCCAGCGGCAGCAAGACCAGGGCGGTCGCCATATTGCGCACATCGAGCAGTCCCAGATAGGCGTAAGGAATCCACTTGCACAAATTGAGCACAAAAAAGAAAAAGGACATGGTGGCGGCAAAAGACACGGGGCTCAGGCGCAGGCCAATGAAATAAGCGTTGATGGGCGGCCCGCCGGCATGGGCCACAAAGCTGGTAAAGCCGGAGATGACCGACAAAATCCGGCCCAACCAAACCGGTGGGGTCGCCAAAGTAGACGCTTTCCAAAACAGGCGTTGGGCCAGGAACAGCAGGGTCACGGTGCCCACCACGCCAGAGACGGCGTGCGGCGGCACGAGCTTGAACAACAGTGCGCCCAGCACAATGCCCAGCACCCCAAACGGCAGGATGCGCCGCAGCAGCACTGGGTCAAAGTCCTTGCGAAATGCGGCGCTGCCCAGCACGTCCATCACCAGCAGCAGCGGCATCAAAATCGCGGCTGCCTCGGCGACCGTCACCGACAAGGCCATCATAGGCACCGCCAAAGACCCAAAGCCTGCGCCGAACCCGCTTTTACTCACCCCCAAGAGCAGCACCGCTGGAATAGCCACGGCATAGAAAAACGGATCGCTGATCAGGAGCCAGTGGTCGAGCATGCTCTTGCAATAGTCCCTAAAGGGCAAAAACGCCCATGGTAACCTTGCCCGATGTTCAATCCCTCCCAAGAGGATGTGCGCCGTTTTTTTTGTTCGGTGTACGCCAAATCCCGCCAGGCGCAGCCCATGGACGCCATCGAAACCCTGGCTGGCCAATGGATTGCAGAGCATCCCGAATACCACGCCGATTTAGAAGACCAGGAAGCCGCCATCACACGCGCTTACCCCAGCGGCAGCGGGCAGACCAATCCGTTTTTACACCTGTCCATGCATTTGTCCATTAGCGAGCAATGCAGTATTGACCAGCCGCGCGGTATCCGACAAGCGGTGGAACTGTTGACCCACCAAAGGCAGTCCCTGCACTTGGCCCACCATGAGGCTATGGACTGCCTAGGCACCATGCTGTGGGAAAGCCAGCGCGCCGGGCGTCCGCCCGACGGCCAGGCCTATATCGATTGCGTGCAGCGTCACGCCACGCGCGGCTGAGCGCGTTTTGGATGCAAATGCGCGTCGGTTCTAGCGCGGGCAATTAGTCACCCTGGGCTTCTTGCAAATGGCGCACTCCATTGCAAGGCACAAAAAAACCGCCAGAAGGCGGTTTTTTTGTTCGGGGCGCTCCGATTTAACGAAAGCGGCTTTCGGGCACGGTTTTGAGTGCGCCAGGAAGGCTGCCCACGTAATTGGCCAGCTCTTTGAGTTCGGCGTTGGAGAACTGCTTCGCAACACCCGCCATGATGGCGTTGCCACGGCCCACTTGGGCGTTGCCTTCAGCTTTGTAGGATTTGAGCGCCACAAACAGGTAGTCCTTGTGTTGGCCGGCGATCATGGGGTAGCTGGGGTCAATCGGCTTGCTGAGATTTTCGCCGTGGCAGGAAGCACAAGCGCCTTTCGCCACCAGGGCTTCACCCGCGGAGGCGCCGCCGCCTACCTTGTCTAGCGCTTTGGCATTGGCATCCACCCCTAAAGCGCTGAAATAGGCCGCCAGGTCGGCCATGTCCTGGTCTTTCAGAGTGACCGCGATACCCCGCATGGTGGGGTGCTTGCGCTCGCCTTTTTTGTAGGCGTTGAGGGAGGAAATAATGTATTTCTCGCCCTGGCCGGCGATCATGGGAACCTTGTGCACCTCGGGGAAGCTGGCCTGGTAGCCCACGATGGAGTGGCAGCCCAAGCACATGGCATTTTTCTTTTCACCAGCTTTGGCGTCGCCCTTGATGTCCTGCGCAAAAGCGGCTGTGAGGGTCACTGAAGCGACAACAAGTGCAATGAGGGAGCGGAGCAATGGGTTCATTTTGCGCGGACAATCGGGTGAATATTGGTATAAATCGAATCGCGAATTATATCGACCCCACTCCCGTCCCCCGCCTCTGCCATGCCGCATTGCCCCTGCCATCCCGGGCTGCCATGGCTTCATGGCAGGTTTGGCCGGGCACTTTGACCGCCTTAGCCCCTATTTTTTGCCCCGCCATGAAATTTACCGGTTCCAAGAATTACGTCGCCACCCAAGATTTGATGCTGTCTGTCAACGCGGCTTCCACCCTGCAACGCCCGCTGCTGGTCAAGGGCGAGCCCGGCACTGGCAAAACCATGCTGGCCGAGGAGGTCGCCACTGCGCTGAACCTGCCGCTGCTGCAATGGCACATCAAATCGACCACCAAAGCGCAGCAAGGCCTGTATGAATACGACGCGGTCAGCCGCCTGCGGGACTCGCAGCTATCGGATATCGACGGCGGCGAGCGGGTCAAGAACATCCATAACTACATCGTCAAAGGCGTGCTGTGGCAAGCCTTTACTTCGGAAACCCCGGTGGCGCTGCTGATCGACGAGATCGACAAAGCGGATATTGAGTTTCCTAACGATTTGTTACGCGAAATTGACCGCATGGAGTTTTACTGCTACGAAACGCGCGAGCTGATCCGCGCCAAGCACCGGCCGCTGGTGTTTATTACGTCTAACAACGAGAAGGAACTACCGGACGCGTTTTTGCGCCGATGCTTTTTCCACTACATCAAATTCCCGGATCCGGCGACCATGCAAAGCATCGTGGACGTGCACTTCCCCGGCCTGAAAAAAGAGCTGCTCAGCGCCGCCATGAAGACGTTTTACGAGGTCCGCAACTTGCCAGGTCTGAAGAAAAAGCCTTCTACCAGCGAGCTACTGGATTGGCTCAAATTACTGCTGGCCGAGGACATGCCGCTTTCGGCCTTGCAGGCCAAGGACGACAAAATGGCCGTGCCTCCGTTGGTGGGCGCCTTGCTTAAGAACGAGCAAGACGTGACGCTGTTTGAAAAACTCATGTTCATGCAACGCAATAACCGCTGAGATGGCCAAAAAGCCCCGCGTCAATTTCCTGGCCGTTGGCGTGTCCGACGCCCTCGGTTTCGTTATCGGCTGCCTGTCTGGCTATGGGCTGGGCCAACTCATCGGGATGGACGTATTTGCAAGGGGTTACGACAACTCCAGCATGGGCGGCATTGTGCTGGTCGGCTTGGGAGGCGGCCTAGGCTTGCAATTGGCCCGGCGCTGGCAGCAAGGCCGCCAAAATAGTGACGAGGAAACTTAAACCCATGGCCTTTGTTGAATCGGTGGACCTGAGCGGTCACGGCGTGGCGTTAACGCCCTTGGCGCTAGATCACGAGGCCGGCTTGCGTACCGCTGCGGCTGATGGCGCACTGTGGAATTTGCGCGTTACCTCGGTACCCGAACCCGAGAACACCCGCCAGTACATCGAAGACGCGCTAGCGATGCGCGCCGCCGGCAACCGCTTTGCGTTTGCCGTGCTGGATAAGCCCGGCGGCACCGTGATCGGCTGCAGTAGCTACCACGACATATTGCCTGCCGTGAAGCGCCTAGAGATCGGCTACACCTGGTACGCCAAAAGCACACAGCGCACCCACGTCAATACCGCCTGCAAACTCCTGCTCATGACCCATGCCTTTGAAACGCTGGGCTGCCATGTGGTGGGTTGGCGTACGGATAATTTCAACTTCGCATCGCAAGCTGCCATTGAGCGCCTGGGTGCCCGCAAAGACGGCGTGATCCGCGGCCACGCGCTGCGCCGCGATGGCACCATCCGCGATACCGTGATGTACAGCCTGCGTTCGGGCGAATGGCCCGAAGTGAAGGCGCAATTGCTCTATTCACTGCACAAGCCCCGCTGAGGTAGTACATGCTGATTGACTTTTTTTACACCCTGCGCTCGGCCAAGCTGCCGGTATCGGTCAAGGAATACCTGACGCTGATGGAAGCGCTGCAAAAAGGCGTCGTCGGCCCCAATGTGCCTGAACCTGCCAGCGGCGAAGAGGCGGCGGGCTATGCCATTGACGACTTTTATTTCTTGAGCCGCACGACGCTAGTTAAAGACGAAAAGCATTACGACAAATTTGACCGTGCTTTTGCTGCCTACTTCAAGGGCGTTGAGCAAATTGCGGACTTCACCAAAGAAATTCCGCTGGAGTGGCTGCGCAAAAACCTGGAGTTGCAACTCAGCCCGGAAGAACTGGCCAAAATCGAAAAAATGGGCTGGGACGAGCTGATGGAAACGCTGCGCAAGCGTTTTGAAGAGCAAAAGGAACGCCATGAAGGCGGCAGCAAGTGGATTGGCACCGGCGGCACCTCACCCTTTGGCGCTTACGGAAACAACCCGCAAGGCATCCGCATTGGCCAAGACAAAGGACGCAACCGCAGTGCGGTCAAGGTCTGGGACCAACGCGCCTACAAGGACTACGACGACACGCAGGAGCTAGGCACGCGCAATATCAAAGTGGCACTGCGCCGCCTGCGCAAATTTGCGCGCGAAGGCCATGAGGACGAGCTGGACCTGGACGAAACCATTAGTAAAACCGCAGCCAACGCCGGCTACTTGGACATCAAGATGCGCCCGGAGCGG
>CANFLU010000031.1 GCA_947447975.1 Comamonadaceae bacterium | reverse complement strand
GCCCGAGAATGCCGGGCGAAAAAGGCGCTACTGGGCCGGAAGCATTGCCAAAGCTGGCCATCAAACCAAAGGGTGACAAGCAATCGAGCGACTTGTCCCAGGTGTCCTTCCCCACGGAGTCGTACACCACTTTGACGCCCTTGCCGCCGGTAATTTCCTTCACCCGCGCCAAGAAGTCTTCCTTGGCGTAGTTGATGACATGGGCTGCACCATTGGCCTTGGCCAAGGCGCATTTATCGTCCGATCCAGCGGTGCCGATCAGCTGCAAGCCCAGGGCTTTGGCCCATTGGCAGGCAATCAAGCCCACTCCACCGGCAGCGGCGTGGAACAAAATGAAATCACCGGCCTTCAAACCGCCTTGCGGCAAGGTACGCTTGAGCAGGTACTGCACCGTCAGACCTTTGAGCATCATGGCTGCGCCAGTTTCAAAGCTGATGCCATCGCGCAATTTGCACACGCACTTGGCTGGCAAGACCCGACGCTCGCAATAAGCGCCGGGGGGCTGGCTGGCGTAGGCAGCGCGGTCACCGACTTGCAAATGCGTCACGCCCTCGCCCACGGCTTCGATCACACCGGCAGCTTCCATACCCAGTTGTACCGGCAAATTCATGGGATACAAGCCGCTGCGCTGATAGACATCGATGTAGTTGAGACCAACCGCATGGTGGCGGATACGCACTTCGCCCGGTCCGGGTTCACCGACTGCGATTTGCACCAAGTGCATTTGCTCGGGGCCGCCGTGCTGATCAATTTGGATGGAACGGGACAAAGATGAGGACATGGGTAGGCTCCAGCGAAGGGTGGTTGAATAAAGACCTCGATTATCTCGCCATCGCCCCATGCGAGCGGGCCAGGTGCCATTGCCCCGGCGGCCACACTGGTTACAGTGCGGCCATGAACACACCCTCCTCCCTGCGTATGAGCGCCAAAGCCGCGCTCTTACTCACATGGGCCACCATCTTGTGGGCAGGCAACGCCGTCATCGGGCGCATGGTGCAGCACCTGATTTCGCCCATGACGCTTAATCTGTTTCGCTGGCTCATCGCCTTTTGTGTGCTGCTGCCCATGGCGCGCTGGGTTCTGCGCAAAGATAGCCAGCTGTGGAGCCAATGGCGGCGTTTCGCGCTCTTGGGCGCCTTGAGCATCGCCAGCTACAACGCCATGCTCTACCTGGCCCTTACCACCTCCACCGCCATGAACGTGACGCTCGTGGGCGCCAGCACGCCGGTGTGGATGCTGCTGATCGGGCGCTTTTTCTTTGGTACGCCGGTGTCCGCCCGGCAACTGCTGGGCGCGGTCTTGTCCATCGCCGGGGTGGTGCTGGTGATGTGCCGGGGCGAGTGGGCGCTGCTGGTCGGTTTTCACTTAGTGGCCGGGGATGTCTACATGCTGATCGCCGCCATGGGTTGGGCCTTTTACAGTTGGATGCTGGCCCACCCCAGCGCCGAATCGGCGTCGATACGTGCAGACTGGGCGGCCTTTTTGCTGGCGCAAACGGTGTTCGGCCTGGTCGGCGCCCTGGCCTGCGCGTCGCTGGAATGGACGCTTACGGACGCCCGCCTGGAACTTGGCTGGCCGCTGGCTGCAGCCTTAGCATTCATCGGGATCGGGCCTGCAGTGCTGTCCTACCGCGCATGGGGTGCCGGGGTAGCCCTGGTCGGGCCCTCGGTCGCAGGGTTTTTCATGAACCTGATTCCGCTGTTTGCAGCGCTCTTGTCCACGCTATTTCTGGGTGAATCGCCGCAGCTTTTCCACGCAGCGGCCTTTATGCTGATTGCGGCGGGCATCGTGTTGTCGGCGCGTAAAACGGCACCCCAAAAACCTGACGCCTAGGTTCCCTCGCTATAGATCCTGCAAAGCCGCGGACGGCTTGCCCAGGCTTTGCGCGCAGGCCAGCGGTACGGATCAAAACGTACCGCCAAATGCGCCGCCGTCGAGCAATAGGTTTTGGCCGGTAATGAACCCGGCCAGTGGGCTGCATAAAAATGCGCAGGCGGCGCCGAATTCTTCGGGCGTACCAAAGCGCTGCACGGGAATGCCTTTGCGGCGCGTGGCGGCCAGCGCTTCCACGCTTTGGCCAGTTTTTTGTGCCGAGCTGGCAAACAGGCCTTGCAAACGGTCGGTATCAAACGGGCCAGGCAGCAAATTATTGATCGTCACGCCTTGCGCCGCGATGCTAGAACGCGCCAGCCCCGCCACAAAGCCCGTGAGGCCACTGCGCGCACCGTTAGACAAGCCCAGCATATCGATGGGCGCCTTCACCGCACCGGACGTGATGTTGATGATGCGGCCAAAACCGCGTGCAGCCATGCCATCGATGGTGGCCTTGATAAGTTCGATGGGCGTGAGCATATTGGCATCCAATGCGCGCAGCCAGGCTTCCCGGTCCCAGTCGCGGAAGGTGCCCGGTAGCGGGCCGCCGGCGTTGGTAACCACGATGTCAAAGTCGCTGCGGATGGCGAATACGGCGGCTCGCCCTTCGGGGGTGGTGATATCGGCCGCGCAATGCAAGACCTGCGCGCCGCTGGCAGCGGCATCACCTCCGGCCAGTTGCGCGGCGGCAGCGGCCAGCACATCGGGCCGACGCGCCACCATCAGTACATGCACGCCTTCGCGCACCAGGGCTTGGGCGCAGCCGAAACCCAAACCGCGGCTTGCACCGCATACCAAAGCCCAACGGCCTGAAATTCCTAAGTCCATGCTTTACTCCAAAGTTCAATCCATGTCGTTCCGCCCGTGCGGCTCTTTGCGCGCGTCAGCGTGCCCCGATGCTATGCGCTTAGGCCACGGGCATGGCCCGCGGGCTACGCGTACAGACAAACACACCGGCCACCACCAGCACCGTCCCGCCCAGCACCCAGGCAGTCAAAGGTTCGTCCAAGAAAAGGGCTGCCATCATCAAGGTGGACATGGGGCCGACCATACCGACCTGCGCGGCCAAGCCGGAGCCCAAACGCTCGATACCCAACATCACCAACACCACTGGCACCACCGTACATACTGATGCATTGATAAGTGACAGGGTCCAAACCTGTGGAGCCAAGTCCCATAAACCCGCAAGGGGCCGCAAGACCAGGAACTGCGCGATACACAAAATGCAGGCCACCGCGCTGGCCCATCCCACCAGGCGCAAGGCGCCCAGACGGCGCACCATCTCGCCGCTGTAGGACAAATACAGCGCATAACTGACGGCGCTGCCAAAGACCAGCGCCGAGCCCAGCCACACACCCTCTCCAGACAAATTGGCTTCATGGCCAAACACCAGCACCACACCGCCATAGCTGATGGCCAGACCCAGCCACTGGTAGTAGCTGATCGCTCGCCGGTAAAACAAAGCGCCGAGTAACACCACCAAAGTGGGATTGAGGTAGAGGATCAGTCGTTCAAAAGAGGCGCTGATGTAGGCCAGGCCGGCAAAATCCAAAAAACTGGCGAGGTAATAGCCCGTAAAACCCAACCAGACGATGCCCAGCTTATCGCGCCATTGCAGCGATTCGGGTTGGACGCCACGGCGCGGTTTTCCTGCCCACCAGGCCATCAAAACAAAAAAAGGCAGCGCCAAGGCCATGCGCAGCATCAGCAGGGTGATGGCATCGACCCCGTGGCGGTAGGCCAGTTTGACGATGATGGCCTTACCGCTAAAGGCCACGGCACCGAGCACCGCCAGGGTCAAACCACTGGCCAATCGGGGTGTTGGGACACTAGGGAGCACGGCGTCGTGGCTTGATGAGTTGGGCAAAAAGGGACTTTCAAGAGGCACAGGCGCCGATTGTCGCCGCTCGCCACAGGCACAATGCCCCTCGGCCTAACTGAGGTATATTTCCATGCCATGTCAATCATTGCCTATGCAATGATTAGAATCAGCCCTCATGGAAAACCCTAGGTCCGCCCAAGCAGTCACCCCGCAGAGCGCATCGCCCGCCTTGGTCAGCAACGACTTTTACCAGGCCGATAGCTACCAGCCCGAGGACAGCGTGGGCTACATGATGCGGCGCATTTTGCTCAGTTTGGCGCACAGCATCGAGACTGAGTTGGCCGGGTCCGCACTTACCAATGCCCAGTGGCTTCCCATCATGAAGCTGTATCTAGGCCATAGCACGACGGCGGCCGAGCTGGCGCGGGATTGCCACCTCGACGCGGGCGCCATGACCCGTATGTTGGACCGACTAGAAGCCAAGGGCTTGTGCAGCCGCAGCCGCTCCGAGCGCGACCGTCGCCTGGTGCATATCGCCCTGACCGAAAACGGCCAACGTGCCGCCCAAACCCTGCCCGGCGTACTCAGCGAGGTCTTGAACCAGCATTTAGCGGGCATGAGCGCGGAAGAATTTGCCACTTTGAAATCACTTTTGCAAAAAATGCTCAGTAATGGGCAGGCCTTGCAGGCCAAGTCCGGGCCTCTGCAGGCGGACGACAGCGCCTACCACCCTTGAACCGACCATGACACATCCGCTCTTCACCCCTTCCATCGCAGCGCCGGCCACGCATTTGTCCAAGTCCACGCCCAGCCCGCAGCGTGCACTGGGGCTAGGACTGGCCTTGGTCTGTGCCAGCGTGTTCCTGAGCGCCTGTGCCGATTTTTCGGGGATCGTGCCCTCGGCGCGTGCCCTGCTGCCCGAAAGCCTGGGCTTGCGCGCCGTGCCCCTAGCCACCGCCCTAAACCCCACGCCCGCCGATGCTGCCAGCGTGGCGACCACGGCCAAGGAAAGCGATTTCGACCAGCATTGGTGGCGCAGCTTCCAGGACCCGCGCCTCGATGCACTGGTGAGCCAGGCTTTGGAAAGCCATCCGTCTTTGAAGGCGGCCCAGACCCGCATCGCACGCGCCCAGGCAGTCACGGAGGCACAGGGGGCCAATGACAAAGTGCAATCCCTGGCCAGCCTGGATGCTAGCCAGCAACGCTTTAGTGCCGTCGGCATGTACCCGCCACCCTTGGCCGGGGGCGTGTACCAAACCGCCAATTTGCAGTTGAACCTGTCTTATGAATGGGATTTGTTCGGCAAAAACCGCGCGGCGCTGGATGCCGCGATCGGCGCCACGCAAGCGGCTATTGCCGATGCGCAGCAAGCGCGCTTGCTGCTGTCCACGCAAGTGACCCGCACCTATCTGGGCATGGTGCGCTTGCAGGCGCAGCGCGCACTGCAACAGCAATACCTTGCCCAGCGCATGCAGGCCAATGCCATCGGCAAAGCGCGCAAGGACGCGGGTCTGGACAGCGAGTTGGAATTCCTGAGCGTCACCACCAGCATGGCTGAAATCCGCCAACAAATCGAGGCCCTGAGCGAACAAATCGCCCTGTCGCGCAATGCCTTGGCCGCGCTCACTGGCAAGGCCAGCCTGGACCTGGAAGTGCCCGACAGTGCACTGAGCGCGCTGCACGCCAGCCCGGTCCAGGGCACGGTCCCCATGGATTTATTGGGCCGCAGGCCCGATATCGTGGCAGCGCGTTGGCGGGTCGAAGCGGCCAGTGCAGACCTGGCCTACGCCAAAACTTTGTTTTATCCGAATATCAACCTGACCGCTTTTGTCGGCCTGAACAGCGTGGGTTGGAGCAATATCACCCAGGCCGGTAGCGAACAGTGGGGCCTGGGCCCGGCACTGCGTCTGCCGGTGTTTGAAACTGGCCGCCTGCGCGCCAACTTGCATGGCAAATCCGCCGAACTCGACGGCGCTATCGAAAGCTATAACGCCTTGGTCTTGGAGGCAGTGCGCGATGTGAGCGAGCAATTGAGCAGTCTGCAAGGCATTGCCAATCAACAACGCGAACAGCAACTGGCCCAGGCGAATGCACAGGCTTTGCTGCAAATCGCGCAACAGCGCTATGCCGCAGGCCTGATGACGCGCTCGGCGGTGATCAATGCGCAAAGCGCAGTGGTGCCACATCAGCGCCAGGCAATTGAGCTTCAAGCCCGCGCCTTGGACGTGCAAGCCCAACTTTTACGTGCGCTGGGTGGCGGCTACGGCAAGACGCATGCCGCCAACACCGCAAGCGCTGCATCACACACCACCCCCTAATTTTTCTAGAGATACTTTGTATGAGCCAAGCCAACACGCCTACCCCTACGCCCGCCAACACCCAGCCAGCGGCCAGCCCACAAGCTACCGCAAGCGCCTCTGGCCCCGCACCCACGGGGGGCGGGCGGCAAAAAGCATTGACTATCGTGGGCTTGGTCGTACTGGCAGGGCTCAGCTATGGCGGCTATGAGTGGTATGCCGGGCGCAACCAGGAGTCCACCGACAACGCCTATGTGCAAGGCAATGTGATTCAAATCACACCCCAAATCGGCGGTACGGTCACCGCTATCCTGGCCGATGACACGGACTTTGTGAAAGCCGGTCAGCCGCTGGTAAAACTAGATGCCGCCGACGCCAAAATGACTTTGGCCCTGGCCGAAGCGAATCTGGCCCAGGCCGTGCGTCAAGTGCGCAGTCTGTATGCCAATAACACCACGCTGGAAGCGCAAATTACAGTACGTGAGAGCGATATTGCGAAAGCGCAAAACGAAATCACCCGCCTCCATGATGACCTGGCGCGCCGCCAAGCACTGGTAGGGATAGGCGCGGTGTCCGCCGAAGAAATTTCGCATGTACAAGCCCAAATAACGCAAGCGCAGACCGCGCTGGCTTCGGCGAAAGCAAGCAGTCTGGCCGCACGCGAGCAATTGCAAAGCGCCCGCACGCTGACCGATAACACCCAGGCGCAAAACCACCCCACTGTGGTCGCTGCAGCAGCCAAGGTACGCGAGGCGTTTCTGACGCTGCACCGCGCCACCTTGCCTGCGCCGGTAGACGGCTATATCGCCAAGCGCACGGTACAACTAGGCCAGCGTATTGCACCGGGCACACCTTTGATGTCGGTAGTGGCTTTGGGCGCGCCCTGGGTGGACGCCAACTTCAAAGAAGTGCAGTTGCGCACCATACGAATAGGCCAAGCTGCGACGCTGACAGCTGATGTATATGGCAAAAAAGTGGAATACCAGGGCACCGTGATCGGCCTGGGTGCGGGCACAGGCGCCGCCTTTTCACTGCTGCCAGCGCAAAACGCCACGGGTAACTGGATCAAGGTGGTGCAGCGTGTACCGGTGCGCATTGCGCTGGATCCGGCGCAAGTGAGCGCGCATCCGCTGCGTATTGGCCTGTCGATGGAAGTGACGGTCGATGTGAAATCGCAAGAGGGCAAATCGCTAGCGGAAGGTGCGCAGGCCGCTTCGTCAGTGCAAACCGATGTGTATGACCTGCTTGATGGCCAAGCCACTGCCGAGATTCAGCGTGTGATTGCCAACAACATGGGTGCGGGCAAAGCGTCACCTCTGCCCGCCAGCAAGTCCTAAGCGCGCTATGGCCACTGCCCCGCCACCCCTTGCCCACGCGCCGCTGAGCGGCGCGGCCCGCGTATGGGGAACGATTGCGCTGTCTGCAGCGACATTCATGAATGTGCTCGATTCCTCCATCGCCAACGTATCGCTGCCTGCGATTGCGGGTGATTTGGGTGTCAGCCCCAACCAGGGCGCCTGGGTGGTTACCAGTTTTGGCGTTGCCAATGCGATTGCCGTGCCGCTGACCGGCTGGCTGTCGCAGCGCTTCGGCCAGGTGCGTTTATTCACCTTGAGCGTCTTGCTGTTTGTGCTGGCCTCATGGCTTTGCGGGCTAGCGCCCAATATGCCGACGCTCATTGCCATGCGTGCATTTCAGGGCTTTGTCGCCGGGCCTATGATGCCGCTGGCGCAAACCCTGCTGCTGTCGAGCTACCCGCCAGCGTTGGCTGGTATCGCCATGGCGATGTGGGCTATGACCACGCTGGTCGCACCGGTGATGGGCCCTTTGCTGGGCGGCTGGATTACCGATAACGCACACTGGGGTTGGATTTTTTACATCAATATCCCGGTCGGCATCGCCGCAGCTTTTATCACCTGGGCGATTTATAAAAAGCGAGAATCGCATCGGCAAAAACTCCCCATCGACACGGTAGGCCTGACATTGCTGGTGCTTGCCGTGGGAGCATTGCAAATCATGCTCGATAGGGGTAAGGAAGTCGATTGGTTTCACTCCAGCGAAATCATTGTGCTGGGCCTGGTGGCAGCCATCTGCGGCGCATTTTTTATCGCCTGGGAACTGACCGATAAACACCCGGTGGTAGATTTGCGCCTGCTCAAGATGCGCAATTTCCGCTGGGCCTCCATCTGCCTGGCGATTGCCTACAGCCTGTTCATCGGCAACCTGGTGTTATTTCCATTGTGGCTACAGCAGTTCATGGGCTACACCTCGACACAGGCCGGCATGATGCTGGCGCCCGTGGGCTTGTTTGCCATATTGCTCTCACCCATCGTGGGGAAAAATGTACAGCGCTTTGACCCGCGCAAACTTGCGACCTTCTCTTTTGTGATGTTTTCTGTGGTCTTGTGGCTGCGCTCGCAATTTAGCACCCAGGCCGACTTCATGACCATCATGACGCCCACCATCATCCAGGGCATTGCGGTGGCGTTTTTCTTCATTCCCCTGTCCACGTTGACGCTCAACGGCATTGCGCCGGCCCAAATGCCCTCTGCTTCAGGGCTGTCCAACTTTATGCGGATTCTGGGTGGCTCCTTCGGTACCTCGGTCACGATTACTTTGTGGCAAGACCGCACGGCGATGCACCACGCTGAACTTAGCGAGATGATCCATCGGGGAAGTCAGGCCACCACCAGCGCAATGAGCAATTTTGCGGCCGCAGGTATGAGCCAGGAGCAAGGCCTGGCCAGCATCAATAGGCTGATAGACCAACAGGCTGCCACCATGGCAGCGGACGATATTTTCCTGGCCTCGGCGTTTATCTTTTTATTGCTGATACCGATTATTTGGCTTGCCAAACCGATGCAGCAGCAGCCGCAAGGGCTGCCCTCAGCCAAAGCGCCCGCAGACGCTGCGGGTGCGCATTAGGCTTTAGCTGGTCAGGCCGGGTAGGCGGCCGGCGTACAGCGCCCAGCCCAGCCACGTCACAGCGGCAAACAACAGCAGGCCGATCCCTACCTGTGACGACCGGATGCCTTGTTCCGGCAATGCGCGCTTGCGGCCAGTCCACATGGCGCGCACCAGGTTTTCACCGTGGATATATCCGGTAGCAATAACGGCAATTACATGCAGCCCAATCAAGATAAGCAAGGCGTGGCTCAGCACTTCATGCATTTCACCGGCCCTATCCGGCGCACCCGATTGGTAAGCCCACCAACCGCTGGCTACGGCAGCTGCCATCAAGGCCAGCAAGCCCAGCACCGCCCAGCCGCCCGCTGGGTTATGCCCCAGGTAGCGCCGTGGTGCTGCTAAGGTGCTGCCGGGCAGATAGCCCCTTAGATAACGCAGCGCCGCCGCCGGGCTACGCACAAAGTCGCTGAACAAAGCGTAGCGGCTACCCGCCACACCCCAAACCACGCGCCACAGCACCAAGGCACCGGCACAGTAGCCTAGCGTCAGGTGCAAAAGCTGAGTGCGCTCGCTCTCGGCCGTGAGCCAGGCGCCAGCAAAACACAGCACCAGCATCCAATGGAATACCCGCGTGGGCAGGTCCCAAATTTTTTGCTCGACCGAAGCCACTTGCTCGGGCAGGGTGTCGGGCGTGCTCATGCGGGGATCCGCACGCGGTCTTCATCAAAATCGCCTTTGTCTGCGCCGCCGTGGCAGGCCCCGCAATTGGCCGCGCTTTTGATGCTGGCGCGCTTCCATACTTTGCTGCTGACTTCATCATGCTGGCGCACAAACCAGTTGCTTTTGCTGATGCGAAACTCCGGGCTGGCACTGGCATACTGGCTGCCTTTGGCCGCATGGCTGATCAGCCAGGCTGCAATGGTCTGGCGCGATTTTTCGTCGATAGAGGCATCGACGCCAAAATGCTTGTCCAGCCCACCCATAATGCCGCGCCAATTGGCCGCGCCAGCCAGGTCTGGCGCGTAGCCGATATGGCAACTGGTGCACTCGGTATTAAAAGCGGCGGGCGCTCCTTTGAGGCCAGCACTGCTTTGCGCCGAGGCCGCGAAACAAGTCAGGCCCAGCAAAGCCGCCAAGCCGAAGGTTTGTATGCGGGCTAGGGAGTGATAGGTCGCCATAAAGCTCCAATAAAAAGATTATTTCAGGGACATGAGCCATGCCAGTACATCGGCTTTTTCGGCAGCGCTGCATTCGCGCGCCAGTACATCTTTGCAATTGCGGCGGAACCATTTATCGGTCTTGGCCAGGTCGCTAAAGCGCTGCGCGTTAAAGGCCGGGGCCAGGGGCTCAATCACTTTGTGGGTAATGGCGTGATCGCCCTTCCCCGTAGGCACGGCGCCATGGCAGGACGCGCATTTCCACTCATTGCCGTGGGTGCTGTTGAAAAAACTTTGGCCGCGTACCGCATCGCCTGCGGGCACACCGGCCACCTTGGCCTCGGCCTTGTATTTATCTAATACATCAGCCGGGCTGTCCGCCAGCGCCAGACTTGCCAATACCGCAAGTACCAGCGCCGCGCCCAGGTGGCGGGACCAACCATTTTTATCCACAAAGACCGCCTCTCACCGAAATGCTTGTTATGCGGCCGGTCTAAGCAGCGTCTGCGTGCGGCGCATTGCGCGCCGTCAAAGAAATGTAAAGAAAAAAGCGGCTCAGTGCAGCGCTACGCCGGTCTTGGACTGGACAAATTCGCGTGTCACGCCAGGCGCCAATTCCACCACCTTCAGGCCCTGCGACGTCACATCCATAACCGCTAGGTCGGTGATGATGCGGTCCACCACAGCCACGCCAGTCAGTGGCAAAGTGCATTGGGGTAAAATTTTTAGGTCTTCGCTGCCGTCTTTCTTCTTGGCCACATGCTCCATGAGCACGATGACACGCTTGACGCCGGCCACCAAATCCATGGCGCCGCCCATGCCTTTGACCATCTTGCCAGGAATCATCCAATTGGCCAGATCACCCTGCTCGCTCACTTGCATGGCGCCCAAAATGCTGAGGTTGATCTTGCCACCACGGATCATGGCAAAGCTTTCGTGGCTGCCGAAAATGCTAGAGCCTTTGATGGTAGTTACCGTCTGCTTGCCCGCGTTAATCAGGTCCGCGTCCACTGCATCTTCCGTGGGGAAGGGGCCGATCCCCAACATGCCGTTTTCGCTTTGCAGCCAGACTTCTTTGTCGCTGGGTACAAAGTTGGCCACCAGCGTGGGGATGCCGATACCCAGGTTCACATAAAAACCATCTTCCAGTTCCTGCGCCGCACGCGCGGCCATTTGGTCTTGTGTCCAGCTCATTTTCAGGCTCCTGCTTTTTGGGTTTGCGCCGCCTGGTCGCGCGGTGCTTCGCTAATAGTGCGTTTCTCGATACGTTTTTCCGGCGTGGCGTTGAGTACCAGGCGGTGTACGTAAATACCGGCTAAGTGCACGTCGTCCGGGGCGATAGCGCCGGTCTCGACGATTTCCTCCACTTCCACCACGGTCATCTTGCCGGCCATGGCCACTGCCGGGTTGAAGTTGCGCGCCGTCAGGCGGAACTGCAAATTACCGGATTTATCGGCCCGATGCGCTTTGACCAGCGATACATCGGGAACCAATGCGCGCTCCATCACATAGGTTTCGCCATCGAACTCGCGCAATTCTTTGCCCTCGGCGACCATGGTGCCCACGCCAGTTTTGGTGAAGAAAGCAGGGATACCGGCGCCGCCAGCACGCAGCTTTTCGGCTAGCGTACCCTGAGGCGTGAATTCCAGGGCCAGTTCGCCGGCCAGGTACTGGCGCTCGAACTCTTTGTTCTCACCCACGTAGCTGGAGATCATTTTCTTGATCTGACGGGTTTCGAGCAGCTTACCCAAACCGAAACCATCGACCCCCGCATTGTTGGAAATCGCGGTCAGGTTTTGCTTGCCACTGTCGCGCAGCGCCTCGATCAAGGCCTCGGGAATGCCACACAGGCCGAAACCACCCACTGCAATGAGTTGGCCGTCCTGCACGACGCCATCAAGCGCGGCTTGGGCGCTGGGATAAATCTTGTTCACGCAATCTCTCCATGGAATTAGTATGCCGGGACGACAAAGCGAACCGTCCCGCAGGCACAGGTGCACATTTTGACTGATTGGCCTGACCCAAGGCTCGCATCGGGCTTGTCAAGGCACTCCAGCAAGGCGGCGAAGGCACAATGGGCGGATGACTGAGAACTTTTCCCCCACACAAGCCCCGGTATCGCTGAGCGACGAACGCCTGACCGCCCTTGAAATAAAAGCCAGCTTTGCCGAGGACCTGTTGGACAAGTTGGACCAGACGGTGATTCGTCAACAAACCCAAATTGCCGCGTTGATAAGTGAGGTGCTGCACCTGCGCCAACAAATCAGCAACGCGCAAGGTGACTCGCCGCGCAGTTTGCGGGATGAACTACCGCCACATTACTGAAAACCAAAATGACAAAAACCGCCTAGCACGCCCTAGCGGCGTCACATAATCTGCCCGCACGCCCTACGACTAGTCCATATAAGGCCCCGCCCATGCCCCGCTACCCCCTGCCCGACCTGAACGCCCTGCCCGCAGATATTCAAGAAAAAATTTTGGAAGTGCAGGAAAAATCCGGCTTCATTCCGAATGTATTTCTGGCGCTAGCGCGCCGTCCGGCCGAATGGCGGGCGTTTTTCGCCTACCACGATGCCCTCATGCTGCGCGAGGGAGCAAGCCTTAGCAAAGGCGAGCGCGAGATGATCATTACGGCCACCAGCGCCGCCAACCAGTGCCTGTACTGCGTGGTGGCGCACGGCGCGCTGTTGCGCATTTACGAGAAAAAGCCCTTGCTGGCTGACCAGGTGGCGACCAATTACCGTAAGGCCGACATCACGCCGCGCCAGCGCGCCATGCTGGACTTTGCGATGAAGGTCTGCCAAGCCAGCCACACGGTGGAGGATGCTGACTTCACCGCGCTGCACACCCATGGTTTTGACGATGAAGATATCTGGGACATTGCGGGCATCACCGCTTTTTTCGGCCTGTCCAACCGGGTCGCCAATATCAGCGGCATGATGCCCAACCCCGAGTTCTACATGCTGGGGCGCCTGCCCCGCCAAAAATAAAACGCGCTATGCGTAAGCCGCGCAGACAAGCCTTGCGTAGGCTAGCGCTAGGCAGCCTGCTTCTCGGCGCGGCCTGGGGTGCCATCGCGCAGGCCCAATCGACCGCAACGGCCGCTAGCGCGCAACCCGAAGGTGCGAGCAAGATCGTTCAAAACCCTGGCTGGCACTTCCAAACACAGGCAGTTGCTGCCGCCAACCCTTTAGCCACCGAAGCCGGCTACGCCATGCTGGCAGCCGGGGGGAGCGCTGTCGATGCGGCTATCGCGGTGCAAATGGTGCTCAGCCTGGTCGAGCCGCAAAGCAGTGGCATTGGCGGCGGCGCGTTTTTAGTGCACTTTGACGGCAACAAGGTGCAGGCCTATGACGGGCGCGAAACCGCACCTGCGCAAGCCGGGCCGGATTTGTTCCTCCATGCCGATGGCACGCCCATGCCCATGAAGCAAGCCACCGTCGGCGGGCGGGCGGTGGGCGTCCCCGGTGTGCTGCGTATGCTGGCCATGGCCCATGCCTCGCATGGCAAACTGCCTTGGGCTTTTTTGTTCGCACCCGCCATACGCCTGGCCCGCGACGGCTTTGCCATCAGCCCACGCCTTGCGGCTCTACTCGCCACAGAAACAGCGCTCTCAAAAGACCCGGTGGCAGCGGCCTATTTTTATGATGCCCACGGCCGCCCTTGGCCCGCCGGGCACCTGCTGCGCAACCCGGATCTGGCAGCGGTTTTGCAGCGCATCGCCAGCGAAGGCCCCGATGCCATGATGACAGGCGAGGTAGCCCAAGCGATGGTTAAAACGGTACGTCAGCACCCGAGCAACCCGGGCCTGCTGCAATTGAGCGATCTGAGCAACTACCGCCCCGTGCTGCGCGAGCCCCTATGTACACACTACGCGGTAGCGCAGAAAAAATACCGCCTGTGCGGCATGCCGCCGCCGAGTTCGGGCATGCTGACGATGGCCTCCATTCTTAAAACGCTGGACTTCACGCCCGCTGCACGCCTTCCCTTGGCTGGCGGACAGCCTAGCGCCGACTGGCTGCACTTGTATAGCGAAGCGGCACGCCTGGCATTTGCCGACCGCGCCGCCTATGTGGCCGACCCGGCATTTACTCCTGCACCGGCAGGCGATTGGCTCAGCCTCTTGCAAAGCGATTACCTGCAAAAGCGCGCTGCCGCTATTGCAAACCAAGGCCCGGTCATGCCCCAAGTACAGGCCGGCACGCCTGGCGCGCTGCCAACGCCGCAGAGCTGGGCGCCCATGGCCGAGCAAACCGAGCACGGTACTTCGCACATCTCGGTGCTGGACCGCTGGGGGCATGCGCTGGCTATGACCACCACCATTGAAGACGCTTTTGGCGCCCGCCTGATGGTGAACCGAGGTCGGGGTCTGGTCGGTGGCTTTTTACTCAACAACCAACTTACCGACTTCAGCTTCAGCCCCAGCGGGGCCGATGGCAAACCGGTGGCCAACCGGGTGCAGCCGGGCAAGCGACCGCGCTCGTCCATGGCGCCGACCTTGGTGTTTGACGCGGACAGCGGCGCACTGCAATGGACTGGCGGCAGCCCCGGCGGCGCCTTCATCATCCACTTCACTGCCAAAACCTTGTATGGCGCACTGCGCTGGGGCCTTAGCCCGCAAGCGGCCATTGACCTGCCCAATTTCGCCAACATAGAGGGCACTACCTTTTTGGAAAAAGACCGCTTTGCGCCGAGCACCGCTACGGCCTTGCGAGCACGCGGCCACCAGGTGCTGGAAATACCACTGACCAGCGGCCTGCAAGTGCTTGCGCGCGAGCCCGGCGGCTGGGCCGGTGGCGCAGATGGCCGGCGCGAAGGCGTGGTGCTGGGCGACTGAGCCCGGCCCCACTCCTACAATCTAGCGATGGCGATACCCCAGACTTTTATCCAGGAATTGTTGGCGCGCGCCGACATTGTGGACATCGTCGGGCGTTATGTACAACTTAAAAAAGGCGGCGCGAATTTCATGGGCTTGTGCCCGTTTCACGGCGAAAAATCCCCCTCTTTCTCGGTCAGCCCCAGCAAGCAGTTTTTTCATTGCTTTGGCTGCGGCAAAAACGGCAATGCCATTGGCTTTTTGATGGACCATGCTGGCATGAGCTTTGTCGAAGCGGTGCAGGACCTGGCGCAGCAATTTGGCATGCAAGTACCCCAGGAAGACGCCTCACCCCAAGACCGCGCGCGGGCCCAGGAACAAAAAGAAAAGCAGCACACGCTGACCAGCGTGCTGGAAAAAGCCGGGGAAGCCTACCGGCGCCAACTCCGAGACGCCCCGCGTGCCGTGGCCTACCTCAAAGGACGTGGCCTCTCGGGGGAAGTGGCCAAGCGTTTCGGCCTGGGCTACGCCCCAGAGGGCTGGCGCAGCCTGGCCAGTGTGTTCCCGCAGTACGACGACCCCTTGCTGGTGGAAAGCGGCCTGGTCATTAGCAACGCCGAAGAAGGCAGAGAAGCAAAACGCTACGACCGCTTCCGCGACCGCGTGATGTTCCCCATACGCAATATCAAAGGCGAGTGCATAGGCTTTGGCGGGCGGGTGCTGGGTGATGAGAAACCGAAGTACCTCAATTCGCCAGAAACTCCGGTATTTAGCAAAGGGCGCGAGCTTTACGGCCTGTTCGAAGCGCGTGCCCATTTGCGTGAAAAAGGCTATGCCCTGGTAACTGAAGGCTATATGGATGTGGTGGCACTGGCACAACTGGGCTTTCCCAACGCAGTGGCTACCTTGGGCACCGCCTGCACCCCCGACCATGTGCAAAAACTATTCCGTTTTACCGACGCCGTGGTGTTCAGCTTTGACGGCGACAGCGCGGGCCGGCGCGCAGCGCGCAAAGCGCTAGACGGCGCACTGGCTTATGCCAGTGATGTACGCAGCATCAAATTTTTGTTTTTGCCGCAAGAGCACGACCCAGACAGCTTTATCCGCGCCCATGGCAGCGAGGCCTTTGCGCAGGCGGTGGCCACGGCAACGCCGCTTAGCCGCTTTCTGGTGGAGGCGGCCAGCGAAGGCTGCGAATTGCACAGTGCCGAAGGCCGGGCGCACCTGTCCAGCAATGCCAAACCCTTGTGGAGCGCATTGCCCGAAGGTGCGCTCAAGCTGCAATTGCTGGGCGAAATTGCCGACTTGGTGCAACTCAACACGCGCGAGCTGTCCCAGCTCTGGCTTCCTGGCCAGGGATACGCAAGCGGCGGGCGCAAAGCGGGTGCTGCGGCCAAGCCGAGCGGTAGTCGCGACAGCGCAGAGTCCGGCGCCCGCGCCTGGAGCCCCTACGGCGCGAGGGCTCGTACCCCAACGCGCGTGGGCCTGCGCGCCCAACCGGCCAGCCGCGCCGAGCATGCAGCGCGCATATTGCTGGCACAAAGCCATTTGTGGATCGGCCTGTCCAACGAGGACCAAGCCATGCTGTGCGAGCAGCCGGGCCCGCTGGCGCAGCTCTTTGTCTGGTTAGAGGGGCAGTTGCATGAGCACGGCCCCTTGAACTGGCCCGCGCTGCGGGGCGAAATGGCCGGCCAAAGTTTTGAAGACTTGGCGCTGCGCTTGATGGGTGGGGCGACCGTGCCCTCGGAACACAGCGACGAGGCGGCAACGGATTTGCGCGATGTCCTCAAACGCTTATGCATTGACCGCCTGACTGCCCACATGACGGCGATTGCCAGCCAAGTGGCCGATCCCGAAGTGCGCCAACGCTACCGCACCCTGGAATCACGAAAAAAACTGCTGATTGAAGCAATGGAATCTGAAAAATTGGTATAATCCATCTTTTCCCGGCAAGAGCGACAGCAGTACCTCCGGCACCGGCCACGCAGTGACATTGATCACCTAGGCCACCCGACCGCAAGGGCTGCAATCCAAATGTTCGCCCGCACAGCTTGCCATAGCGTTCCCGTCCTATCGTTTATATGCCTGCGCTTGCCTGCAAGCGCATTGCTTTGTTGATGCCGCCATCCGATCCTCTTCATCACTGAAGGTTGAACCATGCCAACACCCAAAAACACCAAAGCGTCCAAGCCCGCTGCCAAAAAGCCCGTGACAAAAAAAGCCCTCCCCGTGAAAAAAGCGGCTGCAGCCAAAGCCAAACCAATGGCAGCGAAAAAAGTGCCGGCCAAGCCCGTCAAAGCAGCCACCAAACCCATGGCCAAGGCGGCCCCGAAAATCTTAGCCAAGACCAAAGCTGCCGCCGCACCGGCCAAAAAATCGCTGGTCGCCAACAAGGCAAAGGCAGCGCTGACCAAAGCACATACAAGCGCGAAAAAAGTGGCAGCGACGAAAAAACCGCTGGCACCTGTTAAAAAAACCCTAGCCCCTCCATCAGCCGCTAAAAATAATGTAAAAATCAGCAAAAACATAAGCAATAAAACTTCAACGAAGGCCCATAGCAAAATCTCAAAAACTTCCAAATCGATAGCTGCGGCCCCAGCGAAAAGCGCTACGCCACCTAAAAAGTCTCTTCCAGTCAAAGCCAAAGCGACGCCGGTCACGGTGTCCAAGGCGGTTCCCAAGAAATCCATGCCCAAAGTTAGTTCCCCTGTGCCTGTCACCACGCCCAAAAAATCCAACGCTGCGCCAGCAACCAAATCCAGCAGAGTAGCCGTTAAAACTGAAACCAAAAAACCCGTCGCGGCAGCGGCTAAGCCGGTCAAGGAAGCGGCCAAACCCGCTGGTAAGGCGATAGCCGCTGCGCCCAAAGCCGACCCCAAGAAACCCATCGCCGCCACCCCCGCGAAATCAGATACCAAAAAAGCCGCTGCCGCAGCGCCCGCTAAAACTGCGGCTAAGCCGGCAGCAAAACCTGCACCCAAGGCCAAAGCGAAAGCGAAGGGCAAGGGCGCACTGGCCGACGGGGACGATACCGATTTGTCGGACATTGAGGCGGAGTTGGAAGTCGAGCCGGTAGCGGCTGACAGCGCGGAAAAAGTCAAACCCCTGCGCATGAAGATCAGCCAGGCCAAGGCCCGTGCACTAATGAAAGAATTCGGTTTGGAACAAACCATTCTTTCCGAAGAAGAGAAGGTGAAGCACCGCCTGGCCTTTATCGAAATGGTCAAGCTCGGCCGCACCCGCGGTTATCTTACGCACGGCGAAATTTCAGACCACTTGCCCGGCAAATTGGTAGAGACCGAGACACTGGAAGTCGTAATTTCCATGCTCAATGACATGGGTGTAGCCGTTTACGAGCAAACGCCCGATACCGAAACGCTTCTGCTCAACAACAACGTTGCCACTGCAGCCACCGAGGCCGAGGCCGAAGAAGAAGCCGAAGCCGCTCTTTCCACCGTGGACAGCGAGTTTGGCCGCACCACCGATCCGGTGCGTATGTATATGCGCGAAATGGGCACCGTGGAGTTGCTGACCCGCGAAGGCGAAATTGAAATCGCCAAGCGCATTGAAGGCGGCCTGATGGCGATGATGGAGGCCATATCGGGCTCGCCTGCGTCCATCGAAGAAATCTTGCGCCTAGGGGAAGAGATTCGCGAGGACAAGGTGGTCATCACCACCATCGTGGATGGATTTTCCAACCCCAATGAAGCCGATGACTATGTAGCCGAAGAAGACTTTGATGAGTTCGACGCCGATGATGATGACGACGGCAAAGGTGGCTCCAAAGCGCTTACCAAGAAGCTCGAAGAACTCAAGCGCGAAGCCTTGATCCGGTTTGACCGTCTGCGTGAACTCGACGGGGTAATGCGCAAGCATTTAATGAAAGACGGCTATGGCACCGCCGCCTATGCCAAAGCGCAAAAACAACTCAGTGAAGAGTTGATGACCATCCGTTTCACCGCTAAGGCGATCGAAAAGTTGTGCGATATGGTGCGTGGCCAGGTCGATGAAATTCGCAGGAAAGAGCGCGAATTGCGTCGCATCATTGTGGATAAATGCGGCTACAGCCAAGACCATTTCATCGCTGAATTCAGCGGACGAGACAAGAACGGCAACAAAGTTGTCAGCAACTTGCTTAATGTGAAGTGGATCGAAAAACAAGCCGCTGCGGGTAAACCGTGGAGCGCCGTCATGGCGCGCAACATCCCGCCTGTGCAAGAGATCCAGCAGCGCCTGAAAGACTTGCAAGATCGGGTCGTCGTGCCACTGGACCAACTCAAGGACATCAATAAGCGCATGAACCAGGGCGAGGCATCGAGCCGCTCTGCCAAGCGTGAAATGATCGAGGCCAATTTGCGCTTGGTGATCTCCATTGCCAAAAAATACACCAACCGTGGCCTGCAATTCTTGGACCTGATCCAAGAAGGCAACATCGGCTTGATGAAAGCCGTGGATAAGTTTGAATACCGCCGCGGTTATAAATTCTCCACCTATGCGACCTGGTGGATCCGCCAGGCCATCACCCGCTCGATTGCGGACCAGGCGCGCACCATCCGCATACCGGTGCACATGATCGAGACGATCAACAAGATGAACCGCATCAGCCGACAGCATTTGCAAGAGTTCGGCTTTGAGCCCGATGCATCGGTGCTGGCCGAGCGCATGGAGATACCGGAAGACAAGATCCGCAAGATCATGAAGATCGCCAAAGAGCCGATTTCCATGGAAACGCCGATTGGCGACGATGACGACAGCCACCTGGGCGATTTCATCGAAGACGGCGCCAACACGGCGCCCATGGAAGCAGCCATGCAGGCTGGTTTGCGCGACGTGGTGAAAGACATTTTGGACAGCCTCACGCCCCGCGAAGCCAAAGTGCTGCGCATGCGCTTTGGTATCGAAATGGCCAGCGACCACACGCTCGAAGAAGTGGGCAAGCAGTTTGACGTGACGCGCGAGCGCATCCGCCAGATTGAAGCCAAGGCGCTGCGCAAGCTCAAGCACCCCAGTCGCAGCGACAAACTGCGCAGCTTCACCGACACTTTGTAAGCCGGTGAGCGCAGATGCCCAGCCTTTTGTGCTGGCCGGTGTCATGGGCTGGCCGGTGGCGCACTCGCGCTCCCCGCTGATCCATGGCCACTGGATCGCCCAGCACGGCTTGCGTGGTGCCTATGTACCCCTGGCAGTGCAAGCGGCGCAACTAGAACAGGCCTTGCGCGCCTTGCCGGTGCTGGGCTTTGCCGGTTGCAACCTGACGATTCCACACAAGGTGCAGGCGCTGTCCTTCGTGGACCACCTCGACCCAATCGCTAGACGCATAGGCGCAGTGAACATGGTAGTGGTGCAAGCCGATGGCAGCTTGCGGGGTACCAATACCGATGCCTTTGGCTACATCGAAAGCCTGCGCGAGGCCCAGCCGACCTGGGCGGCCGGCCAAGGCCCGGCGGTCGTCCTGGGCGCCGGTGGCGCATCGCGCGCAGTGCTGTGTGCGCTGCTAGATGCGGGCGTGCCAGGCATCCGCCTGTGCAACCGCGATGCAGGCAAAGCGCAAGCGCTGGCCCAGGAGTTCGGACCCGGTGTGCAGGCCCTGCCCTGGTCCGAGCGGCATGCGGCGCTGCAGGACGCGCAACTGCTGGTCAATACCACCAGCTTGGGCATGCACGGCCAGGACGCGCTGGATATCCGCCTGGACGCGCTGCCGGCCCATGCCGTGGTGTCAGACATTGTGTATGTACCGCGTATTACCCCCTTGCTGGCCGCGGCGCAGGCCCGAGGTCATCCGGTGGCCGAAGGCCTGGGCATGCTGCTCCACCAAGCTCGCCCGGCATTTGCCGCGTGGTTTGGCCCCCTGCCCGCTATTTCTGCAACCCTTTTGCACACAGTGCGCAGCAGTTTGTAAGCCTAGTTTTAGCGGGGCGCAAGCTGCGTCCGGCAGATTTTTTCATTCATCATTCCAAGGAATTTTCATGCATACCAGCCCCTCAGGACTCCAATACGAAGACAGCGTTCTAGGCGACGGCGATACCGCTGCCGCCGGTCAGCAGGTGCGCGTGCATTACACCGGCTGGCTGTTTGAGGACGGCGAACAAGGGGAAAAGTTCGACTCCAGCAAGGATCGCGGCGACCCCTTTAGCTTTCGCTTGGGCGCGGGCATGGTAATCCAAGGGTGGGACGAAGGTGTGGTGGGCATGCAAGTGGGCGGTTGTCGCACCCTCATCATTCCGCCAGAGCTGGGCTACGGCAAACGCGGCGCCGGTGGCGTCATACCGCCCAACGCCACCCTCAAGTTCGAGGTCGAGCTGCTGGCTGTGTGAGGGCGCCCCATGGCCCGCCGCCAAGGGAATAGAAAAAACCGCCGAACAGCCTTGAAATAGGCCAACGGTGCCCCATGTCTTTTGCACGCCGCTTTTTTAACGGAATTTTTGGTAAGCACATGTCCGATAACGCCTCACCCACCCCCTCCAACGATGCCCAGCCCGACGCGAATGCGCCGGGCGCAGGTGCCGAGCCCGCATTCGATGCCGATCCGCTGACCGTGGTCCAGGCCGAGCTGGCCGTTTTGCAGGCTAAAAGCGCAGAATTGGCCGACCAATACCTGCGCGCCAAGGCCGATGCCGAGAACGCACGCCGCCGCGCAGAGGACGAAATCACCAAGGCACGCAAATTCGCGGTGGAAAGTTTCGCCGAAAGCCTGCTGCCGGTCGCCGATAGCCTGGAAGCCGGATTGGCGATCAAAGACGCCACCGCCGCCCAGATCAACGAAGGCGCGCAAGCCACGCTGCGCCAACTGCTGGCAGCCCTGGAACGCAACAAAGTCATTCCTATCAACCCCGAGGCCGGCGCCAAATTTGACCCGCACCACCACCAGGCTATCAGCGTGGTGCCGGCAGAGCAGGAAGCCAATACCGTGGTGACCGTGCTGCAAAAAGGCTATTTGATTGCCGAACGGGTGCTGCGCCCGGCGCTGGTAACGGTTGCCGCGCCTAAATAAGCAGGGCCGCATTGCCTCTGGCTAGGCCTTAAATAGCGGTAACTTAAGCAAATAGCGCGCCGCGCGACTTGAAAACAGGGGCACTGCCCCGAACTTGTAAATATCAGTTTTATTGCATTAGCAGGAGTTTGATCATGGGAAGAATTATCGGAATTGACCTGGGCACCACCAACAGCTGTGTGGCCATCATGGAGGGCAACACGCCCAAAGTCATCGAAAACGCCGAAGGTGCGCGTACCACGCCCTCCATCATTGCTTACCAGGAAGACGGCGAAGTGCTGGTCGGCGCATCGGCCAAGCGCCAATCGGTGACCAACCCCAAGAACACGCTGTATGCGGTCAAACGCCTGATCGGGCGCAAGTTCACCGAAAAAGAAGTTCAAAAAGACATCGACCTGATGCCTTACAAAATCGCCGCTGCCGACAATGGTGACGCCTGGGTGGAAGTGCGGGGCAACCGCATGGCACCGCAGCAAGTGAGCGCCGACATCCTGCGCAAAATGAAGAAAACCGCCGAGGACTACCTGGGTGAGGAAGTCACGGACGCGGTCATTACCGTACCAGCGTATTTCAATGACGCACAGCGCCAAGCCACCAAAGACGCCGGCCGTATTGCGGGCCTGGATGTCAAGCGCATCATCAACGAGCCCACCGCTGCGGCACTTGCCTTTGGCATGGACAAAAACGAAAAAGGCGATCGCAAGATTGCGGTGTATGACTTGGGCGGCGGCACGTTTGACGTCTCCATCATTGAAATTGCCGACGTTGATGGCGAGAAGCAATTTGAAGTGCTTTCCACCAATGGCGACACCTTCTTGGGTGGCGAGGACTTTGACCAGCGCATCATTGACTTCATCATTGCCGAGTTCAAGAAAGACCAAGGCGTAGACCTCAGCCGCGACGTGCTGGCGCTACAACGCCTAAAAGAATCGGCAGAAAAAGCCAAGATCGAGCTCTCCAGCAGCTCGCAAACCGATATCAACCTGCCCTACATCACAGCGGACGCTTCCGGGCCCAAACACCTGAACATCAAGCTCACCCGCGCCAAACTCGAAGCCTTGGTAGAAGAGCTGATCGAGCGCACGATTGCGCCTTGCCGCATGGCCATCAAAGACGCCGGCGTGAGCGTCTCGGACATCCATGACGTTATCTTGGTGGGCGGTATGACGCGTATGCCCAAGGTGCAGGATAAAGTGAAAGAATTGTTCGGCAAAGAGCCGCGTAAAGACGTCAACCCCGACGAAGCCGTGGCCGTTGGCGCCGCCATCCAGGGCCAGGTGCTCTCGGGTGACCGCAAAGACGTCTTGCTGCTGGACGTGACGCCTTTGTCGCTGGGTATCGAAACCCTGGGCGGTGTGATGACCAAGATGATCACCAAGAACACCACCATCCCGACCAAGTTTGCGCAAACCTTCTCCACCGCGGATGACAACCAACCGGCGGTCACGATCAAAGTGTTCCAGGGCGAGCGTGAGATGGCTTCGGCCAATAAATCACTCGGTGAGTTCAATCTGGAAGGCATCCCCCCTTCGCCCCGTGGCACGCCGCAAATTGAAGTGTCTTTTGACATCGACGCCAACGGCATCTTGCATGTGGGCGCCAAAGACAAGGGCACCGGCAAAGAAAACAAAATCACTATCAAGGCCAACTCGGGCTTAAGCGAAGCCGAGATCCAGCAAATGGTGAAGGATGCTGAACTCAACGCGGCCGATGACAAGAAGAAACTCGAAGTCATCCAGGCGCGCAACGAAGCCGAAGCCAATATGCACAGCGTCAAAAAGAGCCTGGGCGAGCATGGCGACAAGCTGGACGCCGGCGAGAAAGAAAAAATCGAAGCGGCGATCAAGGACCTGGAAGGCGTGATCAAGAGCGACGACAAGGAAGGCATCAGCGCCAAAAGCGCAGCCCTGATGGCAGCAAGTCAGAAGCTGGGTGAAAAAGTCTATGCCGACATGCAGGCCAAGCAAGCCGCCGAGGCGGCAGGCCCAGGTGCGGAGCAAGCCGCCAAGCCCGCCGACGACAATGTGGTGGACGCCGAAGTCAAGGAAGTGAAAAAGGGATAAGCCCGCCGCAGCTTTTGGCTGCTTGAAAACCCGCCGCGCTGAACCCGCTTTGGAGTTCAACGCGGCTTTTCTGTTGTTACGGAGCCCGTATAAGCCATGGCGAAACGAGATTTTTACGAAATTTTGGGGGTACCCAAAAACGCTTCGGACGAGGAAATTAAAAAGTCCTACCGCAAGTTGGCGATGAAGTTCCACCCGGACCGCAACCAAGGTGAAGCGGCCAAAGAGGCGGAAGTCAAGTTTAAAGAGGCCAAAGAGGCCTACGAGATGCTGTCCGACCCGCAAAAGCGTGCTGCTTACGACCAGCACGGCCACGCCGGTGTGGACCCCAATATGCGCGGACCTGGCGCCGAAGGCATGGGCGGCTTCGCCGAGGCCTTTGGGGATATTTTTGGCGAAATGTTCGGACAGCAACGCGGCGGACGCGGTGGACGCCAGGTGTTTCGCGGCGGCGACCTGAGCTATGCGATGGAGATGACGCTAGAAGAAGCGGCCAACGGCAAGGATGCGCAAATCCGTATCCCCGCCCACGAAAACTGCGATGTCTGCGCCGGTGCCGGTGCCAAGCCGGGTAGCCAGGTCAAGAATTGCGGCACCTGCGGCGGCGCGGGTGCGGTGCAAATGCGCCAGGGCTTTTTCAGCGTGCAGCAAACCTGCCCGACCTGCCGTGGCGCCGGCAAAATCATTGCCGAACCCTGTATCGCCTGCGCCGGCCAAGGCAAGATCAAAAAGCAAAAAACCCTGGAAGTCAAAATCCCCGCGGGTATCGACGCCGGCATGCGCATCCGCAGCGCCGGCAATGGCGAAGCGGGCACCAATGGCGGGCCGCCGGGCGACTTGTACATCGAAATCCGCCTGAAAAAGCACGATATTTTCGAGCGCGACGGCGACGACCTGCATTGCACGGTCCCCATCAGCATCGTTGAAGCGGCGCTGGGTGGTGAAATCGACGTTCCCACCTTGCAGGGCAAAGCAGCGATCGACCTGCCCGAGGGCACGCAAACCGGCAAGCAATTTCGCTTGCGAGGCAAAGGTATCAAGGGCGTGCGCTCCAGCTATCCGGGTGATTTGTACTGCCACATTACCGTGGAGACACCGGTCAAACTCACCGAACACCAGCGCAAGCTGCTGCGTGAACTCGACGAATCCTTCCGCAAGGGCGGCAGCAAGCATTCGCCCTCGGGTGACAGCTGGACCGATCGCTTAAAAAGCTTTTTTAGCTGATTAAGGTCGCAAGCGCACATGACCGGGCCCAGCACTGCCGCACCGTCCATGCGTTACCTGACGGCTGCCTTTTACCGGTTTGTGGATCTCGCAGATTGCGCAGCTTTCAAAGCGCCGCTGCAAGCGCTGTGTGATGCAGAGCAGGTCAAAGGCCTGGTTTTGCTGGCCCCCGAGGGGATTAACAGCACGATTGCCGGGCCGGCGCAGGGCGTACATGCGGTGCTGGCCTGGCTTCGCAGCCAAGCGCCATTTGCCTATCTGCAGCACAAAGAATCTTGGTCGGACAAAGCGCCATTTCGACGCATGCGGGTGCGTGTCAAAAAAGAAATTGTGACCATGGGCGTGCCCGACTTGCGCCCCGCCAGCCAAGCGGGGCACTATGTCAGCGCACAAGACTGGAATGCCTTGATCGCCGACCCAGATGTGCTGCTGGTGGATACCCGCAACGACTACGAAGTGGAGTTGGGAACCTTTGGTCGTGCCATCAACCCACGCATCCAAAGCTTCGCACAATTGCCGGACTGGCTGCAGGCACAAGGCCTGCTAAACCCGGCCCAGCCGCGCAAGGTAGCGATGTTTTGCACGGGCGGTATCCGCTGCGAAAAGTCCACCGCCCTCTTGCGCGCCCATGGTTTGCAGGAGGTGTATCACCTGGAAGGCGGCATCCTGAAATACCTGGAAACCGTGGCCCCAGAAGCCAGCCGCTGGCAAGGCGAATGCTTTGTGTTTGACGAGCGGGTGTCGGTGGCCCATGGCGTGCAGACGGGCAGCCACCAACTGTGCCGCTGCTGCCGCCAGCCCTTGCCGCCTGGCGCTTTGGCGTCCCCCCAGTATGAGCCGGGTGTCAGCTGCCCGCGCTGTTTTGCGCTCAGCAGTGAAACGCAGAAAAAAAGTGCGCGGGAACGGCAAAAGCAGTGGGAGCGCGCCAAGGCGAAAGCCGCTTTGCAAGCCGCTAAAGATGGCCTATGCCCACCTGAGGGCCAGGCCGCTCTATCCGGCCATGGCTGACGCCGTGCTGCCCCTCCTGTACTCCTTTCGCCGCTGTCCCTATGCCATGCGTGCGCGCCTGGCTTTGTATGCCAGTGGCATCGCGGTGGAGCACCGCGAAGTTGAACTCAAAAACAAACCAAGCTGCATGCTGGCCGCATCGCCCAAAGGCACCGTGCCGGTGTTGGTACTGGCGGATGGCACGGTCATTGACGAAAGCCTGGACATCATGCGCTGGGCTTTGCAAGCGCAGGACCCGCTGCACTGGTGGCCCAATGATCCTCTTCGTTTGGCAGAGACCATGGCTTTCATTGGAGAAAACGACGGGCCGTTTAAGTACGCCTTGGACCGGTATAAATACCCGCACCGATTCGGCTTGGACGATGGTGCTGCCTGGCGTGATGAAGGCGCCAAGTTTCTGTGGCAATTGCAAGCAGTTTTAATGCTGCAGAACCATCTGACAGGACCAAAATGGGGTTGGTGTGACGCCGCGCTAGCGCCTTTTGTGCGCCAGTTTGCCCACACCGACAAGGCCTGGTTTGGAGCGCAGCCCTGGCCGCATTTAGTTCAATGGTTGGCGGCGTTTGAAGCCTCTGATGCGTTCACCGCCATCATGCACAAACTTCCTCCCTGGGTGCAAGCACACAGCGCCTAGAGAGCGCTCGGGTGCACAAAGCGCCGAGGTATCAAAACGCTTCCAGTGCCAATGCCGTCACCGCGTCGGCACCATCCACAATGCTATCGCGCAAGCCCGGCACTTTGGTCAGGATATGGTCCGCATAAAAACGCGCAGTACTGATTTTGGCTTGCATGAATTCTTTATCGACACCTGCTGCCAATTGCAATTGCGCCACGAGTAGGGAGCGGCCCATTTGCCAACCAGCCATCAAGTTGCCCGCCAGCATCAAGTAGGGCACGCTACCCGCATAGACTGCATTAGGGCTGGCTTTAGAGTGCCCGGCCACGAAGTCCACCACCTCCACAAAGGCGGCGCGCGCGGCGTCCAAGCGTTTGGCCATCGCCAGCGCATCCGCGCTGCCATCGGCTCGCAAGTCGGTCACCGTGGCAGCTACTTGGGCGGCGATGGCCTTGGCGGCCTGACCTCCGTCACGCGCGGTTTTACGGCCTACCAGGTCATTGGCCTGGATGGCAGTGGTGCCTTCGTATATCGTCAAAATTTTGGCGTCGCGGTAGTACTGCGCCACGCCGGTCTCTTCGATAAAGCCCATGCCGCCATGCACTTGTACCGCCATGGAGGTGACCTCCAGACTCATCTCGGTGCTAAAGCCTTTGACCAGCGGCACCATAAACTCGTAAAAGGTCTGGTGCTCTTTGCGGGTTTGCACATCCGGGTGGTGGTGGGCCGCATCAAAGGCAGCCGCTGCCACCGAGGCCAGTGCGCGGCAGCCTTGCACATAGGCACGCATGGTCATGAGCATGCGGCGCACATCCGGGTGGTGGATGATGGGTGCGCTACTGTTCATCGAGCCATCGACCGGGCGGCTTTGCACCCGATCACGCGCGAACTGGGCCGCTTTTTGGTAGGCCCGCTCCGCCACGGCAATGCCTTGCACGCCCACGCCATAACGGGCGGCGTTCATCATGATGAACATGTATTCGAGGCCCCGGTTTTCTTGGCCGACCAGAAATCCTTGGGCGCCTGGGCCTGCGCTATCGGCCAGCGAACCGGCCAGGCCGTCGCCAAATTGCAGCACCGCCGTAGGGCTGGCTTTGATACCCATTTTGTGTTCGATGCTCACGCACTGCACATCATTGCGCGCAGCCGGGTGACCCTGCGCATCGACCACAAACTTAGGCACCACAAACAGGCTGATACCTTTGACGCCTTCGGGCGCTCCCTGCACCCGGGCCAGCACCAGATGGACGATGTTTTCGGCCATGTCATGCTCACCCCAGGTGATGTAAATCTTGGTACCAAAAATGCGGTAGGTGCCGTCAGGCTGTGGCTCGGCGCGGGTGCGTACCAACGCCAGATCGCTACCGGCTTGGGGCTCGGTCAGGTTCATAGTGCCGGTCCACTGGCCACTGACAATTTTCTCTAGGTAAACCGCTTTGAGTTCGTCCGAGCCTGCGGTCAACAAGGCTTCGATAGCGCCGTCGCTGAGCAAGGGGCACAGTGCAAAACTCATATTGGCCGAGTTCTGCATTTCACCGCACATAGCGCCAATGGTTTTGGGCAGGCCCTGACCACCAAATTCCACCGGGTGTTGCAAACCCTGCCAGCCTGCCTCGGCAAACTGCTGATAAGCCTCTTTGAAGCCCGGTGTAGCGGTGACCACGCCATTTTTCCAGGCGCTGGGGTTTTGGTCACCCGCCCAATTCAGCGGCGCCAGCACCTCTTCATTGAACTTGGCCGCTTCTTCCAACACCGCTTGCGCCGTACCCAGGTCTGCGTCCTCAAAACCAGGCAATTGGGCGATCTGGTCGATGCGCGCCAGGTGCTCGATATTGAACAGCATGTCTTTGACGGGAGCGGTATAAGTCATGGCACATCTCAGTAAGGAAAACCAGAAAAGAAAAGCAAAAAAAAGGCAGCGCTAAGCTGCCTTGGGGAGCGCTGATTTACAGCGCTGCGACTAACTCGGGCACGGCCACGAAAAGGTCGGCTTCGAGACCGTAATCGGCCACGCTGAAGATCGGTGCTTCTGCGTCTTTGTTGATCGCCACAATCACTTTGCTGTCTTTCATGCCAGCGAGGTGCTGGATGGCGCCGCTGATGCCGCAGGCAATATACAGCTGGGGCGCGACGATCTTGCCGGTCTGGCCCACTTGCCAATCGTTCGGCGCGTAGCCCGCATCGACGGCAGCGCGGCTGGCGCCCATAGCCGCGCCCAGTTTGTCTGCCAAGGGCGTCATTACTTCCATGAATTTTTCGTTGGAACCCAAAGCACGGCCACCCGAGACGATGATCTTGGCCGCCGTCAATTCAGGGCGGTCATTGCGGGCAATTTCCGAACGCAAAAAGCTCACATCGGCGCTGGCGGCCTGGGCCGCCGGGGTTTCCACGGCTGCGCTGCCACCAACGCTGGCTGCTGCATCAAAGCCGGTGGTACGCACGGTGATGACCTTGATAGCGTCGCCGCTTTGCACGGTGGCAATCGCATTACCCGCGTAAATCGGGCGCTCAAAGGTATCGGGGCTTTCGACCTTGGTGATATCGGAAATTTGTGCCACGTCCAGCTTAGCGGCAACCCGCGGCGCAATGTTCTTGCCCACGGCAGTGGCGGGGAAAAGAATGTGGCTGTAGGCGCTGGCCATAGACACTACTTGGGCCGTGACGTTTTCGGCCAAACCGTTGGCAAACGCAGCGCTGTCCGCATGGATTACTTTGGCTACACCCGCCACCGCGGCAGCGGCAGCGGCAGCACCGCCTGCGTCGTGTCCGGCGACCAGCACGTGCACATCGCCACCGCATTGCACAGCGGCGGTAATGGTATTGAGGGTAGAGGGCTTGATGCCCGCGTTATCGTGTTCCGCAACGACGAGAGATGTCATGGTAAATCCTGGTAACAAATGGGTTGAATCAGTGGGTGTCCGCGGTGGCCTTAGATGACCTTGGCGTCATTGCGCAGCTTCTCGACCAAGGTCGCTACGTCGGCCACTTTGATACCGGCGCTGCGGGCTGCGGGCTCGACCACTTTGAGGGTCTTTATACGTGGGGTGACGTCTACACCCAGATCGGCGGGGCTAAAGGTATCGAGCTGCTTTTTCTTGGCCTTCATGATGTTGGGCAAGGTCACATAG
>CANFLU010000030.1 GCA_947447975.1 Comamonadaceae bacterium | reverse complement strand
GTTTGACTACGTGGGTCAAATTTAGATGCAAATTCCTTGGATTAGTGGCTCACTATTGGATGCAATTCAACAAGCAGTCCCACACTTTGGCTGGAACTGCGGTTGCTGGTGTCAAGAGTGAACGGCTTTCCGGCCGCTGTGGCAGTTTTGCCGGAGGCATCGGTAACTGTAACTTGATAGGTCTGTACGTCGCCAAGCAGCGTATCGGTAATAGGGATTAAAAATTGACCTTGCGCATCCGCCTGGCCTTCGTATACATGCCCGCCAATGGTGATTTTGACATTCGCGTAAGCTTCGGTTGTGCCCGAAATGCGGGGTTTGTCCTTATTGGTGATGCTGTCTGAATTGCTCTGGCCAGTGTCGTCTGCACCATAGAGTTCTGCCCGCAGTATTGAAGGGGCCTTGCCGATGGCTGTGGCTTTCGTATCGCCGCTAGCAAGGGCACCGACCAACAATACAGGCGCTGCCAATAAAGGATTAAAAGCGGCAAGCGCAACTAATCCACCGGCAGCGGCGGGCTCTATAGCCTGTTCGATCAGAATCTGCTCGCCCCCTAAAGCCATGCCAACAGGGAGCGCGCCATCGCCGATCTGGGCTTGGTAGTTCGCCCCGTCTCCTGACTCGGGAACGTAAAGGTGAAAAAGGCCTGGTTGCAATTCGCCGACCAACACATTTTGTGATGCGCTGTTCGGACTGTAAAAGTCTGTAATGATGAGATCGGCCAGTTCTCTGCCGTCAAAGCTGACGTACAGGTCTTTCCCTTTACGATGAAGGCGGATAGTGTCCGGTGCCAAACCGGTAGTGCTGTCGATCAGTTGTAAGCGTGAAGCGGACCGTGCATTCACTGTCGTAGATGCCAGGACTGTCGGTACGATGATGTCTACGCTGGTAGTGGCACCTTGGAGCGGGTGGATTTTGACTTGGTATGACTTTTTCATAGGGAGGCAAGGTGCACAGCGTTCAATTTCTCGCGCCATAAACAATGATTTCAACGCGCCGATTGGGTTCATGACACAATTTGTTGGCGGGTGTCAGCATCGAAAGACAATTGGTTTTAAGCAGAGAATCTGCGCCTTGCCCTTCAATTTGAAAGCCCTTTAGCGCTTTGACTCCGCGCTCACGGAGCTGGCGGGCCACCACTTCTGCCCGTGCCAGTGACAGCGCCCGGTTGTGCGTAGGTTTGCCGATGGAGTCGCTATGACCCACCACCCTGATACGCTCTACTTGTTGGAAGTCGTTGATGAGTTTCTGTGCCATGATTTCGATGGCGTTGTAGCCCGCAGTTTTCAATTCGGTTTTGCCAAACTCAAAAAGTGCATCACTTTGGAGTGCATAGGCTCGCGAGTGACCTGTCTTGAGCGCCGTTCCTTGGATTGGCGGCGCTGGCGCGAAGTTTGTCGAGCTCACAGGGGTGGTCAGCTCCGCATCCGGCCCAGCCGTAAGGGGTGCGGAAAGCGCTGTTTGAATGGGGGCGCAGGATTGGGCAGCAGGCGCGCGTGAAAGCACATGGGTTTGTAAGGCAGTGCGCGCGAGCTCTTTTTGCGCAGGTTCAGGTTTCACCTCGATGAGTTTCATGTCGACCGGGTCGGCCTCGTTGACCCGTAAGAAAAGCGTCTGACCCGGTTGGAGCTTCCACAATTGTCCAGGTGATTCTTTGGAGCGATGCATTTTTCTTGCATCGTCGTACCCCGTTTGAATGGCGATGGAACCCGGTGCAGCGCAAAACTCGGAATACCCACCTCCTAACAATGCCGTGTGAAAGCGGTTTTCAAGGTAGATGTTGACCGGCTTCGTATATTCGGTAATCGCTTGGCGGTAAATGAAAATTCGTGTTTGTTGCGCGGGCGCAGCCAGCGCCGTTTGAAATCTATTACCGAATGTGGAAATAGGCGTAACGCTAGTGCTGCGCTGAGATGTATCGACCACCCCGTTCGTCTGCGCATGCAAGCCGGCGCAAGTGCCCACCAGCCCTGTGGCGAAAATAGTCTGGAGGATCATGTGCCGCCAAACCCAACACCAAGATGCAAAAATACGGCACGAGTACAAAGCGACTTTTTTAGGCATCAAAAATTCTAAAAATAAATATCATTGCCAAAATTATATCTGTAAGTGAAGCTTCCCTTTTGAAAAATAAAGGTTTCAAACGCCTACAAACTCCTTGCCAGCCCATACACGTCGCGTGGCTGCCTTGGAGGCCAGACAAACAATTCCCACCAACTCCAAAAAATATGTAGGCCGCTTACACCGCCTTGGTAATTGTTGAAAGTGGGTAGAACCGCTCAATGGTGTACCTCTACCACGGCGATGGCCATGTACAGCGAACCGTCATGCTGACGCGTTCAAACCTTGTGTTTTGCGCAGACTTAGCTAGTTAGCTAGTTACAAACCGAACGCCCGCGCGCATCACTGCTGGTTGGAGCGTCATGCTGCCGCTTTAGGCTACGTCGCAGCATCAGACCAATGGGAAGTGTGGACCGATTGGCAAGCATGCCTTCCCCGGATTGCTAGGGTCTACTATTGGTAGTGCCGATGTGTTCTGCTTGGCGGTCGGCGTGGTAGCTCGAGCGCACCATGGCACCAACCGCCGCGTGTTTGAATCCCATAGCGTAGGCTTGGGCTTCAAATTGCTTAAAGGTATCAGGATGCACATACCGGCGTACCGGCAAATGGCTGCTCGATGGCGCCAGGTATTGGCCTATGGTCAGCATTTCAATGTCGTGGGCCCGCATGTCTTGCATGACGGCCAGAATTTCTTCGTCGGTTTCTCCTAAGCCCACCATCAGACCGCTTTTGGTCGGAACATCAGGAAATTGCACTTTGAATTTCTTTAGCAAATTGAGGGAGAAAAGATAGTCCGAACCGGGCCGCGCTTCTTTGTACAAGCGTGGCACCGTCTCAATATTGTGGTTCATCACATCGGGCGGTGCGGTTTGCAAAATTTTCAGGGCACGATCATCCCGGCCTCGGAAGTCAGGTACCAGTACCTCAATGCGGGTAGTGGGTGAAAGTTCGCGAATTTTCTCAATGCACTGCACAAAATGGCCTGCACCGCCATCGCGTAAATCGTCGCGGTCTACACTGGTGATCACCACATAACTGAGCCGCAAGGCCGCGATAGTGCGCGCCAGGTTGTCAGGTTCCTTGGCGTCTAAAGGATCGGGCCGCCCGTGCCCAACATCGCAAAACGGACAACGCCGCGTGCATTTGTCGCCCATGATCATGAAAGTGGCAGTCCCTTTGCCAAAGCACTCGCCGATATTGGGGCAGGACGCCTCTTCGCAGACCGTGACCAGTTGGTTGGCCCGCAAAATGTCCTTGATTTCATAAAACCGGGTACCGCTCGAGGCGGCCTTCACCCGGATCCAGTCGGGCTTTTTCAAGACTTCGGCAGACTGCACTTTGATCGGTATGCGCGCCAATTTGGCGCCGGCTTTTTGCTTGACCAAAGGTTCGTAAGCGGGGCTCGGCTGGCTGGTAGGGGGCATGGGGACTTTCAGGGGGTCAGGGCGCTTTGCAAACGCGCAGCGAGTACAGCTGCGGCTTCCTCCCAGGCGATGGAGACCCCGATTGTAGAAAGATCAACGGTTTGCAGGCCTGCGTAGCCGCAAGGATTGATCAAATCAAAGGGAGTGAGGTCCATGCCTACGTTCAGCGCCACACCATGGTAGCTGCAGTGGCGACTGACCTTGATACCCAGGGCTGCAATCTTGCCCAGTCCGCTGAAATCCGGTGCCGCACCCGTAGGCGTGAGTGCCAATCGGCTATGCCCGCCCGGATCCTGTGGCCGGACGTAAATGCCGGGGGCGCCCCGCACTCTGTGCCCTGTGATACCCCAAACGCCCAAGCTGCGGATCAGCGCGTCTTCAATGCGAAATACGTATTCTTTGACGAAATAGCCCGCACGCCTCAAGTCAATCAGAGGGTAGGCGACAACCTGACCGGGCCCATGGTAGGTAATTTGGCCACCGCGGTCCGTCCGGACCATCGGTATTTCTGAGGGGGCCAGCAAGTGCTCGCTGCGACTGGAAATGCCTTCCGTAAAAGTGGGCGGATGCTCGCAGACCCAGATCTCATCGGCGGTATGCACTTGGCGTATCGCGGTGAAGGCCTGCATGGCTTCTAGCGTGGGTCGGTATTCGACCCGGCCCAGCATGACGATCTTCATGGGTGGTGGCGTTTACAAGGCAAGCTTGACCATCGGGTGCCCGGTCAGCGCCAAATACAAACCATCGAGCTGGGCACGACTCGTGGCGCGCACGATCAGGGTGATACCTAGGTATTTCTCGGTCTTACTAGGCCGCAACTCCACCTTGTGCGCACCGAATTCAGGGTCAAAGTCTTGTGCCAGGCGGATCATGGTGTCCACAAAGTCGGGGTGGCGCTGGCCGATGACCTTGACCGGAAAGTCACAAGGGTAATCAATCAAGGAGTCGCCCGCTTGCGTGAGCGCTGTGGCCGGAGTCGTCTGGGAGACATCAGGGCTATTTTTCATACGCCCATTATCAGGCCAGCCCGCTGCGCCATAGGGTGGCCCGCACCAAAACAGGAGGTTTCGTAAAGTTGTTATATACTCGTGGGCTCTCATGCATGTTCGGGCTTACCGAGGTGTCAAAAAAAACGACAGAATTTTTAGAGGGTTATAAAGACCCTTGGCAGGAAGATTCTGAAGAGGATTTTGTTACCCTCAATGCAGCGCAGGCCCAGGCCTTGCGCGAACTGCAACCGGGTATGTCAGCATGGCAAGTCGTGGCGTTTCAAGCGCTTTGCGGCTTGGTCTTTGCGGCGATCGCGGGACTGGTGAGTTCACGGGGCTGGTCGGTCGCGTATGGTGCGTTTGCGGTAGTGCTGCCGAATGCCTTGCTGGCGCGCGGTATGAGCCGAAAACCTACGTCGATTAACGTATTGTCCGGTGTGGCTGCTCTGTTAGTGTGGGAGATGGTCAAGGTGGGTTTGACGCTAGCGATGCTGCTCGGCGCGCCTTGGGTGGTAAAGAATTTGAGTTGGCCCGCTTTATTGGTGGGCTTGGTGTTAACGATGAAAGTGCACTGGTTGACCTTGGCCTACAAGCCCAAAGCGCCAGTGTCAAACCAAGTCTAGGATCCAAGTACATATGTCAGCTGAACATGGACCGAGCGCCGGTGAGTACATCGGCCATCACCTCACCCATTTGCAAAACAAGCCTATGGGTGGCATTGTTGACTTTACGGTGTTCAATATGGATTCGCTTTTCTGGGCGATTTCCCTTGGTGTCCTTGGCTGCTTGGTAATGTGGATGGCGGCGCGCCGCGCTACATCTGGCGTTCCTGGGCGTTTGCAGGCGGCAGTGGAGTTGTTGGTTGAGATGGTTGACGCCCAAGCCAAAAGCATTGTGCACAACGCGGAAAGCCGAAAGTTTGTCGCCCCCTTGGCCTTGACCGTGTTCATCTGGATTTTCATGATGAATGCCATGGACTTGCTGCCGGTAGATCTGATCCCGATGCTCTGGCAAGTGCTGTTCACAGCCAATGGCGGTGACGCGCACCACGCTTATATGCGCGTCGTGCCCACTGCTGACTTGTCCGCGGCGATGGGTCTTTCGGTGAGCGTGCTCATCATCTCTATTTACTATTGCGTGAAGATCAAAGGCTTGGGCGGCTGGATTCATGAGTTGTTCACCGCGCCCTTTGGCGATCACTTTCTTCTGTATCCCTTCAACTTTGCCATGCAGATGATTGAATTCGTCGCCAAGACGGTTTCGCATGGCATGCGACTTTTCGGCAATATGTATGCCGGCGAGTTGATCTTTTTGCTGATTGCGCTCATGGGTGGCGCCATATCGATGTCATTTACCGGTATTGCTTTGTCTATTGGACACATCGTTGCCGGCACTGTGTGGGCGATCTTTCATATTTTGATCATCACACTGCAAGCTTTTGTGTTCATGATGCTGACCCTGGTGTACGTGGGTCAGGCACATGACCATCATTGATTTTGTTTTTCGTTTTTTTTAAGGAGCTATCATGGAACTCATCGGTTTTGTTGCGCTTGCCGCAGGTTTGATCATCGGTCTTGGCGCTGCTGGCGCTTGTATCGGCATCGGCATTATGGGCAGCAAATATCTGGAAGCTGCTGCGCGTCAGCCTGAGCTAATGGGCGAGTTGCAGACCAAAATGTTCTTGCTCGTGGGTCTGATTGACGCTGCGTTCATTATCGGTACCGGTGTTGCCTTGTGGTTTACCACGGCCAATCCCTTCCTCGGCCAGATCGCTAATCTGCCCAAGTAATCCCCCTGTTCAGTTACGGCCTGCGTCACTTGGTGGCCGTGGCCCTCCGAATTCATTCGGGAAAGGACGAGAAGTGAGCATTACTGGTACGCTGATTATTCAGATGATTGTGTTCCTGATTCTGGTCGGGTTCACGATGAAATACATATGGCCCCCGCTGGTCAAGGCGCTGGACGAGCGCGCAGAGAAGATTTCGCATGGTTTGGCTGCTGCTGAGCACGCAAAGATCGAGCTCTCCAATGTCCACCGCGAAGTAGAGACCAAGCTTGCCGCGACCCGTTCGGAGTCTGCTGCGGTCTTGGCCGATGCCGCGCGCCGTGCGCAGCACATCATCGACGAAGCCAAAGCGCGCGCAAGCGAAGAGGGTGCGCGTATTGTCGCTGCTGCCCATCAAGAAGCGATGCAAGAAGCCGTCAAGGTGCGCGAGTCCTTGCGCCACGACGTAGCCGCTTTGGCAGTCAAAGGTGCCGAGCAGATTCTTCGCAAAGAAGTGAACCCGCAAGTGCATGCCGACTTGTTGGAACGCCTCAAGACCGAACTCTAGAGGCTGGTATGGCTGAACTTGCAACCATTGCCCGGCCTTACGCGGACGCCTTGTTTAAGGCGAGTGCCGCGCATTTGCAGGCGACTTCGCAATGGCTGGATGAGGTGTCTGCGCTGGCCTCCGATGCGCAGCTGCTACGTTTTGCCAGCAACCCGAAAGCGACCAGTGCGCAATTGCTGGATTTGCTCAAGGTAAGCACCCAGCCTCCGGTGGCGGCGCTGGCTGATAATTTTATGCATGAGCTTATCGAAAACGGTCGACTCAGCGCATTGCCTGAAATCGCAGCCCAGTTCCGCAAACATATGAATGCGCAGTCGGGCGCATCGGATGCGGTTTTGTACAGCGCTTTTGCGGTAGATGCCCAATCGCTCGATAGCGTGCGTCAGACTTTGGAAAAGCGTTTTGGCCGCAAATTGCACATTACCGTGCAGATTCAAGAAGACTTGATTGGTGGCGTACGCATTGCGGTCGGTGATGAGGTATTGGATACCTCTGTCAAAGCCCGCTTGGAACAAATGAAAGTGGTACTGGCTGCGTAAGCAACTGGTGTCCGGGATTTAGTCTTAACAAGAAAGAGGGAAAGAGTAATGCAACTCAATCCGGCAGAAATTTCCGAGCTCATCAAGAGCCGTATCGAAGGACTCGCGGTAACCGCCGATGTCCGTAATGAAGGTACCGTGATTTCGGTTACCGACGGTATTGTTCGCTTGCATGGTCTATCCGACGTGATGCAGGGCGAGATGCTGGAATTCCCTAACAACACCTTTGGCCTGGCGCTTAATCTTGAGCGCGACTCCGTTGGCGCAGTGATTTTGGGTGACTACGAGCAGATCTCGGAAGGTGACGTTGTCAAATGCACCGGCCGTATTCTGGAGGTGCCCGTGGGCCCCGAGCTCATTGGCCGCGTGGTAAACGCCTTGGGTCAACCGATTGACGGCAAAGGTCCGATCAACGCCAAAATGACCGACGTGATTGAGAAAGTCGCGCCTGGTGTGATCGCGCGTGAATCCGTGAGCCAGCCTATGCAAACCGGCCTCAAGTCGATTGACTCGATGGTGCCGATTGGCCGTGGTCAGCGAGAATTGATCATTGGTGACCGCCAGACTGGCAAGACTGCCGTCGCGATTGACGCCATCATCAACCAAAAAGGTCAGCACATGACCTGCGTGTATGTGGCTATCGGACAAAAAGCCTCGTCCATCAAAAACGTGGTGCGCGCCCTGGAAAAAGCCGGCGCCATGGAATACACAATTGTGGTTGCCGCATCGGCTTCTGAGTCTGCCGCAATGCAGTACGTGTCGGCCTACTCGGGCTGCACCATGGGCGAGTACTTCCGCGACCGTGGCGAAGACGCGCTGATTGTGTATGACGACTTGTCCAAGCAGGCTGTGGCCTACCGCCAAGTGTCCTTGTTGCTACGTCGTCCTCCTGGTCGTGAAGCCTACCCTGGCGACGTGTTTTATCTCCATAGCCGTTTGCTTGAGCGTGCTGCCCGTGTGAACGCTGACTATGTAGAAGCCTTCACCAAGGGCGCGGTCAAAGGCAAAACCGGTTCATTGACGGCTTTGCCGATTATTGAAACCCAAGCCGGCGACGTGTCTGCTTTCGTTCCGACCAACGTGATTTCGATTACCGACGGCCAAATCTTCTTGGAGACTTCGCTTTTTAACGCAGGTATTCGCCCCGCGATCAACGCTGGTATTTCGGTGTCCCGCGTGGGTGGTGCAGCCCAAACCAAACTGGTCAAGGGCCTGTCCGGCGGTATCCGTACCGACTTGGCGCAGTACCGTGAGTTGGCCGCCTTTGCGCAGTTCGCTTCCGACTTGGACGAATCCACCCGCAAGCAGCTTGACCGCGGTGCCCGCGTTACCGAGTTGTTGAAGCAAGCCCAATACAGCCCTTTAACCATCAGCTTGATGGCTGCCACTTTGTTTGCAGTCAACAAAGGCTTTATGGATGATATCGAGATCAAGCAGGTCTTGATGTTCGAGCGCGAGCTGCACTCTTACCTCCAAGACAAGCACGCCAGTTTGCTGGCTAATTTGGAAGCCAACAAAGCCATGGACAAGGATGCTGAGGCAGAACTGACCGCAGGCCTTACAGCTTTCAAGAAGACTTTTGCTTGATAGCCGCCGACGCACACAGGAGTAACTGATGGCAGCAGGCAAGGAAATACGCGGCAAGATCAAATCGGTGGAAAACACCAAGAAGATCACCAAGGCTATGGAAATGGTGGCGGCGTCCAAAATGCGCAAGGCGCAGGAGCGCATGCGCGCCGCCCGCCCTTTCAGCGAAAAAATTCGCAACATTGCGGCCAACCTCAGCCAAGCCAACCCGGAATACGTGCATCCCTTTATGCAGGTCAACCAGGCCAACGGCGCGGGCTACATTGTGGTCACTACCGACAAAGGTTTGTGCGGTGGCCTCAACACCAATGTGCTGCGTAGCATGCACCACAAGATGCGTGAACTACAAGGCCAGGGCCTGCAACCGCAAGCGGTAGCAATTGGCAACAAAGGTTTGGGCTTTTTGAATCGCTCTGGCGTCAAAGTTCTGGCCCAAGCGGTACATCTTGGCGATACACCGCATCTGGAAAAGCTTATCGGCCCGGTTAAAGCATTGCTCGATGCCTATGTGGCAGGTGAAGTTCGGGTGATTTACCTGTGCTTTACCCGCTTCATCAATACCATGAAGCAAGAGCCAGTGGTCGAGCAATTGTTGCCACTGTCCGCCGAATCGCTGAATAAGCATGCCACCCGTGCGAGCTGGGATTACATCTATGAGCCCGACGCGAATGTGGTGATCGATGATTTGCTTTTGCGTTACGTTGAAGCCCTGGTGTACCAAGCTGTGGCTGAAAGCATGGCATCCGAGCAATCGGCACGCATGGTAGCGATGAAGTCTGCGACCGACAACGCAGGCAGCGTTATCAATGAACTCAAACTGGTTTACAACAAGACGCGTCAAGCTGCGATCACCAAGGAATTGTCCGAGATCGTTGCAGGCGCGGCTGCTGTCTGATTTTTATTTTGGAGCAAAAAAACATGGCTCAAGCAAGCACGGGCGTAGGCGTCCAGGGAAAGATTGTTCAATGTATCGGTGCGGTGGTGGACGTCGAGTTTGCTCGCGACCAGATGCCCAAGATTTATGACGCATTGAAGCTCGAGGGCACGGCACTGACATTAGAAGTCCAGCAACAATTGGGCGACGGCATTGTCCGTACTATTGCGCTGGGAAGTTCCGACGGCCTGCGTCGCGGCCTCATGGTGGTCAACACCGGCGCTGCGATTACCGTACCGGTTGGCAAAGGTACGCTGGGCCGCATCATGGACGTGTTGGGTAACCCCATCGACGAACGTGGCCCTGTGGACCAAACACTGACCGCTTCTATCCACCGCAAAGCACCTGCTTACGACGAACTCAGCCCTTCACAAGAATTGCTGGAAACCGGTATCAAGGTGATTGACTTGGTTTGCCCGTTTGCCAAGGGCGGTAAAGTGGGTCTGTTCGGTGGAGCCGGTGTAGGCAAGACCGTGAATATGATGGAACTGATCAATAACATCGCCAAAGCCCACAGCGGTTTGTCGGTGTTTGCCGGTGTGGGTGAGCGTACCCGTGAAGGTAATGACTTCTACCACGAGATGGCCGACTCCGGTGTGGTGAACCTCGAGAAACTCGAAGACTCCAAAGTGGCCATGGTCTATGGCCAGATGAACGAGCCACCAGGTAACCGGTTGCGCGTGGCCTTGACCGGTCTGACCATCGCTGAATCCTTCCGTGATGAAGGCAAAGACGTGTTGTTCTTCGTGGACAACATTTACCGCTACACATTGGCCGGTACCGAAGTGTCCGCACTCTTGGGTCGTATGCCTTCTGCCGTGGGTTACCAGCCTACGCTCGCCGAAGAAATGGGCCGTTTGCAAGAGCGTATTACCTCGACCAAAGTGGGCTCCATCACCTCCATCCAAGCCGTTTACGTTCCTGCGGATGACTTGACCGACCCGTCACCAGCTACCACCTTCGCCCACTTGGACTCCACCGTGGTGTTGTCGCGCGATATCGCCTCCTTGGGTATCTACCCTGCGGTCGATCCGCTGGACTCCACCAGCCGCCAGTTGGACCCCTTAGTGGTCGGTGAAGAGCATTACGCTACGGCGCGCGCAGTCCAAGGTACTTTGCAGCGCTATAAAGAACTACGCGACATTATTGCGATTCTGGGCATGGACGAATTGGCACCCGAAGACAAGCTGACGGTGGCACGCGCCCGTAAGATCCAGCGTTTCTTGTCGCAACCGTTCCATGTGGCAGAAGTGTTTACCGGCTCGCCTGGCAAGTACGTCACCCTGGCCGAGACGATCCGCGGCTTCAAGATGATTGTGGCTGGCGAGTGCGATCACCTGCCGGAACAAGCGTTCTACATGGTCGGCAACATCGACGAAGCCTTCGAAAAAGCCAAAAAGGTCTAAGCCATGAACACCATCCACGTTGATGTGGTGAGCGCGGAGGAGCTGATCTTCTCCGGAGAGGCGCGCTTTGTCGCGCTGCCTGGCGAAGCCGGTGAACTCGGTGTCTATCCGCGCCATACGCCGCTGATCACCCGCGTCAAGCCCGGTTCGGTGCGCATTGAATTGGTTGATGGTGGCGAAGAGTTTGTGTTCGTTGCGGGCGGTATCATCGAAGTGCAGCCTGATAGCGTGACCGTGCTTTCCGATACCGCGATTCGCGGCAAAGACCTGGACGAAGAGCGCGCCAATGCTGCCAAGGCTTTGGCCGAAGAAGCCCTGCGCAACGCAAAGAGCGATGTGGATTTGGCAGTGGCCCAGTCCGAGTTGCATACCTTGGTAGCGCAAATCGCCGCTTTGCGCCGCTTCCAAAACAAACGCTGATGCTTCGGCACCCCGTTTTGCAAACCGCCTTCGGGCGGTTTTTGCATGGTGGTGCTATATGAATTACCGTGCGCCCCAGTGGCTGCCCGGCGGTAATCTGCAAACCATTGTCGCGGCCAAACTGGCGCAGTCCTTTGCGGGCGTACGACCGGCATTTTTTCGTGAGCGATGGGATACGCCGGACGGTGACTTTATCGATGTTGATTGGCTCAAGCCCAAGTGTGCAGACGGCGCGCCATTGTGGGTGATGTTCCACGGCTTGGAGGGCTCATCGTCCAGTCACTACGCTTTGGCCTGTGCCGACTATGCGCGACGCCAGGGCATAGGCTTTGCCGTGGCGCACTTTCGCGGATGCAGCGGCGAACTGAATAGGGCAGCTCGCGCCTACCATTCGGGCGACTACGAAGAAATAGGCTGGATATTGCAGCGCTTTGCCCGCTTGCATCAGGGCCCGATGTATGCCCTCGGCATTTCGCTGGGCGGCAATGCACTCATGCGCTGGGCCGAGGAGGCCGGTCACAGCGCAGCCGCCACGGTGCGCGCCATCGCTGCCGTGTGTTCGCCGTTGGACTTGTCGGCCAGCGGGAGAGCCATAGGGCAGGGCTTTAACCGACAGGTATACACCCGCATGTTTTTGCGCAGCATGAAGCCCAAGGCCTTGGCGAAATTGAAGCAGCACCCCGGCCTGTTTGACGCGCAGGCCTTGATGGCAGCGCAAGACTTGTACGCATTCGACAATATATTTACCGCGCCTTTGCATGGCTTTAAGGATACCGAGGACTATTGGCGGCGCGCCTCAGCCCAACCGCACCTGGCCACCGTGCGCGTGCCGGCGCTGGTGATCAACGCGCGCAATGACCCGTTTATCCCTGCCAACTCATTGCCTGCCCAGCATGAAGTTGGACAATACGTACATCTGTGGCAGCCAGACCATGGCGGCCACGTCGGCTTTGCCGCCGGCCTGGCGCCCGGACATTTGCGCACGCTGCCACAGGTTTTGGGCCAGTGGTTCGATCAATACACACGCTAATTTATCAAGCGCATGGATGACATAGTTAAACAGGCGATGGCCAAATGGCCCAATGTCCCGCATTGCTACAGCTGGCTGGGCCTGGACGCGCGCGGCAACTGGTATATGCGTGACGACCGCACCCAGGCCATAGGCAGTTTTGCCAGCGGCATGCCTGGTGCCAAGGGCTCGATGCTCAAGCATGAAAAGCTCATTGACTTTATCGAGCGCAACTACGGGGTCGATGCCCAGGGCTGCTGGTATTTTCAAAACGGGCCGCAGCGCGTGTATGTCGAGCTAGAAGCCACGCCCTTTGTCTGGCGCGTGGATGCACAGGGTGCGATCAGCTCCAGTACCAAGCAAGCCGCTTCGCTGGTGCAGGTCTACATGGACGAGCGCGGTTGGCCCTACCTACACACCTCGCTGGGCTTCGGACTCGTGCACACCCAAGATGTTGCCAGCTTGGCGGAAGCACTGGAGCTTTGGCATTGGCCGATTCAAGAAGTGCGCGCCGCTGAGTTGCCCCAGCGCTTCGGCTACCAAAAGAGTCCGGCCCTGATGGAAAAAAATAAATAAACCCAGGCTTAGGCGAACAGTGTGGCAGAAAGCACGACTTCGCAGACGTAAAAAAAACCGGTTAAAAAACCGGTTTTTGTGTGCAGACCCAACAGCTTACTTGGCGGCTTCTGGTTTGCTAGGCTCGGGGAATTTGGCGCCGCCCGCATTAGCCATATAAACCACTGCACGCGCAATTTCAAAGTCTTCGAAATCGCCGCCACCTTGGGCTCCCATCGCGTTCTTGCCCTTCAGCGCAGAATTCCACAGCGCATCAAATCCTGTTTTGATACGTGGTGCCCAAGCCGTCTTGTCGCCAAATTTAGGCGCACCGGCTGCACCATTGGCATGGCAGGCCGAGCATTGGGCCGCAAACACGGCCTCGCCGGTCTTCATTTCACGGTTGGCGTCGCGAATCTCTACGCTACCCACTTTTTGGATCCGCTCTTCCACTGATTTTTCGACATTGGTCGCGCCAGCGCCGGGTTTGTCGTGCGAGGTGACGTAATAGACCAGGCCAATGATGATAAAAATCGGGATCACAAACGAGAAAAATACAGCCATCAAAAGTTGTTGGGGGGTTTTGATCGGACCGGTGTGGTCTTCTTCGGTATGGCTGGTGTCGCTCATGGAGTCCTCTAATACGCTGTGGCCGGGTAAAACAACCCCGCATTATAGGCGCCCACATGGCGAAACAACCTACAATCATTGGCTCAGGGCGCGGCTGTAGCTCAGTGGATAGAGTATTGGCCTCCGAAGCCAAGGGTCGTGGGTTCGATCCCCGCCAGCCGCACCAATTCAGCGCTAGATGGGCTTCACGCTAAGACGCAGAAGCTAGGCGCATCACGCCGCTTTACGCCCCAATACCGCTTTCAAAGCCACGCCCGTGTGGGTCGCCAGGCGCACTACTTCTTCCGGGCTGGCGGCCGCCACAATGCGCCCCCCTTCTTTACCGCCCTCGGGTCCCAGGTCGATGACCCAGTCGGCTTCGGCGATGACATCCAAGTCATGCTCGATGACGACAACGCTATGCCCTGCCCGTACTAGGCGGTGCAGCACCGCGATCAGCTTTTCCACATCGGCCATGTGCAGGCCCACTGTCGGTTCATCCAGTACATACAGCGTGTGTGGCGACTTCTGGCCGCGCCGGGTGATGTCGTCGCGCACTTTCGATAGTTCGGTTACCAGCTTGATGCGCTGCGCCTCGCCACCGCTCAAGGTAGGCGAAGGCTGGCCCAGCGTCAGATAGCCCAGGCCCACGTCTTTGAGTAATTGCAAGGGATGGGCAATCACCGGCATGGCCGCGAAAAACTCCACGGCCTCGTCCACTTCCATTTGCAGCACTTCGCCGATGTTTTTGCCACGCCAGGTCACTGCCTGGGTTTCCGGGTTGAAGCGCGCACCTTTGCAGGTCTCGCACAGCACCTTCACGTCGGGTAAAAAGCTCATGCCAATGGTGCGTATGCCCTGGCCTTCGCAGCCCGGGCAGCGGCCTTCGCCGGTGTTAAAGCTAAAGCGGTTAGCGGCATAGCCGCGCGCCTTGGCCTCCAGCGTGTCGGCAAATAACTTGCGAATCGTGTCCCAAAAACCGATATACGTGGCGGGGCAGGAACGTGGCGTTTTGCCAATCGGTGTCTGGTCCACTTCTAGTACGCGGTCCACGCTTTCATAGCCATAAATCGCTTCGCAGCCAATCAATGGCGGTGCCCGCCCAGCCGTGTGTGCATCCCGGCCGGCCTTGGTGGCTCGTTGCTGTACCAGCGCCTGCACATTGGCTAGCAAGACATCGCGCGCCAGCGTGGATTTACCGGAACCGCTTACGCCCGTAATAGCCACCAAACGCTGCAAGGGCACAGCTGCAGTGACCGATTGCAGGTTGTGCAGGTTCGCGCTGTGTACGGTGAGCCATTGCACATCGGCAAGAGCTACTTGCACACTGCTTTCTAGTGCTGCGGCTTGGGCCTGTGCGGCCTTGGATTTCGCGCTGGACTTGGCGGCTGGTGCACTGGTGCGGCCCTTGGCCAATGGTTTTTGCACAGCGACGCTTGCAGCAGAGGCGGCGGCAGCCAGCAAGGCGGATGCCCCGGAATTCGCCACAAAACGTCTGGGCTCCAAGGGATGCAGCATGGCATGGAGCAGATAGCGCCCAGTTTGTGATTCGGCTTGCGCTTGCACATCGGCAATACTGCCTTGCGCCACCAAACGCCCACCGCGCTTACCGGCGCTGGGACCGATGTCAATAATATGGTCGGCATGGCGTATGGTGTCCTCATCATGCTCCACTACCACCAAGGTGTTGCCCTTGTCGCTCAGGCTTTTCAAGGCACCCAGCAAAATTTTGTTGTCGCGCGCATGCAGGCCAATGGTGGGCTCGTCCAGCACATAGCACACGCCTTGCAAATTGCTGCCCAGTTGCGCCGCAAGGCGAATGCGTTGCGCCTCGCCACCGCTCAAGGTAGGTGCGCCGCGGTCTAAAGTCAAATAGCCCAGGCCCACTTCTTCTAAAAACTCCAAGCGACTGCGGATTTCAGGAATCAGGTCGCGGGCAATATCGGTTTCACGTTGGCTGATCGCGCCACTCACCTGCAGACTTTGCACCCAGGCGCGCACTTCGCTGACGGACAGCGCAGCAATGTCAGCAATGCCCACGCCGCCAAAACGTACCGCGCGTGCCGTGGCGTTTAAACGCGTCCTCTGGCAGCGTGGACAGGCGGTATCGGCCAAGTCTTCCACATCGGCCTCCGCAAAAGTATGTTCGCGCCCGCCGTTGTCTTCGCGCACCGTGTCGTCAAACACATTGCGTTGTTCTTTGGTCAAGGCCAGCCCGGTGCCAACGCAATCAGGGCACCAGCCGTGTTTGCTGTTGTAGCTGAACAAGCGGGGATCCAACTCGGTGTACGAGGTAGAACACACCGGGCAGGCGCGTTTGGTGGAAAACACTTCCAACTTGCCTATGCCCGCCGTGCTGCTGCCGGCTTGCATTGCGCCGCGTAAATCGTCCAGGCCACTGAGCACATGCACCACGCCTTTGCCATGGGTGAGCGCTTGCGCTAAACCGGCGCGTAAAGTCGCTTCGTCGGCCGCTTTGACATCTAGGCTGAGCACCGGCAACTCGATATGGTGTTCTTTGAAACGGTCTATGCGGGGAAAGCCCTGTGTGGGCAAAAATTCACCATCGACTCGCAAATGCGTGTAGCCGCGCGGGCGCGCCCAATCGGCCAACTCGGTGTACACGCCTTTGCGCCCGACAACCAAGGGCGCCAGCAAACCGATGTGCTGGCCGCGGTAGTTTTTTAGCAATTGCGCGGCAATGCTGTCCGCACTTTGGGGCGCGACCGCGGCCCCGTCTTTGACGCAGTGTTGCGTACCCAGCTTCACGTACAGCAAGCGCAAGAAGTGCCAGACCTCGGTAGTGGTCCCCACCGTCGACTTGCGGCCCCCCCGCGAAAGCCGCTGCTCAATCGCCACCGTAGGTGGGATGCCGTACACCGCATCCACCTCGGGTCGTCCAGCCGGTTGCACGATAGAACGCGCATACGCATTCAGGCTTTCCAAATAGCGCCGCTGGCCTTCGTTGAACAAGATGTCAAAGGCCAAGGTGGACTTTCCCGACCCGCTCACGCCAGTGACGACGCTGAATTGACCGCGTGGAATGTTCACCGACAGCGATTTCAGGTTGTGCTCTTTTGCGTTGACGATGCGGATGTTGTTATCCACTTTACTTTTCGGGCTTACCACGGGTATGGGCGTGAGCGATGCGGGGTCCGCCTCAGCGCTTATGCCCGCAATCGAAATGGCATCGGCTCCCAACAGGTACTTGGCGCTGGGTTCCGCTACTTCATGCACCACACCCATACTGGCCGCGTAATCGCGCAAGGCCTTGCCGGTGTGGCTCGTGGGGTGTAGCAGTAAATCTTCCGGCGTGCCGCAGGCGACTATTTCGCCGCCCGCGTCACCGCCCTCGGGGCCTAAGTCGATCAGCCAGTCGCTGGAGCGAATGACGTCCAAATTGTGTTCAATCACCAACAGCGAATGGCCGGCATCCAGCAGTTTGCGCAGCGCGCGCATCAGCTTGGCGATGTCGTCAAAATGAAGGCCGGTGGTGGGTTCGTCCAGCATGAATAACGTGCCACGGCGCGCCATTGGCTGGCGGCTATTGCTAGCGGCTTTCGCCGCCTCGGCCAAAAAGCCGGCCAGCTTCAGGCGTTGTGCTTCACCGCCGGACAAAGTGGGCACCGGTTGGCCCAGCTTTACATATTCCAGACCCACATCGACAATCGGTTGCAGCGCGCGTATCACTTCGCGGTCTTGCGCAAATACGGCTGCCGCTTCGCTCACGGTGAGGTCTAGGACATCGGCCACGTTGTAGGCCTTCGGCGCACTATCAGGCCCTGTGCGGCGTTCAATCGTGACTTCCAAAATTTCAGGCCGGTAGCGCTTGCCATTGCAATCGGGACAACGCAAATACACGTCGCTTAAAAATTGCATCTCAATATGTTCAAAACCTGAGCCACCACAAGTTGGGCAGCGCCCGTCGCCGCTGTTGGAGCTGAACTTGGACGCGGTGTAGCTGCGCTCCTGCGACAGCGGCGCAGTGGCAAACAGTTCGCGGATAGCATCCCAGGCGCCCACATAACTTGATGGATTAGAGCGCGCGGTTTTGCCGATGGGTGACTGGTCCACAAACACCACTTCGCTGAGCATGTCTGCGCCCAGCAAGCGGCTGTGCAGCCCCGGCGTATCCGTCGCTTTGCCAAAGTGGCGCAAGAGCGCTGGTGCCAACACGTCCTGCACCAGCGTGGACTTGCCCGAACCGCTGACCCCCGTCACGCAGACCAGACGCTGCAAGGGGATTTCTACATCCACATTTTTCAGGTTGTGCTCGCGTACGCCTTCCAGCACCAGGCGCGGCGTGTTGTCGCCCACCATGCGCTTAAAGCCCATGCCCACTTGTTTGCGCCCGCCCAAGTAGGCACCGGTCAAGGTGTCGGCTGCTTTCAGGGCTTCGGTGCTACCGTCAAATACGATCTGGCCGCCTTTTTCTCCGGGCCCCGGCCCCATGTCCAGCATGCGGTCGGCAGCCAGCATCACTGCCGGGTCGTGCTCTACCACTACCAGCGTATTGCCCGCATCGCGCAAGCGTTGCATGGCCACGATGATGCGGTGCATATCGCGCGGATGCAGGCCAATACTAGGCTCATCGAGCACAAACAAGGTATTGACCAAGGAAGTGCCCAAAGCGGTCGTCAGGTTGATGCGCTGCACTTCCCCACCGCTCAAGGTGCGGCTTTGTCGGTCCAGTGTCAGGTAGCCAATGCCCACATCGCAGAGGTATTTCAGCCGCGTGCGGATTTCGTCCAGCAGTAGCTTGAGCGTTTTGTTATCCGCCTCGGAATGGGTGGTGGCCACCGCATCGGTACTGTGCGCGCTTATTGCGTCAGTCGCGGCGGCTAACTTTTCAGCTTGCATGCTCGTAGCGCTTGTGCCTTGGGTGCTTGGCCCACGGGCTTCGAGGTCCACTTGCAAGCGGTCGAAAAATTGGCGCAAGCGGTCCAGTGGCAACAGCATCAAATCATGCAGGCACAAACCGGGCAAGGCTTGCAGTTGCGCGGTGGTCCATTGCACGCCCTGCGGCATAAAGCGCTTGGTGGGCGCCAGCACCGCATCCGCATCGGCTTTGCTGCCCACTCGCCACAACAGGCTTTCGGTTTTCAGCCGTGCGCCTGCGCACACGCCGCAGGGCGTGTAGCTGCGGTACTTGGACAACAGCACACGGATGTGCATTTTGTAGGCTTTGCTTTCCAGGTATTCAAAAAACCGGTCTACGCCAAACCAGTGCTGGTTCCATTTGCCATTCCAATGCGGCGATCCTTTGAGTACCCATTGCTGCTGCGCGGCACTGAGCTTGTACCAAGGTGTGTCACGGGGGATGCCCTCGGCCTCTGCATGGCGCATCAAATCATCCTGGCATTCCTGCCAAGCCGGTGTTTGCATAGGCTTGACGGCGCCTGCGCGCAGCGTCAACTTATCGTTGGGAATCACCAAGCCATAGTCCACGCCCACCACCCGCCCAAAGCCACGGCAAGTTTCGCAAGCCCCTACGGCGGAGTTGAAGGAGAACATCGAGGCGATGGGCTCTTGGTAGCGCACATCGCTTTGCGGGCAATGCAGCCCAGTGGAAAACGACCATGCCGCATGGCTGTCCATCCCCGACGCATTCGACGCGTCGCTGTCCGGCGCCTGGTACACATGGACGCGGCCACTGCCACGCTTGATGGCCAGTTCCAGGGCTTCGAGTACCCGTGCTTTGTCGGCACCTTCGATGCGGAATCGGTCTGCCACCACGTCCAGCACCCGGCGCTCGCCGGAGGTCCGCTCGCCATGCACGCGGGTAAAGCCGCTGGCGCTCAGCCATTGGCTTAATTCCTCTGCGCTGGTGGCCAGCGGTAACTCTACGGGAAAGGTGACCACCAAGCGTGGGTTGCCGGCTTGCGCGGCGCGCCGGATCAATTCTGCATAGATGGACTCGGGGGTGTCGTGCTGCACTGGCTGGGCACTCACACGGTCAAATAAATTTCCCGCACGGGAAAACAAGAGCTTGAGATGGTCGTTCAGCTCTGTCATCGTGCCCACGGTGGAGCGGCTGGAACGTACCGGATTGGTCTGGTCGATGGCGATCGCGGGGGGAACGCCTTCCACCTTGTCCACCGCCGGCTTGTCCATGCGGTCCAGAAACTGGCGCGCGTAGGCGGAAAAGGTTTCGACATAGCGCCGCTGCCCTTCGGCGTACAGCGTGTCAAAGACCAGGCTGGATTTGCCCGAGCCGCTAGGACCTGTGACCACCGTCAATTCGCCAGTGCGAATGTCCAGGTCCAGGTTTTTTAAATTATGTTGCCGCGCTCCGCGGATGCGGATGGTGCCCTCGGACATAGTGACGCGCTCCAAAGTAGGGGAGCAGCATTCTAGGCATTGCGCGCCGGTTTATACCGGTGCGCGGGCATTTGGGCAGTAGTTACTGGACTATTTTGCTTCACTGGCCGCGGCGGCGGGCTTCTCAGCTTCGACAGCGGCAGGGGCTTGCTCGCCATGCTTTTCGCCGCTCATATCGATATCTCCGCCCTTGCTCAAAATATACAAAGCCAAGGCCGCAAACAGGGCAAAGCCCACTGCGATTTTCCACATCGTGTTTCTCCCAAAAAATAGGCCCTCAGAACGAGGGCCCGTCCGGCGTCCCGGCGCCATACCGGGAACACCTTAGTTACATGTTGATCAGTCGTTGGCGTAAATATCCACGTCCTTGGTTTCCTTGATGAACAAGCCACCAATGACCACCGTAGCGCCCGCGATGATGATCGGGTACCACAAGCCGTTGTACATATTGCCGGTCTGCGCCACGATGGCAAACGCGGTGGTGGGCAGCAAGCCGCCGAACCAGCCGTTGCCAATGTGGTAGGGCAGGCTCATGGAGGTGTAGCGGATACGCGTGGGGAACATTTCTACAAGCATCGCTGCGATGGGGCCGTACACCATGGTCACCAAAATCACCAGGTAGGTCAAGATGATGACCACAGAGACTTTGTCAAACTTCGCCATATCTGCTTTCGCGGGGTAACCAGCCGCTTTGAGGGCTGCCGACAACTTCCCAGAGAAGGTGGCGTCCTTGGCGGTTTTTTCACCGCTCAAGGCCTTGACACTAGCGCTAGCTGCTGCAATGGCTTTGGGATCTTTAGGATCTGCGGCATTGAGCGCTTCCAACTTGGCTTCGGCCGCCGTTTTGGCTGCCGCGATGTCTTCTGGCGTCACCACGGTCGTCACTTCGGTATCACCCACTTTGATGACCGCAGCTTGACCCGCCGGGGCAACCAGATTGTCATAGCTCACCGATGCCGAAGCCAATTTTTGCTTGGCAATGTCGCAAGACGAAGTAAACTTTTTGGTACCCGTCGGGTTGAACTGGAAGGAGCACTCGGCTGGATCCGCCGTCACAGTCACCTTAGCGGCAGCTTGTGCGGCGGCCAGATCCGGGTTGGCAGCTTTGGTCAGGGCGGTAAACACCGGGAAGTAGGTGACGGCAGCCAAAAAGCAACCGGCCAGAATGATGGGCTTGCGGCCAATCTTGTCCGATAGCGCACCAAACACAATGAAGAAGGGTGTACCAATTATCAGAGAGATCGCGATCATGACGTTGGCGGTCGGCCCGTCGACTTTGAGCGCCTGCGTCAGGAAGAACAGCGCATAAAACTGGCCCGAATACCAAACCACGGCCTGGCCTGCGGTCAAGCCGACCAGGGCCAAGATCACAATCTTCAGGTTTTTCCATTCGCCAAAAGACTCACTCAAAGGCGCTTTGGAGGTTTTGCCTTCGGCTTTCATTTTGGCGAAAGCGGGCGACTCATTCATGCTCATACGGATGTACACCGAAACGGCTAGCAATAGGATGGACACGATGAAAGGAACGCGCCACCCCCAATCGGCAAAGGCTTCTTCGCCGATGGCCGTACGGGTGCCCAGAATCACCATCAAGCTCAGGAACAAGCCCAAGGTCGCTGTGGTTTGAATCCACGAGGTGTAAGCACCCCGCTTGCCATGCGGCGCATGTTCGGCCACATACGTGGCAGCACCCCCGTACTCACCACCGAGTGCCAGACCTTGCAACAGGCGTAGCGCGATCAAGATAATCGGTGCGGCTGCGCCCCAGGCGGCGTAGTTGGGCAATATACCCACAAAGAAGGTCGAAGAGCCCATGATCAGGATGGTCACCAGGAAGGTGTACTTGCGTCCAATCATGTCGCCCAGGCGGCCAAAGAAAATCGCGCCGAAGGGGCGCACGATAAATCCGGCGGCGAAAGCCAAGAGCGCAAAAATAAAGGCGGAGCCTTCATCTAAGCCGCTGAAAAACTGTTTCGCAATGATGGCTGCTAAAGAGCCGTAAAGGTAAAAGTCGTACCACTCGAAAACCGTGCCCAAAGAGGAAGCGAAGATAACCTTCTTCTCTTCTGCGGACATGGGGCGTGCTTCTGCTGTAGCCATAGGTGTCTCCAATCATTGAAAACTCCCGCGCCGGGAGATGTCTGTATTCTTGGAGAAGGCACTGACCCTGCTCTTACGTGAAAATAACAGGGGCTTGCGTCAAACTTACCCCATACTGACCAACTAAGGTCAAACCCTCGCGTTGGCTTCCGCCATGCGGCAATTTAGCGATTTGCGCGTGTGATGCCCGACGGCAGGTCTTTTGCAGCCTGCCAAGCGGAATCGGAAATGCTGCTTGGGTCTTCCAAATAAGCACGCAACATCGGCAAGGCATCCATGCCCCAAAACACCTTGTCATCGACCTGGTACGAAGGCACACCAAATACCCCTTGTGACAAAGCATGGGCGGTGTGCGCGCTGAGCTGTTGTTTCACTTCATCCGAACGCGGATCGCGCGCGGGTGCGAGTTGCTCGGTAAGGATTTGTAAACGCTGTGCATCGGCAGCGTCCGCACCACCTTCCCATACGTGGCGGAAGATGGTTTCACACACATAGCGGTTCGGGTAGCCCTCGGCGTCGCTAGCCACGGCCAGACGCAAAAGGCCTAATGGATTGAAAGGATGCGCGGCCGGTAAGTCCAGCACCGTGCCTTGGCGCCGCGCCAGCCATTGCGACTGGCGGTACACCCATTCGCGCTTCATGGGCACTTCAGCCGGGCCCAGGTTGCTATTGTGTTTAAGCAGCCCACCAAACAGCACCGGCTGGTATTGCACGGCGTAGCTGAGGCCTTCCAGCGCGCGAGGCAGTTCCACAAATGCCAGATAGGCATAGGGCGAAATAAAGTCCAGGTAAAAACGGATGGGTTTCATGGTGCGGCCTCCAAGCGCTGCGCGATCTTGCCCCAGACCGCGCGTTTTTCATCATCATCGCTGTTGGCCCAGGCGCCGATCTCCTCTAAGGTGCGCAAACATCCGTAGCACAGGCCGCTGTCAGGGGCGATCTTGCACACCGAGATGCAAGGCGATGGCGGCGCATAGCGCGACGCCAATGCTTCGGGAACGCGCGCAGCCAGCAGCTCTTTGTACATGCGCACGGGGTCGCGCCGCCGTGCAGTCCGGTCAGGTCGCGCGGGTCGGGTCTGGTCCATCATGTGGGTGCTCCACGCCGCGTCAACAGGGCACGTGCTGCGCGCGAGCCGCTGGGTCTTTGCAAGTAGTCGCTGATAAATACCCCGGCATCTATCAGCAAATCTAGATCAATGCCGGTGTCTATGCCCATGCCGTGCAACATATACACCACGTCCTCGGTGGCGACATTACCGGTCGCGCCTTTGGCAAAAGGGCAGCCACCCAGGCCAGCCACCGAGGCGTCAAACTGGTAGACGCCCATCTCCATCGCAGCCAAGGTATTGGCTAGCGCCTGGCCATAGGTGTCATGAAAATGGCCGGACACCTCGGACAATGAAAAATGCTGCAAAGTCGCTTCAAACGCGGCCTGCACTTGGCGCGGCGTGCCCACGCCAATGGTGTCGGCAACGCCGATGTGCTGCACGCCAATGCCGCGCATCAGGCCCGCCAGGTAGCCCACCCGCTCGGGCGCTATCTCACCTTCATAAGGGCAACCCACGGTACAGGACATGGCGCCACGTACGCGTATGCCAGTGGCTAGCGCTGCTTGCACCACAGGCGCAAAGCGGTCCATACTTTCAGCGATAGAGCAATTGATGTTCTTGCGGCTGAAGGCTTCGCTGGCAGCGGCAAAGACCACGATTTCGTCAGGCTGTGACGCGAGTGCCGCTTCCAGTCCTTGCATATTGGGCGTCAGCACGGAATAGCACACGCCGCTTTGGCGCTGCAAGCCGGCCATCACCTGTGCGTTGTCCGCCATTTGCGGCACCCACTTGGGGCTGACAAAACTGGTCACCTCAATGCCGCGCAAGCCCGCCGCTTGCAAGCGGTGGACCAGCTCGATCTTGACGGCAGCCGGTACCGGCTGCTTTTCGTTTTGCAGCCCGTCGCGGGGGCCGACGTCTATGAGTTGTACGGTGGTGGGGTAATGCATAGGGCGATGGGGTGAAGGCTGATTATCCCGCGAGTGGCAAAAGCTATGCAGCCCGTCAGGTCATCGCTGGCACTTGGCTCGCATCACAAGCAGCCAAATTTTTAGGGCCTTTGCAGTGTTGTTGGCCTTGATGCACCTGCTTGGTGCCAGGGTCCTGCCACCGCGGTCCGCTCAATACCCGCGCGCCCGGTCTACTAGGCCTTCAATTTGCTCGCCCTTTTGCAGCGCCGCGATTTTGCTTGCGATTTGCTGCACGGTGTCTTGCAGAATGGTCCGCCCGGCGATATGGGGCGTGACCGTTACACGCGGGTGGCGCCAAAACGCGTGCTCCGTAGGCAGCGGCTCGGTGCGAAACACGTCCAGCGTAGCACCGGCGATGTGCCCGCTATCGAGCAGTGCGAGCAAGTCTTCATCCACCACATGCCTGCCGCGCGCGATATTGATCAGGTAGGCGCCGGGCCGCAACTGGGATAAGGTGGCCATGTTCAGCAGGTTTTCGGTCTGTGGCGTCAAAGGCAGCAAATTCACCAGCACGCGCGTGCCTGCCAAAAACTCTGCAAGTTGCGCCTGCCCGTGCAAGCAGCGCACCCCGTCCAAACGGCGTTCTGTGCGGCTCCAGCCCAGCACCGGAAAACCAAAGTGCTGCACCGCGCGCGCTACGTGCTCGCCCAAAACGCCCAGGCCCAAAATACCAACTGGAAAATCGGCCCGGTCCAGTACCGGCGGCTCCTGCCACAGGCCTTGCAGCGCCTGGGTTTCAAACAGGGCAAAGTCGCGGGTGTGGCGAATCAGCGCATGGCACACGTACTCGGCCATTTGCACGCCCATGCCCGCGTCATTGAGGCGCACGATAGGCAGGTCGGCGCGCATGTCACGTTGCAGCAAAGCATCGACACCGGCACCCATATTGAATAAGGCTTTGAGCGCCGTCTGCTCGTCAAAAAACTGCTGCGGTGGCGCCCACACCATGGCGTAGTCAGCGCGTGCTGCGCCGCCGTGCCACACCTCCACCTGAGCCTCTGGCAAATGCTGCCGCAAAGCCGCCAGCCAGGGGGCGGGATCGGTTTGCGCGCAAAAACTAATACGCATGCGAAAAATCCTTGTGGTGATTACAAAAAAGCGCGTGAATGATGTCGGGCGCTGGGCGGAAATTTTCGTAAAACCGGCCAAAAGCGACCAAGGTCATGGCCCGGGACTGCGAATTGACTGCATAGGGCTTTGCATCACCGAGCTAGCTTGCGCGCGCCTGGGCTTGCATACGCAGCAGTTCCGCGCCCTCGCTCACTTGATCGCCCGGTGCAAACAACAGTTCTTCCACGCAAGCGTCAGCGGGGGCCACGATGAGATGCTCCATCTTCATCGCCTCCATCACGGCCAGCACCTGGCCTTGGCGTACGGTATCACCGGCTTTCACGGAAAAAGACAGCAACTTGCCTGGCATGGGTGCGCTTAGGCGACCGACATCGGCTGGCGCCACCGCCGCGTGCGCCAGGCGGTCTGTCGCTTGCAATTGCCTCGCGCCCTGTGCAGTAAACACGTGCACCTGGCTGCCATGCAGGTACACGTGTACTGTTTGCCTTTGCCCGTTCAGCGAAACTTCCATCGCGCCCTCGGGCAAGGCGGCATAGGCAAATGCAGCATCTAGGCCTGCGCATTGCAATTGCAATCCACCACCGGCGCCCTGGGTCAGTACCGCGCTGTGGGCTTGGCCATCAGCCTCCAGATCGAAGACACGGCGCATGGGCGCATGTGATTGCCATGCGTCGGTCGCAGCCCAGGGGTCTTGCCATGCGCCTGGCAGAGCACTTGTGGCGCATGCCTGGCTGTGCAAAACCTGTGCGACCCATGCTCCCACCGCCAAGGCAAGGGGCACGGTTTCTTGATGGAAAAGCTGCGCCGCTTCGCGCGCAATCAAGCCGGTGTCCAGCCGTGCACGGGCAAAGGAGTCACTGCGCACTACCTGCCGTAAAAACTGCACATTGGTCTTCAGACCTACGATATGCGTTTGGGCCAGCGCAGCGTCCATGCGCGCCAAGGCTTGCGCGCGGTCGGCGCCATGCACGATCAGCTTGGCCACCATGGAGTCGTAAAACGGGCTGATCGCATCGCCTTGGCACACACCCGAATCGACGCGTAGCGCAGAGCGTTCAAAGCTGCTGTGTGCCGGTAAGCCAAAGACCGCCATGGAGCCGGTGGCGGGCAAAAAATCCTGGTCCGGGTTCTCGGCGCAAATACGCGCTTCGATGGCATGGCCGTTGATGCGCAAGTCGGCTTGTCGCAAGGGCAGTGCTTCGCCGCTGGCCACGCGTAGCTGCCATTCCACCAAGTCCAGGCCGGTTATCGCCTCGGTTACTGGATGCTCCACCTGCAAGCGTGTGTTCATCTCCATAAAGAAGAACTGCATGGACTCCGGCTGGTCGTAGTCGCTTTGCTCGACAATAAATTCCACCGTGCCCGCACCTATATAGTTCACCGCACGTGCTGCTGCCACGGCGGCAGCGCCCATGCGTTGGCGTAAGACCTCGCTCATGCCCGGGGCAGGTGCTTCCTCCAATACTTTTTGGTGCCTGCGCTGTACCGAGCAATCGCGCTCAAACAAATGCACGCAGTTGCCATGCGTATCGGCAAATACTTGAATCTCAATATGGCGCGGACGCTGCACGTACTTTTCGACCAGCACCGCATCGTTGCCAAAACTGTTTTTCGCTTCGCGCTGGCATGATGCCAAGGCGGCTGCAAAGTCGGCGCCTTTCTCGACCACGCGCATGCCTTTGCCTCCGCCCCCCGCGCTAGCCTTGATCAATACCGGGTAACCCATGGCATCGGCCGCTGCTTGCAACACGAGCGGGTTCTGGTCCGCGCCGTGGTAGCCCGGTACCAGGGGAACGCCCGACTGTTCCATCAATTGCTTGGATGCTGCTTTCAGCCCCATGGCCTCGATGGCCGCTGGTGGCGGACCGATGAATACTAAACCAGCATCCAGGCAGGCCTGGGCAAAGTCGGTGTTCTCGCTCAAAAAACCATAGCCCGGATGCACCGCTTGCGCGCCCGTGGCCTTGGCCGCTTCGATGATTTTTTCCCAGCGTAAATAGCTGTCTCGCGCAGGGCTGCCGCCGATATGTACCGCCTCGTCGCAGGCCTGCACATGCTTGGCGGTGGCGTCCGCATCGGAATACACCGCGACTGTGCGGATGCCCATGCGCCGTGCAGTAGCCGCTACCCGGCAGGCGATTTCGCCACGGTTGGCGATCAAAATTTTGGTGAACATAGGGGTCTTTCAGCGGATTGGGTTGACGCGGCGATGCAAAAGGTATTTACAGGATTCTGCTTCATGGGGCGTTAGCTGTATGCCCCGAAGCGTTCGCAGTACATCCAGCTAAGCACTCCCGGCGCAGCATGCGGTGATGATGTGCAATACAGTAACTGGTCAATAACACCCAAATGCGCAAGCAGCCGACTAAGGTTTCCACACCACATCCTCGCCCACCGCGTACAGCTTGCAAGGATTGCCACTGCGCTGACAAAAGCCCACGGCCCGGCCAAGCGCATAGTCGCCTCGGGCATAGCCAAATCCGCCTTTGTTGCTCACTGCGAATGCGCGCGGCAGGGACATTTCTAAAAACTTGGCATAGGCGGCTTTGCCCGCTGTTCCCACGGGCACTACGCCAGTGTCTGCGATATCGGCAAAACCACTGGGCGGCGGCGTCCGTACGATTGCCGGCGCATCAAAACCCAAGGTCTGCAAGAACTGATCGACGACCGGCAACCAGTGGTCCATATCGAGGTTGATTCCGCCATGGCCATCCTCACCCACTGCCTCCAAACCGAAATACTGCGCTTGGCCGCCGCCCTCCTGCCAGGCTTGGTGCCAAAGCTTCGGATTATTTGGGCCCCAGAACTTATCGTTCTCCCAATACAGCCAGACCATGGGCACCTTGGCGTATTTGGCAATACTGCCCCAATACTGGCTGGTGGCTGAGGGGTTGCAGGGCTTGCCCGGATTGTGGTCCGGGTTGCCTCCCGTGCCACCAGAAAAATTGATGCCGCCCAGCAATCCTTCGGGCGCGCGTCCCACGGTGGCGACCGAGGTCAGTCCGCCCACAGAAATTCCGCCCACCAGCCAGCGCGAGGTATCGACATAGGGCAAGGTACGCGCAAAGCTAAGGGTTGCTAACACCTGGTCAGAGGCGGCCATAGACATGGGCTCAATGCTGCGACACCCGCTGTATTCAGGGTCAAAACCTCCATAGGTCTCCCAATACCCAATGCGGTTGGGCACCATGACGACAAAGCCTTTCGCCACCAGATAGCGCGCCAGTGCCTCTGGACGGTAACGTCCCTGTTGCGCGCGCTTGGCCTCGACCGCGCGGCCATGGTTAAACACGAACAAGGGGAAGGGGCCGGCGCCGGGCGGGCGGTAAATCGTGACAGGTACCGACTTGGTCTCCTGTCGGCCAAACATATCTGTGACCGTGGCCTGAAAACGCAGCACTTCTTCGTGCAAGTCCTGGGCTAAAACTTCGGCGACCGGCTTGGCGGCAGTCTCCTGGCCCTGCGCCGGCATGGCCAGTAGGTAGATCGCTGTTGCCAGACTTCCAAAAAATCGACGCATGATTTTTCTCCCTGCACTGCCGCCTAGCAATTACATCCTGAACACTCCAAATTTGGTATCTGGCACAGGCGCATTCATAGCGGCGGAGAGTCCCAGTGCCAGCACGCGGCGGGTGTCTGCCGGGTCGATGATGCCGTCGTCCCATAAACGCGCGCTGGCGTAATAGGGGTGGCCTTGCACTTCGTACTGCGTCTTGATGGGTGCTTTGAAGGCGTCCTCTTCTTCTGCGCTCCACTGCCCGCCTTTGGCCTCGATGCCATCGCGGCGCACCGTGGCCAGCACGCTGGCAGCCTGCTCGCCACCCATGACGCTGATGCGTGCATTGGGCCACATCCACAAAAAGCGGGGGCTGTAGGCGCGGCCACACATGCCGTAATTACCCGCACCAAAACTGCCGCCGATGATGATGGTGAATTTGGGTACCGCCGCCGTCGCTACGGCAGTCACCATCTTGGCGCCGTTGCGCGCAATGCCTTCGTTTTCGTATTTACGCCCGACCATAAAGCCGGTGATGTTTTGCAAAAACACCAAGGGGATTTTGCGCTGGCAACACAGTTCAATAAAGTGCGCACCCTTCAAGGCCGACTCGCTGAACAAAATGCCGTTGTTGGCGATGATGCCGACCGCCATGCCCTCGATGTGCGCAAAGCCGCATACCAGGGTGGCGCCAAAGCGGGGCTTGAATTCATGCAGCTCTGAGCCGTCCACAATGCGGGCAATAATTTCGCGTACATCAAACGGTTTGCGTGTATCGGTGGGGATGACGCCATACAACTCTTGCGCCGCAAACAAGGGCGCTTGTGCTGCGCGCAATGGGGCTTGCGGATGTTTGCGCTGGTGTAAATGCGCCACCGCCTCGCGCGCCAGTGCCAATGCATGCAAATCGTTTTGCGCCAAATGGTCGGCCACGCCGGACAAGCGGGTATGCACATCGCCGCCGCCCAAGTCCTCGGCGCTGACCACCTCGCCGGTCGCGGCTTTGACCAAAGGCGGGCCACCCAAAAAAATCGTGCCCTGGTTTTTGACGATGATGGTCTCGTCGCTCATAGCGGGCACGTAGGCGCCACCCGCGGTGCAACTACCCATGACCACCGCGATTTGCGCAATACCTTGCGCGCTCATATTGGCCTGGTTGAAAAAGATGCGGCCAAAGTGGTCACGGTCCGGAAATACCTCGTCCTGGTTGGGTAAATTGGCGCCGCCCGAGTCCACCAGGTAAATACAGGTTAAATGGTTTTGCGCCGCAATCTCTTGCGCGCGCAAATGCTTTTTCACCGTCATCGGGTAATACGTGCCCCCTTTGACGGTCGCGTCATTGCACACCACCATGCAGTCCACGCCGCTGACCCGGCCAATGCCGGCAATCAGCCCGGCGCCCGGCGCATCGTTGTTGTACAGGTTCAGGGCTGCCAGCGGCGCTAACTCCAAAAACGGCGTGCCCGGATCCAGCAAATTGAGTACCCGTTCGCGAGGTAAAAGCTTTCCGCGCGCCGTATGCTTGGCCCGCGCCGCGTCGCCTCCACCCTGTGCTACTTTTTCTAGTTGCAGCCGCAAATCATCGACCAAGGCGCGCATCGCTGCGGCATTGGCCGCAAAGTCGGCCGAACGGGGGTTGAGTTGGGAGCTGAGGGCTGGCATGGGGCTTTCCTGTGTGAAGCCGCATTTTCACCGACGGCCAGCAAAGCGCCGGGGTATCGCTATGCCTTAACTACGCAGCATCGCCAGCAACCCGGCCGTCGAGCCATCCAGCCCGCTGGCGTCGCCGCTGTGCAGGCGCGGGGCGATGTCTTTGGCCAGCACTTTGCCCAGTTCTACGCCCCATTGGTCAAAGCTGTTAATCCCCCAGAGCGCACCGCTTACAAAGACGCGGTGCTCTTGTAGCGCGATCAGGGCGCCCAGGCTGGCGGGGGTCAGGTCGTCCAGCAGCAGCACGGTGCTAGGCCGGTTGCCGGGAAAGTGTTTGTGGCCGCCCGCATCCGACTTGCCTTGCATCAACGCCTGGGCTTGCGCCAGCACATTGGCCAGCAGCAAGTCGTGGTGGCCTGCCAACGTGTGGCGTGCCTTTTTTACCGCCACAAATTCCACCGGCACCACGTCCGTCCCCTGGTGCAGCATTTGGAAATACGCGTGTTGCCCGTTCGTGCCCGATTCGCCCCAAGGGATGGGCGAGGTGCCAAAGGGCAGGGCTTCGCCGCTGGCATCGACGCGCTTGCCATTGCTTTCCATTTCCAGCTGTTGCAAATACGCGGGCAGGCGACGCAAGGCGCTGTGGTAGGGCGCGACCGAGCGGCTGCTAAAGCCGTGGAAGTTGCGGTACCAGACATCGAGCAAACCCATGCGCACCGGTGCATTCGCTGCCAAGGGCGCGCTGCGAAAGTGTTGGTCCATAGCATGCGCACCGGCCAAAAATTCACGAAAACCCGCTGCGCCCAGGGCAATCGCAATTGGCAAACCAATGGCCGACCACAGCGAATAACGCCCCCCCACCCAGTCCCAAAAGCCAAAAGTGGTGTCGATGCCAAAGTCTTTGGCCGCTGTCACATTGGTAGTGAGTGCCGCAAAGTGGCGGGCAATATTCTTGCCGCCACTGGTCTCAAACCAGCGCTTAGCCGAGGCTGCATTGGTCATGGTCTCGGTGGTGGTGAAGGTTTTGCTAGCGATTAAAAACAAGGTGTTTTCAGGCTTTAAGCGGGCCAGCGTGGCGGCCAGTTCATGGCCATCGACATTGCTCACAAAATGCATGCGCTTGCCCGGATGCGCAAACGCATGCAAGGCCAGCACCGCCATTTGCGGCCCCAGGTCCGATCCGCCAATACCAATGTTCACCACATCGGTAATCGCCGCATCTGCACGCACTTTTTCGGCAAAGGCGAGCATGGCGTCTAGGGTGTCGTGCACCTTGGCCAGTTCTGCGGCTTCGTGTGCGCTGCCGGTACTTGCATCTACGGGAGCGCGCAGAAGTACGTGCCAGACTTCGCGGCCTTCGGTGGCATTGATTTTTTCGCCGCTAAACATGGCCTCGCGGTGCGCGCTTAAGGCGCATTGTTCGGCCAGATCTAGCAACAGACTTTCGATCGCTGCATCGATGCGGTTTTTGGAGAGATCGACAAACACATGCGGCGCAGTTTGCGAAAAACGGGCAAAGCGCTGGGCGTCGTCTGCAAAGGCCTGGCGCGTGTCAAAGCCATGGCCCTGTGCGGCAAAGCGGGCTTGCAATAGCCCCCAGGCGGGGGTGCGGTCACAACGCAAACGGGTCATGGCTATTCCTTTCTAGCGCGGGGCGGGGTGGTGAAAACGCCCGCCGGTGGGCGCGGGCGTTCCAGGCTAAAGCAGGGCGAAGCGCATGCGCGCATCAGGCCGCAAGCATGAGTTTTTCGAGCTTGAGCGCGTCGGCGCAAAACGCGCGTATGCCTTCGGACAGTTTTTCGGTAGCCATGGCGTCTTCATTGAGCGCAAAGCGGAAACCCGCTTCGTCAAAATGTACAGCCGGTATATCCATGGCCAGCGCGGCGGGCGCATGCAAACTGGCATGCAAGGGCGCGTCTGAGGCGGCCAGTCCGGCCAGTAAGTCAGGGCTGATGGTTAGCAGGTCGCAACCGGCCAGTGCCGTGATCTGGCCGACGTTGCGAAAGCTTGCGCCCATGACTTCGGTGGCAACACCATGGCGCTTGTAGTAGTTGTAAATCTGTTTCACCGATTGCACACCCGGGTCATTGGCGCCAGCCATGTCCACTTCTACCCAGGCGCTGCCTGCGCTCTTTTTGTACCAGTCATAAATGCGCCCGACAAAGGGTGAGATCAACTGCACCTTGGCTTGGCCGCAGGCTACCGCTTGGCAAAAAGAAAACAAGAGCGTCAGGTTGGTGCGAATACCGGCTAGCTCAAGTTGGCTGGCCGCTTGGATGCCTTCCCAGGTGGAGGCGACTTTGATAAGAATGCGCTCTTTGGCAATGCCTTGCGCCTGGTACATGGCAATCAGGCGTTTGCCACGGGCTACGGTGGCAGCGGTGTCAAAGCTCAAACGCGCATCGACTTCGGTGGACACACGCCCGGGAATGAGCGACAAAATTTCACAACCAAAATGCACCAGCACATGGTCCATCACCTCGTCTAAGGGTTTGCCTTGGTGGGCCGCCACTTCGGCGCTCAGGATGGGCGCGTACTCGGGCTTTTGCACCGCTTTCAGTATCAAGGAGGGGTTGGTGGTCGCATCCTGGGGCTGGTAGGCGGCGATTTGTTTGAAGTCTCCGGTATCGGCGACCACGGTCGTAAATTGCTTCAGCGCTTCGAGTTGGCTCATGGTGATTCTCCGGTAAGGCGGGGGCTTTCCAACGCACCGGCGGCAAGCGATAAGCCCCGGCATGAAACAAAGTTACAATAAATCCCCGGTTTCTTGTAACCGCATTCTATGTGCGTCCTATTATGAGCTTTGATCTTGTCCTCTTTGGCGGCACCGGCGACCTGGCCTGGCGCAAACTCATGCCTGCTTTGTTCCAGGCTTTCCGCCACGGCACCCTGCCCGAAGGCGGTCGGATCATTGGGGTCGGGCGCGATGCGCTGTCCCATGCGCAATACCGCGAACTCATTCAGTCCCGCTTTGACAAAGTGGAGCTAGCCAAACGTCCGAGCGCCGAGGAATTTTCTCGTTTCGCCGCTTTGCTCGAATTTGTGCGCATGGACTTGTCCCGCCCCGAGGACTATGCCGCCCTAGCCACCCTGCTGCGCGAACGCCATGCCCAGACGGTGGTGATGTACGTGGCCACCGCCCCCTCTTTGTTCACCGTGGTCTGCGAGCAACTCGCTGCCGCTGGATTGAACACGCCGCAAACCCGCGTCGTGCTGGAAAAACCCCTGGGCCACGACCTGGCCTCCAACCGCGCTATCAACCAGACCGTGCGCCGCTTTTTCGAAGAAAAACAGGTTTTTCGCATCGACCATTACCTGGGCAAGCCTGCGGTGCAAAACCTGTTTGCCCTGCGCTTTGGGAACGCCCTGTTCGAGCCGCTGTGGCGGCGCGAGCACATCGCCAATATCCAGATCACCATCGCCGAAGAGATCGGCGTGGAAAGCCGCGGCGCGTTTTACGAAACTACTGGCGCCTTGCGCGATATGGTGCAAAACCATGCCTTGCAATTGCTATGTGCCATCGGCATGGAGCCGCCTATCAACGCGCACGCCGATGCCATCCGCGATGAAAAACTCAAGGTGCTGCGATCCCTGAAGCCCTGGACGACCGAAAGCCTGAGCAGCGACGTGGTGCGTGGCCAGTATGCGGCGGGCATGAGCGCCGGTACCCCAGCCCCTGCTTACCGCGAAGAAAAAGGCGTGGACCCGCATAGCCATACCGAAACCTTTGTGGCCCTACGCACCGAAATTGCCAACTGGCGCTGGGCTGGCGTGCCCTTTTACATACGCACCGGCAAACGCCTGGCCGGGCGTGATGCGCGCATCGTGGTCAATTTTCGCCCGACCCCGCATGCCATCTTTCGCTCCGGTGCCAATGCCGGCAATCAATTGGTGATCAACCTACAGCCCAAAGATGGGCTGGAACTGCATTTGTTGGCCCAGGGCCAGGACATGCGCGGTGCTAAAGCGGCGAACGCCCTGGCACCGGTACAACTGGACCTGGACTTCGCCAAGCGTTTTGGCTCGCAGCGGGTGGGTGCTTATGAGCGGCTGCTGTTGGACGTCATCGATGGGCGCCTGAACCTGTTTGTGCGCAGCGACGAGCAAGAAGAGGCCTGGCGCTGGGTGGAGCCGCTGATCAAGCATTGGGCCGGTGATCCGCAAGGGCCGCGCCTTTACGCCTGTGGAACCTGGGGCCCTAGCGCGTCCAGCGCCATGATTGCGCGCGACGGTTTTTGCTGGGACGAAGAGAACTAAGCGGGCGCAAACCCGGCCGCGCAAAAGGAGACATTTATGTTGGATCGCATCACCGCTTCGCTACCTTCACTGGCCCCCGCCGAGCAACGCGTGGGCAAACTGTGTCTGAGCGATCCGCGCGCTTTTGCCAAACTGCCCGTCAGCGAACTGGCCGACCGCGCGCATGTCAGCAAACCCACCGTAGTGCGCTTTTGCCGTAGCGTGGGCTACGACGGACTGGCCGATTTCAAGCGCAAATTGGCGGGCACCATCAACGAGGGCGTGCCCTTTATTCACCGCAGTGTGGATGCGGACGACAAAATCGGCGACATCATGGTCAAGGTCATTGACAACACCGTGGCGGCGTTTTTGAAATACCGCAACGAGGCCAGCACCCCTGCCATGGACCGGGCGGTTAACGCCTTGATTGAAGCCTATACGCAAGGGCGGCAAGTGCCGTTTTTCGGAGTGGGCAATTCGGGCATCGTGGCCCAAGATGGGCAGCACAAATTTTTCCGCTTAGGTGTCAACACCACGGCCTATAGCGATGGCCATATGCAGGTCATGTGCGCCTCGGTGCTGCGACCGGGCGACTGCGTCGTTGTCATCAGCAATTCCGGTCGTACGCGCGACCTCATGGATGCCTGCGACATCGCGCGCAAAAACGGCGCCACCACGATTGTGATCACGGCCAGCGGCTCGCCGCTGGCAAGCGCTGGCCATATTCACCTCAATGCCGACCACCCGGAAGGATTTGACAAATACAGCCCCATGGTGTCGCGGCTTTTGCACCTGATGATTATTGACATCCTGGCTACCGCGGTGGCCCTGCGCATTGGCAGCAACACGTTGCAGCCCTTGCTCAGCGATATGCGCAATAACTTGCGTAGCAAACGCTACACCTGATGACGCTGGCTTAGCTCCCGCTTTCCATGGTGCGACGCTGGCGATCCACAAATTCCTGGTAGGTGTCTATGCCGCGCAATTGCAAAATCGTATTGCGCACCGCTGCTTCCACCAACACGGCAATATTGCGTCCAGCCACCACCTGAATCACCACTTTGCGCACCGGGATACCAATCACATCCTGTGTCAAGGGCTCGTGCGGCATGCGCTCATACTCGCGCTCTAGGGTTTCTTTGCGCACCAGGTGCACGATCAGTTTGAGGCGCATTTTGCGGCGCACCGCAGTCTCCCCAAAAATAGCGCGTATGTCCAGAAGGCCGATGCCCCGCACTTCCAACAGGTTTTGCAACAGGTCTGGGCAGCGGCCTTCGATCGTGGCTTGGTTGATGCGATACAGGTCTACCGAGTCATCGGCCACCAGACCATTGCCGCGCGATATAAGCTCCAGCCCCAGTTCGCTCTTGCCCAGGCCCGATTCACCGGTGATTAAAACGCCCAAGCCCAAAATATCCATGAACACGCCGTGCATGGACACGCGGTCGGCAAAGTGTTTCGACAAATAGGCCCGCAGCACATCAATCACAAAGGCCGACGAGCCCTGTGTCGCAAACATCGGGATTTGCGCTTCCTCGCACATGCGCAGCAGGCCCGGCGGCGGCACTTGGCCATCGGCCAGCACCAGTACCGGAGGCTCCAAGGTCACAATGCGCTGGATGCGCCGCGTGCTGTCTTCCTCGCTGGCGTTGGCGACGTAGGCGATCTCACGCTCACCCAAAATTTGCACCCGGTAGGGGTGGATGTAATTGAGGTAACCCACCAAATCGGCGCCTGAGCGCGCGGCGCGTACGGCGACCTCATCAAAGCGCCGCTCCGAAGCCCCCAAGCCCGCTACCCATTGCCATTGCAAACGGTTGCGAAAGGCCTCAAACAGGACGTCGGCACTGATGGCGTTGGGTTTCACAGCGAGGAATCCGTTGCTTGGTCGCTGTTAAAGGGCGCTGCCACTAGTGCACCGGGGCCGAGCGCCAGTTGGCCAGCAAGCCGTGCAGTGTCGTGGCATCGGTGGTGCTGGTCAGGCGCTTGCGCATATCGGCGTCGCTGAGCAGTTCGGCAATTTCGGACAGAATTTCTAAGTGCCGCTGGGTGGCCGCCTCGGGCACCAGCAAAAAAATCATCAGGTTGACTGCCATCTCGTCCGGCGCGTCAAAGCCTATAGGGTGGGCCAGCTGGAAGACAGCAGCCAGGGGCGACTTGAGGCCTTTGATGCGCCCATGCGGGATCGCCACCCCATGCCCCAGGCCGGTGGAGCCCAGCCGCTCGCGCGAAAACAGGCTGTCGGTAACCAGCGCCCGGCTCAGGCCGTGCAGGCTTTCAAACAGCAGACCGGCCTCCTCAAACGCCCGTTTTTTACTCGTAACGTCCACCTGCGCCAGCACATGCGACGGGGGTAAGAGAGAGGCGAGTCGGTTCATAGTGGTGCGGATTATGCCCATAAAAAAACCGCCACGAGGGTGGCGGTTTGCTTGATTTTTCAGGGCTGGACGGGCTACATCAGGCGCTTGGGGGCAGCATGGTGGTGGTCCTGAATGCGCTGTTTGTGGCGGCCTACTTGTCTGTCCAGCTTGTCCACCAAATCGTCCACTGCGGCATACAGGTCTTGGTGCGAGCTTTGGGCGAACATATCGTTGCCTTTGACATGGATATTGCATTCGGCGCGTTGCCTGCGCTCTTTTTCCTTTTGCTTTTCTACCGTGAGCAAGACTTTTACGTCGACGACCTGGTCAAAGTGGCGCATGATGCGGTCCAATTTTTCGGTCACGTAACTACGCAGGGCCGGCGTTACTTCCAGATGATGGCCGCTGATTGTCAAATTCATAAATAGCCTCCAGTTGCTTGCTACACATCCGGCGACCTGGCGGTCGCCAGTC
>CANFLU010000029.1 GCA_947447975.1 Comamonadaceae bacterium | reverse complement strand
GGCATGGTTTGGGAAAAGATATAATCGAGGGCTATTCTGAGTGTCACTGGCCGGGTGGTCAGTTGCGTGTCTCAACTCCGAATTTTATGGTTGAAACTCATTTCAATCTCCCCAAAGGATGAATCATGGTCGTTATTCGACTCGCCCGTGGTGGTGCTAAAGCCCGCCCGTTTTTCAGTATCGTCGTTGCCGACAAGCGTACCCGCCGTGACGGCCGCTTTATCGAGCGCATTGGGTTTTACAACCCCATTGCCACCGCCAATGAAGAGCGTATCCGCATTGCGCAGGACCGCTTGACCTATTGGAAAGGCGTTGGCGCCCAAGCTTCGCCCACGGTGGAGCGTCTGATCAACCAGGCCGCTGCCAGCGCGCCGGTCGCAGCCTAAATAGTCCCCAAATGGGTTTGCGCCGTCTGGTGCAGACCCTTGGCGGCAACCTTATTTCGCATGATCGCAGGCCTGGAGCCCGCTGAGCTTCCGGCAGATGCCATTGAGGTGGCGCGCATCGGCGAAGCCTGGGGCGTCAAAGGTTGGTTCAAGGTACTGCCATTTAGCGCCCAGCCCGAGGCGCTTTTTTCTTCCAAGCGTTGGTATTTGCTGCCGACTGAGCGGGGCAGTCCCACGTTTGCTGGCGTGGTCAAAATAGCCATCAAAGAGGCCAAAGAGCATTCCGATACGGTCGTCGCCAGTGCCCATGAGGTGCTTGACCGTGACGCTGCCGAGGCACTGCGCGGCGCGCGCGTGTTTGTCCCGCGTTCCAGTTTCCCTACCGCTGAGCCCGACGAGTATTACTGGGTGGACTTGATTGGCCTGGATGTCCTCAATCGCCAGGATGAGCCCTTGGGGTGCGTGCGCGAATTGCTCTCCACAGGGGCCCAAACCGTGTTGGTGCTGGAATATCTGTCAGAGGGCAAGGCGCAAGAACGCATGATTCCATTTGTTGCCGCCTTTATCGACGATGTGGATCTCTCGGCACGGCGCATCCGCGTGGACTGGCAAAGCGACTATTGAAGGGCCGGGCCATGCGTTTTGACGTCATCACCCTGTTCCCGGAACTTTTTGAGCCATTTTTTCGCACCGGTATTACCCGGCGCGCTTTCGATTCGGGACAGGTGCAGGTATGCCTGCACAATCCGCGCGATCAGGCCGAAGGCAATTACCGCCGAGTGGATGACCGGCCTTTTGGTGGCGGCCCGGGCATGGTCATGATGGCCGAACCCTTGTCCCTTGCACTGGCGCACGCCCAGGCGCAGCGCAGTCAAGCGGGCAAAGTCATACTCTTTTCCCCCCAAGGTCGGGCACTAGACCACGCAACCGTACAGCACTGGGCGGCCGGCGAGGGGGCCGTGCTGGTTTGTGGTCGCTATGAGGGGTTGGACCAGCGCTTTGTGGACCGCTTCGTCGATGTGCAAATCAGCCTGGGAGACTTTGTCGTGTCCGGTGGCGAGTTGCCGGCCATGCTTTTTCTGGATGCGATTGCGCGTTTGCAGCCAGAGGTACTCAGCGATGCCCAGAGCCACCAGCAAGACAGTTTTAACCCCGCGCTGGATGGTTTGCTCGATTGCCCGCATTACACCCGCCCCGAACAATGGCAAGGCAGCCCGGTGCCCGAGGTTTTATTGTCTGGGCACCACGAGCGCATAGAACGGTGGCGGCGTGACCAGCGTCTGCTGCTGACCGCCAGGTTGCGGCCCGAGTTGATCAGCGCGGCCAGGGCGGCCAATGCGCTGGATGTGGCGGACGAAAAATTATTGCGCCAGGTGCTCTGAGGGTGTCCGAATGACTCCTCGCGCGGCCAGTGGCCATGTGCCAAGTGCGAATTGCTATAATGGCGGGCTAACCGATCCTCTGCATGGCCACACAAGGCGCAGCAATGGTGCTGATACGACAAGGTGACCCGCTAAGGGTCCCGGCGCTTGCAAGATCACGAAAGAAGCTATGAACCTCATCCAAATTTTGGAACAAGAGGAAATCGCGCGTTTGGGTAAAACCATTCCCGATTTCGCCCCAGGTGACACCGTCATCGTAAGCGTCAACGTTGTCGAGGGCACCCGCAAGCGCGTCCAGGCCTACGAAGGCGTGGTGATTGCTAAGCGCAATCGCGGTTTGAACAGCGGCTTTATCGTCCGAAAAATTTCAAGCGGCGAAGGCGTGGAACGTACCTTCCAAACCTACAGCCCCCTGATTGCGGGTATCGAAGTCAAGCGTCGTGGCGATGTGCGCCGCGCCAAGCTCTACTACCTGCGTGACCGCAGCGGAAAGTCAGCACGTATCAAAGAAAAGCTGCCCGCCAAAAAGACGGCCGCTTGAACGGATCCGGTGTGACAGCGAAAACCGCCCCGGGCAGCTCCGGCGGCGGTTTTTTTACGCGCCTTTTGTACTTTATAGCAGCGCATGGTTTATGAGCACGATCCCCTCTTTTGACCCGCGCCAGGTTCCGTTTGAGATGCTGGACGGACACCTGCCACCTGTGCCCGAGGCCCATTTCCACCCCCAGGCCTTGGCCCAGCGTTTTAGCGCTCCACCCGCGTGGGAGCCGGAATTTCGGGTGGAGCCGCGCTTCACAGACCGTCAACCCAGCGCCGCCTCGGTGCTGGTGGGTTTGGTAACCCATGCGCGGCCCACCGTATTGCTCACCCAGCGCACAACGAGACTGAGCAGCCATGCCGGCCAAGTCGCGTTTCCTGGCGGCAAATCAGATGCCCAGGACCAAGACGCCGTGGCCACCGCCTTGCGTGAAGCGCAAGAAGAAGTGGGTCTGCACCCGCGCCACGTGCGTGTGTTGGGTAGTCTTCCGCACTACACGACGGGCAGTGGGTTTGTGGTGACGCCGGTCGTCGCGCTGCTGGAGCCGGGCTTTGCCATCGTGCCCAATGGCGATGAGGTGGATGCGGTGTTTGAAGTGCCGCTGGACTATGTGATGAACCCGGCCCACCACCGGCGCCACACCCTGCACACAGCGGTAGGCCCGCGCCATTGGATCTCTATGCCCTACCAGGATGGTGCACATGAGCGCTACATCTGGGGCGCCACCGCCGGGATGTTGCGCAATCTGTACCGGTTTTTACTACCGGCTTAATCCAGGCACCGGGGCAGCGCGTCGGTATGATGCGATGACATGAGCTTTTTTGCTATTCTTTTCGCTTTGTTGATTGAGCAGGCACGTCCGCTCAAAGACGAAAATTTTTTGCACACGCAAGTGCGAGGAGCCCTCGCATGGGCGGTCCGGCAGTTGGATACGGGGCAGGATTCGCATGCTCGTATGACCTGGGCTGTGGTGGTCATCCTACCGGCAGCATGCAGCGCGCTGGTGCATTGGGCATTGCTGCTTTGGCTGGGGTGGATCGCCGCCGTGGTGTGGAACGTGGCCATCTTGTATTTGACCCTGGGTTTTCGGCAGTTCAGCCACCATTTCACGGACATCCGCGATGCGCTTGATGCCGGCGATGAAGACACTGCGCGTGGCTTACTAGCCCACTGGATGCAAATCGATGCCTCCGACCTGCCGCGCAGCGAAATCGTTCGCCAAGTCATCGCGCACTCGGTGCTGAACGCGCACCGTTGCGTGTTCGGTGTATTTGCCTGGTATTCGCTCTTATCGGGCCTGGCGCTAGGACCTGCTGGGGCGGTCGTGTACCGCATGGCAGAGTATTTTTCCGCATTGGCCAAGCGACCGGTGAGTCCACAAACCTTGTTGTTCAGCCCGGCGCTGCGTGACTATGTGGGGCTGTGGTGGCATCGGATTGATTGGATCCCCGCGCGCCTGACGGCCATGGGCTTTGCATTTGTGGGTAGCTTTGAAGATGCGATTGACCGTTGGCGCAAATTTGAGGCGGCGGTCCCTGGCGATAACGATGGCATCGTGCTGGCGGCGACTGCTGGTGCAGTGCATATTGGTTTGACCGAAGTGGATTTACAAAATAGCGCCCCTGCGCCCCGTCTAGGCCATTTGCGTGCCATCGTGGGCCTGGTCTGGCGCACCGTGGTGATGTGGATGGTGGTGCTGGCCTTGCTGTCCTTGGCGCGCCTGCTGGGCTGACGCGCCGCGGTACCAGCGGCTAAGCGCTTTGCTTGATGGCAGCTGGCGCCTCAATACCGCTTTTGCGAGAGCTCTTCGAACAAGTCTTTGTAAATTTTGTAGCGTACCGGGCTGATCGGGCTGGGCTCGGCTGCGCAGGCGCTGCGCACGCCGCAGCCCGGTTCGTGCAAATGGCTGCAGTTGTAAAACTTGCAGTCGCTGGCCTGGGCTTGGATATCGGGCATGAGTTTGCCCAGGTCCATAGGCGCAATGTGGTGCAGGCCAAATTCCTGAAAGCCTGGTGAGTCGATCAAGGCGGATTGTTTATGCGCGTCCAGCCAATACCAGGTGGTGCTAGTGGTGGTGTGCTTGCCCGCCTGTAAGGCAATAGAAATTTCTTGGGTCAGAACCTTGGCTTGCGGAACCCAGCGGTTAATCAGCGAACTTTTTCCGGCGCCCGATGGACCTAAGACCAAGCTGGTTTTGCCGGTCAACAGGGCGCGCATCCGCTCGGTATCGTCATCGGCGGTTTGCGCCACGGGCTCACCGCTGGAAGGCTTGAAAGCGGTCGCCAAAACCGGGTATTGCATAGCGCGGTAGGGCGCCAAGCGCTCCCAGGCGGCGGCAAACAAGCCGCCCAGATCGCGTTTATTGAGCACGATGAGCGCTTCGATTTGTTGTGCCGCAGCGGCAATCAAAGCGCGCGATAACTGGCCGTCGGAGAACTCGGGCTCCGCGCCCAGCACGATGACGACCTGGTCGACATTGGCAGCAAAGGACTTGGTGCGGATTTCGTCTTGTCGGTACATCAAATTGCGCCGAGGCATCACTTTTTCAATCGTGCCTTCGTCTTGCGTGGCCATCCACAGCACCTGGTCACCCACCACCGTCTGGCTTTTTTTGCCGCGTGCGTGGCAAATCACTTTGCGACCCGATGGGGTCTCCACCCACACATGCCGTCCATGACCGGCGATGACCAAGCCTTCTTGCAAACCGGCTGGCTCAGCCAAGCGTGCTCCCTGACTGCCCGGGGTTTGCCAGGGCATCGACCAGCGCAGCGCAGCGCACATCCCGCTGTGAGATACCGCCCACATCGTGCGAGCGCCAGCGCACGCTGCAACTGCGGTAGGTGAGCAGCATGTCGGGATGGTGGCCTTGCTGCTCGGCCATGAAGGCCACGGCATTGGCAAATGCCAGGGTCTGTAAATAGCTTTCGAAACGGAATGTTTTTTCAATCGCCAGTGTTTCGCCGTCGCCCCACAGCTTCCAGCCTTCCAAGCTTGCTAGGCGCGCAATGACTTGCGGGCCGCTTAGCGCTTGGCCTCTGGCGCTTTTTGGGGTGTCTGCTGGTGCTGTCATACGGGTTAATTGATCAGGACGCCGCCAACATGCGACCCAGGCGCTCGGATGCTGGTGGGTGTGAGTAATAAAACTTCACATACAGCGGGTCTGGCGTGAGCGTGGATGCGTTGTCTTCGTATAACTTCAGCAAGGCTGAGGCTAAATCCGCGCCCCGCGTTTGCGCCACGGCGTAGGCATCGGCCTCGAACTCATGTTGGCGTGAAATCTGAGCAAATAGCGGACCGAGAAAGCCGGTAAACGAGGGTAAGACCAGCATAAAAAGCAACAAGGCCAAGGCGTCGTTGGCGCCTGCTAAGTTAGGCATTACGCCCAGGCCGGTATAAAACCATACCTGCGTGCTGGCCCAGCCCAGTAGCGCGAAACCGCCCAGGCTGATGGCGAAAATCGACACGATGCGCTTGCGGATATGTTGGTGTTTGAAATGCCCCAATTCATGGGCCAGCACCGCGTCTACTTCCTCAGGTGTGAGTCGCGCCAGCAAGGTGTCATAAAACACCACCCGCTTGGACGCGCCAAAGCCGGTGAAATAGGCGTTCGCATGTGCGCTGCGTTTGCTGCCGTCCATCACATAAAAACCTTGCGCCTGAAAGCCGCAGCGCTGCATCAAAGCGCGCACGCGCTCGGTCAAGGTGGCGTCGTCCAGCACTTGGAATTTGTTGAACAGCGGCGCAATCCAGGTGGGGTAAATCAGCATGGCCAGCAGGTTAAAGCCCATCCACACGCCCCAGGTCCAGGCCCACCACAGCGGGCCCGCCGCAGCCATCAGCCACAGCACCAGGGCCAGCAGGGGGCCGCCGATCAGCACGCCCAAGGCCAAAGACTTGATCAGGTCTTGCATCCACAGTTTGCCGCTGGTTTTGTTAAATCCAAAGCGCTCCTCGAGTACAAAGGTGGCGTACAGCGAGAACGGCAATTCCAGCAGGGTGTTGATGGCGGTGAAGGCGCCCACCAAGGCCAGTTGTTGCCACAGGCCCGGGCCCATGCTGTCCAGCAAAGCCCCATTCAGTGCCGACAAGCCCCCAAATAGCGTCCACCCCAAAGCAAGGGCCGCCCCCCAAGCCAGTTCAATCAGGCCAAAACGTGTTTTCACTACCGTGTAATCGGCGGCGCGCTGGTGCGCTGGCAGTTCGATGGTGGATGCGAAGGCCGGCGGGACCGCGTCGCGGTGGCTCGCTACATGGCGAATTTGGCGTGCGGCCAGCCACAATTTCAGCAATAGGCTAGAGGCCAGGGCCAGTGCAAAAATAAGGGTGAGGGTGTCGGAGGGATTGAAGGCGTTGTCTTGCATGGAGCCGCAGTTTAGGTCATAGGCGACAATCTCGGCTATGCAAGACACCTTAAGCCCACTCACGAAATCCGACAAAAACCTGGTCTGGCTGGACTGCGAAATGACGGGTTTACACCCGGCGCAGGACCGCATCATCGAAATCGCCGTGGTGGTGACGGGCCCCATGCTGGAGTCGCGCACCGAGGGCCCGGTGTTTGTGATTCACCAATCGGACGCGCAACTAGACGCCATGGATGCCTGGAACAAAGGAACCCATGGCAAAAGCGGCCTGATCGACAAGGTGCGTGCCTCCACCGTGACAGAGGCCGAGGCCGAGGATGCCTTGATCGCATTTTTGACGCCATTGGTGCCTCCCGGCGCCTCGCCCATGTGCGGCAACACCATTGGACAGGACCGGCGTTTTTTGGCCGCCTATATGCCGCGCCTGGAGGCCTTTTTTCACTACCGCAACCTGGATGTCAGCACCTTAAAGGAACTCAGCCTGCGCTGGCGGCCCGAGGTGTATGCCGGATTTAAAAAGCAGCAAAAACATACCGCCCTGGCCGATGTACACGAGTCCATTGATGAGTTGGAACACTATCGCACCCATTTTTTGAAAGTCTGAGCGAGCGGCGCGTACATCGGGGTCGTGGCGCACCCAACTTTACGATCCGTGAGACCTGCGTATGGGTATAAACCCGAATCCGTGTCATAATCGAGGGCTTCGCCAAACGGCAGCACGGCAACCAGGCCGGGGCCAGCGAAATTTGCACATCTCCCAACATTCACCGGGTCCATTCAAGAGGGCCCCAGCCGCACCGGCAGCGTAGCAGACGCACCTGGCGCAGCCTCCGTTTGATGGTTGATGTTTTTTAACCATTGACGGAACGCCCACCTCGCGGGTGGCGTTGCTGTGTGAGTGAAACTATGACTGATTCTTTGATCGCATCGGGCGAATTCGCGCCCGAACACACCTATTCCACCCCAGATGGCGAGGCCTTCCAGCCGAACCACAGCGCCCAAGCGCCCATGGCGGACGAAGCCTTGGCCGCGGCTGACGAAGCACCTGCTGTGCCAGCGGAGCCCAACGGCTTTTTGGCCCTGGACCTTGCCCCCGAGTTGGTAAAAGCCTGTATGGATCTGGGTTACACCCAGCCCACACCGGTACAAACCAAAGTTATTCCTTTGGCTTTACCCACCGAAGACGCAGACAAGGGCGCTAAGAAATACATCGACTTGATGGTGTCCAGCCAAACCGGAAGCGGCAAAACTGCCGCATTTTTGCTGCCAGTGCTGCATACCTTACTCAAGCAAATGGCGCAGGCAGAAGCCGACGAGCGCCAAGCCTACGAAGAAGCGGTGGCGCAAGCCGCGGCTAAAGGCGAAGCCCCCCCGAAGCGCCCCAAGCGCAAAGACCCCACCAATGCGCGCAATTTCAAAGCGCCCACGCCCGGCGCGTTGATCGTCTGCCCGACCCGCGAACTGGCCCAACAAGTGGCGCACGACGCCATCGACCTGGTGCAACATTGCCGCGGTCTTCGCGTTGCCAATATCGTCGGCGGCATGCCTTACCAATTGCAAATTGCCAAGCTGCAAAACGCCAATTTGGTGGTGGCTACGCCCGGCCGTTTGCTGGACTTGCAGCGCTCCATGCAAATCAAGCTGGACCAAGTGCAATTCTTGGTGGTCGATGAGGCCGACCGCATGCTGGACCTGGGCTTTTCCGATGATCTGGCCGAGATCAACCAGCTCACGATCGACCGCAAACAAACCATGATGTTCAGCGCCACTTTTGCGCCGCGTATCCAACAACTGGCGGCCCGCGTGATGCGCGAACCCCAGCGCGTGAGCATTGACAACCCGCAAGAAAAACATGTCAACATCAAGCAGGTGTTGTACTGGGCTGATAACGCCCAACACAAACGCAAATTACTGGACCACTGGCTGCGCGACACCGGCATCAACCAAGCGATTGTGTTTGCCAGTACCCAGATTGAATGCGATGGCTTGGCCAACGATTTGCAGCAAGACGGCTTTGACGCCGTGGCCTTGCATGGCGCGCTGAGCCAAGGCTTGCGTAACCGTCGCTTGATGGCGCTGCGCCAGGGCCAGGTGCAAATCCTGGTGGCTACCGATGTGGCCGCGCGCGGGATTGACGTGCCGACGATTACCCATGTATTTAACTTTGGCCTGCCCATGAAGGCCGAGGACTACACCCACCGCATTGGCCGTACCGGCCGGGCAGGCCGCGATGGCCTGGCCATCACGTTTGCCGAATTGCGCGACCGTCGCAAGATTTTTGACATTGAGGCCTATACCCGACAACCCATCAAAGCCGAAGTGGTGGCTGGTCTGGAACCCAAGCAACGCATTCCCGAAGCACCGCGCCCCGGCTTTGCCGCGCGCAACGGTGGTGGTGGCCGCGATGCCCGTGGCCCGGGCCGTGGTTTTGCCGGTCCGGGTGAAGGTGGTTTTGGCGGCGGCGACCGCCGTGGCGGATTTGCCGATGCCGGTACCCGCGAATTTCGCGGCGCGGCACGCGAAGGTTTTAGTTACGAGCGCAAGGGTGGTTTTAACGACCGCTTTGCCGGTCAAGGCGCTCCGCGCGGCGACTTTGCCCCGCGGCGCGAATTTGCGCCCCGCGCTGATGCTGGTGCACCCCGTGGCGACTTCGCACCACGCCGTGAGTTCGCACCGCGTGCTGATGCTGGCGCCCCACGTGCAGACTTTGCCCCGCGCAAGGATTTTGCGCCGCGCGCAGACTTCGCACCCAGGAAGCCAGCAGCGGGCAAGCCCGCGGGCTTTGCCAAACCCGGCAATGGTGGCAAAGTGTTTGTGCCGCGCGACGCGAAAAAGCGTCCTGCCCGTACCGCCGGTTAAAAGTCTTCAAGCCTGGCCTGCCGCCATTGGGCGGCAGCTAGACGGCACTATTGCATGCCATTGCGCCGCGCCAACTCGGCAAACAGCGCAGCTTGGTCCATACTGGCCAAACCGTTGTCGTGGGCCTGGGCGTAGAGCTGTTCCAGGAGTTGCGTTATGGGCGCGTCAAAGCCTAGTTGCTTGCCGGTATCCAGCGCGTTGCGCATGTCTTTGAGTTGCACGCTGATGCGTCCGCGCGGCGCAAAATCGCGCTCCACCATGCGCTGGCCATGCACTTGCAGAATACGACTATCGGCAAAACCACCGCTGATCGCTTCTTTCACCTTGGCCATGTCCGCGCCGCCTTTGGCGCAGAGCAGCAAAGCTTCGGCCACCGCGCCAATGGTGATGCCCACAATCATTTGATTGGCCAACTTGGCCAATTGGCCGCAGCCGTGCGGACCTACCAGTGTGGACTTGCCCAGGTGTTGCAGCGCGCTTTGCGCTTCGTGCAAGTCGGCCTCAGCGCCACCGGCCATGATGGCCAGCGTACCTTGCTCGGCGCCCAGGGTGCCACCGGACACAGGGGCATCCAGGTAGCGCACGCCCAGGGCATGGAGGCGGGTTGCGTGGCTGCGCGCCTGATCGGGCGCGATCGAGGACATGTCCACCAGCAAGCTGCCACTTTGCAGGGCTTGCGCCACACCTTGCTCAAACAAGACCAGCTCCACAATGCCACCATGCTCCAGCATGGTGATGGTGATGTCCGCATGACGAACAGCGTCGGCCGCATTGACGTGCGCATGCGCACCCAAAGCGACCAGTGGTGCGGTTTTTTCAGCCGTTCGGTTCCACACATGCACCTCTAAACCCGCGCGGCACAGGCGTGAGGCCATGGGCACGCCCATCAATCCCAATCCCAAAAATGCAATGCGCATATATTGAATCCTTGCTTACATCAACAAATGTTCGCCCGCGTTGTCGCCGCCTAAGGTCACGTAATTGACTTTGCGGATATCCATGAGTTTTTTGCCACCGGCATAGCTAATAGAGCTTTGCAAGTCCTGCTCCATTTCCACCAGAGTGTTACGCAGCGGACCTTTGATCGCCTCTAGGATGCGCTTGCCTTCGACGTGCTTGTACTCGCCTTTGTTGAAGTCGCTGGCAGAGCCGTAATACTCTTTGTACAGCTTGCCATCGACTTCCACCGTCTGGCCGGGAGATTCTTCGTGACCGGCGAACAGTGAGCCAATCATCACCATGGATGCACCAAAGCGTATGCTTTTGGCGATGTCGCCATGGTCGCGGATGCCGCCGTCGGCGATGATGGGCTTGGTCGCCACGCGGGCGCACCACTTGAGCGCGCTCAGTTGCCAGCCGCCGGTGCCAAAGCCGGTTTTGAGTTTGGTAATGCACACCTTGCCCGGCCCGATGCCAACCTTGGTCGCATCCGCACCCCAATTTTCTAGGTCGATCACTGCCTCGGGCGTGCCCACATTGCCAGCGATCACAAAACTCGCAGGCAAGTGTTGCTTGATATAGCCAATCATGTTCTTCACGCTGTCGGCGTGGCCGTGGGCGATGTCGATGGTGATGTAATCGGGCGTGTGGCCCAATTCGCGCAGGCGGTCCACGGTCTGGTAATCGGCTTGCTTGACGCCTAGCGAAATCGAGGCGTACAGCCCCTTGGCGCGGATATCCTGGGTGAAGCGGACATTGTCCAGGTCAAAGCGGTGCATGACATAGAAGTAGCCGTTTTGCGCCAGCCAGACGCAAATGCTTTCGTCCACCACCGTCTTCATATTGGCCGGGACCACCGGCATGCGAAAGCTGCGCGCGCCCAGCGCTACGCTGGTGTCACATTCCGACCGGCTCTCCACCCGGCATTTGCGGGGCAGCAGCAAAATGTTGTCGTAGTCAAAAATATCCATAACCCAAGCTCCAAAAGTTGCATTCGTCAAATAGGCGCTTGGATTGGTACCGGCAAAAAAATACCGGACGCTAAATGCTTGGGCCCGGTGTTTGATTTTACGCGCAGACGCTGACGCATCGGGCTTCCTACAATCGGGCATGTTTTCTGCCAGTACCGCGTCCTCTCCTTTGCTTGACAGCCTCAACCCCGAACAGCGCGCCGCTGTCACGTTGCCCCCCGAGCATGCGCTGATCCTGGCCGGGGCCGGTTCCGGTAAAACACGGGTGCTGACCACGCGCATCGCCTGGCTCTTGCAAGAAGGCCATATCAGCCCGGGCGGCATTTTGGCCGTCACATTTACGAACAAAGCCGCTAAAGAGATGGTGGCCCGCCTTAGCGCCATGCTGCCGATTTCGGTACGTGGCATGTGGATAGGCACTTTCCACGGCCTGTGCAACCGTTTTTTGCGGGCGCATTTCAAAACCGCCGCCTTGCCCCAGACCTTTCAGATTTTGGACACACAAGACCAGCTCAGCGCCGTCAAGCGCCTGTGCAAGCAACTGGCGGTGGACGAAGACCGTTTCCCGCCTAAACAACTAAGTTGGTTTATTTCTAACTGCAAAGAAGAGGGCCTGCGCCCGCAGGATGTGCCGGTGCGCGACAGCGACACCCGCCGTAAAGTGGAGCTGTACCAACTCTACGAAGAACAATGCCAGCGCGAAGGCGTGGTCGATTTTGGGGAGCTGATGCTGCGCAGCTACGAAGTGCTGCGCGACCATGCGTCTATCCGCGAGCACTACCAGTGGCGCTTTCGCCATATCCTGATCGACGAGTTTCAGGACACCAACAAACTGCAATACGCCTGGATCAAGATGCTTGCGGGCAAGCAAGACGGCATGGACAGCAGCAGTGCGCGCCCCGGCGGCGCAGTGCTGGCCGTCGGTGACGACGACCAAAGCATTTATGCGTTTCGCGGCGCGCGCGTAGGCAATATGGCCGACTTTGTGCGCGAATTTGCGGTCGAGCACCAGATCAAGCTAGAGCAAAACTACCGCAGCCACAGCCACATCCTGGACTCGGCCAATGCGCTGATCAGCCACAACAGCCGCCGCCTGGGTAAAAACCTGCGCACCGACCAGGGTCCGGGCGAAGCCGTGCGCGTCTATGAGGCGCCCAGCGACTTTGAAGAAGCGCAATGGATGGTTTCCGAAATGCGCTACCTGATGGAATCGGGCAAACCCGGTTTGGGCGAAGGCTATCCGCATTCCGAAATTGCCGTGCTCTACCGCAGCAATGCACAAAGCCGGGTGATCGAGACCGCTTTGTTTAACGCCGGTATTGCCTACCGCGTCTATGGCGGTTTGCGCTTTTTCGAGCGTGCCGAAATCAAGCACGCGCTGGCCTATTTGCGCTTGCTGTCCAATCCGCGCGACGACACCAGCTTTATGCGCGTGGTCAACCTCCCGGCGCGCGGTATTGGCGCGCGCAGCCTGGAGCAATTGCAAGACATTGCCAAAGAACTGGGCTGCTCCCTCCACGATGCGGTCAGTGCCCTCAAAGGCCGGCCCGGCGCCTTGATATCGGCTTTTGTGGCCAAGATCGATGTGCTGCGCGAGCAAACCGCCACCAGCAGCCTGCGCGATATTGTGGCCACTATGCTGGAGGAAAGTGGACTGCTGGAACATTACCGCCTGGACCGCGAAGGCGAAGACCGCATCGAAAACTTGGAAGAACTCGTCAACGCCGCCGAAAGCTTTGTGCGCTTGGAAGGTTTTGGCCGCCAGGAAGCGGCGCGGGGCGGGGCCTCTGGAGCCTTGCCGGTTACAGACGATGCCGGACTGCAGGCGCAGCAAGCGCCTACCGACGCGCTCGCCCCGGACGAGCCCGAATTTGGCGATACCGGCGAAACCCTCTCGCCCCTGACCGCCTTCTTAACCCATGCCGCTTTAGAAGCGGGTGACAACATGGCCCAGGCAGGGCAGGACGCGGTACAACTGATGACCGTCCACGCCGCCAAAGGCCTGGAGTTCGATTGCGTATTCATCACCGGCATGGAAGAAGGCTTGTTCCCCCATGAAAACGCCATGAGCGACCGCGATGGACTAGAAGAAGAGCGTCGCCTGATGTACGTGGCCATCACGCGCGCGCGCGACCGCCTCTACCTCAGCCATTCGCAAACCCGCATGCTGCACGGCCAGACGCGCTACAACCTGAAGAGCCGCTTTTTTCACGAGTTGCCTGAGGGAAGCCTCAAGTTCCTGACCCCCAAGCGCGCGCCCGCGCGCAGCCCCTGGACGGGTAGCAGCACGCCGCCCTGGCAGGCACCAACCGCCAGTCCGCGCGCCGAGACCTACAACGCCGGCCCGCTGGTCGCCCGCAAAACTGACCCTGGCCACGGCCTGCGTGTGGGCTTACAGGTGTTCCACAACAAATTTGGCGAAGGCAAAGTGCTGACGCTGGAAGGCGAGGGCGCCGACGCCCGCGCCCAAATTAGCTTCCCCCGCCACGGCACCAAGTGGCTGGCCCTGAGCGTGGCCAAGTTGACGCCGGTGGAGTGAGGCTGAGGCAGGGCTTTGCAGGTTGAAATATCTGTTTGTTATTCTTCGCGTAAGCGCAATTTGATAAAGGTCAAGACCGCTACTTAGTCGGGCGCGCATGATGCGTCCATGACCCACACTATTTCCGCGATGCAGCACCACCATGCCATGGTGCACCTTGAACGTCTTGAAAACATGCTGGCTGACCTGCTGCGGCTGATCCACGAGCAGCGCGGTGGCGAGCGTACGCGGGCGGAGGTGGCGGCAGAATCCTTGCCCGGGCCGGGCGACTCCCATGCCCAGAGCATGACCCAGCGGGACATGGATTTTTGTATCGGCGAGCGCGAAATTGCCCGCTTGCATGAAGTGGAGGCGGCTTTGAAGCGCCTGCACCAAGGTAGTTATGGCTTTTGCACCGAATGCGGTAGTGAAATTTTGGAAGCCCGTCTAGATGCCATGCCCGAAACCGCCCATTGCATGGCCTGCCAAACCCAGCTCGAAGCCCAAGGCCAGGCTTAAGGTGCGATCAGCACAGCGCTGTTTTGCCCCAATCCCTCTAGCGCACGCAGTAAAAATGTAAATCCGGCCCGCGCACTTCGTCGGCGCTGCGCACGGGCGAGGGGTTGGGCAGGTCTGGCGCATACACCATGCCGCCGGGTAGAACCCAGACGTCGCTGCGCAAACTCACACCGCCGTTGTAATCGCCAAGGGCAGCCAAGTACTCGAGTTCGGCCACCGTGGGCAGGCGCGCATTCATATTGCTACAGGCACGCTCGGCCGCTGCAGGCCCGGCGGTATGCGCCACCGGCATGCTCGGGGCGCCCAGCAATTCCAAACTGCGGTTGCCTACCATCACTTTCGATGGGAATTTGGTTTTCTGAAAATAGTCAAACACTTGGCCCGCTGCACTTTGCATGACTGATTGCGGATAGCCTTGGGCCTGAAAGCTGCGGGTAGTGCCGTCTTTGCCTTCTAAATGCATAGTGACCAGCACCTGGCCGTTGCAGTCTTGGGCAAATGAATAGGTGCCCCAGAAAATACCATACAGCTCACGCACCAATTTGTCATCTAAATACCCTTGGCGCTTTTGGTCTCGTAGCCCGCGTACCAGTTGGGTCAAGGGCATGGGGTTGAAAAAAGCAATCTTGCGCTGGCCCGGTTGCAGGTCGCGGTAATAGGCATCCAAGGTGGCTTTGAAGCTGCCTTCGAGCAGCACGTCCATGCCCATGCCCGCATTGGCCTGGGCGCGGTTGGCGTTCTCCATGTCGTCCATGGCCTGCACAATGCCAAAGGCGACCGCCTCTTTAGCGCCCTCCCGGATGAGCGAGACCACGTTTTGAAGCATCTCCTTGGATTGCTCGTTCTTGGTTTTGGCGTAGTTTTCCTGGTACTGGCACAAGTCCTTGCCGCGCACAAAGGGGATGGTGGGCCAAATTTGGATCGGCCGCCCGGCCTGCGCCAGCGCGGTCTCGCCGGCTAGGGCGCCTACAAGTACCAGCGCCGCGACTAGGGCGCGCCCTGCAAATTGCCAGCGAGGGCGATGTTTTTTTTCCAACGGCGATGTGTGCATCTTGTAATTCTTTCCGGGTCTGACAAGCCTGAACCCGAGCGCCGCGCCATTGGGTGGCTTGGCTCACGTACCTACAATCTTAGAGCCCCTAAGGGTTCGGGTCGATAGACAGCACCTGACACAACGCAAAGGGCTATCAAGTTGGCACACAAAAAAATCCCGCCATGCCGCAAGGGCGTTGGCGGGATTGCGCTATCGGCCGCAGCGAATGCGTCAGGGCGCTTTAGCGCTTTGGGCAGCCCCGCCACTCCATCCAGGCGGTGGCAAGATGCCTTTAATGGCCGCCTGTGCCAGTTTGAAAAACACATCCGTGTTGTCGATGACACCGGTAAACGCATAAGCACCCGGCCCGTACGCCGACAAAGGAATATCGGTGGCAGTGTGCACCGCACTTTCACCGGGCACCTGGCCGGTAATCATGTACTTGCCTTCGGCGTCACGCGCCATGGGACCGGCAGGGTAAATCGACAGCGGCTCTTTTTTGACAAAGGGTTGTTGGCCGTCTTGCAAGGGCCGCGCATTGGTACGGAAGTCTTCCATGCGGTCCGAGTTGGCACCATAGCCCACCAGTACGCGGTTATCAATGTCCGTGGTTTCAGGGTAGCCATCGGCGGCAATTTTGTAGCGGGGAAAGCCTGCTTGTTCATAGACGCCTACTACGACGTCGCGCAGTGCTGTACCACCACCTTCGCGCACCAGGGCTTGCAAGCGCGCATCACTCACACGCGAGCCGCCAATCAAGGCTACACCGGCACATTCATGGTCTGCGGTGACGATGACCAGCGTGTCATTACGCGCTGCCGCATAGGCCTGGGCCAAGGCGACGGCCCGGTCAAATTCCAGGGTGTCCAGCATCCAGCGCTCACTATCCATCGCATGCGCCTGCTTATCAATAGAGGCGCCCTCGATCATCAGCACAAAGCCGTTTTTCTGCCGGTCCAGCACGGCCAGCGCCTTGGTCGTCATTTCATCGAGCATGGGCTGGTCGGGAAAGCCGTAGTCATCGACTACGCGGCCACCCACACCCGAAGCCTTGTTGCGGCGTCCATCGATTTTGTCTAAGGCCACGTTCATGTTGGACAGTGCGAATAGGCCGAGTAAACGGTCGGTTTTCTTTGGATCTATGCTGTCGAGTGCGGTTTTGTCCGCAGCATAGTCAAAACCAGCATTTTGAAACTCGGCCAGCAGATTGCGGTCTTTGTCCATCGCGCCAGGCGCGGCGCCCCAGCGCTTGACGATGTCGGCGGTATGGGCGTCGGTGGAGGAAAAGGCGTAGTCGCTGCGGTCACCGCGCGCAGATCCCGGCGTGCTCGCAGGCAGGAACCATTTACGTCCACCGCCCATGAGCACGCTCAGCCCGGACAGTCCCCGGTCATCCAGGTACTGATCCACGATGCCAGTTCCGGCGCCCCGGTTACTGGTATGCACCGCATTGCCCGCCGGGGTGGCGTCAAACACATCCGCAGTGGTCACCAGGCCCAGCGCTTTGCCTTGGGTGCGGTGCAGGTATTCACTCAAGTATTCGATACGCGGATTGTCAAAAGGGTCGATGGTGTCGTCGGGGAAGACGCCTTCTTCGTTGTTGTTGTTTTTGTTGCCAGAGACATAGGCCGTCATCCCGGGCGACGAGTCGGTAACAAAGGAGTTGAGTGAAGCCGTTTTAACCATGCCGGTGACCGGAAAGGTATCCATCGCCAAGGGTTTGATGACCTTGCCTTGCGCGTATCCACCAGCCACCAGGCGCGCCGCGGTGCGCTGGGCGGCCCCCATGCCATCACCTAACAGGATGATGATGTTTTTCACTTTCTGGGTACCGGGCAGCAATGCAAGGACTTCAAAATTTCCTTCTGCTGTCACGGTTTGGCCGTCACTTTGGGTAGCTGTCACGCGCAGGCTATGCACGCCCGGTTGATCAATACTGAAGGCGCGGATGCTCGCTAAGGTGGCATTCGCTGGAACGCCTTTGATACAGGCCGCTTCGCAAGCCTTTAGCGCTACCGGCGCCGCAACGGTTTTTCCGTCCACGGCAAACACCGCGCTGCTGATTTGCTTGGATGCATCATCGGGCCGGATCGTGGCCTGCAAGTCAAAGCGCTGACCCGGCAAAAAACGTGCAATCACTGGTGCGGCTTGGCCGCTGCTAAAAAGCTCGCTGGGCGGAGTTAGTCGGGTCACAGTCGGTGCGGCCTGCGCTGCGATGGCCATCCAGGCCGATGCGAGGGCGATGCCCAGTCTGGCAGGGCGCTTGTTGAACTTGGTCATTTCCATACTCCTAGTGAACACATCAAAACAAGCTTCTCGATCCGACGGGCCTTATCCGGGCCTTGCGTACGCAATTGTTAGTGCTTGTGCTGCATAGCGTGGCGGTAGCTAAAGAACTCAGCCGCGTTCATGCGGCGCGTTGCTTCGCTGTCCAACTGCAATCGCACCCAAGTGACACGCCCATCGGGACCTTCTTGGCGGCCTACGTCCAGCACGCCCACCACCTCTACCAGGCCGCGCGTGTAGGCGACTATCCAGTCCTGCTGCTCTGCAGGTAGCGACACCGCTACTGTGGAAGGTGGCAGGTCATCGGCTTCCCCATCGGCGTGCTGGCTCATTTGCACCGGGCGCGACGTCAGCAAAAATTGACCGGGCGCCGCCACTTCTTGCTGCACCACATAGCCTTGCAGAGACACTCTCTTGCCCTGCGCTTCGCGCAATGACGGACTGATTTGCAGTCCCTGGGGACCCACCGGAAATTGAAAAAACTCAGTCATCCGCAGTCGCACAGACGCTGGCTGCGCACTTTGTTGGGCAGCGGTTTGCCCCAGTGCCACCGGAACCCAAGCTCCCACCATCAGACCCATACACAGGGTCCGAACCAAGTTCCAGGGCACGGCATCAGCCATGCTGATTCGCAGACTTGCCGTGGTGTCGCTGCGGGCATAGCCGGGAGTGGCGTTTTCTGAGGTGCGCATGGAGCTGCATGTTACCCAAGGGCCATGACGGTTGTGTGAAGCCTGCCTCATGGCACCCTAGAATGCCCTGATGTGGATGTTTGTGCTTCAGGGGATGGGGTTTGGTTTTGCTGCCGCCTCGCAGCCCGGGCCGTTTCAAACCTACCTGATATCGCAATCCATCAGCCAGGGCTGGCGCCGCACTTTGCCCTCGGCGCTGGCGCCTTTGCTCAGCGACGGACCCATCATCGCCTTCTGTCTGCTGGTGCTGTCGCAGGTGCCGGTGTGGATGGAGCAGGTTTTGTATGGTGTCAGCGGCGTGTTCATTTTGTACCTGGCCTGGGGCGCTTTTCGCGCCTGGCGCGCGCCACCGGTGTCCAGTGGCCCAGAGCTCGAAGTGGGTCTGCCGATCGGCAAAGCAGTGCTGATGAACATGCTTAGCCCCGGCCCCTATATTTTTTGGACCCTGGTGACTGGCCCTATTTTGGTGGCGGGTTGGCGCGAGTCGCCGGCCTTTGGGCTCTCTTTTCTCGGGGGTTTTTACTTCACGCTCGTGGGTGGCTTGGCCACGCTGGTCCTGGTATTTGGGCTGGCGGCGCGCTTTGGCCAAGGTATTAACCGGGCGATGCTGGGCCTATCGGTCCTGGCGTTGCTGGTATTTGGTCTGTACCAACTTGGCAAAGCCTTGGGGTCTTTGTCATAGGCGGGCAGACACCCTCTATTGCAATAGGGATGCCGCGCAGCGGGTACCGCAGGCCGATTCAGGCCAGGTGCACACTGGGGATGCTAAAGCTGTCGGCATAGGTAAAGTAAATCGAACTAAAAAACATGGCCGCCATCACCATGGCGGTGGGGTACAGCACCAGGGCCACCGCCTCTTCGCTACCGGACAAACCGGCTACCAGCACCACGCCCAACCCGATAACCATAAAGGCCAGCATCCACACCATGGTGTAGACCGTAAACGCTCCGATATTGCGTATACAAGCGACCAGGCTGAAGAACAGGCTTTTCATGGGGCTGACATGGTCCCAATACACCAGCGCTGGCGCGAACCAGAACAGCAAAGACAAAGGCATGTAAAACACCAGCGCCACCATGGTGGCTGCTTCAAAGGCCGGGTCCTGCAGGACCTCGCTGCCGACCGCGCCGCCAAACAAATACATTTGTGCGAATTTGCCACCGTCGGCCAGAGCGGACAGGCCTAGTACCCCAACAAAACCCAGCGCATACAGGCCGCCCAGAATGAGCATGGCCCTCAACTGAGCACGCCCTGCACGAAAACCGGCAATCAAAACACTGGGCATGGGGAACTGGCCTTTGAGCGCTTCCTGTGTGGCCACCATCAGCCCCAGGGTAGCGCCGGGCAGCAGGGCCAGAGCTAGCACATTGCCGACCACAGGCACCATGGAGATAAGCGACATCACCGCCATAAATATAAAGAACAAACCCGTGAGCGCCAGCGGTTGGCGGAAAAAGGTGCGCATGCCCAGCTTGACCCAGAGGACGCCTTGGCGGGCGGGAACGATATGAAGTTTCATGCAGTGGTGTGGGTGGTGCCGGACGGCGCCCCCCAGCTTAATGGGTGGGCGATGCGCTGGCGCAGTATGCGCTCAAAGGGGGCTGGATCGTGCGCTTTGAGCATGGTGGCTTGGCGCGGCAGGTGCAAGTCCCATAAACGCGAGAGCCAAAAACGCAATGCAGCCGCACGCAGCATGGTGGCAAATACGGCCAATTCCGCAGCTTCTAGGGGGCGCACGTTGGTATAGGCCTGCATAAAAGCATGGGTGCGCGCTGAATCGGCTGTGCCATCGGCTAGGTTCACACACCAGTCGTTCAGGCAGACGGCAATATCAAACACCCAGGCGTCGTTCCCGGCGAAGTAAAAATCAAAAAAGCCCGTCAGCTGGGCGCGGCCCTGTGCGTCGGGCGCAAACATCACATTGTCGCGAAACAGATCAGCATGGATGGGGCCACTTGGCAATGCCGCGTACTGCGCGCTATGCGCCAGTTCCTCTTGCATCTGCAACTCACTTTGCAACAGCGCGCTTTGTTCTGGTGTCACAAAGGGCAGCACCTCGGGCACGGTCCGCTTCCACCAGTCAAGCCCTCGCAAATTGGGCTGTTGCCTATCAAAACTGAGGCCGGCCAAGTGCATACGCGCCAGCATCGCGCCAACTTGCGCGCAATGGTCGGTGCCCGGTTGCAATTCGCTTTTGCCTGCCAGCAGGCTCACCACACAACTAGGCCGCCCTTGCAGCTTATGCAGCAACTGGCCATGGACATCGGCTGCCGGGTCGGGCACGGGGATGCCTTGCTGGGCCAAGTGGCGCATCAGGCGCAGGTAATAGGGCAGTTGCTCCGCGCTCAAGCGCTCGAATAGGGTGAGCACATAGCGCGCTTGCGCGGTGTCGGCAAAATAATTGGTATTTTCAATGCCACCAGCGCAGCCCTCCAGACGGGTCAGCGGCCCCAGCCCCAGGGTCTGGAAAAAGGCATTGGCCTGATCGAAGGAAACTTGGGTGTAAACCGCCATGGAGCAAACCTGAATGAAGAACGCCAAGCCCAACGGCTATGCGGACTGTGCGGGCGCCTAGGTGGGGCAGACCCCTTTGGCACCGGGCGGGATTGTAGGCGGCGCCCACTAGCCCCCAGGGCGACAGGCAAAATGCCGACATGCATCCCACTTCTACCGCTCCTACGCCCGCTTTGTTGCTGATTGACGGCTCCAGCTACCTGTACCGCGCTTTCCATGCCATGCCCGATCTGCGCGCGGTGCCCGGCGATCCGACCAGCACCCCCACCGGCGCGCTGCGCGGCATGGTCAACATGATGCAGGCCTTGCGCAAAGAAGTTCCTGCCGCCTATGTGGCCTGCGTCTTTGACGCCAAGGGTCCGACCTTCCGTGACGCCATCTATCCCGACTACAAAGCACAGCGCGCGCCCATGCCCGACGATTTGCGCGCGCAAATTGAGCCTATCCACGAAATGGTGCGCCTTTTGGGCATGCAAGTGCTCGATGTGCCCGGCGTGGAAGCCGATGACGTGATCGGCACCTTGGCGGTGCTGGCCGCTGCACGCGGCATGGATGTCGTGGTCAGCAGCGGCGACAAAGACCTGGCGCAATTGGTTAATGAGCGCATCACCATCATCGACACCATGAACGGCAAGCGCCGCGATGTGGCCGGGGTGTTGGAAGAGTTCGGCGTGCCTGCGCATTTGATGCTGGATTACCAAAACCTGGTCGGTGATACCGTAGACAACGTGCCCGGCGTCAGTAAAGTAGGCCCGAAAACTGCCGTCAAATGGCTGCAGGAATATGGCAGCTTGCAAGCGGTGATCGACAACGCTGCCTCTATCAAAGGTGTGGTGGGAGAAAACCTGCGCAGCGCTTTGGGCTGGCTACCCACCGCGCGCCAGTTGCTCACCATCAAGACCGATTGCGATCTCAAGGATTGGTTGCCAGCATTGCCCGAGTTTTCTGATTTGCTATGCGGCCCGGAGGACCTGGCGGGTCTGCATGCGTTTTACCTGCGCTTTGGCTTTAAGGGCCTGGCCAGCACGGTAGCCGCGCAATGGGACAAAGCGGTCGTCAAGTCGCAGGCCACCGGAGCAGACTTGTTTGGCGCGATTGCGGCGCAAGCGCCTGTAAGTGCTGCAAGTGCACTGCCGCAGGGAAGTGAGTCAGCGCCTTCTTTATTGGCGCGCACCACCGACTATGAGACGGTGCTGGACCACGCTGCACTGCACCGCTGGCTGGCCCTCATCGCCGGGGCCGATGTGGTGTCACTGGACACCGAGACCACCTCCCTGGACGCCATGCGCGCTGAGATCGTCGGCATCAGCCTCAGTGTGGCCGTAGGCGCCGCCGCCTACATCCCGCTGGCGCACCGCTACCCGGGAGCCCCTGCCCAGTTGCCGCGCGAGGAGGTGCTGGCCCTGCTCAAGCCCTGGCTGGAAGACGCTGGCAAGCACAAACTGGGGCAGCATGTGAAATACGACCGCCATGTATTTGCTAACCATGGCATCGAAGTGCGCGGCTACCTGCATGACACCATGCTGCAAAGCTATGTGTTGGAAGTGCACAAACCACACAGTTTGGAAAGCCTGGCCGAGCGCCATTTGGGCCGCAAGGGCCTGAGCTTTGAAGATTTGTGTGGCAAAGGTGCGCAGCAAATCGGCTTTGACCAAGTAGACATCGCCCGCGCCGCGCAATATGCCTGCGAGGATGCAGATCTGACGCTGGACGTGCACCAGGCTTTGTGGCCGCGCCTGCAGATGGACGCCGGTTTGCTGTTTATTTACCAGCTGGAAATAGACAGCAGCGAGGCCCTGTACCGAATTGAGCGCAACGGCGTGCTCATCGATGCCCCGACGCTAGCCGCGCAAAGCCAGCAATTGGGCACCCGCATTGTGGAGTTGGAAGCCGAGGCGCATGCCCTGGCTGGCCAGCCCTTTAACCTGAGCAGCCCCAAACAAATTGGCGATATATTTTTCGTCAAATTGGGTCTGCCGGTGGTCAAGAAAACCGCTACCGGTGCGCCCAGTACCGACGAGGAAGTGCTAGAAAAACTGGCCGAAGACTTTCCGCTCCCGGCCAAAATTTTGGAGCACCGGGGGCTGTCCAAACTCAAGGGCACGTATACCGACAAGTTGGCACAGCTGGCCCTGCCGTGCACCGGTCGCGTCCACACCCATTACGCACAAGCGGTGGCGGTCACGGGGCGGCTGTCCAGCAACGACCCGAATTTGCAAAACATTCCTATTCGTACGCCCGAAGGACGGCGTGTGCGCGAAGCTTTTGTCGCCCCGGCCGGTAGTGTGATCGCCAGTGCCGACTACAGCCAGATTGAGTTGCGCATCATGGCGCATATCAGCGCAGATGAGGCACTTCTGCAGGCCTTTCACCAGGGCCTGGATGTGCACCGCGCCACGGCTGCCGAGGTCTTTGGCCTCGCGCTGGACCAGGTCAGCAGCGAGCAGCGCCGCTATGCCAAGGTCATTAATTTTGGATTGATTTACGGGATGAGTGCTTACGGCCTGGCGCGCAATCTGGGTATCGACAATACCGCCGCCAAAAACTATATCGAGCGCTACTTTGCGCGCTTTGCGGGTGTCAAACGCTATATGGACGACACCCGGGCACAGGCCAAAGCGCAAGGCTATGTGCAAACCGTATTCGGCCGCCGTTTATACCTGCCGGAAATCAATTCGCCCAACGGCCAGCGCCGCGCTGGCGCCGAGCGCGCCGCCATCAATGCGCCTATGCAAGGCACGGCGGCTGATTTAATCAAGCTCAGCATGGTGCAGGTACAGCGCGCATTGGATGCCGGGGGCTATGGGACGCGAATGATCATGCAAGTGCATGACGAACTGGTGTTCGAAGTGCCGCAAGCCGAAGTGGATTGGCTGCGCACCGAGATACCCCGCATCATGGCTGCAGTAGCGCAGCTCAAAGTGCCGCTGCTGGCGGAAGTAGGGGTAGGGCCCAATTGGGACCAAGCGCATTAAGGCGGCCCCCTCGTGCCTGTTGCACAATACGCGCCCCAAGGGTGTTAGGCCTGTGGGTGCAATACTAAAGGTTCGCTGGTGATTATTTTCGCGATTTTGGTCGGTACGCTTTGCGCCGGCATTGGCAGTGTGTGGGTGGCCGCCGCGCTGAGCTTTGGCGTACTGGCCCGCTACACCCAGCATATGCTGAGCCTGGCCGCAGGCGCCTTGCTCGCCACGGCGTTTATGCATTTGTTGCCTGAGGCCTTTGAAAGCCAGGCCGCAGCGCATGATTTATTCATGTGCTTGCTATTTGGCTTGGTGTTTTTCTTCCTGCTCGATAAGGCGGAACTTTGGCACCACGGACATGAACACGGCGCGCATGCCCACAGCCATGTCGGCTACGAACCTGCGCAGGCGCAAAACCACATCCATCAGCCTGCGCACGACCACGAGCATGGCGCGGGCCACACGCATACGGGTGGTAGCTGGGCGGTGCTGGCGGGTGACAGTGTGCATTGCTTTGGCGACGGCGTGTTAATCGCCTCTGCTTTTATGGCCGACATACGCCTGGGCATGATTGCCTCGGTGGCCGTGTTAGCCCATGAAGTGCCCCACCATATGGGCGATTTGGTCGTCCTGCGGGCAGGCGCTACCGACCGGCAGGCGGCGCTCGTCAAAGTGTCTATGGCCGGTTCGGTCACCGCGTTGGGCGGTTTGCTGGGGTATTGGTTGGTAGAGCAATTGCAAGCCTATTTGCCTTTTTTTCTGGTCATTGCTTCTAGCAGCTTTATTTACGTGGCATTGGCCGATCTCATTCCGCAATTGCAAAAACGGCTGGGCGGATGGCAAACCGCCGCGCAAATCGCCTGGTTGTTGGCCGGCATTGGTCTGGTGACGGTAGTCAGTGCCTTAGGCCATGGTAGTTAAAGGTCCGCGTCACAGTGTGGCGCTAGGATCCGGGGGTTTTAAAGCCCTATGGAAGTGCCCAGCGCCCCACCTAACCGAAAATACGGCACTCGTTGGAACGGGTCGATCTGCTTGGCGCTTTCTTGCCGGGCACCAAGTCTTGGAAATTTTTTACTGAATGAAGCATTTGCAGAACAGCGCCTTGTACATCCGCAGGTGCAGCATCGCCACCGTTACCGCCGCATTGCTTTTGACGGCCTGTACCTTGCCGCATCAGCCGCGCGCACCGGTCACAAAAACCGCATTGCAATGGCAAGCCCCCTTGCCACACCAGGGCAAACTACATGATTTGCAGGCGTGGTGGCAGGCCCAGGCAGATCCGTCCCTTTTGCGTCTGATGGAGTCGGCGCAAAACGCCAGCCCCCAGCTTTCGCAGGCACTATCGGCTATCGCCCAGGCCCGGGCCAGCAGCGCTTCCGCCCGCGCGACATTGCTCCCCCAAGTCGGTGCGGGTGTGTCACTCAGCCGCGGTGAAAGCCAGCCCGATGTCGGCGTTACCACTACCGCTGCGGCTTCGCTGCAGGCCAGTTGGGAAATCGATTTGGTAGGCGCTAATCAATTGGTAAAAGAAGGGGCGCTTGCCCAATTGCAGTCCAGTCAGGCGCTATGGCACGATGCCCGCGTGGCCCTAGCCGCCGAGGTGGCCTATGCCTACTACGGCGCCCGCGCTTGCCGGCCATTGAGCGAGAACGCATTGGCTATCGCCCAGTCGTATGATCAGACAGTGCGCTTGTCCGGTCAACTGCTCGCTGCCGGTATGGTGCCCGCGTCGAGCTTGGCAATGGCGCGCTCTGCGGCGGCTGATGCGCGAAGCCGTTGGTTGGAGCAAAGCGCACAATGCGATCTGGGTATCAAAGCCTTGGTAGCGCTGTCATCCTTGCCCGAAGCCGAGGTACGCGGCCTGGTCCGTGCTCCCGGTTGGGTGCAGGATCCTCCGACCTTGGCCCTGGCCAGCCTACCCGCCCAAACCATTGCCCAGCGCCCGGATGTATTTGCCGCTGAACGCGATGTCTTGAAGGCTGCCGCCCTGGTGGCCGGAGCGCAGGCGCAGCAATGGCCCCGCTTGACCATTAATGGCTCCATTGGCCCAACGCAGTTCGGTGTAGGCGGCGTGGACAAGCATCTGACGACTTGGTCTTTGGGGCCGCTATCGTTGCTGGTGCCCGTGTTTGATGCCGGCCAGCGTCAGTCCAATATTGAAGCGGCCCAATCCAATTTTGAGAGCAAAGTATCTATCTACCAGGCGCGTGTGCGGGGTGCGGTGCGTGAGGTGGAGGAGGCCCTGGTGCAATTGCAGCTCAATAGCGACCGCATCGAGCAGGCGCAACGCAGTTACAGCTATGCGCAGCAGATGCATACCGCGGTGCTGGCGCGCCAGCGCCAGGGGATGGCCACTGGGCTCGAAGTGCAAGAGGCGCTCCGCGGCCTGCTGGCCGCAGATGCGCAGCGCACCGGTTTGATGTGGGACAGCCGCCGCGCCTGGGTGGGCTTGTACCGTGCGGCCGGTGGTGGCTGGGACAGCACCACGGTGGGTGCAGGGCCGCCTTCGGTTTTGCAGCCCCTGCACAGCGGCACCCAACAATGAGACTGAAAGTGAAGACCCATGTATTTGCCTGATTTCTTTAACTCCTTGCGTTTGCAGCGGGCGCCGGTGATTACCCTAGTCAGAGGCTGCTGGCGGAGCAGCTTGGTCGCGGCGGCCGTTCTGGCCGCAGGCGCACAGGCTGCAGAGCCCCCGTCCCAGCCGGTTGCCAAACCGGCATTGACGGTCAGCACCACCCGCGTGCAGAAAACGATGTTGCCTCTGACCCTGGTCGCCAATGGCAATGTGGCGGCCTGGCAAGAGGCCAGCGTCTCCGCCGAAGTGGGCGGTTTGCGCATTGCTGAACTGATGGCCAATGTGGGTGATGTGGTGCAGGCGGGCCAGTTATTGGCGCAGTTGTCGGCCGAAAGTGTGCAGGCGGATGTCGCGCTGGCCCGCGCCCAGTTAGCCGAGGCGCAGGCTGCGGCCCATGATGCCGTCACCAACGCGGACCGCGCCCGCGCTCTGCAAAACGACAGTGCCTTGAGTGCCCAGCAGATCAGCCAGATGCTCAGTGCCGAGCAGATGGCCAAAGCCCGTCTGGAAGCGGCCAAAGCGGGTTTGGACAGTCAGTTGCTTCGGCTCAAGCACACGCAAATTATTGCGCCTGACAGCGGCACCATCATGGCGCGTAATGCGGCCTTAGGGGCGGTAGTAGCGCCCGGCAGCGAGTTGTTCCGCATGCTGCGTCGCAGTCGCTTGGAATGGCGTGCCGAGTTGACCGCCAATGAGTTGGCCCGCGTCTCGGTGGGTGCCAGCGCCCGTATCAGCGCGCCTGGCGGCGGTCAGTGGCAAGGCAAAGTGCGCATGCTATCGCCGACCGTGGATGCCCAAAGCCGTGTGGGGCTGGTGTATGTGGACTTGCTAGGCCCGGCCGAGAAAAACGCGGCGGCGCTCAAGCCCGGTATGTATGCGGGCGGTGAATTTGTGCTTGGTCAAACGCCCGCACTCACCGTGGCGCAGCAGGCGGTAGTGGTGCGCGACGGATTTAGCTATTGTTTCCTTTTGCAAAACGATGGCCGCGTGACGCAGATCCGCGTCAACACCGGCAGGCGTGCCAGTAGCGCGACAGGCCCGGTGATCGAGGTGACCGATGGGCTGCAGGCCGATGCGCTGGTTGTTTCTTCGGGTGCCGGCTTTTTGCGTGACGGCGATAGCGTCAAGGTAGCGGGGCCTGCCCCCGCAGCGTCCGCCAGTACGGTGCGCCCCACTGCCAGCGCAGCCGTCCAATAAGGGGCCAGTGTGAATTTTTCGGCGTACTCGATTAGAAATCCGATCCCGGCGATCATGCTGTTCGCCTTGCTCACGCTGGCGGGTTTGCTGGCCTTTCGCGCTAGTGTGGTGCAAGACTTTCCGGATATTGAATTGCCGGTAGTCACGGTCGAAGCGGGTTTGCCCGGCGCGGCGCCGGCACAACTGGAAACCGAGGTGGCGCGCAAGATCGAAGACGTGGTGGCCACTTTGGCCGGCGTGAAAAACGTGTACACCACGGTGCTCGATGGCAGCGCGGTCGTGACGGTGGAATTCGTGCTGGAAAAGCCGATCAATGAAGCCATTAATGAAGTACGTGATGCCGTGGCCAGTGTGCGTGCCGATTTGCCCTCCGAATTGCGGGATCCCTCGGTCACCAAGGCATCGACCGCTGGGCGCGTGGTGCGTACCTATACCGTACAAGCGGCCGGTACGGCAGGTATGCAGGTGCGTGACGACGAGGCCATCAGTTGGTTCGTCGACAACACGGTGAGTAAGCGCTTGCGCGGGGTACCCGGCGTGGGCGCGGTCAAGCGTATTGGCGGCGTGTACCGGGAAGTGCGGGTGGAGCTCGATACCGCACGCATGGCGGCGCTGGGTGTATCGGCCTTGGATGTGTCGCGTCGGCTGAAAATTGTGCAGATCGAGGCACCGGGCGGGCGTGGCGATGTCAGCGGGGCCGAGCAGTCGGTGCGCACCATCGCCACCGTGCAAAGCGCACAAGAACTGGCGCAACTGGATTTGCCACTGCCCGATGGACGGCATGTGCGTTTGGAGCAAATTGCCAAGGTCTCGGACACAGTGAGTGAAACGCGCGCGATAGCGACCCAGGATGGTGTGAAAGTGGTCGCCTTTGAAATCTTCCGAACCAAAGGTGCTAGTGAGGTGGCAGTGGCAGAAGGCGCACGCCAGGCCGTGGCCAAACTGCAGGAAGAAAACCCCGACCTGCGCATCAAGGCCATCATCGATAACGCCGAGCCGGTGCAGGAAAACTTCAAAGGCTCTATGGAGCTGTTGTACGACGGCGCACTGCTCGCCATCCTGGTGGTGTGGTTGTTTCTACGCGACTGGCGTGCCACGGTTGTGGTGTCTACGGCCTTGCCGCTGTCCGTGATTCCCACGTTTTTGGGTATGAAGTATTTCGGTTACACCCTCAATACCGTGACGCTCTTGTCGCTGGCCTTGGTAGTGGGTGTGCTGGTCGATGATGCAATTGTCGAAATAGAGAACATAGCGCGCCACTTGCGTATGGGCAAGTCGCCATTTCAGGCAGCCATGGAGGCGGCAGACGAAATTGGTATGGCGGTGATTGCCACCACCTTTGCCCTGGTGGCGGTATTTTTACCTACCGCATTTATGGGCGGTGTTCCGGGCTTGTTTTTCAAGCAATTTGGCTGGACCGCCGTGCTGGCCATACTCGCCTCGTTGATGGTGGCGCGGCTGCTCACACCCATGATGGCCGCCTATATTTTGCGGCCCCCACGTACGCTCGATGGTGCGCCCGTGTTGGTGGAGCCGCCCGATGGTCCGATCATGCGCGCTTACTTGCGCGTCATGAAGTGGTGTTTGCGCCACCGCTTGGTCACTGCGATCGGTGCGGGTTTGTTTTTTGTGGGCTCGGTGTCCTTGGTGGGTTTGCTGCCTACGACTTTTATTCCCCCGGGTGATCGGGGGCAGACGCAGGTCACGATCGAACTGGCACCTGGCAGCACCTTGGTCGAAACGCAGCGCATTGCCGAACAGGCGCGCAAAGAAATTGCGACCCTACCGCATATCGTGGGCATCTTCAGCTCGATTGGCGGGGGCTCCAGTGGCGATGCGTTCGCGCCCGGTGCCGCGGCAGAGGCGCGCCGCGCGGTGTTGACCATTAGCGCCGTGCACCGCAACGATCGCAAAGAAAGCATGCAGGATATTGACGCCCAGATTCGCACCCGCATGGCCGACATTCCGGGCGCACGTTTTAACGTGGGTTCGCCCGAGACCGGTGGCAAACTGCAACTCGTGCTCAAGAGCGAAGACCCGCAAGCCTTGATGCAAGCGGCCCAGTTGGTCGAGCGCGATCTTCGCAGCCTCAAAGGCATAGGCAATATCAATTCCAGCGCCTCGCTGGTGCGCCCCGAAATCATTGTCCGCCCGGATAACGCGCGCGCTGCCGACCTGGGAGTGACCGCAGCGAGCGTTGGCGAGACGGTGCGGGTCGCGACGGCCGGAGACTACGATACCGCCCTGTCTAAACTCAATCTGGCCCAACGCCAGGTGCCTATTCGCGTGAAGCTGCCCGACGCAGTGCGCGCAGATCTGGCCTCGATCGGACGCTTGACCGTACCCGGTAAGCACGGCCCGGTGATGCTGGCCCAAGTGGCCGACATTCGCATGGACAGCGGGCCGGCGCAAATTACTCGCCTCAACCGCAACCGCAATGTGGTGCTGGAAGTCGAACTGGGTAAGCGCACCTTGGGCGAAGTCAATGTCGAGGCGCGTGCCTTGCCCAGTCTGGCCAATTTGCCCCCTGGCGTCTCGATTGCCGAGTTGGGCGATGCCCAGGAAATGCAAGCTCTGTTTGCCAGCTTTGGTATCGCCATGCTGATCGGTGTGTTGTGTATTTACGGCGTGCTGGTGCTCTTGTTTAAAGACTTTTTGCAGCCGGTCACGATTCTGGCAGCCCTGCCTTTGAGCATTGGCGGGGCCTTTGTGTTGCTACTGATCACCGGGCGGGCTTTGTCCATGCCGACCATGATCGGGCTGATTATGCTGATGGGCATCGTCACCAAAAATTCGATTTTGCTGGTGGACTATGCGGTGCTGGCGCGTCAAGCGGGGATGGCGCGTTTTGAGGCACTGGTCGATGCCTGCCGCAAGCGCAGCCGCCCGATCGTGATGACTACTATCGCCATGGGTACTGGCATGCTGCCGCTGGCGATGGGTTGGGGGGCGGATCCGAGCTTTCGCTCGCCCATGGCCATTGCGGTTATCGGTGGCCTGATTACCTCTACCTTGCTCAGTCTCTTGGTGGTGCCTGCGGTATTTACCTATATCGATGACCTGGAGCACTGGCTGGTGCGGGTGCTGGGCCGCTCACGAAAAAATGCACAATAGCTCTGGTCCACATCACGAAAGGGAGGAAATTAAATGAACGCCAATCTCAAGCCTGAAACTGCTGCTATGGCTCCCGGCACCAATGCCGACTGGCACGCGCGTCGTCTGGCCGCCACCCCACGCGGCGTGGCCGTGATGGGTGATTTTTTTATCGACCACGCGAAAAATGCGGAGTTCTGGGATATCGAAGGCCGACGGTTCATCGACTTCGCCGGCGGCATTGCGGTGCTCAACACGGGCCACATCCATCCCAAAGTGCAGGCTGCGATTGCGGCCCAACTGCAGCGCTTCACCCATACCTGCTACCAGGTCGTGCCTTACGCGGAATATGTGTCGCTTGCGGAACGCATCAACAGCATCGTGCCGATAGACGGCCCGACCAAAACGGCGTTTTTCTCCACCGGCGCCGAAGCAGTGGAAAACGCTATCAAAATTGCGCGCTCCTACACCAAACGTAGCGGCGTTATCGCGTTTGGCGGCGCCTTCCACGGGCGCAGCATGTTTGCGGTGGCGCTCACCGGCAAGGTGCAGCCCTACAAAGCCGGTTTTGGCCCCTTCGCCCCAGAGATTTACCACGCTCCTTTCCCCTGCCATTGCGCCAGCCTTGAGGAAACGCAAAAAGCGGTGGAGCAATTGTTCAAATGCGATATCGAGCCCAGCCGCGTGGCGGCGATTATTTTTGAGCCGGTGCAAGGCGAGGGCGGTTTCAACCCCATTCAGGCCAAGGCGGTGCAATGGCTGCGCGCTTTGTGCGATGAACACGGCATTGTGCTGATCGCCGACGAAGTGCAAACCGGCTTTGCCCGTACCGGCAAGATGTTTGCCATGGAGCACTATGGCGTGTCACCGGATTTGATGACCTTGGCCAAGAGCATGGGCGGTGGTACCACCCTGTCCGCCGTGGTGGGGCGCAGCGCCATCATGGATGCGCCCAACCCGGGCGGCTTGGGCGGCACCTACGCGGGTCATCCCTTGGCTATTGCTGCTGCACATGCGGTGCTCGACGTTATGGCCGAAGAACAGTTACCGGCACGTGCCCAGGTCTTAGGCGACCGGTTGGTGAAGCATCTGAACCAAGCCAAAGCCGCCAATGCCTGCATCGGCGATGTGCGCGCCCTAGGCGCTATGGTCGCATGCGATTTGGTGCATCCCACGACCGGCGCACCCGATGCCGATAAGGCCAAGCAAGTGCAACAAGCGGCCCTGAAAAACGGACTGCTGTTATTGACCTGCGGCGTCTATGGCAACGTGCTGCGCTTTTTGTTCCCGCTGACGATTGAAGGCGCGGTATTCGATGAAGGACTGGACATACTGGCGCGGGTACTGGCCTGATTCAAGGGCGGGGCACTTATGGCAGATATGTCTTTAGACGAACGGGTGCGTGCGCTGCAAGCGCAAGGTATCCATTCCGTTTTGGCCCAGTTTTGCGATATCCACGGGGTGGCCAAAGGAAAGCTGGTGCCGCTGGACAATTTGCAGGAATGGGTGGAGCAAGGCGCCGGTTTTGCCGGCCCTAGCATTTGGGGCACCGGGCTACCGCGCCATGGAGCTAGCAGCGAATACTACGGCCGCGTGCAGTTAGAGAGTCTGCGCCCCTTGTCTTTCATGCCGGGCGTAGCGCACGCCGTATGCGATGGCTTTGCCGGCGGCCAGCCGCTTGCGACCTGCTCACGCCAAGTGCTCAAATCCGCCACTAATGCCTTAGCCCGACGCGGATGGAAGCTATGGGTGGGCATAGAGCCGGAGTTTTTTCTGTTGCGCCAGGATGCCGCAGGCCAGTGGACGCTGGCCGATGCGCAAGACCTGCTGCCCAAGCCCTCGTATGACCTCAAAGCCATGCACCGCAACTACGCGTTTTTAGACGATATGCGCGTGGCACTGGGCGCTTTAGGTTTTCGCTTGCAGCAGATGGACCATGAAGATGCTTGCGGCCAGTATGAAATCAACTATGCGCACGACCATGCGCTGGCTGCTGCTGACCGCTATATGCTGTTTAAGCTCACGGCCCATGCGATCGCGCAGCGCCACGGCCAGGTATTTAGCAGCATGCCCAAACCGCTGTCGCATGCACCGGGCAGTGGTTTGCATTTCCACATCAGCATCACCGATGCACAGGGTAGGGCGGTGTTTGCCGATAAGGCAGGCAGTCTGGGCCTGAGCCCTTTCGGGCACCAGTTTGCGGCGGGCTTGTTGCACCATGCTGACGCACTGGCAGCGCTGTGCGCCCCCACTGTCAATAGCTACAAGCGCCTGGCGAGCAGCCCAAGCGCATCGGGCACCACCTGGTCGCCGGTGTGGAAGGCCTATGGCGACAACAACCGCACCTGTTTGCTGCGCACCGTGGCAGGGCGGATGGAGTGGCGTTTGCCCGACCCGTCTTGCAATATTTATGCAGCCCTGGCTGGGGTACTGCAGGCAGGCTTGCACGGCATTGACACTGCCATGACGGCACCCGACCCTTGTAACGAAGACCTGTACATCCGCCAGGCAAGCGGGCAGCCCATGCCACCGCGCTTACCCAAAAACCTGGACGAGGCTATCGATGCACTGCAAGCGGACAGCCTGTTGCGTGCCGCTGTGGGCGATGCCTTTTGTGCCCAGTGGATCGCCCTCAAGCGCGGCGAGTGGGACGCATACGCCCAGCACGTCAGCGCATGGGAAATGCAACGCTACGCGGACGCCTTTTAAGTGCGCACTGCCGTCCTGGTGCGGCACTTGCATGTTCACCTCCTGATTCCGTAATTTGGAAAAAAGGTGCTTCTACTGCACTGCACACTATTTCATATTGAGAAATATCATTCATTCATGGTGAAAAAATATTTGTAAGTTATTGATTTAATTGAAAAAATATTTAGTCTTATATAAGACATAAGATTAGTGTCATGTCTTATATAAGACTTAGAATTGCGGCACTGCACCATGTGCCACAGTGGCCTGGGCACCGATTAACCACAAGGAGTTTTTATGCCGCAATCACTCAATGCACAACTGAGCCGCGAACAACAAGTCGCCCAACTGGAAAAAGACTGGGCCACCAACCCGCGCTGGAAAGGAATCAAGCGCGGTTACTCTGCGGCTGACGTAGTCCGCCTGCGCGGCTCCTTCCAGGTCGAGCACACGCTAGCCCGCCGTGGCGCCGAAAAACTGTGGGACTTGTTGCACGACGAGCCCTACGTCAATTGCCTTGGCGCGCTGACTGGTGGCCAGGCCATGCAGCAAGTCAAGGCCGGTGTGAAAGCTATTTACCTGTCCGGCTGGCAAGTCGCTGCCGACAGCAATGAATACTCCGCCATGTACCCGGACCAATCCTTGTACCCCGTGGACTCGGTGCCTAAAGTCGTGGAGCGCATCAACAACTCCTTTACCCGTGCCGACGAAATCCAATGGTCCAAAGGCGTAGGCCCTGGGGACAAAGGCTATATCGACTACCACGCGCCCATCGTGGCCGATGCCGAAGCCGGCTTTGGCGGCGTGCTCAATGCCTATGAACTCATGAAAGCCATGATCCGCTCTGGCGCGGGCGGCGTGCATTTTGAAGACCAATTGGCCTCGGTCAAAAAATGCGGCCACATGGGCGGCAAGGTGCTGGTGCCTACCACCGAAGCGGTGCAAAAACTCAAAGCCGCGCGCATGGCTGCGGATGTGTATGGCGTACCCACTTTGGTAATCGCCCGCACCGATGCCGAAGCCGCCGATCTGGTGACCAGCGACTTTGACCCGATAGACCAACCTTTCCTCACGGGTGAGCGTACCTCCGAAGGTTTTTACAAAACCCGCAAAGGCATGGACCAGGCCGTGGCTCGTTCAGTGGCCTATGCCGAGTATGCCGATTTGGTGTGGTGCGAAACCGGTACGCCGGACCTGGACTTTGCGCGCAAATACGCCGAAGCCGTGCACGCCAAACACCCCGGCAAGATGCTGGCCTACAACTGCTCGCCGTCCTTCAACTGGAAGAAAAACCTGGACGACGCCACCATCGCCAAGTTCCAGCGCGAACTTGGCGCCATGGGCTACAAATACCAGTTCATCACGCTGGCCGGTATCCACAATATGTGGTACCACATGTTTGACCTGTCGCAAGACTACGTCAAGCGTGGCATGACCGCCTATGTGGAAAAAGTGCAAGAGCCCGAATTCGCTGCCCGCGATCGGGGCTACAGCTTTGTGTCGCACCAACAAGAAGTGGGCACCGGCTACTTCGACGAAATCACCACCGTCATCCAAGGCGGCCGCTCCAGCGTGACCGCGCTGACCGGCTCTACCGAAGAAGAGCAGTTCCACTAAAGCGCTGACCTGCACCGATCCATTTGTGGCTTGAGTGCTGGGCATTCGCAAATAGGGTGGGTACGTGCGTGCTCGCCCTTTTTTATTAGCGCACGAAAGATAGGTGTTCTTTGGGCATTACATCCCCGCTACCAAGCCATCCCGTCGCGCATCACTTGCCGCCACATAGCCAACTTTGCCCGGATCACCGGCACGCCAGATGAATTGGCCGGCGCCGAAGTCTTGGTAGCTGTCGTTCATCACTTCCATTTGGTGACCGCGTTGCGCCAAGCCCTGGACGGTGTCGGTGGCCATGCCGGATTCGACGTTGATGGCCAAGCCGGTGTTAAAGCGCCAGCGCGGCGCGTCGCAAGCGGCTTGCGGGTTTTGTCCGTAGTCCAGCATGCGCACCAGGGTTTGCACATGGCCTTGGGGTTGCATATTGGCGCCCATCACGCCAAAGCTCATTACTGCTTGGCCGTCTCGCGTCAGGAAGGCGGGAATGATGGTGTGAAACGGTTTTTTGCCCGGCGCCACCAGGTTGGCGGTATGGGGTGCTTGGGGGTCGGTGCTAAAGCCATGGCCTCGGTTTTGTAGGCTGATGCCAAAGTGCGGTTCCACACAGCCCGACCCAAAGCCCATGTAGTTGCTTTGGATAAAACTGACCATCATGCCGTGTTCATCGGCAGTTGTCAGGTACACCGTGCCGCCCTGGGCTGGGTTGCCGGGGCCAAAGCTTTGGGCGCGCTGCATGTCGATCAGCGCGGCGCGCCGGGCCAGGTACTGCGGGTCTAGCAATTGCGCAGTGCTCAGGGCCATGGCACGCGGGTCGGCCACGTAGCGATAGACATCAGCAAAGGCCAGTTTCATGGCCTCGATTTGCACATGCTGACTGTCCACGCCGTCGCGCGCCATGCCCGCAATATCAAAGTGCTCCAGCATGCCCAGCGCCATCAGCGCGGCAATGCCCTGGCCGCTGGGTGGTATCTCATGCACTGTATAGCCCCGGTAGTTATGTGCCAGCGGCCTCACCCACTCGGGCTGAAAAGCCGCCAGGTCCGAGGCGCGCAGACTGCCGCCATTCGCGCTGGAAAAGCGCTCCATCGCCTGCGCCATCTCTCCGCGATAAAAGGATTCTCCAAGGCTTGCCGCGATCTCGCGCAGGCCGCGTGCCGCTGCGGGGAATTGGAACAACTCGCCCACCTGGGGCGCGCGCCCATAGGGCAAAAAATGGTCGGCAAAGCCGGGTTGCTTGTGCAGTTCCGGCGTGGCAGCCGCCCATTTTTGCTGGACCACCACGGGCACCAAGTAGCCGCGCTCGGCGATCTCGATGGCAGGCTGCATGAGGTCCCCAAAAGGCAGTTTGCCAAAGCGCTGGCTCAGCGCCGCCCAGGCGCCCACGGCGCCGGGCACTGTGACGGAGTCCAGCCCGCGTTTGGGCGGTGTGGCCAAGGCGCTTCCGTATTTGCTGTGAAAGTAGTCCGGCGTCCAGGCGGCAGGCGCGTGGCCCGCGCTGTTGAGGCCGTGGAGTTGCTGCCCGTCCCACAAAATACAAAACGCATCGGAGCCTAGGCCATTGCTCACGGGCTCGCAAATTGTTAGCGCGGCGGCAGCGGCGATGGCTGCGTCCACCGCATTTCCGCCTTGCCATAGCATGCGCAAACCCGCTTGTGCCGCCAACGGGTGCGAGGTGCTAACCAGTTTGCGGGCAAATACCGGCAGGCGGGTGCTGCTGTAAGGGTTGGTGTAATCCAATTGCATGATGGCTAGCGGCTTGTAGAAGGTACGCACCATCTTATGCCAGCGCGGGGGTGAGGGACTAAAATTGCGCCCTTTGCCACCTTACCTAGCTGCCATGATTCAGATTACGCTTCCCGACGGTTCCCAACGCGAATTTCCTGGCCCAGTCACCGTGGCTGAGGTGGCGACGTCCATAGGCACCGGCTTGGCCAAAGCGGCATTGGCGGGCAAGGTCGATGGCAAAGTGGTGGATACCAGCTACGCCATCGGGACCAATAGTCAACTGTCCATCATCACGGCCAAGGATGCGGACGGTCTGGAAGTCATCCGGCACTCGACCGCCCACTTGCTGGCCTACGCGGTCAAAGAATTGTTTCCCCAGGCGCAGGTCACGATTGGCCCCGTCATTGAAAACGGATTTTTTTACGATTTTTCTTTTGAGCGGCCCTTTACCCCAGAGGACTTGGTAGCCATCGAGAAAAAAATGGCGGACCTCGCCGCCAAAGACGAGCCGGTGCAGCGCCGCGTGCTACCGCGTGACGACGCGGTAGCCTATTTCAAAGGTATGGGCGAGCATTACAAGGCAGAAATTATTGGCAGTATTCCGGCGGGTGAAGATGTGTCCCTCTACCGCGAAGGTGGTTTTGAAGACTTGTGCCGTGGCCCCCACGTGCCTAGCACCGGCAAGCTCAAACACTTCAAACTCATGAAAGTGGCTGGTGCTTACTGGCGCGGCGACCACACCAAGGAAATGTTGCAACGCATTTACGGCACGGCCTGGGCCAGCAAGGAAGAGTTGCAGCAGTACTTAACCATGCTGGAAGAGGCCGAAAAGCGGGACCATCGCAAATTGGGTCGTGAATTGGATTTGTTCCACATCGACGAGCACGCGCCTGGCCTCGTGTTTTGGCATCCCAAGGGCTGGACCTTGTGGCAAGGCGTCGAGCAGTACATGCGCAAGGTCTACCAGGACAACGGCTACCAGGAAGTCAAAGGCCCGCAAATCATCGACAAGAGCTTGTGGGAAAAAACCGGCCACTGGGACAAGTACCGCGAAAACATGTTCACTACAGAGTCGGAAAAGCGGGACTATGCACTCAAACCGATGAACTGCCCCGGCCACATCTTGATCTTCAAGCAAGGCATCAAAAGCTACCGCGACCTGCCTTTGCGTTACGGCGAATTCGGCCAATGCCACCGCAACGAGCCCTCGGGTGGTTTACACGGCATCATGCGCGTACGCGGCTTCACCCAGGACGATGGGCATATTTTTTGTACCGAAGACCAAATCCTTCAGGAGTGTGTGAACTACACCGCGCTACTGCAAAAGGTCTATACCGATTTCGGCTTTAAAAACATTATTTACAAGGTGGCCACCCGGCCCGCGCAACGCATTGGAAGCGATGCGATTTGGGATAAGGCAGAAGCCGCTCTCATGGAAAGCCTGCGCGCTTCGGGCTGTGAATTTGAGATTTCCCCGGGGGACGGCGCTTTTTACGGGCCCAAGATAGAGTACACGCTCAAAGATGCCATCGGGCGCCATTGGCAATGCGGAACCATGCAGGTTGATTTTTCTATGCCCGAGCGCCTGGACGCGGAATATGTAGGCGAAGACGGTGCCCGTCACCGGCCTGTCATGCTGCACCGCGCCATCGTCGGCAGCCTGGAGCGTTTCATCGGAATTTTGATCGAAGAGAGTGCGGGCGCACTGCCGACCTGGCTGGCACCGGTGCAGTTGGCGGTGCTCAATATCACCGACGCCCAGGCGGAATATGCCCAAAAAGTGGCCAAAACGCTGCAAAATCAAGGGCTTAGGGTGGATTTAGACCTCAGAAACGAGAAAATCACGTATAAAATACGCGAGCATTCGATGCAAAAGCTGCCGTTCCTGCTCGTCGTAGGCGATAAAGAAATGGCAGCCGGTGCCGTTGCAGTGCGCGCCCGGGGTGGAAAAGACCTCGGTGCCATGCCCCTTGAAGCGTTCAGTGCGCTCATTGCGAGGGACATAGCTGATAAATCCCTTGTCTAAGGTTTTTCCAAAGATGAAGAAGATGCGTCGCGCACCGCGCGGATAGTGCCCCTGTGGGTTTGTTTTGTGAAGGATTGAGCCATCGCTACTGAATTTCGTGACCGCCGCCAGCGCGAAGAACGTAAACACCGCCTGAACCGGGAAATCATGGCCCCGGAAGTCCGCCTGACCGGCGCTGACAACGAACCGCTAGGTGTTGTCAGCATCAACGAGGCCTTGCGCCTTGCAGGTGAGTTGGATGTGGATCTGGTAGAGATTTCCGCCACCGCCGTACCTCCGGTATGCCGCTTGATGGATTACGGAAAGTTCAAGTACCAGGAGCAGAAAAAGGCGGCGGAAGCCAAATCCAAACAAAAGGTGATTGAAGTCAAGGAAGTCAAGTTCCGGCCCGGAACGGATGACGGTGACTACAACATCAAGGTGCGCAATATCAAGCGTTTCCTAGAAGACGGTGATAAGTGCAAGATTACTTTGCGTTTTCGGGGTCGCGAAATCACCCACCAGGAAATCGGTTTGGCTTTGCTGCAGCGCATGCGCGAAGAGTTGGCGGATTTGATCGTGGTGGAGCAGTTTCCCAAGCTCGAAGGCCGGCAGATGGTCATGATGATTGCGCCGGGTAAGAAAAAGCCCGGTGGCGCAGCCAAGCCGGTGCAGGAGATGGCAGCGTAGTTTTTTGCAATTGCTTTGGGGCAGTTGCCGGGCGAAGTAATTTGCCCATGTTTGCACAGGGGGAAACCTCTGGCATCAGGTGGACCGGTTGGCACAGGTAGCAATACCTTTCAGGCCGGTTCCCTACAAGTGGCTCGGGGCCAACAAGGACGGAAAAGTTTTCCGTACGCCTCACGAGCACAATTGAAGAAGGAGCATGCAAATGCCCAAAATGAAGACCACGAGCGCGGCGAAAAAACGCTTCCGCGTACGT
>CANFLU010000028.1 GCA_947447975.1 Comamonadaceae bacterium | reverse complement strand
TCAATGCCGGCCATGATTTTGAGCAGCGTGGACTTGCCCGACCCGTTGGTGCCCAGCACGCCGATCTTGGCGCCGGGGAAGAAGCTGAGCGAAATGTCTTTAAGAATATGACGCTTGGGCGGCACGATCTTGCCGACGCGGTTCATGGAGAAAACGTATTGGGCCATTGCGGGTTTTGGAAGTATGGGAGAGAAAGGATGGATTATCAGGCCTGACCATGTTCGGGTGAGGTGGCAGCTTGGGCCGCGGCCCATCGCGCCGCCAAGCCGCGCGCGTGCTTAGGCTGCACCGGCTTGCTTGCAGCGACAGTGGATTTAGCCATGCTGGGTTTCCTGCTCAGCCACCAATTGGATAGCGCGCATCAGGGCCAGCACTTCGATACCGTCTTTGGTAGGGTAGCTTTGCGCAACCGGCGCTACCAACAGTTTGCGCGCAGCGCCCAGGTCGGTGGCAGCCTGGTGGTAGCCGCGTGAAACTGTGGGCGCGCTGGAACGTTTGATCTCAATCGCCCAGGTTTGCTGGTTTCTAAATGTCAGCACCAAGTCCACCTCTGCGCCATTGCTGGTGCGATAAAAACTGGCTTGCGCCTGCGGCGCTGCGTTCATCAATTGCTCGATCACAAAGCCTTCCCAACTGGCGCCTGCCACCGGGTGGCCGAGCACCGCGTCTAGGTTGGGCAAACCCAAAAGCGCATGCACCAGGCCGCTGTCGCGCACATAGACCTTGGGCGATCGAATCAAGCGTTTACCCACCTTGCCATGCCACGCGGGTAAACGCCGCACCAGCATCAAATCGCAGAGCAAGTCGATGTAGCTGCCCACCGTCTGGCCTCTAATGGCTAGGGCAGCTGCCAGCTTGGATTGGTCTAACAACTCGCCCTGGTGGTGTGCCAGCATGGTCCACAGGCGGCGCAAGGTCGTGGCAGGAATGCGCGGCCCCAAGGCTGGAATGTCTTTTTCCAAATAGGTGGCGATAAACACCTCGCGCCAAGTGAAGCTGGCAGCGTCGTTGGGCGCCAAATACGACAGCGGAAAACCGCCGCGTACCCACAGCGGATGCAGGTCTGCGGCGCCGCTTGCACCAGAAAAAATTTCAGCAACTTGCAGCGGCGGCAAATCCACAAAAGCCACCCGCCCCGCCAAACTCTCGCTGGACTGCTGCAACAACACGCCGCTGGCCGAGCCCAATAGCAAAAACTGCCCGTGGTCCTGGCCCATGCGGCGGCGCTGGTCGATGACGCCACGCAAAATGCCAAACAGGCCGGGCATGCGCTGCACTTCATCCAAAATTACCAATTGCTGCGCATGCGCCATCAAAAAAGCTTCCGGGTCGTCCAGTTGCCTTTGCGCCGAGGGCAGCTCCAAATCCAGATACAAGGCGTCGGGATAACGCTGTTTTTGTACAAAAGCCAGGGTTGTCTTACCCACCTGCCGGGCGCCGAGCAGCCCCACAGCGGGAAATTGCTGCAAGAGTTGACTGAGATTTTGCTGGGCTTGGCGTTCAAACATTCATGTATTTTATCAATTAATTTGTAAAATTACATGGTTAAAACTCCCACTGACCCCAACCCAGCCCTGCTAACACAACGTGCGACAATGTGCTGGTCTGCGGAGCTTCAGTTGCCCGCAGCGCCAGCACCATGCTGGGGACTGCCCTACACGTCGGCGTCCCGTCTTTTGAACCTGCCTGCCTTTGACTGACCGCACACCAGACCCCGTGCGGAACGGCCGGTATGTATGCACCCTCGGGTGCTTCTATATGAACTTCGATGAATTGAATCTGGCGCCCGCCATCCTCAAAGCCGTGCGCGAGCAAGGCTACGAAACGCCTACTGCCATCCAGGCGCAGGCCATTCCCCTGGTCTTAGCCGGCCACGACCTCTTGGGCGGCGCCCAAACCGGCACCGGCAAAACCGCTGCCTTTACCTTGCCCATCCTGCAACGCCTGTCCACCACCGAGGCGGCGACCAATAAATTCGGCGGCACCGGCATCCGTGCCCTGATGCTCACCCCCACGCGCGAACTGGCCGCCCAGATTGAAGAATCGATCCGGACCTATGGCAAATACCTGGAGCTTTCCAGCACCGTGATCTTTGGCGGCGTGGGCATGAACCCGCAAATCGCCAAGCTCAAGCGCGGCGTGGATCTGCTGGTCGCTACCCCCGGCCGCCTGCTGGACTTGCACCAGCAAGGCATGCTGGACCTGGGCCAGGTGCAGATTCTGGTGCTCGACGAAGCCGACCGTATGCTGGACATGGGCTTCATCCATGATGTAAAGAAAGTGCTGGCCTTGGTGCCGCGCGACAAGCAAAGCCTGTTGTTCTCGGCCACCTTCAGCGACGAGATCCGCGAGCTGGCGGCCACGCTGCTGAAAGACCCGCAAAGCGTGCAAGTGACACCACGCAACACCACGGTGCAACGCATCAACCAAATCATCCACCCGGTGGGGCGCGGCAAGAAAAAAGCGCTGCTGGCCCATATCATCAACAGCCAAAATTGGAGCCAGGTGCTGGTCTTTACCCGCACCAAATTCGGCGCCAATAACGTGGCCGAATACCTGGAGAAAAACGGCGTCAGCGCCATGGCCCTGCATGGTAATAAAAGCCAGGCAGCGCGCACCCAGGCACTGGCCGGCTTCAAGAGCGGCGATGTGCGTGCGCTGGTTGCCACCGACATCGCAGCGCGCGGCATCGACATCGACGATTTACCGCACGTGGTGAACTATGAAATCCCCAACGTCAGCGAAGACTATGTGCACCGTATTGGCCGCACCGGCCGCGCGGGCGCTGATGGCACGGCCATCAACTTAGTCTGCATGGACGAAGAGGGCTTTATGCAGGACATCGAGCGCTTTACCAAGCAACACCTGGAAGTGCAAGTCATTCCCGGCTTTGAACCCGAACCCGGCGAGCGCGCCGAGCCCATCGCCATGGGCCGCCAAACCATTTGGGGCGGCGCCGGCAAACCGCCTAGCCGTGACGTCATGCAGGCCGCCGCCAAAGCCGCACGCACGGAAATGCTGCAACGCGTACGCGAAAAGAAAAGCACAGGTGGACCTGGCGCCGGTCCGCGGGGACCGCGTAACGGCCCGGGTAATGGTCCTGATAACGGTCCCAGAAACGGCCCGCGCAATGGCCCGCCGCGCCAAGGGGCAGGCCGCAACGGCCCGCACCGCCCGCCGCGTGATCCCGGCTTCCCCCGTGATGCCGGATTCCCGAGGGACGACGACGGCCCTATGGCGCATGAAGACCAGCCCCCACGCTCGCATGATGCGCGTGCGCACCAGAACCGCAACCCACTGGCCAGCCCGACCATGAAGAACTTCCCCAGCGAGCCGCGTGTACCGCGCGCGCCTGGTGGCCAGCCCGACCCGATGCGCACCAGCGTGGACATGATGGCCGAGCGCGGCGCGCGCCGTGGTGGCGGTGGCGGCTACCAGGGTAAACGCCCGGCGGGCGGCGGCGGCGGTGGTGGATTTGGCGGCGGCCAGCGCCCAGGTGGCCCCCGGGGCCGAGGAGGTCCCGGCGGCCCGGGCGGTAACCGCGGGCCTGCGCGCTAAATATTGCGGATCAGGCCGAGCGCACGAACAAGGTGCTGAGCGGATCCGGCCCGAGCTGGCGGCTCCAATGCCCGTGCACCTGCGGGTCAAAAACAGCCCCCTCGGGCAGCAGGTCAGCACTGAAAAAATGCTGGCCTGGACCAAACACCTTCGAGATGCCGCCTTGCAAGCCGATCTCCATCTGCCCGCCCAAAATAAACACCCATTGCGGATGCGTGGTGCAGTGAAAGCTGCTGCGAAAACCGACAGGGCTGTAGCGCAGCTGGTAGCCTCCACTGGCAAATACATCGGACAGCATGGATTGGGGCGTGCCCTGTTCTAAGGGCAGCGTCTCCTCGCGAAAACGGGCACGGCCATCCCTATCGGTAAACAAGACTACGCGGGTAAAAACAGACATGCATCATCCTTGGTTCGGTGCCTTTTCTGTCGGCGTGGCCCCGTGGGTCGTCGCCAGCGGCGCCCCATTATGGGCGGGCGCTCAGGCACAATGGCCGCTATGCGAATCCTCCACACCATGTTGCGCGTTGGCAATCTCCAGCGATCCATTGATTTTTACACCCAGGTGCTGGGCATGAAGCTCTTGCGCACTTCGGAAAATCCCGAATACCAATACACCTTAGCCTTTCTGGGCTTCGGCAGCAACCCGGACCACGCCGAGCTAGAGCTAACCTACAACTGGGGCGTAGAGTCCTACGAGATGGGTACTGCATATGGGCACGTGGCGCTGGGCATGAGCGACATTTATGCCGCTTGCGAGCAAATCAAAACGGCAGGCGGTAACGTAACGCGCGCGCCCGGCCCGGTCAAAGGCGGCACCACGCATATCGCCTTTGTAACCGACCCCGACGGCTACAAGGTCGAACTCATCCAACGCCTGGGCGCTGTCTAAACCATGCAGGCAGCGGCCTTTGACCGGCGCGGCGCGCTGCTGGTTCTGGGCTCGGCCACAGCATGGAGTTTTGGCGGCACCATCGCGCGCTACCTGAGCGTGAGCGAAAGCTGGACGATTGTGTTTTGGCGCGCTTTTTTTGCGTCGGTTTTTTTGCTCTGTTTTATGTTGCACCGCCAGGGCCTGCGTGGCACGCTGCAACTGTTTAGCGCGATGGGCTGGGCTGGTGTAGCAGTGGGTGCTTGCTTTGCGCTGGCCTCCACCTGTTTTGTAGTGGCACTGTCTTACACCACGGTCGCCAATATTTTGCTCATCCAGGCCGGCGTGCCCTTGATCGCCGCGCTGATGGCTTTTTTGCTCTTTGGCGAGCGCGTTCCTTTGAACACCTGGGTGGCGATCGCGGCCGTGATCACCGGTGTGGGCATCATGGTCTCTGAATCGCTGGGCGGCACGGTCTCGCCTATTGGCGATGGGCTGGCGGTGCTGATTGCGCTAGCCTTTGCGGGAGCGACGGTCATTACCCGCCGCCATGCCGAAGTCCAGATGATGCCCGCAGTGTGCACCGGCACCTTGATGGCGACCTGCGTCGCGGCGGTGATGACACCGGCCTTTGCAGTCGGTCCGGTAGACCTGGGCCTGTTGTTTATGTTCGGCGCATTCAACCTCGGTTTGGGCATGGCGTTTTTTGTGACTGGCGCGCCGCTATTGCCGTCGGCCATCGCAGCGCTCATCGGCATTGCGGAACCGGTACTGGGCCCGCTGTGGGTTTGGTTGATCCACAACGAAATCCCCAGCCAACGCACCCTGGTCGGTGGCGCCGTGGTGTTTTTTGCGCTGCTGGGCCATATCCTGTGGCAGTTGCGCCAAAGCCGCGCCGAGTTGCCCATCGACTGAATCGGTCCATGGCCAGGCGCGACTGCGCCCTGTTTGATGTTGCGCAAAGCTGGGGCCTTAGGCCAGCCATAGACTGTCGCGCATGTACCCCGAACATGCTGTTCTCAACCCTTGCGCCACCCTCCTTAGGCGCGCCCACAACAACATCCTTCACGCGGGCTTCTTGCGCCGCAAGCAAGGCCGCTCCCTCAGGCTCGCGGCACTGCTCAGCATGCTGGCGCTTTGCGCTAGTGCATGGGCCAGTTTGTGCGAAGACGGTAAGCAGCAGTCACCCATAGACATCACGCACACCACTTCGCACAACCTGGCGCCACTGGTATTTACCTACCGCGCCACGGCGCCGACCATTGCCAACGACGGCCACACGGTGCGCGTGCGCTTGGGCGGCGGCAATCGCTTACGCATCGGCGAGACACATTACCGGCTAGAACAATTCCATTTCCACAGCCCCGGCGGCGATCAGATTGCGGGCGAGGAATTTGCCATGGCAGCGCACTTGCTGCACAAAAGCCCGCTGGGCCAATTGCTCGCCATAGAAGTTTTGTACCGTGTAGGCGCACCGGATACTTTGCTCGATGGCCTGCTGCCCTTGATTCCGGCCAGGCCCGACGGCGAACACCGCTTGGTGAATATGCCGGTGGACCCGGCTGCCTTGCTGCCCCCTGCGCTAGGGTATTACCGCTATACCGGCTCGCTCACCGCAGCGCCTTGCACGCAAGGGGTGCTGTGGATTGTGTTGAAAGAGGTGCGCACTGTGTCGGCCGAGCAGTTGCGGCGCTACCAAAGTATGTTTCCGCCCAGTATGCGCACGGTGCAGCCTCTGCACGGGCGCACGGTGGCTGAGAGCCGCTAAGCGCCGCCGAGTGGTTTACCTCAAGCAAGCCTATGCAGACCTCCCAAAGGGTGACCCTTACAACATCGCGCACACGGGGTAGCGCACCATCCATCGTCCTGGGCGCCTTGTTGTCTGCGCTGATCTCTGCGGCTATCGCCCAAAGCAGCGGTGTGCCGGTACAAGTCAGCGCTGCGATGCGAGGGGCTGGGCAGGTCTCGAGCGGCGCGGTGCTGCCACCGATTCCGCCGATTACCGGCAACCGCGCCAAGCCCGTGGCTTCCTGGGGCAAGCCCTTGCCCTACCCCATCGTGATCGCCGATAGGCGCAACAACCGCTTGATAGAAATCGCGCCAGACAAGCGCATCGTCTGGGAATTTCCCTCGCCCAGCCTCAAGCTCTACCGGGGCAATGAGGACGTGAATTTTTCTGCCGATGGCAGCCAGTTGGCGGTGAGCGAAGAGGATAACTTCGATGTCCATATCGTGGACTACGCCCAGCGACAAATTACCTGGACCTACGGCGTGCCCGATACGCGGGGCAAAGGCGCGGGCCTGCTGAACTATCCGGACGACGCGCACCTGTTGGCCGACGGGAAGTTTTTGACCGCCGACATCCGCAATTGCCGCGTCTTGATCATAGACCCGCAAACCCATGCCATCACCACCCAATGGGGCACGCCGGGCCGCTGTGCGCACAATCCGCCCAAGGAACTGGCCTACCCCAATGGGGCTACGCCCCTGGACAATGGCGACATTCTGGTGTCGGAGATTACCGGGGCACGCATCACCCGGATGACGCGCGGCGGGCAGGTGGTCTGGAGCGTGCAGGCGCCCCATATCCGTTACCCCTCAGACGCCTTTCCCACGCCCAATGGACAGCACATCATCGTGGCCGATTTTTCTAAACCCGGGCGGGTCGTGATTTTTGACCCGGCCAACGGAAAAATCGTGTGGGAATACTTTGTCTCCAGCGGCGAAGCCAGTCTGGACCATTGCTCCATCGCCCGCGAGCTGCCGCTGACGGGCGATATTTTGGTGGTGGATGACCTGAACGACCGCGTGATCGTCATCGACCGCGCAACGAAAAAAATCATCTGGCAGTACGGGCGCAAAGGCGAAAAAGGCTTTAAACCGGGCCTGCTCAATTACCCGGACGGGGTAGACATTGACGTGTTTCGCGACTGGAAACCCAAGGCCAGCCCTTAAGCCGATGGCGGCCTCCCGGCACCGGGTGCGGGACTATGGGTTAGAGTTTGCCCATCCGGGGCGCGCCCCTTCACCATTTTGACCGCCCAGCCATGACTAATGTTGCCATCTCCCCCGCCGCCCTGCCCCATGTCCACCTGATCGACCACCCGCTGGTGCAGCACAAGCTCACGCTGATGCGCAAAAAAGAGGCCAGTACCAACAGCTTTCGCAGCCTGCTCAATGAACTGAGCAGCCTGATGGCCTATGAGGTGACGCGTGATATGGCGACCCAGGATGTGCAAATAGAAACGCCGCTGGAAGTGATGCAAGCCAAGATGATCGACGGCAAAAAGCTGGTGTTTGTCTCCATTCTGCGCGCGGGCAACGGCATTTTGGACGGCATGCTGAACGTCGTGCCCGGCGCGCGCGTGGGCCATATTGGCCTGTACCGCGACCACGAAACCCTGCAAGCGGTGGAGTATTACTTCAAGATGCCCAAAGACATGGAGTCCCGCGACGTGGTGGTGGTGGACCCGATGCTGGCCACCGGCAATTCGGCCGTAGCGGCGATTACACGCATCAAACAATGCAAGCCCAAGTCCATCAAATTCATGTGCCTGCTCACCGCCCCGGTGGGCATCAACACCTTGCACGAAGCGCACCCCGATGTAGAAATTTACACCGCCGCCGTCGACCGCGAACTCAATGAACACGGCTACATCCTGCCGGGCTTGGGGGATGCGGGGGATAGGATTTTTGGGACGCAGTGAACGTCCACTTCGTCACTGCTCAAGAGGCAACTTCAACCACCAACCCAACTCCGCCTCGCTAAGAAAATAGCCGCAAATAAACAACCCTTTGCGCGACGGGTCCACCCGAAAAGTTAGCGATGTGACTATCTCCGCCTTGCCGCCCTTACCCCCGTCAAGCCGCCAATCGTCCCCAGTACCTTGCCCAAGCGCCCAGAGTCAGCGACTTCGATGGTGAAGGTCATCCAGGCGACGCCTTTGACGCTTTGGGTTTGCACGCCGATGACGTTCATTTTTTCCTTGGCAAAGACTTCGGAGATGTCGCGCAGCAGGCCTTGGCGGTCCACGGCTTCTACGGACACGTCCACCGGATACACGCTGCCGCCGGTGGCCGCCCCGGTGGACGGGCCCCATTGCACTTCGATGACGCGGTCGCCGCTGCGTTGGACCATGTTGCGCAGATTGGAGCAATCGGCGCGGTGCACGCTGACGCCTTTGCCGCGCGTAACAAAGCCGCTGATCACATCGGGTGGCGCGGGCTTGCAGCATTTGGCCAGTTGCGTCATCAGCGAGTCCACACCCACCACCAGCACGCCGCCTTTGCCCGTAGGCGCGGCGCGTGGTTTTTTCAGGTGGACGACCTCGTCCGCATCGGGCGCGGGCTCGGGCGGGCGCAGCAAGATTTCGATATTGCGCAGCGAAAACTCGTCTTTGCCCACCACTTCAAACAAATCGTCGGCGCTCTGAAAGCCCAGTTGGCTCGCCAAGTCGTCCAGCTTGCGCGCGGTTTTGCCTTCGCGCTGCAAAATTTTTTCGACCGCCTCGCGGCCCTTGGCTACGGTCTGGTCTAGAGCCAAAGCGTTGAAATAGGCCCGCACTTTGGCGCGTGCCCGGTGGCTGACCAAAAAGCCCAGCTCCAGGTTCAGCCAGTCGCGCGAGGGACCGCCTTCTTTGACCGTCGTCACCTCCACGGTCTGGCCGTTTTTGAGTGGCGTGTTCAGTGGCACCAGCACGCCATCGACCCGCGCGCCGCGGCAGCGGTGGCCCAGGTTGGTGTGTACGCTGTAGGCGAAGTCAATCGGCGTGGCGCCCTGCGCTAGTTCCACAATGGCCGCGTCCGGCGTGAGCACATAAATGCGATCCTCCAGCAGCGCCGCATCGCCTGCGCCCGGTGCGCCAGCGGACTGTGCCACTGCGCCGGACAACTCGCGCTCCCAGGCCAGCAGTTGGCGCAGTACCGCGATCTTGGCTTCATAGGAGCCGCTGGCAGATACGCCACTGTACCCCTTAGCACCGGCTTCTTTGTATACCCAGTGCGCGGCCACGCCATGCTCAGAATGCTGGTGCATGGCGGTGGTACGGATTTGCACTTCGATAGCCTGCCCCGCCCCATCGCGCACCACGGTATGCAGCGATTGATAGCCATTGGCTTTAGGACGGGCGATGTAGTCGTCAAACTCTTCGGTGACGGGCGTAAAGCGGCTGTGCACCCAGCTGAGCGCGGCATAACAATCGGGCACCGAGGGCACGATGACGCGCAGCGCGCGAATGTCGTACACCTGCGCAAAGTCCAAGGACTTGCCGCGCATTTTTTTGACAATGCTGTAAATGTGTTTAGGCCGACCTTGCACTTGCGCTTGCAGACCCTGGGCTTGCAATTCATCGGCCAGGTTTTGGCGCACCTGCTCCACCGCCACTTCACGGGCAATGCGTTTTTGATCCAGCCAGCCGGCCACTTCGCGGTAGATGTCGGGCTCTAAAAACCGAAAGGCCAGGTCTTCGATTTCCCACTTGATGTCCCAAATACCCAGGCGATTGGCCAGGGGAGCAAACACTTGCAGGGATTCGGCAGCCAGCCCCGGCGGAACTGGCAATTTACTGGCCGCGAAATGGCGCAGGGTTTGCAAGCGCGAAGCCAGACGCAGCATGACGACGCGCAAATCGCGCGAGAAAGCCAGCAGCATTTTGCGCACGCTTTCGGTTTGCGCGGCAGCGGTTTGGGCCATGGGTGCGGCTTGGCCAGCGCGGCTGGCGGCGTTTTGCGCCATGCGCGCCATGCGCTGTAAGCGCACTAGCTTGGTGGTCTCTTGCGCCAGGTCCGCAAAGTTTTCGCCAAAGGCTTTGCTAATGACTTCGTGCGGTTTATTCAGGTGCTCGCTGGCATAGACCAGGTAGCTGGCCGCTTGCATGGCCTCTGAGCCGCCGATACCGCGCAATATCGCCGCGACCGCGTCCGCGTGGTCGAGCATGTTTTCGGCAGTATCCAAGTGCGCGCTGGCGAGCAAGGGCTCGGCAAACGCACGGGCCCGCGCTAGCGCGTCCGCCTGCACAGGCAAGGAATCGATAGCGGCGTTCATGGGAAGAAAGGTGGGCGTTCCCTCAAGCAGCCAGCACAAAGTTGGCGACAGTGTCCACCTGATCGGACGCGATCAAAGTAGGCGCGTGACCCACGCCTGCAAACTCCACTAACTGTGCCTTTGGGCCGCGTTGCGTCATTTGCTGCGCGGTAGCTGCCGACAACAAATCGGACTGCGCACCACGCAGCAACAAGGTCTGCGCGCTGATGGCATCGTAGGCTTGCCACAACAGCGATTCGCCTTCTTTGCCTTGCTGCTCGGTGGTGCTGCCAAAGGGCAGCGCAATGGCCGGGTCGTAATGCAGCACAAAAGCCGTGCCACCTTGCGGGGCGGGCACGGGCTTGAGCATGGACTGCGACAGCGCCAGCCATTGCGCAGGGGTATGCGAGCCAAAGCTGCTGCTAATAGCCCACATGGCATCAGCCGCTTCTTGCACGGTGGCGAACTGCCCGCTTTTGCCCAGGTACTGGCCGATGCGTTGCAGCGCCTGCCACTGAATCACCGGGCCTACATCGTTCAGCACCAATCGGCGCACCGACGCGCCTACCGAGGGCGCATAGGCGCAGAGCAGCATGCCGATCAAGCCGCCCATGCTGGTGCCGACCCAATCCAGCGTGCTAGGCTTGAGCTGGGCCACCAATTGCAACATATCGGCCACATAGGTGGGCAATTGGTAGCCTTGCGGATCAGCCAAATAATCGCTTTTGCCACGGCCCACCACGTCGGGGCAGACGATGCGCAGCGGGCTTGTGGAGCGTTCGACCAAAGCCTGTGCCAACACATCAAAGTCCCGCCCCTGGCGCGAAAGGCCGTGCACGCAGACGATGGTGTGGCTGGCTTGCGGGTCGCCCCATTGCCAATAGGCCATGCGGTGGGGCACCGGGGCGGTGCAATCGAGGTAGAGCAGTTCAGGTTGCATAAGTCAAATAGCGCAAGGCTTGGTGGGTGGCCGTAAGGGGCGCGTAGCGCAGGCCCTCGATAATGGCTACATCCTAATCGTACCCAGCAATTGAATTGGAGAAATGCTTATGCTTAAAGGCAAAACCGCCCTAGTCACCGGATCCACCAGCGGCATCGGCCTGGGCCTGGCCAAGGCCCTGGCGGCCCAAGGCGCCAACCTCGTGATGAACGGCTTTGGCGAAGTGGACGCCGCTGTGGCTCAGGTGAAGGCCCTAGGCGTGCAAGTGAGCTACCACGGCGCGGATATGTCCAAGCCGCATGAGATCGAAGCCATGGTGCGCCACGCCGAGACCACGTTTGGCAGCGTCGATGTATTGGTGAACAACGCGGGGATCCAGCATGTGGCCCGCGTGGAAAATTTCCCACCCGAGCGCTGGGATGCGGTCATCGCAATCAACCTGAGCAGCGCTTTTCACGCCAGCCGCTTTGCGCTGCCAGGCATGCAGGCGCGTAACTGGGGCCGTATCCTGAATATCGCCTCGGTGCACGGACTGGTCGCCTCCGCTGAAAAGTCGGCCTATGTAGCGGCCAAGCACGGCTTGGTCGGCCTGACCAAAGTCACTGCGCTGGAAAACGCCACCAGCGGCGTCACCTGCAATGCAATTTGCCCCGGTTGGGTGCTCACGCCCTTGGTGCAAAAACAAGTGGATGCCAAAGCCGCTGCGTTAGGCATCAGTAATGAAGAAGCGAAACGCCAGTTACTGGCTGAAAAAGAGCCTTCATTGCAATTCACTACCCCCGAAGAACTGGGCGCGTTGGCCGTGTTTTTATGCTCTACCGCCGCCGACAATGTGCGCGGCGTAGCCTGGAATATGGACGGAGGCTGGGCGGCGCAATAGGCCTTTCTAGCGCCCAGCTAGGGGAACGTGACCCTGGCCAAGGGTATCTGCGAGGTGAGCCAGAAAGTGTCGGTTTTGATGGTGACCTCTATCGGATACAGGGCCGAAGGCAGTTGCAACTGCGCTTGATGGATGGGCCCAGGCGTCTGCAAGCGCGCTAGCACCCGTACCGGGTCCAGATGCGGCCGTGACGGCTCCGCCATCTGGAGGATTAGCTCCTGCGCCTTGAGGCTTTGCGCCATCGCATCGGGATCCGGCCATTGCCAAGATTGCAAACGGATGGGACGACCACCCGGCAAAGTCAACACCCCGCCCGACGCCAGCTTGGCTTTGGCTTTTTGCAGGTCCACAGCCCAAGCAGCAGGTGGCATGTGCGCGTAGTTTTGCAAAAATGCGGGGAAGGGCGTGCTGGGAGACAGCAACTGGTGCAGCACTTGCGGCACATTCAGACTGAATTGAAATGCCAGATTGTTTCCGTCCTCAGGGACGATGGCCAATGTGTTGGGGTGCGCCACGCTCTGCGCCGAAACCAAAGCGCCGAAGGCTGCCAGACCTAGGCCTGCGCCAGCGGCCAACACCAGGCGTCGCCGCGTATGCCCACCCGACCTATTAGGGCGCAACGGTCCCACCTAGGTATTTGTTGTTATTGAAACTAGCGTTTTGCCTAAAAAATGGAATGGATGCGGTCTTGCCAATGTAAGCGCCTTTCATGAGTACATGGAGCGTGGATTTATAGGTTGTATCCGCACTGGCTTCCGGTTGGTAATTTGGCACTGTGTGCGCGTGGTAGTGGTAGCCGATGCCGTCATGGTCATGGGCTCCGAAGCTATCCAGTGCGGTGCCTTTGCCCAACATGGCAGTGTCCGTGTTGCGGTAAATGCCGAACAGGGCGATGCCGTCATAGCCGAATCCGATAAGCGGGGGATGTGTCATGTTGAGGTAATCACTATCGTTATACAAAGCCAATGCGTAGCCCGATTGGTAGCCGTCTGCATGACAATGGGGTCCACCGCCGCCACGTCCAACATGGCAGCCGCTCGCCGACAACTCGCCCAGAAGGTGCGATGGCATCAGCGTATTGTTGAACATCGGAAACATGACCGAACCGTCGATCAGCAATCCGTTATCCGCCGTATCTGCATAGCTGTATACGTCTTTGGAAACACTGCGCCCGTTCACCGTGCCATTCACGTCACTCCAGAGGCTGCGCGTCAGTGTGTTGTCCGTGAGCACGCTGACTTGACCATAATTTTTCATGGGTATGGCGGTGATATACGCCTCCAGATTGGAAAAACGCGTCACCGCTTGGGTTTCATACTTGGTCGTGAGTCCATCGCCTGGCGGTCTGGGAATATCCTTCAATCCATTGGGCGAGGACTGGTTGCCGTAACTGACCACGACCATGAAAGGATGGTATTTGCCCAAGGTATCTTTTTCGTTGGTGAAATACACATAAGGCACCATGTTTTGCCCTGGTGTGCCGTCCGCAATACCATCGCTGACCAGCTTCGTGCGCAGCGCCCCATCTCTAAAAGCAGCATACAAGGCCGTCGAATAACGCAAAGTTTCACCGCTAGCCTCCACTGCAGTTTTGATGCTCGATAACATGGCAGCAGCATTGGCCTTCGTCGTGCTATCGGTGCCCGGAGCAATGACTTGGTTTTGATAGGTCGAATTCAGGCTGCTGGTGATAGTGCTTAACAAGCTAGCCGCTCGGTCGTTGATCTTGAACGGTGCGGCCGGATTATCTACAAATCCCTCGGGTTTAGGATTCATAAAGCTTGGAATACCCAGGTCCAGCGGAGAATTGAAAAAATACAGGGGCGTCGCATTGGCGGCACCAGCTACCAAAATAAAAGTAGTGCCACTTAGCTTCACGTAATAGTCATTCGCTGCAAACCCAGTATCCAAGGTGTAGCTGGCCGTGCCGGTGGTGCTGGTGACGTTCAGTCCATAGAGGTACCTATTTTTGGCCTGCAATTTTTTGGTGGCGATGTCATAGCTAAAAGTAACATAGCCGTACTTGGTTGACACATTGCCGAAGTTGTTGCGAAACTTTAGCTGATAAGACTCTGCCGCCCGGGCATCTATGGAATTATTCGGATGCAGATGCGAGTCCAGACGGTAAAAGCCATCACTCTGCGCGACCAGCTGCACCAGCTTGGATAAATAATTTTTGTAGCTCGCATTGGCTGAAGTGATTTTTTCTGCACTTGCGCCGTAGCCTGCGGTGGCGCTGTAAGGGTCCACGATGGTCAGGAAATTGGCATCGCTCCCGCCGGTAGAGGTATCGGACAAGAGGTAGCGCCCCCTACTGACCAAGCTGCTAGCGATCGTGGGTGTTCCTGGTGCGTAAGCGTCCTGAACCACATTCACAAAAGGCGCAGGCGTGGAATAAGTCACATTGCTGGCCGGCGCCGCGGGCGTTACGGTCGCAAGCGCCGACGCGGCGCTGCTACCTGCGCTATTGGTGGCTGTCACACTACAGCTGTAGCTCAGGCCATTGGTCAAACCGGAAACCGTTAAGGGGCTGGCGCTTCCCGAGACGCTTATCGCCGCCGATGTACCGCTCACGCAAGACGCGGTGTAACTGCTGATAGCGCCGCCACCGTTGGAGGATGGCGCACTAAAGCTCACGGTGGCCGCGCTATTGCCTGCGCTGGCGCTCACCGCACTTGGCGCTCCCGGGACAGTTACTGTCACCACTGCTACCTCACCGCTGCTCGAAGCACCCCCGCAGGCGTTAATCAAGAGTGCCGCAAGCAGCATGGCGCCGCTATAGAAAAAACGCTGCATTGTTTGTCCCACGTTCATCATCCAGAAAAAATCGCTTGACGCGCCACACGGAAACCCTAGGGGCGCAAAGTAAGGCGTGAAGAAGAATGGGCATTCTCAGGCACGCGGCCGTGCGCATAGCAGCCCAGAGACACGTCGCTTACACCCCTTGCAAGAGCACTACGGCCCGCGCCTCGATCGCCATACCCTCCCCCACTGGCCCCATTTTTTCGGCAGTCTTGGCTTTCACGTTTACACCGTCTGGTGCGATGCCCAAAATTTCTGCAATCCGCGCGCGCATCGCGCTGATGTGCGGCGCAAGCTTGGGCGCCTGCGCGATGATGGTGCTGTCTACATTGCCGATGGTGTAGCCCTGCGCACGTACAAGGCGCGCGGCCTCTTTCAGCAGCAGCGCAGAGTCTGCACCTTTGAACGCTGCATCGGTATCCGGAAAATGCGTACCGATGTCACCCATGCCCGCAGCGCCCAGCAGTGCATCGGTGATCGCGTGCAACAAAGCATCGGCATCCGAGTGGCCCAGCAGGCCTTTGCTATAGGGCACCTGGACGCCGCCCAACATGAGCGCGCGGCCCGCTACCAAAGCGTGGATGTCCCAGCCTTCACCGATTCGGATTTTGTGCATGGTGTTTCTTTCTCGTGGCTAGCTGCCAGTATTCGCCCGTGTCGCCAGAACCGCCTCTGCCAGCGCAAAGTCCTGCGGGTAGGTGACTTTGAAATTGTGGGCGCTGCCCGCTACCAGCAAGGGGTGATGGCCCATCATTTCCATGGCACTGGCTTCGTCGGTGACGCCAGCAAAGCCATTGGCGGCGGTGGCGGCCAAGGCGGCATGCAAATCGCCCATGCGGAACATTTGGGGCGTTTGGGCCAGCCATTTGTCCTCGCGCGGTACAGTGGCCTGCACCCGCCGGCCGCTTTCGCTTTTTAAGGTATCGGGCAGCGGCAGCGCCAACAGGCCGCCGCATACATCTGGCAGGCAGGCGTCTATCAGGCTGTCCACCAGCGCCGAAGTGACGAGGCAACGCGCCGCGTCATGTACCAGTACCCAGTCAGAAGGGCGCACGCCGCGCGCCTGAAGCGCTTGCAAGCCCTGAAACACACTTTGTGCCCGCGTGTTGCCACCGCAGGGCACACGCTCAAAGCGACGGGGCCAGGCCGCGCTTTGCGGCCAGGCAAAGTCATCGGCAGGGGACAAGACCACCAAGCCACCGACCACGCGCCGCACTGCCGCTAAAGCGGCCACGGTGTGCAGCACCATAGGCTGGCCGGCCACCGGCTGGTACTGCTTGGGCTGCGCGCTTGCAGCCCGGCTACCCGATCCGGCGCAGGGCACCAGCACAAAACAACGCGGTGGGGCCGCAAGGTCCGAGGGAGAGAAATCGCACTGGAGCGCGGAGGGAATAGCGGTCATGTTTGCGGGCCATTCTAAAATCAGAGTCTTTCGTTCTTTTCACCCCCGTACACCCCCCCACCTGGGCGCACGGGGGTTTTCGTATTTTCTGCCCCTTCATGCACCTGCCCTCCCTCACCACCGGAAAACGATTCACCCTGCCGCGCCCACCAGGCTCTGCCGACGCGCTGTTGCTGGCACAACTGGCCGAGCGCGAAAAAGCCGCCGGGCGCATCACCGCCATCGTTAGCTCTGACGCGACGGATGCGCAACGCCTGCTGGAGGAAATCAGCTTTTTTGCGCCCGACCTGCGCTGCGCCCTGTTCCCGGACTGGGAAACCCTGCCCTACGACAGTTTTTCCCCGCACCAGGACCTGATCAGCGAGCGCCTGGCGACGCTGTGGCGCATCAGCCAGCGCGACAAAGCCCAGGGGGTCGACGTGGTGTTGGTGCCAGCCACCACCGCGCTCTACCGCCTGGCGCCGCCGCGATTTTTGGCAGCCTATACCTTTGAGTTCAAGGCCAAGCAAAAGCTAGACGAAGCCAAGCTCAAAGCGCAACTTACGCTGGCGGGCTACAGCCACGTCACGCAAGTGGTCAGCCCCGGTGAATACGCGGTGCGCGGCGGCTTGATCGATTTGTTTCCCATGGGCTCGCAAGTGCCGTTTCGGGTCGATTTGTTTGACAACGAAATCGACAGCATCCGCACCTTCGATCCCGACAGCCAGCGCAGCCTGTACCCGGTGCCCGAGGTGCGCTTGCTGCCGGGGCGCGAATTTCCCATGGACGAACCGGCGCGCGCCAAGTTCCGCAGCCGCTGGCGTGAACTGCTAGAAGGCGACCCCACCAAAAGCCGCATCTACAAAGACATGGGCGCCGGAGTGGCTACGGCCGGCATCGAGTACTACCTTCCACTGTTTTTTGAGGACACCGCTACGGTCTTTGACTACCTAGGCGAAGCGGCTACCGTAGTACTGCACGGCGACCTGGAAGCTTCGTTCGCACGCTTTTGGCAGGACACCAAAGACCGCTACCGCATTGTGCAAACCGACCCGGAGCGCCCGGCGCTACCGCCGGAAGCCTTATTTTTGTCGAGCGAACAGTTTTATGCGCAGTCCAACCGCTATGCGCAACTGGCATTGCGCCCGGCCGCTACCGATGCGCAGGACGCGACCGCCTTTGCCGAATTAGCGCCTATGCCCATGGTCGCAGCCCAGCGCGGCGCGGATGATCCGCTGCTGGCACTCAAAGCCCATATCGAGCAAGCCAAAAGTCAGGGCCAACGCGTACTGGTGCTGGCCGAAAGCACGGGCCGGCAAAGCAGCTTGCTGGACTTTTTGCACGCCAGCCATTTAAACCCGCCGGCCTTTGATACGCTGGAAGAATTCCTTGCCAGCGACGAAGCACTAGGCATCGCCACCTCACAACTGAACACCGGTTTTCGCTGGCTGGAACGCGGCATCGATTTAGTCACTGAGACCGAACTCTTTGCCACCGGCCCGAGCACGCGCCGACGCAAAAAGCAAGAGCAAGTCAGCGATGTGGAAGCGCTGATCAAAGATCTGAGCGAACTCAAAGTGGGCGACCCGGTGGTCCATGCCTCGCATGGCATCGGGCGCTATCTGGGTTTGGTCAATATGGACTTAGGCCAGGTGGATGCACACGGCGAGCCGGCCAAGCAAGAATTTTTGCAACTCGAATACGCTGACAAAGCCACGCTGTATGTGCCGGTCAGCCAGTTGCAACTGATCAGCCGCTATACCGGTGTGAGTGCGGAAGAAGCGCCGCTACACCGCCTGGGCAGCGGACAGTGGGAAAAAGCCAAACGCAAAGCCGCCGAACAAGTGCGCGACGCAGCAGCAGAACTGCTCAACATCTACGCGCGCCGCGCGCTGCGCGAAGGCCATGCTTTTCGCTACTCGGCGCAAGACTACGAAACCTTTGCCAATGACTTTGGCTTTGAAGAAACCGCCGACCAGCGCGCTGCTATCCATGCGGTAATCCAAGACATGATCAGTCCGCGTCCAATGGACCGACTGGTGTGCGGTGATGTGGGCTTTGGCAAAACCGAAGTGGCCTTGCGGGCCGCCTTTATTGCGATTACCGGCGGCAAGCAAGTAGCCGTGTTAGCGCCCACGACTTTGCTGGCCGAACAGCATTACCAAACTCTGGTAGACCGCTTTAGCAAATGGCCGGTGAAGGTAGCCGAGATCAGCCGCTTTCGCTCAGGCAAGGAGGTGAACGCAGCCCTCAAAGGCGTGGCCGACGGCACGATTGATATCGTAGTGGGCACGCATAAATTGCTCAGCGCGGATACGCACTTCAAAGACCTAGGGCTGCTCATCATCGACGAGGAGCACCGTTTTGGCGTACGCCACAAAGAGGCCATGAAAGCCATGCGCGCAGAGGTCGATGTGCTGACGCTGACGGCCACGCCCATCCCCCGCACCATGGGTATGGCGCTGGAAGGTTTGCGCGACTTATCCGTCATCGCCACGGCGCCCCAGCGCCGCTTGGCCATTAAAACGTTTGTACGCAGCGAAGGCAACGGCGTGATCCGCGAGGCCGTTCTGCGCGAGCTCAAACGCGGCGGGCAAATTTACTTTTTGCACAACGAGGTAGAGACCATAGAAAACCGCCGCGCCAAGCTCGAAGAACTGCTGCCCGAAGCGCGCATTGCGGTAGCCCACGGCCAAATGCCTGAGCGCCAACTCGAAGCGGTGATGCGCGACTTTGTGGCGCAGCGCTATAACTTGCTGCTGTGCTCCACCATCATAGAAACAGGTATCGACGTGCCCACGGCCAATACCATCGTCATAAGCCGAGCCGATAAATTTGGACTGGCGCAGTTGCACCAGTTGCGCGGGCGCGTGGGGCGCAGCCACCACCAGGCCTATGCCTACCTGATGGTGCCCGACCTGGAGGGCCTGACCAAACAAGCCAGTCAGCGCTTGGACGCCATACAGCAAATGGAAGAATTGGGTAGCGGCTTTTACCTGGCTATGCACGACCTGGAGATTCGCGGTGCCGGTGAAGTGCTGGGAGAAAACCAGAGTGGCAATATGTTGGAAGTGGGTTTTCAGCTCTACAACGAAATGCTGGCCGAAGCGGTGCGTTGCTTGAAGGCGGGCATCGAGCCGGACTTGCTGAACCCGCTCAATGCAGCCACCGAGATCAATCTGCACTCGCCCGCGCTCTTGCCCGATGACTATTGCGGCGACGTGCATTTGCGCCTGAGCTTTTACAAAAAGCTGGCTACTGCCCACCACGGCGACCAGATCGACCGCCTGACCGAAGAGATCGTGGACCGCTTTGGCAAGCTACCGCCCCAAGGCCAAACGCTGATCGACGTACACCGCCTGCGCGTGCTGGCCAAACCCTATGGCGTGGCCAAAGTGGACGCGGCGCCGGGCCTGATCAGTATCAGCTTTAAGAAAGACGCGCCCATCGAGCCGATGCGCATCATCGAACTGATCCAAAAAAACAAACACATCAAACTGGCGGGCAACGACAAGCTACGCATAGAGCGCGTCTTGCCCGAACCTAAAGCCCGGGCGCAAATGGTGCGCGATGTGCTGCGCAGCCTGGGGCAGCCAGTGGCGGCGGGGGTCACGCCCACGGTTTCGGCCTGATCCGAGTCCGATACTCCATATAATTGGACTGCACTTATACCCAATAATTTATCGATCTGGAGGCCACTATGTCCCAAGTCACGATTTATATGGATGAGGACGCCATCAAGCGCGCCAAAGCCTGTGCCGCTGCGGCGCAGCTCTCACTCAGTGCCTGGGTGTCCCAGCTAATTAAAGGCCAGACGCTTGCCGTTGACGGCAATGGCTACCCACTGGGCTACTTTGAATACATGGCTGAAGATGCAGAAATATGGCGGGACTTTCCGACAGCGGAGGAATTGCGCGCCAACGAGGTACCCGATCTGCCGCGCGAGGAATGGTGATGTACCTGTTGGACACCAACACGCTGATATATTTTTTTAAGCAGCAGGGCCATGTGGCCGCCCATTTGCAACAAGTGCCTGCCCACGAGATTGCGCTGGCCTCGGTGGTGCTGTTCGAACTTGAATACGGCTTGCTGCGTTCCACGAAGCCGGCAGCCCAAAAGAACGGAATGGACGCAGCACGCGCTGCCCATCAGGTTTTGCCGATGGACTACAAAAGCGCCAAGGCGGCAGCGTGGGTGAGGCATACGCTTGAAGTCGCCGGCCTTCCCATCGGCAAGGTGGACCAATTGATTGCAGGCATTGCGATGGCCAATGACTTGATTTTGGTCACCCGCAACACCCGAGAGTTCGCACGGGTGCCGGGTCTGCGCCTCGAAAACTGGTTTGACACGCCGCCAGCGCGCCTAACGTAAAGCCGCACCCACTTTACTGCCCTGCGCGTCACTTACATGGCGCCCCAACTACACAAAATATGTCACGCCCCACCGCCCCCGGCCTGGTCCTCCAAGGCATCACAACGCCCCTGCGCCTGGCCAACTTCAAGTTGATCGCCTTTGACATGGACTCCACCCTGATCAACATTGAGTGCATCGACGAAATCGCCGATGCCGCTGGGCGCAAAGCCGAAGTTGCGGCGATTACCGAGGCGGCCATGCGCGGAGAAATTGCAGACTACAAAGCCAGCCTGCGCCAGCGTGTGGCCCTACTGCGCGGCGTCGGTGTGACGCACATGCAACAAGTGCTAGACCAGCGCCTGCGGCTGAACCCCGGCGCTGCCGAACTGGTACGCGACTGCAAAGCGGCGGGCCTCAAAACCTTGCTGGTATCGGGTGGCTTTACGTTTTTTACCGATGCGGTACAAGCCATGCTGGGGATCGACTGGACCCGGTCCAATGTGCTGGGAGTGCAAGACGGTCTGCTGACCGGTCGTTTGGTCGAACAAGCCTGGGGCGACATTTGCGACGGCGAAGAAAAGCGTCGCATGTTGCTGCACACCTGTGCCACCATGGGCATCGCGCCTGCCCAAGCCATCGCCATGGGCGACGGCGCCAACGACCTGCCCATGATGTCCGCAGCCGGCCTGTCGGTGGCCTACCACGCCAAACCGGCGGTGCGCGAAAAAGCCATGGTGGCGATTAACAGTGGTGGCTTGGATCGATTGTTGGAGGTGGTGGTCTAAGGGCAATAGGCCATTGCGCCTAACCAAGACGGTCGCCCTTAGCCATGGAGACGGCGCACCACATCAGCGGCTCTGCGGCAATGGATAAACGGCAAGGCTGGCGTGCCCGCGCGCGGACAGGGACTGAACGCCAAAAAGCACGTTGTCCTTAGAGATGGGCACGGTCGCCTGGCTTACGCGTCCAAAATCACGGCTGAACTGCCACGATGTGGCATCTGATTCCCGCCAGACCAGTCGGTACCCGACGACGGCGGGGTCATTGCTTAAGTCCCAGCGCAAGGTGCTATCGTTGGTTAATTGGCTGGTATCCATGCGCACGTTGGCAGGTGGCGGTGGCGCTAATGCCAGGGTGGCTAGTCCAATCGCATTGACGCGGGCAACGTCGGCGACGTAATCAAACTCGACGAAATCGGGCAGGTCACCAAACACCGCAGTGCCTTCAGTGCGTACGTTTTGGTGCTGATGGCGGAAATTTTCAAAGGGTTCGGTAAATCGTACGGCCGCGTAGCCCTGTTCCAGGAACGGAATGTGATCGCCTCCGCGTAGGTAGCGATCGCGCCGCTGGATCAACTGGACGGTGAACCCTGGCAAATAGCGTTCTGCAGCGGCCTTGAGGTGGCGACCGAGTTGGTGGGTGGGCAAGTCCGCGCCGCCCCCGGCCATCGCGATGCTCTGTAACTGGCTGCGAAAACCTTGGGTGCTTGCTTGCTCGGCAGGGTCAGGCGCTTGGCCTGTCTGACCCTGAACCAGCATACGTAACAGGGGATCAAAGCCGTCGGCGAAGAGGCGCAATCGCTTGGCGTCGCGCTGTCCGGCGTCGCCCGTAGCGCTGCCCACAATGTCATTGGTGATCATGGCTTCGATCTGAAGTCCTTGCTTTCGCGCTTCGCGGGCGAAGTGTGCGGCGCCGAGCAGCCCTTGCTCCTCGCCAGGCACCGCCATAAAAATCAAGGTGGCGTCAAATTGGTGCTTGGCCATTACGCAGGCCAGCTCCATGGAGACCGCGGTACCCGATGCATCATCGTTGGCACCGGGCGCAAGGCCCAAGCTGTCGTTGATATCGGAATTGATGCTGTCGTAATGTCCGCTCACCATCAGCAGACGTTCCCGGGAGGAAGGAGAATTTCCTGGCAGCGTGGCCAGCACATTGACCAGCTTGGTTGGGCGCGATACACGCCGGCTAGTCGGCTCTAGCCATTCTTGCGTGCTGACCTGTAGGCGCCCACCAGAGGCCTGCGCGCAAGCGCGGAGTTCGGCCTCAATCCAGCGCCGTGCTGCGCCTATGCCCCTCGTATCCGAATCGGTTTGTGACAAGGTGTGTCGGGTTTCAAACGATACGAGTTTGCGAATTCGTTGCTCGATGCGGGCGCTAGAAATATCGGCCACTATTTGCTGTACCACCGGATCCGTTCCATCCTGCACGGCAACGGCATGCAACGGTATCAAAGCCAAAAGTAAACAGGCGCGCCTAAGAGGCCCAAAGTTGGTGAGAGACATGGTTGCTTTTGTGTAAAACGGATCTGCGAAATAGCGATATTTTCGGGGGTGATACTACGGCAATTCAAGGTGCCACGGGGTGCTGAGCCGCGTATTGCCCTATGCCCACTCCGCCACAAACCACCACCAATACCGTCCGCGCATTCCCCACCGCCTCCGGTGTTTCATACAGTGCTGCAAGCGCCGCGCCGCAAGCCGGCTCGACCAAGATGCGGTGGTCGTGGGCGAAGCGCTGGCAGGCGCCAAGGGCTTGGGCGTCGCTGACCAATGCGCTGCGTACGGTGTGGCTCAGCGCACTGCGCACCACGGCGTCGCACACCCGGGCAGAGGCTAATGAGTTGGCGATGGTTTTCATGGCGGGCAAGGTGACTGGATGGCCCGCCTGCAATGCCGCGCCAAAGGACGCAGCGCCTTCGGTTTCAACCGCCAACACAGCGGTAGCGTGCCAAGCATTGCGGTCCAGCCCCGTGAACATGCCTTGCAGTAGCCCGCCACCGCCTACCGCGCATACCAACAGGTCGGGGTGCAAGCCGGCGTGGGCCACTTCGTCTACCAGTGAGGCGTGGCCTTCCCAGAGCAAGGGGTCGTCAAATGGGTGGATCAGCGGTCTACTGGCACTGGCAAGCGTTTGCGCGTAGCGATGCGCCTGGTCCCAGGCTGCGCCCTGCACGATGACGCTGGCCTCTTCCATGCGTATCAGTTCTTTGGCACGCTCGCTGGCCGTTTCCGGCACCACGACAGTCACCGGCACGCCCAGTTTGCGGCCAGCGTATGCCACGGCCAGGCCAGCATTGCCGCCGGACGATGACACCAAGCCAGTGGCTCCATGGCGCACATGCCATTGGCAGGCATGGCCGATACCGCGCAGTTTGAAAGAGCCGCTGGGCTGGGTGTTTTCCAGCTTCAGCCACACCGGGCGTTGGAGCCATGCGCTTAAGGCGCGTGACTCAATCAAAGGGGTTTGGATATGCAATACGGACATGGTGACAGCGCGCGGTACGAGTTACAACACTTGCCAGCTTAGCGCAGCGGTCGCAGCAAATCGGACAGACCGTTGTGGTCGATTTCGAGCATGAGTTGTAGCAAGCGCCCCAGCTCGCCGTTCGGAAAACCTTCGCGGGCAAACCAGGCCAGGTAATTACCAGGCAGGTCGGCCAGCACGCGGCCTTTGTACTTGCCATAGGGCATGGGCATGGAGACGAGTTTTTGCAGGTCTTCGGGATTCATGGTGCACTGCGCTGTGCCAGCCAACGCAGCGCTGCGGCATGAAAAGCTTCGGCCTGGTCTAGCATCAGCCAGTGTCCGCAAGGCAAAGCCAGCACGGCGCTGCCCGGCTTTTGTGCCACCTGGTCCAACCAGGCACGCGAATGAAACATAAAGGGCTTGCGTGCGCCATACACAAAGAGCAGCGGCATGGGCAATTGCACTTGCGTGGCTTGCGCAAAGCCGCCTGCGCTGCCAAACCAGCGCATGGCGTAGGGGTAGTTCATGCGGTGGGTAATACGCGCAGCCGGGGCCGGGGCGCGCAGTGCGCGCGCCATAAAGCGGGTCATGGCCGTGCCCACCGCGCCACCTATTTTCCAGGCCAGTGCTAGCCATACCTGATAAGCCGCCACGGCCAGCTTTTCGCGCAAACCCCACTCGCGCAGCAGCGCGGGCGAATTATGGTCACCCACGTCCAAGGCGATCACGCGGGCCACGCGCTGCGGGTGGCGCATGGCAAATTCATAGCCAAAGGCGCAGCCCCAGTCGTGTAGCAGCAAGGTGATGGATTTAGCGGGACTGCGCTGATCGGCCACTTGCAGCAGCAAACTGCACATGGCGTCCAGCGACACCGCTGGCGGGCCGGTTTCAAAGCCAGGTAAGGTCAGGCGGGCGCAGCGGTAGTGGGCTTGCAGCGCATCCACCGTGCCGTCCCACAGCGCCAGCGTGTCAGGCCAACCGTGCAGCATGAGGATGAGTTCCTCGCCGCTGCCCGCCACTTCGACGGCGGTGTCCTGGATGTGGATGGTCATGTAGCGTCCCTGCGGCAATAGTGCTTATGCCCGCAGCATAAGGCCTGGGCAAGGCAAGGCCGCGCGCGCTCAGTTCAGCCGGGTAATGCGCCCCAAGGTCGGTACTTGCACCGCGCCTTTGGCGCGAAAGTACAGCTTGAGCACTACCGAATCCAATTCGCCGGTTTGCACGTTTTTGCCTTGTTTGAACACCGTAAAGCCATCGCCGCCCTCACCCAAAAAGCTATTCGTTGCAATGCGGTAGACCGCGTCCGTGCGGATGGGCTCGCCCTGCAGCGTGGCCGAGCCGGGCAGCACACGCTGGCCCAGGGGGCGGGCGGCGTCCCAGGTATAGCTAAACCCTTCGGAGACGTGCAATACCAGGCCGCGTGGGCCACGGCCTTGCCATTGCTGCTCGAGCAAGCGCAGGAGTTGCGCACCCGTCAGGTCCATGCTGACCAGCGCATTGTTAAAGGGCATTACGCTGAATAACTGTCCGTAGCTGACGGACAAAGTACTGTTCAGGTCGGCCCGCACGCCGCCGGGGTTGGTGAACGCAATTTGCGCTGGCACTGCGCCGTCGGCAATGCGCGCGGCACCCGCTAAAAAAGCATCACTAATCAATGCCCCAAGCGTGCTTTCACCACCGGGCGTCGTTTGTCGGTCCAAGGGCCCGGCAATGCGGCCTATCGGTAGGTCCGTGATAGTGGCGCTGAGGTCGCCATAGCGGCGTACGATGGCGGCGATCTGAGGGTCCGCTGCCAACGCGCTATAGCCTGCGGGTAATGGCGGGCTGCTGCCCACCGCCACTTTGAGTGGCTGGTCGTTCACCACCACCAAGTTATTGGCTTCCTTAGCAATTACCTTTCCGCTGGCGCGTTCCACCGTCAGGTCGATGCGCGTCAACAAACGCCCATAAAAGCCGGACTGGGTAATCAAACGCCCGTCGGGCCGGGTGCACACATATTCCTGGTGGGTGTGGCCACTGATCACCACTTGCACCGCTGGATCCAAGCGGTCGGCAATATCCAAAATCTCACCGGTAAAGCCGGGGCATGTCTTGTCCTGCACCGTACGCGCCGTAGTTTGCCCACCCTGGTGGATGAGTACTACAAACACGCTTACGCCTTGTGCCTTCAACTCAGGTACCAAGGCATTGATCGTGCGCACTTCGTCGCGAAACTCCAGCCCTGCAATGCCCGAAGGCATCACCATGGCCGGCGTGCCGCGCAGCGTCAGGCCAATAAAGCCGATGCGAATGCCATCGATGTCGCGGACAGCGTAAGCCGGAAACAGCGGCTTTCCGCTGGCCTTGACAATGACATTGGCCGCCAGGTACTGGTAGCGCGCGCCTTCGAAACGGCCCTGGTTCATACAGGTGTCTGTGCCCACCACGCCGCTACTACCGTCCGCGCTGCGTGGGTAGCAACCGCCGTTTTGCAATCGCAAGGCCTCATTTGCGCCTTTGTCGAATTCATGGTTGCCCACGCTGCTCAGATCCAGGCCAATTTGGTTCAGCACGTCGACCGTGGGCTCGTCGTGGAACAAGCCCGACACCAATGGCGTGGCGCCCAGCAAGTCCCCAGCGCCCACTACCAAGGTGTTCCCCGGGTTGATCGCTTTTTGCTGACGCACCAGGGTAGACAAATAAGCTGCGCCGCCAGCAGAGACCCGCGCACCCGCCGGGTCAGAGGCATCGGGCACGGACACCGCGATGCCCGGCGGCGCAATATTGCCGTGGAAGTCATTGATCGCCAGCAAGGAAATGTTCACTTGCTTGGATGGTTCGAGCGCGAATGCACTAGGCGCCAGCGTGCCCAGCAACAGCAGAGCCACCCAAAAGTAAACCCGTATTGGCGTAACCCTTAAACGCAACACCATATTTGCAAGCCTCCAAATACAAAACCGCAGGGCAGCATCTTAGGCGGCCCTGCGGATTCTTGATTACTACCAGGCGCCTACCGTTCGCTAGGCGCCGACTACTTTGTTGAAGAACTTAGAACTCGTACTTCCAAGTCGCTTGCACCGCCCACTGGGATTCCAGCGCAACTTGCTTGAGGGTCATATCTTCCATGACTCCCATGGCGTAAATGTACTTGCCGGTTGAAGGATCAATACCCGCAAAATTCACAAAACCGCGACGATTGCCACCGGCAGACTGAAACCCAGCCTCGTTCGTACGGCCCCAATCTTTGTTGATCAGGTTGCCGACATTAAATATGTCGAAAACAAGCGTCGACTTGTGTTTAGGACTAAAGCCATCCAACTCTTGGCTCAAGCGCAGGTCAAAGCTATGCACGGTATCGCTGAAGGCACTGTTACGGCTTACGACACCACCCTTGCTGTCGCTCAGTGCCTTATTGGCATCGACGATAGCCCAGAAACTGTCTTCGGCTGCCTGTCTTGCGGCAGGCGTCGCGCCGTAGAAAATCACCTCGCCGGAACCTGGTGCTTTGGGGATGTACATCAGGTCATTGCCGCCAACGCCGTCACCGTTCATATCGTTCTTGTAGACCCAGCTATAAGGCTTGCCAATACGACCTTCGTAAAACAAGCCGACCGTCGTTTTACGGTTGCCAAAGAAGGCCTTGGACCAATTAATCGCACCGGTCATACGCTCTTTAACCAGGTATGCAGAGTTGGCTTCCACCTCCTCATTAGGATTGAAGGTGGAGCGCGAATTAAAGTTTGAATTGGCTACCGAAGAAGACAGGGGTGAGGCATCCGTGGCAGATTGGCGGCTGTAGGCCACTTGCCAGCCAAAACCGTCGTCCGCCGGCTTGGTCAGCGACAGCGTGAACGTATTGCCGCCACCCAAGTCGGTTTGCGTTGCTTGCGTCACGTTGGCGAAAAGGGGATTGCTCAATGCCTTGGCACGTGCACCCCAATCTCCGCTGCAGCCCGTCGCGCTGGTATTCAAGCTTCCGGTACTGGCGTTCCAGCAAGCAGGGTCGAGACCCTTAGGGGTGTAATACAGTTCGCGTCCATCAGGGCCTTTAGCCGTTGGTGCGCCCAAGTTCAATTGCTTGTAGTACACCGCAGCTTTGTTTTTCGTAGCCATCACTTCAGCGCTTGCCACCAGACCGCCGAATGGAAGCTGGGTTTCATACGCGAGGTTCATTTTCCAAACGGCAGGCTGCGTCAGCTTGGGATCCAAGAAGTCCACATTCGCCGCCGGCTGGTTGCTCGAAATGTTGGTTGGCTGGTTAGCGGGATCCGCACTGAATAGACCTGTCAAGGTGCCGCATGAAGAAAATACCGAGGTACCGCAACCATAGGTGCGCGTGGCCAAGCCGGTATTGGAATACGGGTTTGCCAACCATACGGAAGCTGCCGCGCCTTGGAACAAGCCAAAACCGCCACGGATTTGCGACTTTTCTTTAGCCGCTGCGTCTAGGGCATAGTTAAAGCCAAAGCGGGGTTCAAACAATGTTTGACCATCTGGCGTGACCGTGTTGTCCATACCAAATCCGCCGCTGTTACGCACACCGGCAGAAGCACCGGATGCAATGGAGCCAGCCACCGTCGCGGCGCCGGCCGCGGCATTGGCCTTGGGTTTGTCGGGCAAACCAGTGACATCGACACGTGCGCCTGCAATGAGTGTCAGCTGGTCATTGACGGTCCAGGTATCTTGCAGGAACAGGCCCGTATTGATGGTGCGCAAATTCGCAGCACCCTCTGTCAGCGTGGTACCAGGCGTTGCCGCCTGCACCGAATACGAACTCGGACGCCCACGTGCAAAGTTTTCCAATATCGCGGCCATAGCGGTGGGCTCAGGCGTTGTTGCGTTACACGTAACAGCGCCGGCAATCGTCGTGTAGGTAAAGGTGCTGCTGCTATTCACGCAGCCAAAAGTGTAGGAGCCATTGACTCCCTGGAAAAAGCCGTTGAAGGTCTTGGTAGCCGAGTAGTCAGCGCCAAACTTCAGGTCATGGTCGTTGATCGTCCAGTTAGCGCCCAGGTACAAGTCTTGGGTTTTTTGGCTGAGCGTATTGAACTGGCGGCTGAAGTCGGTACCGGTATTGAGATAACGAGTGGCTGTCGAGGCACCAGCCGGCGCATCCGAAGGCGCAAGGCCGACGAAGGCAAAACTCACTGAAGGTGTATTCGAATTGTTTTGCGGATTACTGTCGTAATTGCGCTGGGAAGCCTTGAATTCCGTCGAAAAAGTAGGCGTCCAATCGGCAAACCATTGGGCAACGACAGAATCCAAGTCTTTCTTTTGCTTGTACCAAGCGGAGTCCAAGGTCAGATTGGTAGAACTGATGGTACCAGTCAGAGTTTCACTTTGGCGGGTGCTGGCAAGGCGAATATTGGCGCGGTGCTGGGCGTTGATGTTCCAGTCCAGCTTGACCAGCAAATCTTGCACTTCCACCGGTGCCGTGGTGCCAACACTGCCGACGTTGTAACCCTTCAGTTTTGCAGCAGCGGCAATTTGGTCGATTTCCGACTGGGAAATCGTCACGGTCTGCGGGAAACTGCCGCCAATTTGCCCATACTCGGGCTGGGCCCGCGTGCTAGAGAACTGCTCATAGCTGGTAAAAAAGAAGAGCTTGTCTTCGATGATGGGCCCACCCAGGGTAAAGCCTTTGGTGTCTTCATTGAACGAGGGGTAGCGACTAAAACCTGCGGTTGGGCTAAAACGGTCGCCCACCAATTTGTCATTGCGGTACACGTAGTAAACACTGCCCTTGAGTTCGTTGGTGCCGGATTTGCTGACTGCATTGATATTGGCACCGGTATAGTCTTTTTGCGTTACGTCATAGTTCGACAAATTGACCTGTACCGCCTGGATGGCATCGATCGAAATCGGTTGCTTGATGGTGGGCAAGCCGTTCGCCTCTAGGCCAAAGGTATCGTTGATCTTGACGCCATCCACAGTAACCGTGTTGTAACGGGTGTTTTGCCCACCGGCTGAAATTTCGCCGCGCTCTTTATCGGTTTGCGCAAAGCGGGCATCTAGGCGGGCATAGTCCTGCAAGCTCCGCTTGATGGAAGGGAACGCGTCAAGCTCTTGGCGGTTAAAACGGCTTCCCGAGCCCATGGCGGTATTGTCAAAAGCGGCGGCGGTTTTGCCGCTCACGGTGACAGCAGCCAGGCTGGCTTGTGCCGTGGCCAGGCGCAGGTCAACCGTGGAGGTTTGCGCCAAGAGCAAGTACACATCATCGCGCTTCTCGGTCTTTCCGTCTTTAGACACCACGACCGTGTAAGGCACGCCCACGCGCAAGCCGCGCAGCACATAGCGGCCCTGGTCGTCGGTGGTGACGGCGTTGGTCGAGCCGGACTCTGCGTGGGTTGCTTCCACCTTGGCACCGGCGATGGCCTTGCCATCGGAGCCGGTGACGCGCCCGCTGATGCTCGAACTGGTGTTCTGGGCCATTGCAGGCGCGACGATGAGCGTCGCCGCAAGGCCTGCCAGCGCTAGTAACTTGGAATCGTTTGAAAACATTTATTACCCCACATAGAAATCACGAATCGGACGAATTTAACGTGTTGATATTTCATTTTTGTTAAATTTTAAATGGATTCTCCCAAAAATACGCCAAAGGGCGTAAGTTCTTCGGCTGGCTATGTGGACAACCATGTTTCATCAATTCGTCATAAGGCCTGTCGATACTCCTTGGGTGCAGGCCGATTGCATGCGTGCACATTGCGCCTTCGATCACTTACTTTTATGGGGACTGGATGCACTACCGCGCTGTATTCATCTCAGACTTGCATCTGGGAACGCCGGGCTGTCAGGCAGAGGCACTGATTGAATTTCTTAAATCCCACACCAGCAACCATCTGTACCTGATCGGGGACATCATTGATGGCTGGCAACTCAAGCGCAAATGGTATTGGCCGCAAGCCCACAACGATGTGGTGCAAAAGCTGCTGCGCAAAGCGCGCAAGGGATGCCATGTGGTGTTTATCCCCGGCAACCATGACGAATTTGCGCGTGGCTTTATAGACCACCATTTCGGTGGCGTGGAAGTCTGCCATGAAACCAGCCACACCTTGGCCGATGGCCGCAAGCTCTGGCTGATCCATGGCGACTACTTCGATGCCGTCGTGAAGTACGCCAAATGGTTGGCCTATTTGGGTGACAACTTGTATGAAATGGCCCTGCGGCTGAACCGCCACCTCAATAATGTGCGCAGGCGCATGAAGTTGCCGTATTGGTCGCTGTCGGCTTACCTGAAAAACAAGGTCAAAAAAGCGGTGAACTTTGTCGCCGACTTTGAAAACGCCGTCGCTCACGAAGCGCGTAAGCGCGGTTATGACGGCGTCGTATGCGGTCATATCCACCGCGCAGAGATCCGCATGATTGACGGCATCTTGTATTGCAACGATGGCGACTGGGTGGAGAGTCGCTCCGCGTTGGTAGAGCACATGGATGGCACCTTGGAGCTGATTTACTGGGACCAGGTGCTCGACTTTGTGCCACCCGTACAGCCAGCCAAACCAAAGACCCAGGGGACAAGCCCACCCCTGGAAGCGCTGCCTGTTCCTAGCGCTGCCCGCACCGCCCTGTGACTTAGGGCAGGCGCAGCAAAGCTTGCCCCATACGCACCGGCGTGCCATCGCCGATGCCTGGGGCCACGGTAAAGCCCTTAGGGGCGAACACGATGATGGTGGAGCCATGCTGGAACCAGCCCATCTCCTCGCCCTTGCGGTAGGAGGCGTCGCAGGCTAAGTCCACCGGGCCTTGGTAGCGGGTATGCAATACGGTGTCGATGGCGTGCAGGCGGATGCTGGCCACCAATATCGCAGCGACTGGCACCAGCGCTACGGGGTATTTTTGCTCGCCTACTTCCACGCGTAACAAGGCGCGTTCGTTTTTACAAAACAGTTTTTCTACGCGCTTGAGCGCAATCGGGTTGACGTTCCAGGTGTCACCCGAAAAATAGTGCACCCGGTGCATGTGCAAGTCGTAGGGCGCATGAAAGCGGTGGTACATCGCAGAGGTAATGCGAATGGTCAAGAAAATGCCATCGGCCCAAGGCGTATCCCGCCCCTCCTTCCCCAGCAAATCTTCTAATGAATAGGGGAAGCCTTTGGCCTGGAATACTTGCCCGTCTATGACTTGGCCGCAGGCGCCCACAATGCCATCGCAGGGGCTGACCAATGTTTGTGGGTCCGGGTCCACCGGGCGGGCACCGTCTTTGAGCTCGCGAATAAAGCATGCATGCAAGCTATCAAAGTGCTGTTGGCGCGATTCGCTCAAGTCCAGCCCCGAAAACCAGCGCCACACCGTGATGGACAGGCGTGCCAGCAAGGGGCTTTTGATCTGGCTGAACCATCCAACAAAGTGCGTCGTGGCCAAACGCGGTATGCGGTTGGTGAGCAAAAAGTTCAGGTCCTCTTGCGCAAATATTTTTTGGATGCGTTCGGAAATAGTCATCATTCTTTAACCGTAAGGTCATACAAAGGAGTTTTTAAGGAAAGTGAAGTCGTATGCAAACTTCTGGCGAAATGGTTCAATGGCTGACATGGGCCGTTGGCGCAGGCGCGGCGGTGGTGGTGGCGGGGCGGGCCAAGCAGCGCTTGGAACTGTCCCTGGCCAAGCACCCGTCTTTGGGCGGGCATTTGCGCATGGCCAAACGCATGGCGCATTGGTTGCCGGCGTATAGCTACGACGAGGCGGCCTGGTTCGCGGTTGACGGTGCACCAACCGCGGTGGCTGCGCAACGGAAAACGGCCCTGGCACGCCTGGGTACGCAATTGCGCGAAAGCAGCCCGCTGACCATCGCGCACACCGATGCCACCAAAACCATGGTGTCGGACATGCAGCTGATCAGCCAGATCCGGGTGCCCTACCAGTTCCGTGAGGTGCTGTACCGGTATGTGAAAACCGGCAACTTCTGGCAGTCCAGCGAAGGCGTGTGGTTGACCGATATGGACGGCAAGCGCCATATTGATGTGACCGGCTCCTACGGCGTCAACCTGTTTGGGCTGGACTTTTACAAAGACTGCATCCGTAAGGGCTCGGCCATGGCCGAAACCCTGGGGCCCACGCTGGGTGCCTACCACCCGGTGGTGCGCGACAACGTGGAGCGCCTGTGCCGCATCTCCGGGCAGCAGGAGGTTTCTTTCCACATGTCCGGCACCGAGGCAGTGATGCAAGCAGTGCGTATGGCGCGCTACCACAGTGGCCGGCGCAAGGTAGTGCGCTTCACCGGTGCTTACCATGGCTGGTGGGACGATGTGCAGCCTGGGCCGGGCAACCCCATGCCGCCTTCGAGCGATACGCTGACGCTCAATGAAATGCACGCCAACACCTTGCGCGTGTTGCGCAACCGCAATGACATTGCCTGCGTGCTGATCAACCCCTTGCAAGCGCTGCACCCCAACCGTGCCGCGCCGACGGATGCCACCTTGATGGACGGCGGACGCAGCGTGGGCTACGACAAAGAGGCCTACCGCCAATGGTTGCAAACGCTGCGTGCCGTGTGTACCGAAAAAGGTATTGCGTTGATTTTGGATGAGGTGTTTTTGGGCTTCAGGCTGGCCCATGGCGGCGCCCAGGAATACTTTGGTGTGCGTGCCGATATGGTGACGTATGGCAAAACACTGGGCGGCGGTTTGCCGGTCGGCGTTGTGTGTGGCCAAAGCCGCTGGATGAAACGTTTTGGCGATGACCGGCCGGGCGACATCTGTTTTGCTCGCGGCACCTTCAACGCACATCCCTACGTCATGTGTGCCATGAACGTGTTTTTGCACTATATCGAAACACCCGAAGTGCAATCGGTATACGCCAACGCTTCGGCTCTTTGGAATGGGCGGCAAGCCCAGCTGAACCAGCGTCTGCAAGACGCGGGTGTGCCCGTGCGGGTGCGTGGCATGGAAAGTGTGTGGGCCGTGGTATTCGAGCAGCCGGGCCGCTACCACTGGCTGCTGCAATACTATTTGCGGGAGCAAGGCATTGCCCTGAGTTGGGTAGGCTCTGGCCGCATGATTTTCAGTTTCAACTTTGATGACCAGACCTTCGATTTGTTTTGCGAACGTTTTGTAGCGGCTACCCTGGCCATGCAATCGCATGCCTGGTGGTGGAACGATGCAGCGCTGTCGCATCGCGCTATCCGCCGCCAGGTGCTCAAGGAGATGCTGCAGCAGCGCTGGCCGCTGCTCAGCGGCCTGGTGCGCTAAGGATCAGTGGCCCGATGCGCTCACGTGGTCCATCGGGTCAATCAGTTGGCCGCGCAGCAGATAGAGCGGGGCCTTGTGGTACATCTTGATGTCGTGCACCGGATCGGTGATGATCTTGTAGCCCCAGGCCAAGCCGGCCATTAGGTTTTCTTGCTTCCACAATTGCAACACGCGGAACACCAGACCGCCAGCGCCTAAAAGCAGCCAGGCCATCGCGGTCATACGGATGGGGGTATCTTCGTAAGCTTCAGGCACAGCCCATTGCAGCGCGTCGGGCATCCAGAAGGCGATCACGGGGATCGCGGCACAGACGCTCAGTAGCACAATCTTGCGAAACAAGTTGTAGCCGACCTTGATTTCTTCTTTGTATTCATGGGTGGCCTGGTTCACATGGTCGTAGTCTTTGGGCTCGAAAAAGAAGTGTCCGATTTGGCGCGTGGTCATAGAAACCAACCAGGCGACCAGGGCCGAAACAACCGGGTCAATAAACAAAAATACATAGGCCACCAAAAAAGAAATGGCGCTGATCAAATGCAAAAACTGGTTAATGCGGCTATGGTGGTAATAGCGATGGTCGTCCCAGCGCTGGGTGGCGACGGTTTCAAAAAAGGATTGCATATGGGCTCCTGATGAACATAAACACTAGGCACAAAACGCCCTAGCCCTCGCAATGTCCTGTTTTTACATGAAAATTTGATGACAAAGGAAAGCGGGATGCTGCGCTTGCAATGGTTCATAAAAACGTCATGCAATATTCATCAAATTGCTGCATTGCTTTGCGACATTCGCAAGCATGAGCACTACCTCCGCCATCCAAGTCGAGCGCATCGCGCCTGCACACACGGCGCTGAAAATCGCCGTCGTCACCGAGACTTATCCACCCGATATCAACGGGGTGGCGCACACCTTGTCCAAAATCGTACTCGGGCTGCGCGAGCGTGGGCATCTGGTGTGGCTGGTCAGGCCACGCCAGCAGGCAGGGCAAACCGCTGACCACACCACGAACTTTGAAGAAATATTGGTGCGCGGCATTCCGATTCCGTTTTACAAACAGTTACGCATGGGCCTGCCTGCCAAGCGCGAATTACTCAAACTATGGACGCGCCAGCGGCCGGATGTGGTGCATATCGCCACTGAAGGCCCGCTAGGCTGGTCCGCGCTGCAAGCGGCCCGCAAGCTCAAGCTGCCGGTAAGCACCGACTTTCGCACCAACTTTCACGCCTACAGCCAGCATTACGGCCTGGCATGGCTCAGCGGCGCGATTTTGGCGTACATGAAGAAGTTCCATAACAGCGCACACGCCACCATGGTGCCCACTGCCAACCTAGCGCATGAGCTTGGCCGCAAAGGCTTTCAAGGCTTGCATGTGGTGCCGCGGGGTGTGGAAACGCAATTGTTTTCCCCTGCCAAGCGAGACCTGGCTTTACGCGCCCGATGGGGCGTGCAGGATGAGAGCCCGGTGATGTTGTATGTAGGTCGCATTGCCGTCGAAAAGAATTTGCAGTTGGTCATCAAGACCTATCAGGCAGCCAAGGAGATGCAGCCAGGTTTGCGCCTGGTGATGGTGGGAGACGGGCCCATGCGCGCCGAATTGGAGCAAGCGCAGGATAAAGGCATCCTATTTGCCGGCTTCCAAACCGGTGAGGACCTGGCACGCCATTACGCCAGCGCGGATATGTTTGTATTTGCGAGCAAGACGGAAACCTTTGGCAACGTCACGCTGGAGGCCATGGCCTCAGGGCTGGCGGTAGTGGCCTTCGACCACGCAGCCGCCGGCGACATCATCCGCACCGGTGTTAACGGCATGCTGGCCGACCCCAACTCGGAAACTAGTTTCGTGATGGCCGCCCAAAGCTTGCTCAACGCACCGGAGAACCTGCGGGCCATAGGTCAGCGCGCCGCAGCGACGGCGGCCAGCATGGGCTGGCCCAGCATTGTGGAGGCTACCGAGGCCGTCTTACGCAAAGTGGTATGGCAAGAAGAAATATCCGGCCTGCCATCACTGGACTCTGCCGGTCTTGCCGCACGCTAAGGTCTAGTCTGGCGCCTTGCCAAGCCAGATAGTCTTGGGTGCCGACACTACAAAATAGCTAGGGCATTGGTAGCGCGCTATGTCATGCGCATGCAGGGGGAAGGAGCCGCAATTGGAATAACGCCGAAGATAGGTGCCGTAGATTCCACAGCCCAATTTTCCTTCGCCCATGGGTACCAAAAAAGCACAGCGCTTGTCCAGACAGCAATTGCCGCACTGGATACATTCACCTTCGATATGGGCGGGTACTTGCTTCACGCGCAAGAATACATCGGCCAGGTAGTGCTGCACCGGACCTTCACGCAGAGCCTGAAAGTGGACGATAAATTTGCGTAAGTAGAGGCGGTATTCGCGTACAAAACGCAGATCGCGCAGCAACAGGCTCATGACAAGAGGCATCACTGGCAGCAAAAGCAAGCACACGCTGTTAAACACCCAGGCCACCATGCTGGCCAGCCGAGCGCGCCAAGGGATATCGGCCATCAGGGCCAGCACCGCACTCATCGGCCGATGCCCTGGTACACGAAGCCGCGCTCACGCATACGTGCGGGCTCGAACAAATTGCGTCCGTCGAAGATGACGGGTTGTTTCAGGGCGACTTTGATGGCATCGAAATCGGGCGCTTTGAACTGGCGCCATTCCGTCATGATGACAAGTGCATCTGCCTCCTGGATCGCTGCCTCCTTGGTTCCGCAAAGCAAGAGGTCCGGCCGGGTACCGTAAAGGTGCTGGGTTTCCTCCATGGCCGCCGGGTCATAGGCCTGCACCCGCGCCCCGGCTTCCCATAAGGCTTCCATCAACACGCGGCTGGGCGCTTCGCGCATATCGTCGGTATTGGGCTTAAATGCCAGGCCCCATAAGGCGATCACTTTGCCTCGCAAGTTCCCTTGGAAGTGCGCTAGCAGCTTTTCAAAAACCACCCGTTTTTGCGCTTGGTTGCGTGCCTCGACGGCGTTCAAGATGAATGGCTCCATGCCAATTTGCTGCGCAGACTTGACCAAGGCACTGATATCTTTCGGAAAACAGCTGCCACCGTATCCTGCACCGGCATAAATAAAGTGGTAGCCGATGCGTTGGTCGCTGCCTATGCCTTGCCGCACGGACTCAATGTCAGCGCCTAGCCCTTCGGCCACGATCGCCATTTCATTCATCAGGCTGATGCGCGTAGCCAGCATGCAATTGGCAGCGTATTTCGTCATTTCCGCACTGCGCGGGCTCATGACAATGATTTTGTCGTGATTCCGGTTAAAGGGCTCGTACAGTTCGCGCATCAGTTTTTCTGCACGCGCGCTATGCGTCCCGATCACGATGCGGTCTGGGCGCTGGCAATCCGCAACCGCTGCGCCTTCTTTCAAAAATTCGGGGTTCGACACCACGTCAAATGCGATCTCTAAGCCGCGCTCCTGGAGCGTCTGGGCAATCATCTCGCTGACACGGTCTGCGGTACCCACAGGCACGGTGGATTTATCAACGATGACCGCGTATCCACTTAAATGGCTGGCGATGGTTTTGGCGACCGCCAGCACATGGCGCAGGTCTGCGCTACCGTCTTCGCCAGGCGGGGTGCCGACCGCGATGAAATGGATGTCGGCCTGTTGGACCGCCTGCGCCGCATCCGAGGTGAACACCAGGCGTCCGTCGGCAAAGGCATTCTTGACAATCGAGTCTAGACCCGGCTCAAAAATAGGAATCACGCCTTCACGCAAATCCTGCAACTTTTTTTCATCCAGGTCCACACATGTCACTTGGTGACCCGCGTCGGCCAGGACGGCGCCCTGAACCAAACCCACATACCCTGTACCGAAAACCGATATCTTCATGCTTGCCCCTTTGATAGCGGCAATGCTAGGAATTGGATATGGCAATTCCATGTCATAACGATGAAATTTTGATGATCCCCTCCGTCAGCAGGCTGGCCTGATTGCCATTTGTACGTAAACTCTCTGACATATTGCATCTGCTCAACCTATGAGGTAGCCCCATCGTGAAAGCTGTTTTCCCCGTCGCCGGCCTCGGCACCCGCTTCCTTCCGGCCACCAAGGCCAGCCCTAAAGAAATGCTGTGCGTGGTAGACAAGCCGCTCATCCAGTACGCAGTGGAAGAAGCCATAGAGGCCGGATTTACCGAATTGATATTTGTGACAGGACGCAGCAAGCGCAGCATCGAAGACCACTTTGATCGGTCTTTCGAGCTCGAATATGAACTTCAATCCAAAAACAAAACTGACTTATTAGCATTGGTGCAAAACATCAAACCGGCACATGTGAACTGCATTTACGTGCGGCAAGCCGAAGCATTGGGCCTGGGCCATGCGGTCAATTGCGCGGCCAATTTAGTGGGTGACGAACCTTTTGCGGTGATCTTGGCTGACGACTTGCTAGACCACCAGCCTGGTGTGCTCAAACAAATGGTGGAGCGCTACCGCCATTACCGCAGCTCTATATTGGCCGTCGAAAAAATAGCCCCGGAGCAGAGCCGCTCTTATGGTGTGATCGCTGGGCATACGATTGAAAACCGCATCACCAAATTGTCCAAGATCGTGGAGAAGCCCGCCCCCGCCGATGCGCCTTCTGACATGGGTGTGGTAGGGCGCTATATTTTTACGCCGTCTATCTTTAAGCACATCCAAGCGCTCAAGCCAGGCGCAGGTGGCGAGTACCAATTGACCGACGCCATCCAAAACCTACTGGCCCATGAAGCGGTCTATGCCTATGCCTACGAAGGCGTACGCTATGACTGTGGTTCCAAGCTGGGCTACTTGAAAGCTACCGTCGAGTTTGCGATGCGCCATGCAGAGACTGGCGAAGAATTTAAACAATACCTTCTTCATACGGTGCAAGACATGCATTAGCGAGCGGCTGTCGCTAATTACTCAATTAAGTTAAATTTCACACCTTCGTCATTTCTGAGCTCTACAGTGAATCCTTCAATTCACTGGAGTCAGTATGGCAATTCAAGATTCAAGTCGGCGCAGCTTCATCATGAAGCTGGCATCCGTTTCCGGCACATTAGCTACCGGCACATTGTTGTCAGCCTGCGGTGGAGGAAGCGCTTCTTCCAACATGGTGCAGTTCAATTACGGTGTTGCAAGTGGCGATCCGCTTTCCAACAAAGTCATTCTGTGGACGCATGCCAAGTACCAAAACTCCAATGACCCGGTCGCTCTAACTTACGAAGTGGCAACCGACGCTACGTTTACAAACGTGGTGAGCGCAGGCACTGCGACCGCTTTGGAAGCCGCTGCATTTACTGCGAAGGTGGACGCGGCTGGCTTGGCGCCCGCCACAGATTATTTCTATCGCTTCAAATCCGATGTCTGGATTTCTCCCATCGGAAGAACGCGAACGCTGCCCACTGGAACCGTGGCGGAAGTGAAATTGGCGGTGTTCTCCTGCTCAAGCTACCCGCACGGACATTTCCATGTGTATGGCGAGGCAGCGAGCAAGTCGGATGCTCAGTACGCCTTGCATTTAGGCGACTATATTTACGAATACAAGGATGGCGAATACCCCAACCCAGCCGTTTTCGGCCGAAATGTCCTGCCTGCCAATGAGATTCTGACCTTGTCCGATTACCGGACGCGCCATGCGCTGTACAAGTCGGATGTGAACCTCAAACTCCTGCATGCGCGCATGCCAATGATTGCCATTTGGGATGACCATGAATTTGCCAATGACACCTACATGACTGGCGCAGAAAACCACACCGAGGGCACCGAAGGCACCTTTGCCGCCCGCAAAGCCGCCGCGCTACAGGCCTACCACGAGTGGATGCCGATTCGCACCGGCGCTGACAAATCCGTGATTTACCGAAGTTTTGATTTCGGCAATTTGGTTTCCTTGCATATGCTCGATACGCGCCTGATCGGACGTGAATAGCAACTGGACCAAACATCCGTGCTCACCACGCCTGAGGGT
>CANFLU010000027.1 GCA_947447975.1 Comamonadaceae bacterium | reverse complement strand
GGCATAGACGCCCAAGCTTTGTACGGCGAGCTAGAACAGCGCGAGCGCGACCAGGTGCTGGCACAGTTTGCCAACCGCAGTTGCGCGGTACTGGTAGCGACCGACGTGGCCTCGCGCGGGCTGGACATTGACCAACTGGCCGCCGTCATCAATGTGGACATCACCCCCGACCCGCAAGTGCATGTGCACCGCGTAGGCCGCACTGGGCGCGCCGGCGCTGCGGGCCTGGCGCTGAGTTTGGCCACGCTCAACGACATGGGCCGAGTCGGTGCCATCGAGGTCTATCAAAAAATGTCCAGCACCTGGTATGGCCTGGACACCCTGACTCCGGCCAGCGATGATCCCTTGCTAGCACCTATGGTGACGCTACAAATTCTGGGTGGTCGCAAAGAGAAAATCCGTGCCGGTGATGTGCTGGGTGCGCTCACCAATGCGGAGGGCGGCCCGGCCTATACCCGCGAGCACATCGGCAAAATCCAGGTCACCGAGTTTTGTACCTTTGTCGCCGTGGCCCGAGACATCGCGCAGGCGGCTTGCGCCAAGCTCAACGCCGGGCGTATCAAGGGCAAGAGCGTTAAGGTGCGGCTGGTCTAAGTGCAGATGCACTTGCTAGGCATGTAAAGACTATTCATGAAGAGGTTAAGGCAATGACACAAGCGACCCCCGGCGTCCCGCCGCTGTACCGCGAATTCACCCAGCAAGCCCAGATTGACGCGCAGTACAACACCTCGCTCACCCTGCCCGACCCGGCCGCGCCCGGGCGGCATTACGTCGAGCGGGCACAGCACGCACGCGCCACGCTGCGCTGCACCTTAGACATTCCCTTTGGGCCGACGCTGCATGAAACGCTGGATATTTTTCCGGCAGCGCAAGCCAATGCGCCGGTATTTGTGTTCATCCACGGTGGCTATTGGCGGGCATTGACCAGCAAAGAATTTAGCGGTGTGGCGCTGGGTTTGCAGGCGCGCGGCATCACCACGGTGGTGGTGAATTACGCGCTATGCCCGCATGTGACGATTGACGAAATCACGCGCCAAGTGCGGGCAGCCGTGGCCTGGACAGTGCGCCATATCGCCGAGTACGGCGGCGACCCAGAGCGCATCGCAGTCGGTGGACATTCCGCGGGCGGGCATCTGACGGCCATGTGCCTACAAACCGAATGGGTGCGGGACTACGGGCTGGCGCAAGACCCAATCAAAGCGGCTGTCTGCATCAGCGGGATTTACGACATCACGCCGCTGCGCTTTAGCTATTTGCAGCCCATGATCCAACTAGACGATGGTGTCATCCGCCGCAACAGCCCGGCCTTTATGGCGCGGCCTTGCAAGACGCCGCTCTGGATTACTTGGGGCGGCGCAGAGACAAACGAGTTCGACCGGCAAGCCCGGCTTATGTACAGCGCTTGGACGGCGCAAGGCAATAGCGCCGAGTTGCGCGCTATCGAGGGCGCTAACCATTTCACGGTGATCCACGGTTTTGAAAGTGCGGACAGTGCTTTGTGTCATTGGTTGGTGGAGCGGCTTGGAGATTGATCAACAATTTTCCCTGTGGGACTGTTGTTCGCCCCCCGCTTCCCCCCCGCCCCTTCACCCCCGCCGGGGTGAAGGGGAGCTTGAATACCCCATTTGGTTCTTTGCGCTTGGCTTAGGGGGTTTGATTCGGGGCGTTGCCGTGCGGGTTGGTTTGCCCCGATTGGGGAACGTGGCAGTCGTAGTGAATGGCTTGGGGTTGGCGCGGCTGCGGTTTTGGCTGCGGTTTTGGCTGCGGGAGCGGCGCCTGTCGCGCGCGCGGCCTTCGCCCACCAGCGTGTGCAAGGTCAGCGAAGCGAACGAGCACACGCGATTTTCGGGCTCCCCGTGCCATTAGGCCGTGCTGAGCAACGCAGCGGCGCACGGATAAGGTTGGGCGCTTGTCTGAGCGAAGCGAGTTTGCGCCCAGCCCCGGGCGGCGCGAGTAGCGCAAGATACCCCGCAGGGGAACGGCCTTGGGCTCGCCTTTCTTTTGCTCACCTTTTCTTAAGCAAAGCAATGAAAAGTAAGGCCTGCGGCAGGCATTTGGCAGCCAGTAGGAAAAAACTGGCGCTAAGGCACACAAGTGGTAATCTAGCTGCTATGCAAGCCACCCTCCCTACCCTGCCCGACACGCCCTACCGGGACCGCAAGCGCTACGCTTGGCTTTTGTCGCTGTTGGTCCCGACCACCGTGCTGGTCGGTCCAGGCTTGATGGTTTGGACGGGCGATGCCCGCTTGCTCTGGGCGCCGGTCTTGTTTTTCTACGGCTTTATTCCCTTGATCGATTACTTCATGGGGGAAGACCTGAGTAACCCGCCCGAATCGGCGGTCCCGGCCCTAGAAGCAGACCGCTTTTACCGCTGGATTACCTACCTTTTGGCGCCAGTGCTATGGGCTGCGTTTATTTTCAGCGCCTGGTTTGTCGCGACACACGATTTGCCGCTGCACGGCTGGTTGGCGATGGTAATGATATGTGGCGCCGTCGGTGGTTTTTGTATCAACCTGGGCCACGAATTGGGGCATAAAAATACCGCGCTAGAGAAAGCGCTGGCCAAAGTCGTGTTGGCGCCTTCGGCCTATGGGCATTTTTTTATTGAGCACAACCGCGGCCACCACCGCGATGCAGCCACGCCGCTAGACCCTGCATCGTCACGCATGGGCGAATCGATTTACCGCTTCGTTTTGCGTGAAATGCCTGGCGCCTGGGTGCGCGCGTGGGAGCTGGAAAGCACACGCCTGCGCCAGGCTGGTTTGGCCGTGTTTTCTTGGCACAACCATATCCTGCAACCGGCTCTGCTCACCCTGCTGCTATGGGCCACTTTGATGGTTTGCTTGGGGCCGCAGATTTTGCTGTTTCTCATCCCGGCGGCTTTCTGGGCGAACTTTCAGTTGACCTCGGCCAACTATGTAGAGCATTACGGCTTGCTGCGCCAGCAAAGCAGCAATGGGCGCTACGAGACTTGCAAGCCGCACCATTCCTGGAACAGCAACCATATTTTTTCAAACTGGATTTTGTTTCAGCTACAGCGCCACTCGGACCACCATGCGCATCCGCTGCGGCGCTACCAGTCGCTGCGCCATTTCGAGGACTTGCCCACGCTGCCCAGCGGTTACTTTGGCATGTTTGTGGTGGCCTACATCCCGCCACTGTGGTTTTGGATCATGGACAAGCGTTTACTAGAACGCGTGGGCCGCCATGCTACCGAAATCAATATCGAACCCTCGCAGCGCGCTGCGCTGGTGCAACGCTACGGCCTGATCGAAGCCACAGCGCCAAGGGCCTGAATTACATATTGCGCCGGTATTGCCCGCCTACTTCAAACAAGGCATTGGTAATCTGACCGAGCGAGCAGACGCGCACCGCGTCCATCAGCACCTCAAACACATTACCGTTGTCCATCACCGCCTGCTGCAAGCGCTTGAGCATGGCCGGTGCTTCATGGGCATGCGCCGCGTGAAAAGCCTCTAGGCGCGCCAACTGGCTTTCTTTTTCTTGTGGGGTGCTGCGCGCCAGCTCCAGGGTTTCGAGCACTTGCTCGCCATGCGGATTGCGGAAGGTGTTGACGCCGATGATGGGCAGCTCACCCGTGTGCTTGAGCATTTCGTAATGCATGGATTCGTCCTGAATCTTGCCGCGCTGGTAGCCGGTTTCCATGGCACCCAAGACACCGCCACGCTCGGAGATTTTTTCAAACTCGGCCAGCACCGCCTCTTCCAGTAGCTCGGTCAATTCCTCGATGATGAATGCGCCTTGCGAAGGGTTTTCGTTTTTCGCCAGCCCCCATTCGCGGTTGATGATGAGCTGAATCGCCATAGCCCGACGCACGCTGTCTTCGGTGGGGGTGGTGATGGCCTCGTCAAAGGCGTTGGTGTGCAGACTATTGCAGTTGTCGTAAATCGCGATCAGCGCTTGCAGCGTGGTGCGTATATCGTTGAACTGGATCTCTTGTGCGTGCAGGCTGCGGCCACTGGTTTGGATGTGGTATTTCAGTTTTTGGCTGCGCTCATTAGCACCGTATTTTTCTCTCATCGCCACCGCCCAGATGCGCCGCGCCACGCGGCCCATGACCGTGTATTCCGGGTCCATGCCGTTGCTGAAAAAGAAGGACAGGTTGGGCGCAAAGTCGTCGATGTGCATGCCGCGCGCCAAGTAGGCTTCTACAAAAGTAAAGCCATTGGACAACGTAAAGGCCAGTTGCGAAATCGGGTTGGCGCCGGCTTCGGCAATGTGATAACCGCTGATGGAAACGCTATAGAAATTGCGCACCTTATGGTCCACAAAATACTGTGCCACATCGCCCATGACCTTGAGTGAAAACTCAGTGGAAAAAATGCAAGTGTTCTGGCCTTGGTCTTCTTTCAGGATATCGGCCTGCACCGTGCCGCGCACGTTTTGCTTGACCCAGGCGCGGATGTCGGCGGCTTCTTGCGCATCCGGCTCGCGGCCCTTCTCGGCACGGAACTTGTCCAGGTTTTGGTCCATTGCCGTGTTCATGAACATAGCCAAGATACTGGGTGCCGGCCCGTTGATGGTCATAGACACGCTGGTGCTGGGGCTGCACAAATCGAATCCGCCGTACAACACTTTCATGTCTTCCAAGGTGGCAATACTCACGCCCGAGTTACCCACTTTGCCGTAGATGTCCGGCCGCAAATCCGGGTCGTTACCGTAGAGAGTGACCGAGTCAAAAGCGGTAGACAGGCGCTTGGCCGGCATGCCCTGGCTGAGTAGCTTGAAACGGGTGTTGGTGCGAAAGGCATCGCCTTCGCCGGCGAACATGCGGGTGGGTTCTTCGCCCTCGCGCTTAAAGGTGAAAGTACCGGCGGTATAGGGGTAGTGACCGGGCACGTTGTCCAGCATCAGCCACTGCAAGATTTCGCCATGGTCCTGGTACTTGGGCAGCGCCACTTTGGGGATCACCGTGCCGCTGAGGGACGTGGTAGTCAGCGCAGTGCGTATCTCTTTGTCGCGCACGGTAACCACCAGTTCGCTGCCCGCGTAATCCTGCTGCATCTGGGGCCACTGTGTCAGCAGTGCGCGGGCATCGGCGTGTTGCTGCACTTCGCGCTCACCGGCCAATGCCAGCGCGGCTTCGGCGGCACGCGCTTTGGCCGGGCGGTCCACTTGCAGCATGACTGCAGCGGCGCGCAGTTGCTGGATTTCGCGGGCCAGCGCGGCCTGGGCGCGCGCGCGCTTTTTGTAGCCACGCACGGTGTCGCTGATCTCCGACAAATAGCGGGTGCGCGCCGGGGGCACCACCGGGGTTTGGTTGGAGCTAAAGCGCACGTTCACACGCGGCAAGGCGCCTTGTGTTGGCGTTTGCAAGCCCAGGGCCTGCAAACGCAGCAGCATGGCCTGGTATAGCGCGGTCACGCCATCATCGTTAAAACGCGCGGCCATGGTGCCAAACACCGGCATGGCCTCGAAAGGCTGGCCCCAGGCTTCGCGGTTGCGCTGTACTTGCTTGGACACATCACGCAGCGCGTCACCCGCGCCTTTGCGGTCGAACTTGTTGATGGCCACAAATTCGGCAAAGTCCAGCATGTCGATTTTTTCCAACTGGCTGGCAGCGCCAAACTCCGGCGTCATGACGTACAAGGGCACATCGACCAAGGGCACGATGGCGGCGTCGCCTTGGCCTATGCCCGAGGTCTCGACCACAATCAGGTCAAAGCCTGCGGCCTTGCACGCGGCGATCGCGTCGGGCAGGGCTTGGCTAATTTCCGAGCCGAATTCGCGCGTGGCCAGCGAGCGCATGAATACGCGCGGCGCGTTCTGGCCTGCGGCCCAGGGTGCAATGGCGTTCATACGGATGCGGTCACCCAGCAGCGCGCCACCACTTTTGCGGCGCGAGGGGTCGATGGAGATCACAGCCATACGCAAGCTGTCGCCCAAATCCAGACGGAAGCGACGAATCAGTTCGTCAGTGAGCGAGGATTTACCGGCGCCGCCGGTGCCGGTGATGCCAATGGTGGGCACTTGGGCCGCAGCGGCCTGGCTTCGGACTGCTTGCAACAGTTCGGGCGCCACCTTGCCGGCTTCGACAGCGGTCATCAATTGCGCGAGCGCGCGCCAAGCGGCGTCACTATGGCCTTGGATGGCGGCTAACTCTTTGGGAGCGAAGCTGCTTAGCTCGCGGTCGCAACGCATCACCATTTCGCCGATCATGCCGGCCAAGCCCATTTTTTGCCCGTCTTCCGGGCTGTAAATGCGGCTGACGCCATAACTTTGCAATTCGCGGATTTCGGCCGGGACGATCACCCCGCCGCCGCCGCCAAACACCTGGATATGCGCACCGCCCCGGCTTTTGAGCAAATCCACCATGTACTTGAAATACTCCACATGCCCGCCCTGGTAGGAGCTAATCGCAATGCCCTGCACGTCTTCTTGCAAGGCAGCGGTGACCACTTCTTCGACGCTGCGGTTGTGGCCGAGGTGGATCACTTCGGTGCCCATGCCTTGCAGGATGCGGCGCATGATGTTGATCGCGGCGTCATGCCCGTCAAACAGACTGGCGGCGGTGACAAAACGCACTTTGTGCGTGGGCCGGTAATTGGCAAGCGCCTTGAATTCTGCGGATAAATCGGTCATAGTGAAACAGCCTTGGTGCGGGTGCGAGAGCGTCTGCCGTAGCCGGCATTGACGTTTACGTAAACGTCAACTGTAAACCATTCCCAGCGCTTGGCGATAATGCGCCCAAACTTTCCTTTGTTTATGACTTTTCTGGCGCTCGATATCGGCAACACCCGCCTCAAATGGGCCCAGTACCGCGCAGCGCATCCCGGCGCAGCCCTGCTGGCCCAAGGCGCGGAGTTTTTGGAAAACATCGACAAGCTGGCCGATGGCGCCTGGAGCCGCCTTCCCGCACCGAAACAGGTACTGGGTAGCGTAGTCGCTGGGGACGCCGTGAAGCGCCGCGTCGAACTGCAAATGGAACTGTGGGATGTCACCCCCCAATGGGTGGTGGCCAGCGACAGCGAGGCCGGCGTCAGCAATGGCTACGACCACCCCACCCGCTTGGGCGCGGACCGCTGGGTGGCCATCATCGGCGCCTACCACCGCATGCTGGCCCAGGGTACGCCTAGGCCCATGGTGGTGGTAATGGTGGGTACCGCGGTGACCGTGGAGGCCGTATCTGCCGACGGGCGCTTTTTAGGCGGCATGATTATTCCGGGCCACGGCATCATGCTGCGCGCCCTGGAGTCCGGCACCGCCGGTTTGCACGTGCCCACTGGCGAGGTGCGACCTTTCCCCACCAATACCAGCGATGCGCTGACCAGCGGCGGCACCTACGCGATTGCGGGTGCGGTGGAATGCATGGTGCAACATGTACGCAGCCACTGCGGCGGCGAACCCCTGTGCATCATGACCGGCGGTGCCGGATGGAAAATGGCGCCGTCCATGACCCGCCCTTTCGAACTGGTGGACAACCTGATTTTTGATGGCCTGCTGCAGATGGCAGCGCAACGCTTTGCGCCCACCTAGTCTTATCGCGCCAGCCAAGCCTGCGCCAGTCGCACCCAGTAGGTGGCGCCTAGCGGCAACAAAGCGTCATTGAAGTCGTAGCTCGGGTTGTGCAGCATGCAGGGACCCGCGCCGTGGCCGAACTCACGGTGTGCGCCGTCGCCGTTGGCGATAAAGGCATAGCAACCGGGCTTGGCCATCAACATATAGGAAAAATCTTCCGCGCCCATGGTCGGCTCCTGCACTTGCACCCGGCCTTCGCCGACGATAGAGGCCATCACTTTGCGTGCAAACAAGGCCTCGGCTTCGGAGTTGATGGTAGGCGGGTAATTGCGCGAAAACTCGAAGCTGCATTCGGTGCCAAAAGCGGCGGCAGTGTGCGTGGCGATCTCGCGCATGCGCGTCTCTATTTTGTCTAGCACTTCGACGGTGAAGGTGCGTACCGTGCCCTCTAAAGTGCAGCGATCGGGAATGACGTTGGTGGCTTCGCCTGCGTTGATCATGGTGACGGAAATGACGCCCGCCTCGATGGGTTTGATATTGCGGCTGATGATGGTCTGGAACGCCTGCACCATCTGGCAGGCCACCGGCACCGGATCGATGGTGTTGTGCGGAATCGCTGCATGCCCGCCTTTGCCGCGCACCACGATTTTGAATTCATTGCTTGACGCCATCACCGGGCCAGGGCTGACGGCAAACTGGCCCACATCCCCGCCCGGCCAGTTGTGCAGACCAAACACCGCTTCGACGGGGAATTTTTCAAAGAGTCCGTCCGCAATCATCTCGCGCGCCCCGCCGCCGCCTTCTTCGGCGGGCTGGAAGATCACATACACCGTGCCATCGAAGTCGCGGTGCTGGGCCAGGTGCTGGGCGGCGGCCAGCAGCATGGCGGTATGACCGTCATGGCCGCAGGCGTGCATGCGCCCCGGATGGCGACTGGCATGGGCAAAGGTGTTGAATTCCTGCATGGGCAGCGCGTCCATGTCGGCGCGCAAGCCGATAGCGCGCGTAGAGCTGCCAGCCTGGATGATGCCGACCACACCGGTGGTGCCCATGCCCCGGTGAATGGGAATCCCCCAGGCGCTGAGCTGGGCGGCGACCACATCGGCGGTGCGCTCTTCCTTGAAACACAGCTCGGGGTGGGCGTGCAAATCGCGTCGCACAGCAGCCATCGCGGGGGCGTTTTCCACAATCGCGTCGATTAATTCCATGGCAGGCTTTCGTTTCACAGGTTTAAAAAGGTCTGACTCATTCAAAAAATGGAGACAAACCGGGGCAGATGGCGGCACAATGGCTTTTTCTTTCAGCCTTGGAGCGGCCCCGTCCGCGCCCTCCCACTATGCCAGAAGCCAACACCGCAGCGCACAGCGCCAAGCCACGCAGCAGCAGTCATCAGGTGGTGGGCGCCTGCCCGCATGACTGCCCGGACACCTGCTCCCTGATCACTACCGTGGAAAACGGTATCGCTATCAAGGTGCAGGGCAACCCCCACCATCCGCAAACCGATGGCGTGCTGTGCAACAAAGTGGCGCGTTACACCGAACGCACTTACCACCCTGAGCGCCTCACGCAAGCACTCAAGCGCAGCGGCCCCAAGGGATCGGGCCAATTCACGCCGGTGAGTTGGGACGCGGCGCTGGACGACATCGCTGCGCGTCTGCAAGCCATTGTGCAAGATCCCCAGCGCGGGCCGCAGGCGGTGCTTCCGTATAGCTATGCCGGCACCATGGGCTGGGTGCAGGGGGACGCGATGTCTTCACGCTTTTTCAACCGCATGGGCGCCTCCAAACTGGACTACACGATTTGCGCTTCGGCGGGGGCTGCTGGCCTGGATTACACCTTGGGTGTGCGCAAAGGCATGTTGATTGAGAACTTTGCCCAAGCGCATTTGATTTTGATTTGGGGTAGCAACCCGATTACCAGCAATGTGCATTTTTGGCGCTACGCCCAAGAGGCCAAGCGGGCCGGGGCGAAAATCATTTGCATCGACCCACGCAGCACCGAAACAGCGGAAAAATGCCACGAACACATCGCCCTGCGACCCGGCACCGACGCTGCGCTGGCGCTGGCCATGATGCATGAGCTCATTGCCCACGACTGGCTTGATCACGATTACATCGAACGCTATACCCTGGGGTGGGAGGCGCTGCGCGAGCGTGCGTTGCAATGGTCGCCCGAACGCGCCGCCGCCGTTTGCGGCGTACCGCAAGCGCAAATTGAATCGCTGGCGCGCGACTATGGCCAGGCCATGCTGCGCGGCGAGAGCGCCGCCATCCGCTTGAACTACGGCATGCAGCGTGCGCGCGGCGGCGCCAACGCAGTGCGCGCCGTAGCTTGCCTGCCCGCCTTGATAGGTGCCTGGCGCAAGCCGGCTGGCGGCATGCTGCTCTCCAACTCGGGAACACACGGCTTTGACGACAGCGCGCTGGTGCGTCCCGATTTATGTCCAGAAGGACCCTGTCGCACTATCAATATGAGCACCATTGGCGATGATTTGCTGCGCCCGGCCAGCCCGGCGTTCGGCCCGGCTATTGATGCCTTATTCGTGTTCAACAGCAACCCGGTAGCCATAGCGCCGGACTCGGGCAAAGTGGTGCAAGGTTTTGCCCGCGAAGATTTGTTTACCGTGGTCTTAGAGCATTTCCAAACCGACACCGCCGACTACGCGGACTACATCTTGCCGGCCACTACACAGCTGGAGCACTGGGATGTGCATACCACCTATGGCCACACCGATGTGCTGCTCAACCGCCCCGCCATCGCGCCCATGGGGCAAGCGCGCTCCAATGCCGAAATTTTCCGAAACCTGGCGCAGCGCATGGGCTACACCGAGCCCTGTTTTGCCGAGGGGGACGAGGTGCTGTGCCGCATGGCTTTCGATGCTCGCGTCAGCTTTGATGCCTTGTTGCAAGACGGCTTTGTCAGCCTGCCTTTACCGGCCGCACCGTTTGCGCAAGGCGGCTTCCCCACGCCTTCGGGACGCTGCGAATTTTTTAGCGCCCGCCTGGCCGCGATGGGCATGGACGGCCTGCCCGACTACCTGCCGAATTACGAAGAAGCCCATGCCGGCGCCGACTATCCGCTAGCCATGATTTCCCCCCCCGCGCGCAATTTCATGAACTCCACCTTTGTGAACGTGAAAAGCCTGCGCGGTATCGAGGGCGAGCCCAAGATTGAAATCCATGCGCAAGACGCGGTGACGCGCTCCATAGCCGACGGTGACATGGTGCGTGTGTTCAATGCGCGCGGCCAGTACCACTGCAAAGCCGAGGTCAGCCCGCGTGCGCGGCCCGGCGTGGTCAACGGCCTGGGCGTGTGGTGGCGCAAGCTCGGGCCCATGGGTACCAATGTGAATGAATTAACCAACCAGCGCCTCACCGACCTGGGCCGAGCGCCCACGTTTTATGACTGTGCAGTGCAGGTGGAAAAGTACGTGGCTTAGCGCAGCGCCACCAAGTCCTGCTCGAGCATCCACAGCCGGTCCTGGCCCCAGTAGCCGGGCTGGTCGTTGACGCGGAAACTGGGCACGCCCCACAAATCCATACCAAGCAGTTCCAAGCGGTTAGCGGCGGCCACGGCGCGCCAGCTCTCGTCCGCCAAGGCCCTATCCACAAAAGTTTTGTCCAAGCCGGCACGCGCGGCGATGGCATACAAACCGCTGTCGGTGCCCGCGTCTATGCCGTCGGCCCACACGCCTTGCAAAAAGGATTGGGCCAATTGCAATCCTGCACCGGCCTTCATGGCCTGGTGCAAGACCGCATAACCACGCTCCACCGGTTGGCCCACCGGGTCCACCAAAAAACCATAGCGCATGCCCACGCGCTGCGCTTCGCGCGCCACGTCTGCCACGATATACATGGATTTTTCACGCGGCACGGCCAGGCCACGCATAACCATGGGTAGCACGAATCGAATTTGCAGGTTTGCGCCGTAATGCTCGGCCAATTGGCGCACGCGGGGCAAGGCAATATAGGTATAAGGGCTGCGGAAAGAACAAAAGTAATGCAGCTGTGCTGGCGGCTTGGGCGAAGTGTGCAGCGCAGGCGCGCCCGCCAAAGCAATGTCGCGTACCGGCACCAGCAAGGCACGGGCGGGCTCGCGGCACAGGCCTTCGTCGCGCAGTCGCTGCTCGAGGTAATGCAAGCGGTCTATGCCCCAGTACCATTCGCCGCCATAAAAAAACGTCGCGCCCAGGTAGTGGCCCATTTGCTTGCGCAGCGCGGTGCCCTCGGCTTTGGTGGCCTGCGCATCGGCCCGGGCCTGGCCCTCCGGCTGCGCCTGCCCGCGCCACAAACGCTGACTGATAGCTGCTGCATCCGCGACAAAACGGCCGGCCTGTAAGCTTGCGGCCAGCGCGGACTCGGCAAGCGCTAGTGCACCCGCATCTGGCGACAATGCGGGCGCTTCCAAACCATGGGCTTGCGCCAACAGAGTGGCGTCGCGCAAAGACCAGTGCACTAAACGCTCCCGGTCCGGCGCTGCCGAATCTTCCGGCGCGCTGACCAAATGGGGAAGCAGGTCTATCGCATAGCGATGGCCCAAACGCTCAAGCAACTGCACGCACAAATAGCTGTAGGGGTCATCGGCTTGGTGAAAATAATGCACTTGCGCCGCTGCGCCCCTGATGCGGCGCAGCAGACTGGCGCGCGTGCGCTGCGCTTGGCGTACCCCGGGATGGGTCAGCACGCGCAGCACGTGTTTGATAATCGTATTTTTAAGGGCGGACATGGAATGGTGGAGCGCTAAATCGAGCTTGCGCCCAGACGGCAGGCGCTAAGGCTCACGGCGACAGCATACAGAACTGTAGGTGCCCAAGCCCGCGCCTACGACAGGGGTTAACCCGCAATTTGTCGCGCAAAGCGCAGACTGCCAAATTAGCCGCAGCAGACACAGCGCCCCGATGCGGCTATATTGCAAGCGGCTGCACGCATCGCCCTATTTTTTGCCCGGATCCTTATGCCCTACGCCCACATCCTGCTTGACCTACAGGCACCGATTGCCACGCTGACACTCAACCGCCCCGACAAGCGCAATGCCTTGTCTGCCGAAATGATGCGCGAGATCACGCATGCGCTGCGCGCGGTGGGCGATAGCGATGCGCGGGGCCTCATCTTGGCGGCCAATGGCCCGGTGTTTTCGGCTGGCCACAGCTTTGCCGATATGGCGGGGCAGGACCTGGACCATTTGCGCGCTTTGTTCGATGTGTGCACCACCATGATGAATACAGTGCAAGCCTTGCCGCAACCGGTGATCGCCAAAGTGCACGCCCTGGCCACTGCCGCGGGCTGCCAGTTGGTGGCCAGTTGCGATCTGGCACTAGCCGCAGATACCACCGAGTTTGCGATTCCGGGCGGCAAGGCCAGTTTGTTTTGCCATACGCCGCTGGTGGCGGTGGCGCGCAATATCGGGCGCAAACGCGCAATGGAAATGGCGCTCACGGGCGATGCCATCGACGCGGCCACTGCCGCCGACTGGGGCCTGATTAACCGTGCGGTGCCCGCGGGACAACTCGATGCCGCCACGCTGGATTTAATCAGCCGCGCCGCTCGGGGCTGCGCCGTCTCCAAAGCCATGGGTAAGCAGGGCTATTACCAACAAATCGACCTGCCGCAGCCCCAAGCCTATGCGGTATCGGGCGAACGCATGGCCCAAGGCGCTGCACGCGATACGGCGCAAGAAAGCTTCAACGCATTTTTGAACAAGCGCAAGGCTTAGGCCACTGCGGCCTCGGCCGGTAGATAGGCATAGCCCAGGGTCTGGGCAACGGCTTCATAGGTGACTTGGCCTTGCGCCACGTTGAGCCCCTGGCGCAAATGCGCATCGTCGCGCAAGGCCTGTTTCCAACCTTTATTGGCAATCGCCAGCGCATGTCCGATCGTGGCGTTATTGAGCGCAAACGTGGAAGTGCGTGCCACGGCGCCCGGCATATTGGCCACACAGTAATGCACCACACCGTCCACCACATAGGTGGGCTCTGCATGCGTGGTGGCGTGTGAGGTCTCAAAGCAACCTCCCTGGTCGATGGCCACATCAACCACTACCGCACCTTTTTTCATGGATCCGACCATGGCACGGGTGACTAACTTAGGCGCGGATGCGCCGGGAATGAGCACCCCGCCGATGACCAGCTCCGCATCGAGCACTGCGTCTTCCAGATTTTGCACACTGCTGTACAAAGTGTGGATACGGTTGCCAAAGACCAAGTCCAATTGGCGCAAGCGATCGACGTTGCGGTCTATGACGGTAACGCGGGCGCCCATACCGACTGCCATTTGCAGTGCATGGGTGCCTACTACGCCCGCGCCCAGAATCACCACATGCGCAGCGGGCACACCGGGCACGCCCCCTAGCAACACGCCCATCCCACCTTTGGACTTTTCCAAGTGCGCCGCGCCCGCTTGCACCGCCATGCGGCCAGCCACTTCGCTCATGGGTGCCAGCAGGGGCAGGCCGCCCTGGGCGCCGGTAATCGTTTCGTAGGCAATGCACACCGCGCCTGATTGCACCAGCGCCGCCGTTTGCGCTGGGTCCGGCGCGAGGTGAAGGTAGGTGTACAAAATTTGGCCAGGCCGCAGCATCGCGCACTCCTGCGCCTGCGGCTCTTTGACTTTGACAATCATGTCGGCCTGGGCGAACACGCTGGCGGCATCGGGCGCCATCTGCGCACCGGCGCTTTGGTACTGCGCATCGGTCAAACCGATCGCAGCGCCTGCGCCGCTTTGCACCAGCACGCTATGCCCCTTAGCGCACAAATCGCGTACGCTGGCGGGCGTCAGGCCGACGCGGTATTCATGGTTTTTAATCTCTTGGGGTAGTCCGATAAGCATGTGCTGTCTCCACTGAATTGAGGTGGGACTCAGTGTGCAGCAGACGCATTTGAATTAACAGTGATATGAAAATTAAGCTATATTCATTAGTATCTCTAATAATAAAAAACCATGCAAATTTTTGACTCGCGCGCGCTCGAATGCCTGGCTGCCATCGTGGAAGAAGGCAGTTTCGAGCGCGCGGCGCAGCGTTTGTCCATTACGCAATCGGCGGTATCGCAACGCCTACGCACCCTAGAGACGCAGGCCGGCGCGGTCTTGATCGTGCGCACGAGGCCGCTCAAAGCCACCCCGGCAGGACGCTATTTGCTGAAACACGCACTGCAACTGCGCCTGTTGCGCGCGGATCTAAGCCGCGACTTGCAAGCCCTCGCGCCGCGCGAAGCGCAAAGCACGCAAGGGCAAGAACGCATCGCCATTGCCGTCAATGCCGACAGCATTGCTACCTGGGTGCTACCGGCCTTGCAAGTGCTGGTACAAGGCGGCATGGCCTTGGAAATCATTACCGATGACCAGGATTTCACCCACGAGTGGTTGCGCGAAGGCCAGGTGCAAGCCTGCGTAACGGCCTTAGCCAAACCACTGCGCGGCTGCCAGGTGGTGCAACTGGGCGTGATGGACTATGTGGTGGTGGCCAGCCCCGCCTATGCCGAGCAGCATTGCCCTAAAGGCTTAACGTCCCATGCCTTGTCCAGCATGCGTTTTCTTGCCTTTAACCGCAAAGACGATTTGCAAACCCGCTTGGTGCGCAAAGCCTGCGGCCTGAAAAACCCAGGCTTACAGCAAAATTTTTTACCCAGTGCGCATGGCCGGGTACGCGCAGCGGTAGACGGATGGGGCGCGACCGTGGTGCCGCTTTTGCAAGTGCAAGCCTTGCTCAAGTCGGGCGCTTTGCGCGATCTCGCACCCAAGACCCGCTTGCCGGTGGCCCTGTACTGGCATTGCTGGAAACTGGAGTCTGCGCTGCTGCGATCCTTGACGGCCGCGGTACGTAGCGGCGCGGCCAAAGCACTGAAAGTTCAGGCGGCTTGAGCTACCCAGTCCAGCAGCTTGAGCCTTTGCACCTTGCCCGAAGGGCCGCGCGGCAGGTCCTGCACGAAGTGAAATACTTTAGGCGTTTTATAGCGCCCCAGGTGCTCCGTGCAAAACGCCCGTAACACCGTTTCATCCGCGCTACAGCCTTCGCGCAATACGATGCATACCAAAATGTCTTGGCCGTAATGCACATCGGGCATACCGGTAGCTGCGGCGTCCAGCACCGTGGGATGGCGCAGCAGCACTTCGTCGATCTCGCGCGGTGCGATGTTCTCGCCGCCTTTGATGATCAACTCTTTGATCCTCCCGGTGACAAAGAAAAAACCGTCCCCATCGCGGTGGCCTAGATCGCCGGTCCGCAGCCAACCGTCCGGCGTAAAACTAGCGCGGGTGGCATCGGGGTTTTTGTAATAGCCCTGCATCACCTGCGGGCCGCGAATGGCGATTTCGCCGGTGCTGCCATCGGGTACAGGATGCAAGTTGGCGTCGATGACGCAGGCCTCGCAGCCCGATGCCTGACCGACCGAGCCGAGCTTGCGAAGCTTAGTCTCGTAGGGGTTGGAAAACGAGGGCGCCACGGTTTCGGTCAGGCCCATGGTTTCGATCACGCCGATGCCAAAGCGCTGTTCGAAAGCCTGCAAATGGGCGGGCGGCAAAGCCGCCGAGGCGCTGCGGCAAAAGCGGATGTTGCGCACTGTTTCGCGCTCGGGCGCAGCGCCTTCGAGCAGATAGGAAATCATGGTCGGCACGACATTAATCCAGCTGCATTGCGCATGAACAGCCTGCTGCCAAAAACGCGCCGCCGAGAACTTTGGCGGCATGGCCAAACTACCGCCGTGGGCCAGCGGCGCAAGCATGGTGACGGCAAAAGCATTGATATGGTAGAGCGGCAGCACGGCTAGCACGCGGTCGCGCGCACCGAGTCGGTGTTCGGCGCTGATCGCCATGGCATTGGCGGCCAAATTAGACTGCGTAAGCACCACACCTTTAGGAACGCCCGTGGTGCCCGAGGTGTACATCAGCAGCGCCATCGCCTCGGGATTTGGCGCTGGCGTGGCTGTCGGCGGCACGGCACCTAGCAAACTATCGTGGCTATCTATATCTGGGTCACACACCAGCATAGCAACGGGTCGCGGGATAGTGGCCAAAATCGTTCGGACGCGCTCAGCCCAGTCGGGGCTGACAAGCACCAACTTGCAATCACTATGGTCCAGCACGTAGCGCATTTGCTCGGCGCTACTAAGTAAATTCACCGGGTTGACACACCATCCACCCTGCATAGCGCCAAGCAACACTCGCAAAGTGTTCAAGCCATTGGGCATGACCAGCGACACCGTGTCGCCCGGCTGCAAGCCTTGGCCTTGTAAAAGCGTGGCAACCTGGGCGCAATACTGCGCCAGCGCCGCAAACCCGATGCTGCTTGGGGCCTGCTTACCTCCCCCTTCGGAGTCCAGCGCCAGCGCATACAGCGCATCAGGTCGGGCAGTGGTTTGCACCTCCAAAAGCGCACGCACCGTGCGGGGCCACACAGCCTGGCTCATGCGCGCCCGTATTTGGCGAAGTAGTCCGCCAGTAACTGCTCTTCGGAGGGCACGCGCTCGGGAATAGGGCGCGAAATGCGCGTGATATTCAGGTAGTGCCGGTAGTTCATATTGTCGGAAAAATTATTTTTACCCCAGGTGCCGCAACCCATGGACAGGCTAAAGGGCAGACCGTTGTCAAAACTGCCGCCGGTGGCGATGCAATGCGCCTGGTCTACGATGACACGCGATACCGGCAAACGCAATCCCAGGGCCAGCGCGCGTTCGGGCCGAATACTGTGCAAGCCTACCGAGTGGCCAGCGCCTTGGAATGCGTAAATGCGCTCCACGGTGGCCATGGCGGTTTCAAAATCGGGTGCGCGGTAAACCGTCAACACGGGGCAGAGTTTTTCGCCAGAAAACGGGTAGTCCTCGCCACTGCCGCTTTCTTCCACCAGTAGCACGCGCGGCTGCAAAGCAGCCACTTCCAACAGCCCAGCGCGCTGCGCCACGACGGTGGCGCTTTGACCGATCACTGCGCTCGATAGTTTTCCATCCGGCCACATGAGGGCCTGTAAACAGGCCTTTTGCCCGGCATCAAGCAGCACCGCGCCACCAGCTTGCAATGCCTGCAACAAAGCGGGCGCGGCTGCGTCCAATACGACCAGGCTGTTTTCAGAGGAGCAACTGGTTGCATTGTCAAAAGTTTTGGAGCGCAAGATACGCTGGGCAGCGAGATCCATGTCTGCGCTTTCGTCGACGATACCCGCCACATTGCCCGCGCCCACCCCATAGGCTGGAGTACCACTGGCGTAGGCGGCGCGCACATTGGCTTGCGAGCCCGTGGCGACCACCAGATCGCAGGCGGCCATCAGCGCGTAGGTAGCTGCTTTGCTAATGGGCGCAGGCAGCACTTGCACTAGATCGCGTGGCGCGCCAATACGATCCAAGGCGGCATGGATGTATTCCAGCAAACGCGCACTGGTGGCCCAGCCTTTGGGCGAAGGCGCGACGATGACGGCATTGCGGCCTTTGAGCGCATTGATGATTTTGTTCGCCGGCGTGGCCGCCGGGTTGGTCGAAGGGGTGATGGCACAGACCACGCCCACCGGTCGGGCAATTTCGGTGATGCCGGTGGCTGGGTTGTCGGAGATGACACCGACTGATTTGGCACCCTGCAAATCGCGCAACAAGCCCAGGGTTTTGCGGTAGTTTTTTCGCAGCTTGTCAGGCACATTGCCGATGCCGGTATCTTGTACCGCTAGTTCGGCCAAGGCCTGGTTGCGGCCCGGCTCCAAAATCGCCCAGGCTGCGGCAGCCACCAGTTCATCTACCCGCGCTTGGTCATACTGTTCGGCGATTTGCTGCGCGGCTCGGGCACGGTGCAGCAACGCTTGCACGATGGCATGCGCCTCTTGTTCGGCGGGGCTCAAGGGCACAGGCGAGGTAGTACGGGCCATGTTCAATCGGCCTTGATGTTGGCGTCTTTGGCCAACTTGATCCACTTGGGCACTTCGGCTGCAATCACTTTGGCCAGCGCTTCAGGGGTGCCGCCTACGGCATCGGCGCCTTGGTCCAGCAACTGGGCACGAATAGCAGGCTCGGCCAGCACGGTATTGAGTGCTTTGTTAAGCCTGTCAATAATGGGGCGCGGTGTTTTGGCGGGCACCAGCATGGCGTACCAAGAGTCCACCTCAAAGTCTGCTACCCCAGCCTCTTGCATGGTGGGCACGTCCGGGAAAGCCGGGCTGCGCTTGGTGGTGGAAACTGCCAGCGCGCGCAATTTACCGGCTTTGACTTGTGCAGCAGCCGCGGGGATGGACACCCACAACAAGGGCACCTGGCCCCCTATCACATCGGTCACCGCCGGGCCGCCGCCCCGGTAAGGGATATGCGCCATGGGCGCGCCGGTGCGCAGCACCATTAATTCACCCGCCAGGTGGCCCGGAGACCCATTGCCCACCGAGGCGAATGAAAACTTGTCGGGGGCAGCCTTGGCCTGCGCCACGACATCGGCCACGCTGCGCACGGGCACCGCCATATTGGCCGCCAGCAACTGCGGTAATGACGCGAGCAAGCCCACGGGCTCAAAATCCTTGATCGTGTCAAACGGCAGCTTGGGAAAGATCGCCGGGTTAATCGTGTGCGAGCTCAGGGTAAATAGCACGGTGTAGCCATCAGGCGCGGACTTGGCCACGATGTCAGTGCCCAGCGAGCCACCGGCACCGCCTTTGTTATCGATCACGATGGGCTGGCCCAGTGCTGCTTGCAGGCGCTGCTGGACGATACGCGCGACCACATCCGTACCCCCGCCCGGCGGATACGGCACCACGAACTTAATCGGTTTATCCGGATAAACCGCATCGGCCAGCGCGGCCAGGGGCGCGGCCAGGGCCAGGCTGAGCACGGTGCAGACGCGCAGGATGCGGCCCAAGAGGCTGCGGTGGGCATGGGAAGGGGGCATAGTGTTCTCCAACGGTTAGGGGCGTAAAGGGCAGGGCAGCACGCGTGTATTGCTATTTTGCACGCTTGGAATGCGCTGCCTATCGGGTTTAAACCGACAGGGCCGGCACGCATCGGGGCTAAATGAGCATGGCATGGCAATTGCAGAGTACCAGCCATGACCCGCAATCCGCTGTCAAAACGCTTGCAACGTCGTCATTTCGACAGTTTGCGCCCTACCCTTACCCGGAGAATTCGAATGCCACAAACCAAGCGCTACCTTTCTTGCCCTGGTGTGCGCCCTTGGTGCGGCGGCGTGCTCGCGCTGGTGATGGCTCTGGCAGGTTTGGGCGCTGCCGCGGCGCCCAACGCCAAGCCCCTTAGCCCATCGGGCATTGTCACCATCGACCTCAAGGGTCTTAAGTCCAGTCACAGCTACACCCCTGCACTGGGCGAAAGCCTGGAGCGCATCGTGGCCAAAACCATGCCTGAGAGCCCCTTGAAAGCGCAAGTGCTCGGCCAGGCCTTTGTAATACTCAACCCGCAGGCCTTTAGCAGCAGCAAGCCGCAGCGCACGCTCACCACCGCTAGCCTCCAAGTTCCCAACCACAACCAGTTGTTACAACTGGTATTGGCGCGCAATCCATCGGATGTTTCCCTGCCCAGCGCAAGCGAAGCCCAAACGGTCAAAGCCACCACTCCAGCCCCGCGCGCAGTCGAAAAACGCGAGAACTGGGTGCGCTATGCAGGTGGCCCCATCAAAACGCCCAGCAACCTAGAGGGCAGCACGTCGCCGCGAAGCGGTTGGGTACATTACCTTGGCACAGCACTTACGCGCAGCTGGGGCGGCGACGCAGCCAATCGCCCAGAGACGCGGGCCTGGGTGCAATACCCCTCATCGGGCCATACCATCGCAACCCAAACTGAGACGAATCAGGACTCGAGCAAATGGGTGCAATACCCATCTGTTGCCCGCGCCAACCCCGCAGCAATCCCAGCCGAATCGCGGCTCGACACAAGCGCATGGGTGCGATTCGTGGCCAACCGCATTTACCCGCAGCAGCAATTAGCCCAGCTGTTTGACTAAGTTCGTGGCGAAGTTTTTCCATACGGGTGTAGCAGCGCACCCCCATCCTACGTGTTTATAACTTTTATATTAAACATATATTTATTTAATATTTATTTTGTGCATAATAAAAGGAATTGAAACTCCGATGCACAAATGCAAATACGCAAGCGCCAGTCCGGTGTGACGCTCATCGAGCTCATGGTGACCGTGAGCATCATCGGCATACTTTTGACTATTGGCATCCCCAATATTCGAGCTCTCAGCGAGACAGAAGCCGTACGCAGCCATATCAACACCTTCTTTAGCACGCTACGCTATGCCCGATCGGAAGCCTTAAGTAAGCGTGCCCAAGTAGTGGTATGCCCCAGCAGCAATAGCGAAAGCGCCACGCCTAGTTGTGCGACCGACGCGTCTGACGCGAATGCGTGGCACCGGGGATGGATTATTTTTGCCAACAGCGATGGCGATCCCAACTACAGCTATGACGCCACGACAGACACTTTGCTCAGGGTTCAAGGCGCTTTGAGCAATAGCGGCGGAATCACCAAGATAACAAGTAGCGCAACGAGCAAATTGGTGTACCGCAGCACAGGAATATTGCTCAGTGGCGGCGCTAGTTCATTTACCTTTGATGCCATGAGCACCACCGTACTTCAAAAAAAGCGCGTGTGTATTTCCCTGCAAGGCCGTGCTTATGTATCGAGCAGTTTGGCAACTTGCTCCTAATCGGTGGAAACCTACCGGCTGGGCGTGCCGCAGCACCATTGCCATGCTTCCGGTGCGCACCACGGGCATCCACCAAATCGGTGCATCCCTGATCGAGGTGCTGATTGCCATGCTGGTCATGTCCTTTGGCCTTGCCGCTGTCGCACAACTGATGGCCGCCACAGTTCAGTACAGCAAGACTGCGCAATACCAGATGGTGGCGCAGCAAAGCGCTGCGCAATTGGCAGAGTCGATGCGGGCCAACACCGATGGCTTTATGGCCAATGCCTATATTAGAACGGAACCCTATGCTTCCAACCGGGCCCCAGCAGCAGTACCCGCATGCCTACTCCCACAATCGTGTAGTAGCAGCGAGATTGCCAATATCGATAAAGCCGAACTTGCCAATATGTTGCGCCAATCACTGCCTGGGGGAGATTTCAATGCCCAGCGCAACGGAAACTTAGCCGATATTTGGATTATGTGGGTGGAGCCGACAAGCGCAGCATCGCTGGCCGCGGGCGGCGCAAATTGCCGGACCCCATCCATGGGTGGCATAGGTGAGCAGCCGCGTTGTTTCTATCTGCGAGCCGCGCTATGAGGATGTGGGCTTACCGCTCCATCGCACCCAACGGCTTCAGTTTGGTAGAACTGCTCGTTGCCATGACTATCGGACTGATGATGCTAGGGGCACTACTTTCTATATATATAGCGACCAGTATGGCAGTGCGCCAAAGCGATACGGTAACGCGCATGGCGGAGGACGCGTCCATTGCGCTAGAGACTCTGGCAAGGCATATCCGCATGGCCGGCTATAGCAAACTCATGTTGATGGCTCCGCGCAATAGCGCACCCGTTGACGGGCAAGTGGCACAGACTGCGGACAGCAATTTGGCGGGCGCGGGTCTGCGTGGTTGCGATGGTGGCTTTGCTAGTACCACGGTCACCTGGAGCGCGCTGGCATGTAGCAACATCAGCACGCAGCCGGATGCGATTGCGATTCGTTACGAAGGCGATAGCTTCAATACCGAAGCTGCCGGCGGTAACGATGCATCGGATTGTCTCAGCCAAGGTGTCGCACCGAATACCAATTCGGCTGTTGATAGCAGCCTGCAGTTCGCATTAGTGGAGGCGCGATTCTTTATCAATGCCAATAAAGATCTCAGCTGTGCGGGTAATGGCAATGCCCGCTTCCAATCACAGCCCTTGGTAAGAGGGGTGGAATTTATGCGCTTGCGCTACGGGATTGCCAGCGACATGACTGAGAGCCAGGTAATTCGTTACGTCACCGCCGCACAAGTCGATGCACTGGCGGGCGATGCAGACCAAAAATGGGGCCGGGTGGTAGCGGTACGTATTTGCATTCAAATGGTCAGCCCCACTGCCGACCAAGGCAAAGCCGCCCCCTTCATCAACTGTGATGGAATTCTCACCCACCCGGCGGATAAATATGTGCACCACCCGTTCACGACTACGGTGAGCTTGCGAAACCGTGCGGGAATTACACCGTGACGTACTCCCCACGCCAGGTGCCTAGGCAAGCAAGCGCTGCCGGCCAACAATGGGGCATTGTCTTACTCTTGGTCTTGATGATTTTGGTGCTAATTTCGGGGACTGCCCTATGGGCCGCCAAGTCGTCGATTTCCGGCGAGCAACTGGCCACTAATTTGCGTATCCGCGCCAATGTCGACGCATTGGCAGAACTGGCCTTGCGCTACTGCGAAGATGGCCTGCTCAAGAACAATACCGCCCTCATCCGACTCCCTAGCCCCCCCAGCGCCGTCGTTGGCGAATTGCCAAACGCCTGGCAGACTTTGAGCAATTGGAAGGGCGCGGCCAACCAAATCAACGCCGTGCCCTTTACCCTAATACAAGACGCCCAAGGACGCGTTCCTACCGTCTCACCCGTTTGCATGATTGAAGAAATCCGCCTGACGCCTATAGATACCCAGCGCCTGCAAGCGTTTTTGGTTACTGCACGTGGATTTTCGCCAGATTACACAGAGGCGGGCAATGGTGCCATCACGCGCGGCACCGATGCCTGGGTGCAATCCGTAATTCGTTATTAAGGACGTCTTATGCGCCGAGCCAGTTACTTGATGGGCGTATTTATCTGGTACGCACTCATGGCCAGCGATTTACAAGCATTCGGCTTGAACGAAACAATAGATCACTCGATGAATGCCAGTACAGGGAAATATGTAGCTTCCCATCTGCCAGCACAAAGCAATTTATCCCACCCAATTGGTCTTCAGCACCACCATGTTTTCAATTCCCAAGCGCTCTTGGTTTTTGACGGCGAAGACGGTTTTTACGATTTTCTTCCGCAGGCCGCCACCCATTGGACAGCGCAGGCTAGCTACCGCCAGTTTTTACTGGAAAAAAAGAAGCGAAAAGCCCAGGTGCTTGTAGGTACAAGCGACGGTATGCTGCACGCAATTGACGCCCAAACCGGCGTCGAAACCTTTAGCTTCATTCCAAAAAATTGGTCTGCGCAGGCGCACCAACTTCACCCATTTGACGATGAATATCGCCAATACCTGCCAAGTCCTTTGGTAGAGGCCGATGTCTATGACAAGCGCCCGACAACTAGCGCCACGGAAACGGGCTGGCGTAACATCGTCGTGGGTACAGGGGGTATGGCGGCGCGAAGCATGTTTGCCATCCATTTGCCCCTCGGACTCGGCGCTAGTGCCCGCATTACCGATTCTTCGACTGCGGGGGATGTTTTGTGGGAACTCAATACCCATGATGCACAGTTCGCCGACCTAGGTCACATCTTGCAAAAGCCGGGGGTAGGTGTCATGCGCGATGGCACCTGGGTGGTAGTGGCAGGCAACGGTTACACCCGGAGCGGGGGACCGGCCAAGCTTTTCATCATCAATGCGCTGACAGGTGCCCACGTCAAAACGATCGATATCCCAGCCACAGGAGAAAACGGACTGGGCGGCGTGCGCCTAGTGATGGATTTGCAACGCTGCATTACCGCAGCCTATGCGGGAGATTTGCAGGGCAACCTCTGGAAGTTTGATTTTTCGGGTGACAACGTAAACCATTGGGGCCTGGCCTTTGGCGGGAAGCCATTATTTAGAGCCCAATTTGCTTTAAGGTCTCGTGCGGCTGCCACCCACCCGAGGCAGGCAATTACCGCAACACCGGTATACATGGCCCACCCACGGGGCGGCCATCTGGTGGTGTTCGGTACGGGTAAGTGGTTCCAATCATCCGATGGTCAAGATAGCAACGTACAAACTTTGTATGCGATTTGGGACAGGGCGCAAGTCGACGAGTTTTCGCCAACGCCCACTGACACCATGAATACGCAGCCACCGGGGACCAGTACCATGGTCTCCCAAACCAGCTTGGTTGAACAAACCATCACGCCCATCCAGGGTACGAATTTTTACAGTGCGTCCAAGCATCTTGTAAATTACGCTGATAAGCGCGGCTGGTACATCAATCTCAGCATCAATCCTGTCAACTTGCGCTTGGTACAGGCGCCCCAATTGGCAGTTGGCAAGGTACTTTTGCAAACGATATCGCCTGGCGGTGACCGCCATCATGATGCTTCTAAGCCTAGCCCAACAACCGTACTTTTTGTATTGAATCCCTTTACCGGCAGCGCATCCGCGCCAACTTTTGATGTCAATGCAGACGGAGCAATTGACAGCTTGGATACGTTTGACCCCACTGGCCATCCGATCAATGCGGTAGCGGTAGCATCCAATGACAGCGGTGACGTGTCCTTCAGCCAAAAAATAGGGGCCAATGGCCTTAGTGCTGTGCTCACCAGCAACAGCGGACAAACCAGGCTGCTTGGGGTAAAAAATACGCTGCGTCGTAGCTGGCGACAGATCATCCGACGGCCTAGCCCGTCGCCGAACACGCTGGATACGCATCCCTAATTTCGCGACATAGCCAAGATACTTGGGCTAAAGCACTTATCACGGATTATTCACTCTCGCTACGCTATGCCAGCACGCGGCTTTACCCTCATCGAACTCATGGTCGTTGTTGCCATCGTAGGTCTGCTCTCGGCTATTGCGATACCCCGCTACCAGGATTCGATGCGCAAGGCGCGTCGCGCGGAAGCACGTGCGCAATTGCTTGAAGTGGCGCAGTTCATGCAACGCTATTATTCAATCCACGACAGCTTCGCAACAAGCAAGGCAGGTGCTGCGGTCACGCTACCGGGCGAACTGACGATGGTTCCGCGCACAGCAGCATCCGGCTCGCAAAGCTATGACATCATCTTTGCCGCACCAGCCGACGGCGTCACCAATCCAGGCTTGGCCTATTTCAAAATCCAGGCGGTGCGAAAGGCTGGCGGTCCCATGGACGGTGATCAGTGCGGCGACTTCACCCTAGAGAACACCGGCGCGCGCGGCCTGCTCAATGCCACTGACAGCACCGCAAATTGCTGGCGCTAGGCGGCGCATTCGCTGGGTCGTGCTAAGGCACAGCTCATTGCTGCCGCGCGCGTGCCAACAAGGCGAGTACGTCGCCCAAGGCCCGTGTAAGGGTCTGGTTTTCTAAGTCGAGCACCGTGCTGCGCGCGAAATAGGCACTTAGGTCCAGGCCCAGGCCCACCGCGCACAGCTCGATTAGCGCTTCGCGCTCCAATTGGCGTGCACGGTGTTGCAAGTCGCGGTCCAGGTAATGCGTGTCATTGGCCAGCACCGTCGCGCCATCCATAGGGCTGCCATCGGAAAATACCACCAGTATGCGGCGCTGTGCGTCTTGCGCGCGCAAGCGCTCTGCCGCCCAGCGCAAGGCTTCGCCGTCCACACACTCTCTAAAAATATCCGCTTTAAGTAATGCCGCCATGCCGGGTTTGCTGCGGCGCCAAGACTGGGCGCTGTCTTTGAACACCATATGGCATAGCTCATTGAGCCGCCCTGGCTGCGCGGGCTTGCCGGCACGGCGCCAGTCGCGCAGCAGGCGCCCGCCATTCCAGGTGTTGGTGGTGTAACCCAGTAGCTCGGTGGTGACACCGGCCATGTCCAGCGCACGGGTCAGCAAGTCCACCATAGGCGCGAGTTTGTCCATGTGCTGCTTCATGGAGCCCGAGCAATCGAGCAGCAAGCTAAGGGCTACATCGGCGCGTGGTGCGCGTTGGGGCAGGCGAAACACCCGATGCTCATCCGGTTTGGCTACCAATTGCGCTAGCCGCCGACCATCCACATAACCGCTATCCTGTGCGCTTTCCCATCCATCGATTTGCGGCGAAGCCAGCACGGCCTGCAAGCGCCGGGCCAGGCGTGCGGCACTGACGCCAGATGTGCGCACGCTGAGGTCTAAATGGCTGCGCAGTTCCTGCAATTGCGCGGGGCGCACCAATTCCGTCGCGCGTACTTCGCGGTCGTAGCGCGTGCTAAACACGCGGTAGCTGTGCGCCTGGCCCTGCGCTGCATCACGCGCCTGCAAAGCGCTGGCAAAACCGCTTTCCTCACCCGCCTCAAAGTCCACCCAAATTTGCAGCCAGGCGTCTTCTTCCTTGTCGTCTGGTGAAACTTTGTCGGCCTTGCCCGCAGCTTGCAAAGCGCTGTCGGCCAGATCGGCCACCACCTGGGCAATGGCCAGCGCATGCTGTGCATAGAGCGCCTGATCATGGCGACAGCGGCGCAAAGCGGCTAGTGCGTGACCTATATGCGGCGCCACGCCAAAGCGGGTGGCTTCCAGCATATCTTGCAGCGCTTCATCCACCGGTTCGGCCGTCACCCGCGCCCGGCTAATGTGCGCGACGGTCAGCAACAACAAACCTTGCGCCGATTCATGCAAACGCGCAGCCACAAAAGCATGTGACCAGGCGGCAAAGCGCGCCGACATATTGCTGCGCACGCCTGGCCACTGCGCGGGCACCAGAGACTCGGCGCGGTATTGCTCCAGCACATCAAACACCCGCCGCGCCATGGCTCGTTCGGGCCGCAGGTGGCGGTGCAATTGCGCATCGCTGAACCGCAGGCGCAGCGCAATGCCATCGGCGGCGCCGCGAAATGAGGTCACCGTGGCGGCATCGGGCAGGCTTGCCGTATCGAGACTTTGCGGCCACGCAGCCAGCCGCTGAGGCAAGCGCCCGGCCACGTCCGGGTCTAGGGGTGCCGCAACGAAAGCAAGCGGTACGGGCTTGACCAATTGCACGGACTGCGGATGCAAATGCGGCGCAAAACTAGGCAAGGCGGTATCCCCGGCATACCAGTGCGGACCACATGCATGCAACTCGCGCCGGGCGCTCAGGGCGCGCAAGGTGGCGGCGCACAAAGCGTCCAGGCGCTGCTGCCTGCGCACTTGCGCTTGAATGGTGGGTACAGGGTCCGCGCCCATGCCGACGCTAGGGGGCAGGGAACAAAGCGCGGTCGAAGCAGCGCTGAAAGTATTCAGCCACCAAGGCGTGCTCCGCTTCGTCGCACTTGTTCACATAAGTTAGCCGCAGCGCAGTGGCCAGGTCGCCAAATAGTTGCAGGTTTTCCGCCCAACTTATGACGGTGCGCGGCGACATCAGGGCCGACACATCGCCAGCGGCAAAGCCCTTGCGCGTCAGGTCTGCCAGTGCCACCATTTGCAACAGCACGTCCTGCTGCGCGGCCATAGCCGGTACGCGCGCCAGCACGATGGCAGCCTCCTCCTGTGCGCTCAGGTAATTGAGCGCGGCCACCACATCCCAGCGGTCGAGCTGCGCGTGGTTGAGCCGCTGCGCGCCAAAATACAGGCCATTGAGGTTGCCCTGGCCGATGGTGTTGCTGGTGGCAAACAATCGAAATTGGGCATGCGGATGTATGACCCGGTTTTGGTCTAGCAAGGTAAATTGCCCATCGCGTTCGAGCACCCGTTGGATGACGAACATCACATCGGGACGGCCCGCGTCGTACTCATCAAAAATCAGGGCCACAGGCCGCTGCAAAGCCCAGGGCACGATGCCTTCCTGAAACTCGGTCACCTGCTGCCCTTCGCGCAACACCACCGCATCGCGGCCCACCAGGTCCAGTCGGCTGATATGGCCGTCCAGGTTGACCCGCACACACGGCCAGTTCAGGCGTGCAGCCACTTGCTCGATATGGGTGGATTTGCCGGTGCCGTGCATGCCCTGCACCAGCACGCGCCGGTTATGGGCGAAACCTGCCAAGAGGGCCAGGGTCACATCGGGGTTAAACCGGTAGGCGCTGTCGATGGCAGGTACCAAGTCGCTGCGCTCGACAAAGGCCGGCACCTGCAAAGCGCTGTCGATCCCGAAGGTGCGCTGCACCGAAACGTGTTGCATAGCCGGCGGGGTGATCCATGTCATACGCGCATCCAAAGTGACCGAGTGAGGTTTGAAAAAATTTGCAATGGGCGGGGCCAAGCGGTGGGTGCGATAAGCAAGCGGCACCCCCAGGCTCGCGCCAGGTAAACCAGAGCGACGCCGGTCTCAGGCGCGCTGCGCGACATCGTGTGCGCCGCCAGCAGGCGTGGCATCGGCTTCGATCTGGCTCAAGGCCTGGGCTGCGCTGTGCAAGGCGGGTAACAACGCTAAGGCTTTGTCAGCAGTCAAACGCATCAAGGGCGCTTGCACCGCCACACACAAATTGGCCCGCCCCAGCGCCGAGGGCACGGCCACCGCTACGCACAAGAGGCCGGGCAAAAACTCTTCGTTGTCCAGCGCAAAACCCTGGCGTTTGACCGCGCGGATTTCTGCTTCCAGGGCCTCGGGCTGCGTCAGGGTTTTGGGGGTGTAAGCCTCCAGAGGCACATGCGCCAGCAGGCGCTGGCGCTGCCCAGGCGTCATCTGGCTTAAAAAAATTTTCCCGCTGGCCGAGCAATGCACGGGTACGCGCGATCCCGGATGCAGGTAAAAGCGCAGCGGCGCCGGTGTTTCCACCCGGTCCAGGTAAATCACTTCACTGCCGCTTAACGCCGTCAGGTTGCAGCTTTCGCCCACGTCGCTGACCAGTTTGCGCAGTACAGCATGGCGTGCACCGTGGGCGGTGTCATTGAGTAAGAGGTTTTCGGCCAGGCGGCGCAGGCGCAGACCGGTGCCATACAAGCGCCCATCACTGCTGCGGCTGAGCAAATGGGCGGCTTCCAATTGCTGCAACATACGGTGCAAGGTAGGCTTGGGCAAAGCGGTTTCGTCGGCCAGGCTTTGCAGAGAGAAGTACTGGTCTTTGGAGGCTATCACCTCCAACAGCGCAAACAGCCGCAAAGTGGGCGTGTCCCCGTTAATTTCTGGGGGCAGTGCGGGGGACAGAGCGGTAATCGCGGGCATGCCAGGATGATAGCGCAATCTTTTCTTTTTATCAATAAACGGAATAATTTGTACCGAAAAATGAAATTTTTATTGCGCTAGAAATTTATTCTCGCTATAGTCCCATAAAATTTCGGTTTCTGGAATGATTTGTACCATTAGTCCATTATTTTGGTGCATTGCAACATATTTTTACCTAGGAGAAGCTTCCCATGGCCCAAGCCCCCCAAGACAGCCGCAGCGTCGTCAGCGGCGTTCAAAAAATGACGCCCTCCGAGGCATTTGTAGAGACCATGGTCGCCAATGGTGTGACCGACATCTTCGGCATCATGGGCTCGGCGTTTATGGACGCTATGGACATCTTCGCCCCGGCGGGTATCCGTTTGGTTCCGGTGGTGCATGAACAAGGCGCTGGGCACATGGCCGACGGTTATGCCCGCGTGTCGGGCCGCCACGGCGTGGTCATCGGGCAAAACGGCCCCGGCATCAGCAACTGCGTGACCGCCATTGCCGCCGCCTACTGGGCGCACAGCCCGGTGGTGATGATTACGCCCGAAACCGGCACCATGGGCATGGGCCTGGGCGGCTTTCAGGAGGCGCACCAGCTGCCCATGTTCCAGGAATTCACCAAATACCAGGGCCATGTAAACAACCCCAAGCGCATGGCCGAATACACAGGCCGCTGTTTTGACCGCGCCATCTCCGAGATGGGCCCGACGCAGCTCAATATCCCACGCGATTATTTTTACGGCGAAATACAGTGCGAAATCCCCAAGCCCATGCGCGTAGAGCGCGGCCATGGCGGCGAAAACAGCCTGGCCGCCGCCGTGGAAATGCTGGCGCAAGCCAAGTTCCCGGTCATCCTATCGGGTGGCGGCGTGGTGATGGGCGATGCCGTGCCCGAATGTGTGGCCTTGGCCGAACGTTTGGGGGCGCCGGTGGCCAATGGTTATTTGCGCAATGACTCCTTCCCCGCCAGCCACCCTTTGTGGGCTGGACCGCTGGGATACCAAGGCTCCAAGGCGGCGATGAAGCTGATCGCCCAGGCCGACGTGGTGATCGCGCTGGGTTCGCGCATGGGCCCGTTTGGCACGCTGCCGCAACACGGCATGGACTACTGGCCCAAAGACGCCAAAATCATCCAAGTGGAAGCCGACCATACCAACCTCGGTCTGGTGAAAAAGATTTCGGTGGGCATCCACGGCGATGCCAAGGCCGTGGCCAAAGAACTGCTGCGCCGCCTGAGCAGCATGACGCTGGCTAGCGACGCTAGCAAGGCGCAGCGCGCATCCACCATCGCCGCAGAAAAAGCCGCCTGGGAAAAAGAGCTGGACAGCTGGACGCATGAGCGAGATTCCTACAGCCTGGACATGATTGAAGAGGCTAAGGGAGAACGCACGGCCACCGGAGGCACGTATTTACATCCGCGCCAAGTGCTGCGCGAGCTGGAAAAAGCCATGCCTGCGCGCGTGATGGTGTCCACCGACATCGGCAATATAAATGCCGTGGCGAATAGTTATTTGCGCTTTGACGAGCCGCGCAGCTTCTTCGCTCCCATGAGCTTTGGCAACTGCGGCTATTCGCTGCCCACCATGATTGGCGCCAAGGCTGCCGCCATGGACCGCCCTGCGGTGGCCTACGCGGGTGATGGTGCTTGGGGCATGAGCATGTCAGAACTCATGACCGCCGTGCGCCACGATATTCCGGTGACTGCCGTGGTCTTTCACAACCGCCAGTGGGGCGCTGAGAAGAAAAACCAGGTGGATTTTTACAACCGCCGCTTTGTGGCGGGGGAGCTGGAAAGCGAAAGCTTTGCCGGTATCGCCAAAGCCATGGGCGCTGAAGGCATGGTGGTGGACAAATTGGAAGACGTGGGTCCAGCTTTCAAGCGTGCGATCGACATGCAAATGAACGAAGGCAAAACCTGCGTCATTGAAATTATGTGTACCCGAGAATTAGGCGACCCCTTCCGCCGCGATGCGCTGTCCAAACCGGTGCGCTTTTTGGACAAGTACAAGGACTACGTCTAAAGCGCGCCGCGTCCACCCTAGGCCGCAGCATGGATAGCACGCATCCGCGACTGCAAGCGCTGATGGCCGGCGCCACTGCGCAGGCGGGCACTAGGCCAGGCGCCCTGGGCCTGGTCTATCCCTGCGACGCGCTAGCGCTGGACGCAGCGCGGCGCATCCAGGACAGCGGCATGGCGCGCCCGCTGCTCATCGGTCCGGGCTTTGCCATCGCCGCTGCTGCGGATGCGGCACAAATAGACGTGCGCGATTTCGAGTTGATAGACAGTGGCAAGGCAGCGCCGGATGCGGCATTGCGCGCCTGCGCGCTGGCGCGCAGTGGCGATGTACGCGCCTTGATGAAAGGCTCACTGCATACCGACGAGTTGATGGCTGCGGTGGTGAACAAAGAAGCCGGACTGCGTGGCAGCAGCCGTATCAGCCACACTTTTGTGTTTGACCTGCCGCGCTATCACAAGCTGCTGGCTTTGGCCGATTGCGTGGTCAACATCGCGCCGGACCTCAAAACCAAAAAAGACATTCTGGGCAACGCCCTTGGTTTGCTGCAAGCGCTGGGCATAGTGCAGCCCAAGGTCGGCATTGTCGCAGCGGTGGAGGTGGTGAACCCCTCCATTCCTGCCACGCTCGATGCCCAGGCTTTGGTGGACCTGGCGCGCGCCGGGGCCTGGCCGGGCGCTATCGTGGAAGGGCCGTTTGGTTTTGACAATGCGTTCTCCAAAGAGGCTGCGCGCATCAAAAAAATAGCGTCGCAAGTGGCGGGTGACGCAGACCTTTTGATCATGCCGGACTTGAATGCCGGCAATATGTTGTACAAAAGTTTTAACTACGTGGGCGGTGGTGACTGCGCCGGCCTCGTGTTGGGTGCGCGCGTGCCTATCGTACTCACCTCCCGCGCGGATTCGCTGCAGTCGCGTATGGCCTCGGTGGCCTTGGCAGTGCTTGCCGGTGCGCCCGGCTAGCGCAAAAAAAGAACCATCGAGCAGACGCAAGCCCCATAACAAAAAACAAAGAGACAAGCCCATGTTTAAATTTTTGTCTTCCGAGCCTTTGCACCAGCCGCTCGATGCGCCCACGCCGGTCGATGAGACCACCATCAAATGCACCACCTGCTATATGTGCGCTTGCCGCTGCGGCATCCGCGTGCATTTACGCGAAGGGGAAGACGGCCCGGAGGTACGGTATATCGACGGCAACCCGAACCATCCGCTCAACCAAGGCGTGATTTGTGCCAAGGGGGCTTCGGGCATCATGAAACAAAAATCGCCTGCACGCTTGACGCAGCCTCTACTGCGCAAAGCAGGCAGTGCGCGCGGCGCCGCCGAGTTTGAGCCCATCAGCTGGGAGCGGGCCTACGAGTTATTGACCACGCGCTTAGCGCATATCCGCGCCACCGATCCCAAAAAGTTTGCCTTGTTTACCGGGCGCGACCAGATGCAGGCCCTGACCGGTTTATTCGCTCGCCAATTCGGCACGCCCAACTATGCGGCGCATGGTGGCTTTTGCTCGGTGAATATGGCCGCTGGCATGATTTACACCGTGGGCGGCAGCTTCTGGGAATTTGGTGGGCCTGACTTAGACCGTGCCAAAGTTTTTGTGATGATGGGCACGGCGGAAGACCACCACAGCAATCCCATGAAGATTGCCATCTCCAAGTTCAAGCGCGAGGGCGGCCGCTTTATCTCCATCAATCCGGTACGTACCGGCTACTCGGCGATTGCTGACGAGTGGATTCCCATCAAACCGGGTACCGATGGGGCACTCTTGATGGCACTCTTGCATGAGCTCATCCGCACCGACACCTTGGACCATGCCTTTCTCAAGCGTTTTACAAATGCGCCGCAACTGGTGGTGCTGGATGAGGGCGAACGCGAAGGCTTATTCGCCTTTGACCCCAAGCCCGAAAAAGGCCCGCCGGGCGATGGCCGCAATCCGCACAACAAGCTGGTGTTTGACAAGGCCAGTGGACAAGTCCTTAACGCCTACCCCGAAGGCATTGCCGATGGCTGCGACCCGGCCCTGGAAGGGCACTACACCCTGGCCGACGGCGCGCGGGTGGCACCCTCGTTTCAGTTGCTGCGCGATCGTGTAGCGAGCTGCACACCCGAGTGGGCAGCGGCCATTACCGGCATCGCTGCCGAGCGTATCGTGGCGCTGGCGCAGGAGATGGGGCATGCGGCCTTGCAACAGGCATTTGAATTGCCCATCCCTTGGACCGATGCCTGGGGCAAAGTGCATCCGACCACGCAGGCGCGGCCGCTGGCTTTCCATGCCATGCGGGGCTTGGCGGCGCACTCCAACGGCTTTCAAACCGTGCGCGCATTGGCGGTGCTGATGAGCGTCTTGGGCACCATCGACGCGCCCGGTGGCTTTCGGCATAAAGCGCCCTACCCGCGCCACATCGTGCCCAATTACCGCGCTTTTAATTCGCCCGAGATGATCCAGCCCAACACGCCGCTCAATGCCGCGCCCCTGGGTTTCCCGGCGCACCCGGACGAGTTGGCCATCAACCCGGATGGTTCGCCGATTCGCATCGACCATGCTTTTTCCTGGGAGCATCCCTTGTCTGCGCACGGCATGATGCATAACGTCATCACGAATGCCACGCGCGGCGACCCCTACCGCATAGACACCTTGCTGATGTTCATGGCCAATATGGCCTGGAACAGCACCATGAATACCATGGCGATCCGCGAGATGCTGAACCGCAAAGATGACAAAGGCGAATTCATGATTCCCTTTTTGGTCGTCTGCGATGCGTTCCAAAGTGAGACGGTAGCCTTTGCCGATTTAGTCTTACCCGATACGACCTATTTGGAGCGCCACGACGTGATGGGCATGCTGGACCGCCCTATCTCCGAATTCGACGGGCCGGTGGACTCGGTGCGCGTGCCCGTGGTCAAACCCCTGGGCGAATGCAAACCATTTCAAGACGTGCTGATCGAGTTGGCTGGGCGCTTGAAATTTCCGGCTTTCACCACCGCGGAAGGCGGGCGTAAGTTCAGCGGCTACACGGACTTTGTGGTGAACTTTCAGCCACAGCCAGGCATTGGTTTTTTGATGGGATGGCGCGGCAAAAATGGCGACGAACATTTGCGTGGTGAACCCAACCCCAAGCAATGGGAAGCCTACGAACAAAATAACTGCGTGTTCCAGTACCACATGCCCGAAAGCATGCACTACATGCGCAACTGGAACCGCGCCTACCTGGACTTTGCCAAAGACAAAGGCTGGCGGCAAAAGAACGACCCAGTGCAATTGGCCATCTATTCAGACACCTTGCAATCCTTTCGCCTGGCCGCACAAGGCAAGACCGCCGGTCGCCAGCCGCCGGAACATTTGCGCCAACGCATCGATACCTATTTCGATCCCCTGCCCTTTTGGTACGCGCCGCTCGAAGACAGCGCTACCGATCTGGATAGCTACCCCCTCAACGCCATTACGCAGCGGCCTATGGCGATGTACCACTCCTGGGATTCCCAAAACGCCTGGCTGCGCCAGATCCACAGCCACAACTACCTGAACGTCAACCCGCGCACCTCCTTGGCCGCTGGTATTGCCGATGGTGGCTGGGCCTGGGTAGAAAGCCAATGGGGCAAGGTGCGCTGCATGGTGCGGCACAGCGAAGCAGTGGAGCCCGGCACGGTGTGGACCTGGAACGCGATTGGCAAAGCCGACGGTGCCTGGCAGTTAGCGCCCGGCTCAGACGAAGCGCGCAAAGGCTTTTTGCTCAACCACTTAATTTCCGAAGAACTGCCTATGCGCGGTACACCGAGCGGCACGGTGAGCAACTCCGACCCGATTACCGGCCAGGCCGGCTGGTACGACGTGCGCGTGCGCATACGCCCGGCTTTGCCTGATGAAGCGGGCGAAACCTTTCCGCAAATGGACAGCATGCCCGCTGTACCCGGCGTGGTAGGCAAAGCGGCGCAGGTGCTGCGCTATTTCGCAGGAGGCAAAAAATCATGATCCAGTGGCTCAAGGACCTGCTGCAATCGCCATTGGCAGAAGGCCAAGGTGGCGCGGCTCAAGATACTTCGCCCCCAGTACGGGTGCGCGCGCGCCAGGGAGAAACGCTGGCCAAGCAATTGGCGCTGGTGATTGACCTGAATGTCTGCGTGGGATGCCAGGCCTGCGTCACTTCATGCAAGCAATGGAACACCTCGGGCAGCGCCGGACCCTTGGCTGATTTGAACGCCTATGGCGCAAACCCTAGCGGTACTTTTTTCAACCGTGTGCAAACCTATGAGGCGGGGGAGTTTCCCGAAACCGAGACGATCCACTTTCCCAAGAGCTGCTTGCATTGCGAAGACCCGCCTTGCGTGCCTGTCTGCCCCACCGGGGCTAGCTATAAGCGCGTAGAAGATGGCATCGTGCTGGTGGACTATGACAAATGCATAGGCTGCAAATACTGCGCCTGGGCCTGCCCCTATGGAGCGCGAGAACTGGATGAAGCGCGTCAGGTCATGACCAAGTGCACCCTGTGCGTGGACCGGGTGTATGACCCACTGCTACCCGAGGCCGACCGCCAACCAGCCTGCGTGCAAGCCTGCCCCACCAATGCGCGCTTGTTTGGCGACATCAAAGACCCTGAGAGCGTAGTGAGCAAAGCTATCCGCGAACGCGGAGGCTACCAGTTAATGCCCGAGTGGAACACGCAAGCGGCGAACCATTATTTGCCAAGGCGTATTACGACAGCGTCCACGCCGCAAGCGGGCAAGGAGTAAGCACCATGCATCCGGCCTTTTCCATTTTGTTTTTCACTACGCTGGCAGGTGCTGCGCAAGGTCTGCTGGTGGCACTTGCACTGGCGCAGATAGGCGGCGTAGCGATGGACAGCGGCTTTGTGCTGCAGGCGATTGCGCTGGGTCTGGCGCTGCTGGTAGCGGGTTTGGCATCCTCGTTTTTACACCTGGGCCACAAATTACGGGCCTGGCGTGCGGTGCTGATGTGGCGTACCTCCTGGATGTCGCGCGAGGTCATTGTGCTGCCTGCCTATATCGGCCTGACAGCCTTGTGGTGGCTGGCACACTCCACCGGCGCAGACGGCGCGCTCACCCAGACGCTGCCCTGGGCTATCGTCTTTGGCGCACTGGTACTTTGGCATTGCACCGCCATGATTTATGCCTGCCTGCGCTTTATTCAGGAATGGGCGCACTGGAGCACGGTGGCTAATTTCATACTCATCGGTTTAGCTTCTGGCGGCGTACTTGCTTGCGCGCTGGCAGCCTCGGGCGGGCAAGCCGCCTTGCTGAGCGCGCTGGCGCCGTGGACCACGACAGCTACCTTGCTGGCGGCCCTAGTGCGTGGGTTCAGCCTGCGCCGCAACAGCAGTTTGCGGCCCGCCTCCACGCTGCAATCAGCCACCGGCATCCAGGCCAAGCGCCTGGTACAAAAATCGATGGGCATGTCCGCCGGTGCCTTCAACACCCGCGAGTTTTTTCACGGTGCCAGCCAATGGGTCGTGCGCAATGTGCGCTGGGCCTTTGTGTTGGGCTTGTTCGTGCTGCCCTTAGGCCTGCAAATCTGCGCCCTGAGCAGCGCTAGCACCTGGCCCTGGGCCTGGGCCGCTTTATTGCAAGCCCCAGCGCTGATAGCCGAACGCTGGGTATTTTTCGCTCAGGCAAAGCATCCACAGAATTTGTATTACCAGGTGGTGGGCTAATTCGCCCAGGTCGTTAGGCTAGTAATTACCTCAGGTCAATTCGTTATTTTTTTGATTATAAAATGGCAAGCGTGTCGCCACTATCAAAGTATTCCCTTATGCAGCGCGCTATCGCAACGGTATGCTTTTTCTTTTTGCTTACTTCGGCTGCGTTGGCGCAAACCAATAGCACTGAGAAATTACGACGTATTGAGCTCATGTTGGAATCCTCAGGCGCAAGTCAAATCGGCCAGCAGATGGCCGATGCAATGGCCGGGCATATGCTCAAGGTACTACAAACTTCCAATCCTGAACTTACTGATCGCGTAATCGCGATTGCCCGGGAGGAGCTGATGAAGGTGATGTCCAAAGATTTGGGCCCGGGCGGCCCTTTGATGACTCAAATTGCGGCCGTTTATAGCAAGCACTTTACCGATGAAGAGATTGACGCATTCGTTGCGTTTTACGACAGTGCAGCTGGCCGCAAACTGACTGCCTCTCAATCATTGCTGTTCCAAGATACTTCGCAAATTGGTAGGGCTTGGGGAGCGGCAGTCGCGCCCGAACTAATTCGAAGTATTGATCGTGTTTTGACACGTGAAGGTATAAAAATACCGAAGATGCAGTGAGCTGATATTTCGCCCAACGCTTTGCCTGTAAATAGGTAGCCCAGCGCACGCGTACCAAACTTTACGACAAAGCTGCCATGCTCCATCTCAACAGACTTGTCGAGGTTAAACAAAGCGAAACGCCAACCTAGGGGTTGGCGTTTTTGCTACAGCGCATCGCTGTGTGTTGGTTGCGCGAGAAGGATTTGAACCTTCGACCTTTGGGTTATGAGCCCAACGAGCTACCAGGCTGCTCCATCGCGCGGTAAGGGTTTGATTATACGCGCTTATTAAACTTCTGGCGCGTCAGTGGCAGCAACTTCTGTGCGCTCTACCAATTCAACAAGGGCCATGGGAGCGTTGTCACCCACACGGAAACCCATTTTCAAAATCCGGGTGTAGCCGCCAGGACGAGCCTTGAAACGCGGGCCGAGCACATCGAATAATTTACTCACACTGTCGCGGTCCCGCAAGCGGTCAAACGCCAGTCGGCGGTTGGCCACGGTGGCTTCCTTGGCCAAGGTGATCATGGGCTCGACCACACGGCGCAATTCCTTGGCTTTGGGTACCGTAGTTTTGATAGCTTCGTGCGCGATGAGTGAATTCATCATGTTGCGCAACATGGCCAAGCGGTGTGAGCTTGTCCGATTGAGTTTGCGTAATCCGTGTCCGTGGCGCATAGTAGAGTTCCTTTTTTTGATTCGAAGGCAGCCGTATCAGGTACTGCCCGCAGCGCTAGGCCTTTGTAGGCCTGCATTCAAGCGAATTAACGCTTGTCTAATGTGGCTGGAGGCCAGGCTTCGAGCTTCATGCCCAAAGTTAAACCGCGCGACGCCAAAACCTCTTTGATTTCATTGAGCGACTTACGACCCAGGTTAGGCGTCTTAAGCAACTCGTTTTCGGTACGCTGAATCAGGTCACCGATGTAGTAAATATTCTCTGCTTTGAGGCAGTTAGCCGAACGCACGGTGAGCTCGAGCTCGTCCACCGGACGCAACAGGATCGGATCAAACTTGGCTTCGCGACCTGCGCTGGGTGTACCAAAGCCGGGTAATTCATTGCCTTCGAGTTGGGCAAACACGGCCAATTGTTCGACCAGGATGCGGGCTGAAGAACGCACTGCGTCTTCCGCGCTGACCGCGCCATTGGTCTCGATATCAACTACCAGTTTGTCTAAATCGGTGCGTTGCTCGACACGCGCGCTTTCAACCACATAACTCACACGTTTGATGGGCGAGAACGAAGCATCCAAAATCATGCGTCCAATGGACTTGGTGGGCTCATCACCGTGGCGGCGCACAGAGCCGGGCACATAGCCACGCCCTTTCTCCACTTTGATCTGCATGTCCAACTTGCCACCCGTGGACAAATGCGCAATAACGTGATCAGGGTTGATGATCTCTACGTCGTGCGGTGTCTGGATGTCCGATGCAAGCACCACGCCTTCTACATCTTTGCGCAGGCTTAAAGTCACTTCATCACGGTTGTGTAATTTGAACACGACGCCCTTGAGGTTCAAGAGGATATTCACAACATCCTCTTGAATACCGTCGATGGATGAGTACTCGTGCAAGACACCGGCAATCGTGACTTCGGTCGCTGCATAACCAGGCATAGACGACAGCAACACACGGCGCAAGGCATTGCCCAGAGTGTGACCATAGCCACGCTCAAAAGGCTCCAAGGCGACCTTGGCGCGATTGAGGCTGACTTGTTCAACAGTGATCGACTTGGGTTTCAACAAACTATTCTGCATTTCCACTTCCTCTCAATACCCCTGACTCGTTACATCAGTAAGGCTGGTGAAGCACCTACACGGCGGCAATAGCCACGTAGGGACGAATTTAACAATGAACCTGATTAACGCGAATACAACTCAACAATGAGTGATTCGTTGATGTCGGCGCCAAACATGTCGCGATCCGGGACGTTCTTGAAAACGCCTTCGGCCTTCTCGGCATTGACATCTACCCAGGAAGGGATACCTACCTGTTGGGCGAGCTGGAGCGCTTCGACCACACGATTTTGCTTCTTAGATTTCTCACGCACGGCCAGGGCGTCACCCGCCTTGACCATATAAGAAGGGATGTTGACCGGTTGACCATTAACAGTAACCGCCTTGTGTGACACCAGCTGGCGTGCTTCAGCGCGCGTGGAACCAAATCCCATGCGATACACCACATTGTCTAGACGCGACTCAAGCAAGGACAACAGGTTGGCACCGGTGTTCCCTTTACGGCGATCGGCCTCTTCAAAATAGCGGCGGAATTGACGCTCCAACACACCGTACATCCGTTTGACTTTTTGCTTCTCGCGAAGCTGCAAACCGTAGTCCGACGTGCGCGCACCTGACGTGCGGCCATGCTGACCGGGCTTGGAATCAAATTTGGCCTTATCTCCAATCGCGCGGCGAGCGCTTTTGAGAAACAGGTCCGTGCCTTCACGGCGTGAGAGTTTGGCTTTGGGGCCTAGATAGCGTGCCACTTGAACTTCCTTTTTATGTCATCTGCCGCAATTGCTTACGGGAGCTACCAGCCGGGGCTGACAGCGGTGGGCTTGGTTGAAATTAGATACGACGGCGTTTCTGGGGACGGCAACCGTTGTGCGGTACCGGCGTCACGTCTGCAATCATATTGATGCGAATGCCCAGTGCTGCCAATGCACGCACCGACGATTCGCGACCAGGGCCGGGGCCCTTGATCTCGACATCGAGGTTCTTGATACCCTGCTCCAAAGCGGCGCGGCCGGCCACTTCAGAAGCCACCTGGGCGGCAAAAGGCGTCGACTTACGCGAACCTTTGAAACCCTGGCCGCCAGACGACGCCCAAGACAAGGCATTGCCCTGGCGGTCGGTGATGGTAATGATGGTGTTGTTGAACGAGGCGTGCACGTGTGCGATGCCATCAGCAACGTTCTTACGAACCTTTTTGCGCACGCGTTGTGCCGCGCTATTGGTGGGAGCTTTTGCCATAGTGATCTCTTAGTGCGTCTTATTTTTTCAGGGAGGCGGCAGCTTTGCGCGGACCTTTGCGGGTACGCGCATTGGTACGCGTGCGCTGTCCGCGCATCGGCAGTCCACGGCGATGGCGAAAGCCGCGGTAGCAACCGATGTCCATCAAACGCTTGATATTCATCGTCGTCTCGCGCCGCAAGTCACCTTCGATAGTGAGCTGGCCAATCGCATCGCGAATTTTCTCCAGATCACCGTCGGTGAGGTCTTTGATTTTCTTGGAATATGCAATGCCGCAAGCTTCGCAAATTTTGCGTGCGCGCGGCCGTCCAATACCGAAAATGGAGGTCAGTCCGATTTCAGCATGTTTGTGCGGCGGAATATTGATACCAGCGATACGTGCCATATTTTTCCTCTAGAACTCTAGCTATCAACCCTGACGCTGCTTGTGACGCGGATCTGTACAGATCACACGCACCACGCCCTTGCGACGGATAATCTTGCAATTGCGGCAAATTTTCTTGACCGAGGCCGAGACTTTCATTTCT
>CANFLU010000026.1 GCA_947447975.1 Comamonadaceae bacterium | reverse complement strand
GCTGCCATGTCGGCAGCCGTCGTGCTGGCGGTATTTTTGTCGATTGCATTGCTAGATTCGGTGCATTTCCGTCCGCGTCTGCCGTCCGCGCCCGACGCCGCGCCGGGCGCGGAAATCGCGTATTCCACGCGCACCTTGTCAGTCTTGGATGTCTTGCTTACTGGGCCACGCGAAGCGCGGGAAAAAACCTATTCGGTGCCGCTGGCGACACACCAGTTTTCCAAAGAATCCATGCAGCGTAACGGAGCCACCGTGCGCGACTTCCCGCGCTTGCAGTATGGTGGCAGGCATCTGGAGCAGCCACAGGACCAATGGCAGGGCGACGTATTGCGCCGTTCGGTCAATGGGCTGGGAAGTGGCCTGTTGCTGGTGGCGCTAGGGGCTGCTTGGCTCGTGCGCAGGCAGTCGCAGCGCAGCGGCCAAGCTTGGATGCCGTCGGCCTTGGACCTGGTGCAGGGTCGCAGCCCGCTGCCCTGGCGCGCCATAGGTCTGACCTTGGCTGTGCTGCTGCTCTTGACCGGATGGGTGGCGGCCTTGTGGCCTTACTACCATGTCATGGGCACGGACCAGACGGGTAATGACGTATTGTTCGTGTGCTTGAAGTCGGTACGCACGGCCGTTGTCATCGGCTCATTGGCCACTATCGCCACCATTCCGCTGGCTTTGTTGTTCGGCATTTTGGCCGGCTACTTCAAGGGCTGGGTCGATGATGCCATTCAGTATTCCTACACTGTGCTCTCGTCTATTCCTTCGGTGCTGTTGATCTCAGCTTTTGTACTGATGATCCAGGTATTTATCGACAAAAATCCCCAGTGGTTCGAAACCGGCTTGGAGCGTGCGGACATTCGTTTGTTTTTGCTCTCCGCAATTTTGGGCCTGACCGGCTGGGCGCAGCTGGCCAGGCTGTTGCGCGCCGAAACCCTCAAACTCGGCGAACTGGACTACGTACAAGCGGCCCGGGCTTTTGGAGTTTCACATGCGGGCATCATGCGCCGCCACATACTGCCCAACGTGACGCACATCATTGTGATCGTGGCAGTGCTTGATTTTTCGGGGCTGGTCTTGTACGAAGCAGTCTTGTCCTATGTGGGAGTGGGCGTAGACCCCAATACCCAAAGCTTTGGCACCATGATCAACAGCGCGCGCAATGAAATGTCGCGCGACCCGGTTATCTGGTGGACTTTGAGCACTGCATTTGCATTTATGGTTTCGCTGGTCTTGTCTATGACTTTGTTTGCCAGCGCGGTGCGCGAAGCCTTCGATCCGCGCGCACGTGCTTACCGGGTACGGCCGGCAGGTGCTTCACCATTGCCAGCGCAGGAGGCCGCATGATCGCCATTAGCCAACTGAGCACCGAGTTGCAATCGGAGGCGGGTCTGGTGCGCGCCGTCGATGTACTGTCATTGACGATTGCGCGCGGTGAAACCTTTGCTTTGGTGGGTGAGTCGGGTTGCGGCAAGTCCATGACAGCGCTGTCCATTCTGCGCTTACTGCCCGATAGTGGGCGCGTCGTGGCCGGCACTGTCACTATGGGCGGCGTGGACCTTATGGCCCTTCCTGAGCAGCGCATGCGCGATGTGCGCGGTAGCAAGATCAGTATTATTTTTCAAGAGCCCTCCACCAGCCTCAACCCGGTGATGACGGTGGGGCAGCAAATTGTGGAAGTCATCGAGCGGCATACCGCGCTACGCGGCGATGCGGCCCGCAGTACGGCGCTGCAGTGGTTAGAGCGCGTTGGCATTGCCGAAGCCGCGCGCCGTATCGATAACTACCCTTTTCAAATGTCGGGTGGCCAAAAGCAGCGCGTGATGATTGCTATCGCCCTGGCCGCTGAGCCCGACCTGGTGATTGCCGATGAGCCCACAACTGCCCTGGATGTCACTATCCAGGCGCAGATTTTGGATTTACTCAAGGAGTTGCAGAAAAGCCAAAAAATGGCCATGCTGCTCATCACCCATGACCTAGCTGTGGTGTCGCAAATGGCGCACCAGGTCGCATTGATGTATGCCGGGCAAATTGTGGAAGTGGCTACTGCGGGAGATTTTTTTGCCAAGCCGCTGCATCCGTATGCGGTCAACCTGTTGGATGCGCTGCCCGATGCGCAACAGCGCGGTCGCCGTTTGGCTGCGATTGCGGGCAGCGTACCGGCCCTAAACCAGCGCTTTAGTGCCTGTCGCTTCGCCGACCGATGTGCCGACGCCAGCGCCCTTTGCCACAGTGCCGAGCCCGCGTTGCATACCTTGCCCAGCGGCCACGCCGTGCGCTGTGTGCTGTACCGCGACCCGAACGCACCGGGCAGGCCTACCCGACACAGTGACTTGGCGCAGCCAGCCACACAAGCTGCGCAAGTGCAGGGCGCGCAGCCAGAGCAGGCTTTGCTGCAAGTGCAGGACTACCGCGTGTGGTTCCCGATCCGCAAAGGCTTGTTGCAGCGGACAGTCGGCTATGTCAAAGCAGTCGATGGCGTCAGCTTCCAACTCCATAGCGGGCGCACCCTGGCGCTGGTCGGTGAATCGGGCAGCGGCAAAACCACAGTGGGTAAAGCCTTGTTGCAGCTACTGCGTGGTACTGCCAGTATCTCGGGCCAAGCGCATTTAGACGGCATGCCCTTAGACGGCTTGCAAGGTTCGCAACTACAAAAGGCGCGTAGCGCCATCCAGATTATTTTTCAAGACCCCTTTGCCTCGCTCAACCCACGCATGCGGGTGAGCGAGCTTTTGCAAGAAGGCGTAGCCGCTTTGCAGCCGCACCTGCGTGCTGCAGACCGTTTGGCGCGTATCGAAACCCTGCTGGACAAGGTGGGCTTGCCACGTGGCAGCCTGACGCGTTATCCGCATGAATTTTCTGGCGGGCAGCGCCAGCGTTTGGCGATTGCGCGGGCTTTGGCCGTAGAGCCGCGCCTGATCGTGGCCGATGAACCGACCTCGGCCCTGGATGTGTCGGTGCAGGCCCAGATACTCAATTTGTTGAGCGACTTGCAACAAGAACTGGGCGTGGCCTATTTGTTCATCACCCACAACTTTGGCGTCGTGGAGTATTTGGCGCATGACATTGCCGTTATGAAGGACGGCAAGCTGGTGGAGTATGGCGCTGCCGAGCAGGTGTTGACGCATCCCCAGCACAGCTATACCCAGGCGCTGCTGCGGGCCGTACCCCGCCTGGCTCGGCGCGCCTAAGTCCGCAATCTTGCTGGTCGCATCGGTACCCCGGCGGCATCGCCGACGTGGCCCTGAAGGGCCAACGTGTATGTCCCACGCTTGTCCGCCCGGTTCACGCCTTGACGCTACAGTGCGTCCATGCATTTTTATAAGACACCGGTACAGATTTCCCGCCTCGTCACAGGCTTATTGATTTTTAGCACTGGCTTGGCCACCGCGCAGGCCCAAGAAGCCGGGGCCAACCCCGAGTCCGGCCCGGCGCCTGGCGCCAAGCTCGACCGCGTGGAAATCAGCGCCCGCCAAACGGATACCGAGCTGCGCCGACGCGCCAGCACCGCCAAGCAAATCTATGGCCGCGAAGAACTCGATAAGTTTGGCGATACCAATGTGGCCGATGTTTTGCAGCGCCTCCCTGGCGTCACCCTACAGGGCAATGCGCCGCGCTTGCGCGGCATGAGCGCCGGCTATACCTTGATCCTGATCAACGGCGACCCGGCACCTCCGGGTTTTGCGCTAGACCAACTCGACCCAGCGCTGGTGGAACGTATTGAGGTAAGCAAAGGCCCTACCGCCACCCAAAGCGCGCAAGCCGTGGCCGGCACCATCAACATTATTTTGAAAGACGCACCTAAGCGCTCACAACGCGATTTGCGTGTAAACACTGGCTACCGCTTTGAAAAGCCCACCCTCTCCGGAAGTTTCACCTTGGGTGAAAAATGGGGCGATGTATCGCTGACCCTGCCCATCTCCACTTTCCAGTGGCGCGGGCAGATTGACAGCGAAATCCACCGGCAAAGTCTTGCAGACAATGGCACGCCCATTGACGCCATACAAAAAGGCGACAACCGCTTCCAAGGCCAGGGCATCAACCTGGGGCCGGTACTGAGCTGGCGCATTAGCGACGACGAAACCCTGAGCTTGCAGTCTTTTGTGCAAAGCGGCGCTTGGAACAATACGACGCGCTACACCAGCCAGGTGCTGGCAGGTAGCCCCGCCCTGGATGGTGATAGCAGCAATGAAGGCGGCTGGGAACTTGCGCGCAGCCGCTTGCAATGGGTGAACAATTTTTCTGCAGACGAGCGCATCGAAGTCAAAGCCGGTATCCAGGCTTCACGTGGCCGCTTTGACAACCAAAGCCAGGGCGCGGGCGCCCTGCAGCAACGCACTCTGGGCGATAACCGCGAGACCTCGCTCACGCAAACAGGCAATTACACACGGCTAATGAACGAGGCGCACAGCCTGGCGCTGGGTTGGGACCTGGAACTGCGCCAGCGCGAAGAAAAGCGTGACGCCAGTGTGCAAGGCATTGCTTTGATCAACGGTCTGCAAGGCCAGGCGTTTGCGGCGCAAGTGCAAAAAGCCGCGCTCTTTGTACAAGATGAATGGCAAATATCGCCGCAATGGTCGGCCACGCTGGGTTTGCGCCAGGAGCGCATCACCACGCAAAGCACCGGCATGGAGCTGGATTTGCGCAATACCAGCGCCGTGCTCACGCCCATGCTGCACCTGGCCTATAAACTCAACGCAGCCGGCAAGGACCTGGTGCGCGCGAGCCTGACCCGCAGTTACAAAGCGCCGGACATCGCTACGCTGCTCGCACGGCCTACGCCCAATAGCTTGTATGCCGACCTGAGCCAAAGCAATACCGTGCTGGCACCGGACAGTCTGGGCAACCCCGCATTGCGGCCCGAACTGGCCACGGGTCTGGATATGGCATATGAAAAATACCTGGCCAGTGGCGGCTTGCTGAGCGTGGGTGTTTTTTACCGCGAGATCAGCGATTTGGTGCGCGGTGTCACCAGCTTGCAAACCAGTCCCGACTACGCCACGGCACCGCGCTGGGTGTCGCAAGCGGTCAATTTTGCATCTGGCAGGGCAGCAGGCCTGGAGCTGGAAATAAAAGGACGGGCCGGTGAATTACTCCCGGCGGTCTTTGACCCCAAGCTAGCTTTGAGCCTGCGTGGCGCTTTGAATTACTACCGATCGGAAGTGGACACCCTGCCCGGACCGGACAACCGCCTGGACGGGCAGCAGCCCTGGTCTGGCAGCGTCGGCGCGGATTACCGCTTCAACGCCTTACCGCTGACCGTGGGCGGCAACTTCGCCTTCACGCCCGACTTTGTCACCCGCCAAAGCCTGAGCCAGACGGTAGCCCTGGGCCGCAGCCGCAGCGTCGACATGTTTGCGCGTTGGATGCTCCAAGAAAACGTATCCATGCGCATGGCACTGAGCAACATCGCGCCACTGGCCAGCGAATCGCTGAGCAGCAACACCAATGGCACCAGTGTCTACAGCACCCGGCTGGCGCGCACGGGCATCAATCTCAGCGCCGAAATCAGGCTTTAGGCAGTAGCGCCCATGCCTTGATGCCGCAGCAGCGCATCCATGCTGGGTTCGCGGCCGCGAAAGGCTTTGAAGGATTCCATGGCCGGACGGCTTCCGCCGGCTTCCAAAATCGCATGCAGGTATTTTTTGCCGGTAGCAGGGTCGGGCGTGCCGTCGGCGTCGGCGCTTTCCTCAAAGGCGGCATAGGCGTCGGCGCTGAGCACTTCGGCCCATTTGTAGCTGTAGTAACCGGCGGCATAACCTCCGGCAAAAATATGGCTAAAAGTATGCGCCGAGCGGTTGAATTCCGGGCTGGGCAGCACGGCTACTTCGGCGCGCACTTGGTGCAGCAAGTCCATGACATCGGCTGCGGGGTCATGGGCGCTGTGTAGCAGCATGTCAAACAAGGCGAACTCGATTTGGCGCATGGTTTGCATGCCGCTTTGGAAGTTGCGTGCGGCCAGCATTTTGTCGAACAAGGCGCGCGGCAGGGGAAGGCCGCTGTCCACATGGGCGGTCATGTGGCGGATAACATTCCACTCCCAGCAAAAGTTTTCCATGAACTGGCTGGGCAGTTCTACCGCATCCCACTCCACGCCGCTGATACCGGCCACATCGCGCTCGCTGACTTGGGTGAGCAAATGGTGCAAGCCATGGCCGCATTCGTGGAACAAGGTGATCACATCGTCATGCGTGAGCAAGGCCGGTTTTTCGACGCCATCGACTTGCGTGCCCAAAGCAAAATTGCAGACCAAATGCGCTACCGGCGTTTGCAGCGTGCCGGTGTCGGGCCGCAGCCAGCGGCCCAGTACGCCGTCCATCCAGGCGCCGCCGCGTTTGCCGCTGCGCGCACTGGGGTCCAGGTAAAACTGGCCGATCAAGGCGCCATGGCGTTCGATGCGGAAAAACTTCACCTCCGGGTGCCACACCGGCGCGCTGTCAGCGCTGATGCTGACGTCAAACAAGGTCTCGACGATTTTGAACAAACCGGCCAGCACTTTGGGCGCGGTGAAGTACTGCTTCACTTCTTGCTCGCTGAAGGCGTAGCGCGCTTCTTTGAGCTTCTCGCCGATATAGGGCCAGTCCCAGGCCTGTGGGTCTTGCAGGTGCAGATGTTCGGTGGCAAAAGCGCGCAACGCGGCCACGTCTTTTTCTGCAAAGGGGCGGGCCTTGGCGCCGAGGTCCCGTAAGAAACGGATTACGGTGTCGGGCGAGTCCGCCATTTTGGGCGCAACCGACAGGGCCGCGAAGTTGGCAAAGCCCAGCAAGGCCGCTTCCTCTTTGCGCAGTGCCAGTATTTCTTGCATGGTGGCGCTGTTGTCAAACCGATGCATGTCCGGCGGCGCCTGGGTGGAGGCACGCGTGACGTAGGCGCGGTACAAAATCTGGCGCAAGGCGCTGCTGTGCGCAAACTGCATTACCGGCAGGTAGCAGGGCATTTTGAGGGTCAGCTTGTAGCCTTCTTTGCCTTCGGTTTGCGCTGCCGCGCGGGCGGTGTCCAGCACATCGGAAGGCACACCGTCCACTTCACCAGCGCTTGCGTAATAGGAAAAAGCATCCGTCGCATCAAGCGCGTTTTCGCTGAATTTTTGACTCAGCTCGGCCAGGCGTTCCTGTATCTGGGCAAAGCGCTCGCGTGCGCCGCCGGTCAGCTCTGCGCCACCCAACACAAAGTTGCGGATCGCGTTTTTGTGCGCCTGCTGTTGCTCGGCATTGAGGCGGGCCACGTCCATAGCCTTGTACTTGGCATAGAGTTTTTCGTCCGCGCCTAGGCGGGTAAAAAAGTCGGTGACTTTGGGCAGGGCGGCGTTGTAGGCCGCACGCAGCGCAGGGCTGTCGTTCACGCTGTTGAGGTGACTGACTGCGCCCCAAGCCACGCCGAGGTTTTCAACCGCCACATCCAATATGGCCGATAGGGCCAGCCACTGTGCGGGGAAGGCGGGGGCAGTCACGGTATCTAACGCTGTCTGTGACTGGGCTAGCAAGGCCTCGATGGCTGGCTCTATATGCTCGGGCGCTATCGTGTCAAAGCGTGGCAGGCCTTGGAAACTTAGTAATGGGTTGTTGCTCATACCAGTCGCTCCGCAGACTCTAGGGTGTTCACTAGCAGCATGGTGATGGTCATGGGACCGACGCCGCCAGGCACCGGGGTAATGTGACCGGCCACTTCGCGCACGCCGGCGTAGTCCACATCGCCACACAGTTTGCCCTCTGCGTTGCGGTTCATGCCCACGTCGATCACCACCGCGCCGGGTTTGACCATATCGGCGGTCAGCACATTGACTTTGCCTACGGCCGCCACGATGACATCGGCTTGCAGCGTCATGGCTTTGAGGTCTTTGGTGCCGCTGTGGCAGATGGTGACCGTGGCATTTTTTTGCAGGAGCAGCATGGCCATGGGCTTGCCCACGATATTGCTGCGGCCAATCACGACGGCATGTTTGCCGCGCAAGTCGTAGCCAATGGATTCGAGCATCTTCATGCAGCCATAAGGGGTGCACGGTAGAAAGCCAGGTTGGCCGACCATTAAGGCGCCAGCGCTGGCGATGTGAAAACCATCGACATCTTTTTCGGGCGCGATGGCTTCGATGACTTTGTTGGCGTCGATGTGTTTAGGCACCGGCAATTGCACCAAAATGCCGTGGATCGCCGGGTCTTTATTCAGTGCATCAATGCGTGCCAGCAAGGCTGCTTCCGTCATGTCTGCGTCATAGCGCTCCAGCACAGAATGCAGGCCGGCATCGGCACAGGCCTTGACCTTGTTTCGCACATATACCTGAGAGGCCGGGTTCTCGCCAACCAGCAGCACGGCCAGGCCGGGAGTGACGCCGCGCGCCTTGAGCGCATCGGCGCGGCGCATCACGTCGGCACGCAATTGGGCAGACAGCGCATTGCCGTCGATGATAGAAGCGGTGTGGGGTGTTGTCATGGAAGAGGTCTTGGAGATAAAGAGGGATACAAAGTGGTCGAATGGCAAGCAGCGATTAGACGCCGCCAGGCCGCCCGCACCATCCTGCGTCTGCGACGCAGGCGCGCACAAACGCGACCTAGGCTTTGGGGTTGGACTGGCCCAAGGCGATTTTCAGGAGGTCAGCCACTGTATTGGCACTGAGCTTTTCCATGATGTTGGCGCGGTGCGCCTCTACGGTCTTGATGCTGATGCCCAGATCGTCGGCGATTTGCTTATTGAGGCGCCCGGCCACGATGCGTTCTAACACTTGCGATTCGCGCATCGTCAGTTTGGACAACAAGGAGTCGCGGCTGGCAGCCAATTGGGAATCGGCAAACGAGTCCTTGGCATGGTCCAGCATTTGCTCTACCAGGCGCACCAGATCGGCTTCTTTGAAGGGCTTTTGGATAAAGTCCATCGCTCCTTTTTTCATGGTGTCCACCGCCATGGGTACATCGCCATGACCGGTAATAAACACAATTGGCAAGGGCGAGCGGATTTCAATCAGGCGCGATTGCAGCTCCAGCCCGGTCATGCCGCCCATGCGGATATCGACCAGCAGGCAGGCGACTTCGCGAGCGTCATAGCGACTTAGAAAAGACTCGGCCGAATCAAAGCAGCGCACCCGGTAGCCCTTGCCTTCGAGCAGCCATTGCACAGAGTCCCGCACCGCCTCGTCGTCATCGACAACGTACACCGTCCCTTTTTTAGGGAGCAAACTATTGGAAGATTCCTGCATGTATTTTCTCGCTTGATGCAAACTTCTTTTTTTTATTGCCGCTTCATGTCAATGGCAGCCAGAAGGTGAACTTGCAGCCGATAACTGCGCCTTCATTGTAGAGGTTCTCCGCCGTCAGGCGCCCGTGGTGCGACTCCACGATAGAGCGGCACAAACTCAGGCCAATGCCCATGCCCTCAGCCTTGGTGGAGAAGAAGGCTTCATACAGGCGCGGCATCACGTCAGCGGCGATACCTTTACCGCTGTCCTGAACCGAAAATTCAATACTTTTTTTGCCTTCGAAAATGCCTGCCACTACGCGCAGTTCCACGATCCGCTCAGGGCTAGCGCGCTGAGCGGCGTCTACGGATTCGGCTGCATTGCGTAGCAAATTGACCAACACCTGCTCGATCAAAATCCTGTCCACCAACAAGGCAGGTAGCCGCCCGGCTACATTGCAGTTCAGGCGCACATTGAAGCGACGCAGCTCAATCTCGGCCAGCTCCAACGAAGCGGCCACCATGGGCTCTACGTCGGCCAACATGCGGTTGGGCTCGCTGCGTTTCACAAAGCTGCGGATGCGGTGAATGATCTGACCCGCGCGCTGCGCCTGGCGCGCTGTTTTGTCCAGCGCACCGAGCAATTCCTCTTGGGTGATTTGCTGGTCTTTGATGCGCGAGACCATGCCATTGCAATAGTTGTTGATTGCGGTGAGCGGTTGGTTCAGCTCATGCGCCACGCTGGAGGCCATCTCGCCCATGGTGATCATGCGGCTGGCGCTTTGGGCCCGTTCGGCTTGCGTGGCGGCTTGTTCTTCGGCCAAGCGGCGGCTACTGATGTCGGTGGCGATCACCATTTGTGCCAATCTGCCATCCACCCAGCCCAAGTAACGGGTGCGCACTTCCAGCCACTTGCCCAGCGCGCTGATATAGATCTCAGCGCTTTCGGTATCCGCTTCTGCCAAGGTGTTGAGTGGCAGCCCGGCAAACAAGTCCACGTCGTCGGATTTGTTGTCGTGGTGGGTGCGACTTTGTGGCACGCCGGCCTCTGCCACCAACTGCAAATGCCCGCCCGCTGCAGTGCCAAACCATTGGCGGTAGAGCTTGTTGGCAAATACCAGTTCGTCACTGCCCAACGGCGCTACCGAGATGGATGCGTCGAGCGCCTCCAGCACCGTCGTAAAGCGCTGGTGGGAAGCGGACAACTGCTCGCGAACGCGGTTGGGCTCGGTAATGTCGGTCATGGAGGTCACCCAGCCGGTTTGCGTGCCCATAGCATCAATCAGCGGCGCCACATACAGACGGGCGTCAAACACTGCGCCGTCGCGCCGCTTGACGCGCACCTGTATGCCGCCTTGGCTGGTCTTACCCGAAAGCTCCTGGCCTAATAGCGCGGACAATTCTTCGCGGTCGCTTTCGGGCCAATAAGGAAAGGGTGCGGTGCGGCCGACCAGCTCGGATTCGCTCCAGCCGGTCATCATGCAAAAAGCGGCATTGACATAGGTAATGCGCCCCTGCAAGTCCATGGCGCGCATGCCGGTCAGCATGGAGTTTTCCATCGCCCGGCGGAAATTGGTCTCCGATAGCAAGGCTTGTTGCGCTTGCAAACGCTTGCGGCTGTGGCGCCAATTGGCTATCAGCATCCAGGCGGTCATCAGGCTCAGGGCGCTGACCAGCCAGAACAAGCCGGTGCCAATTACGCCCATGGATGCGCGGTAGGCCTCGGCGCGCACCAGCAGGTCCGAGCCCACCGGCGATACCGCCATGCTGTAGCTGCTCGGCTTGCGCGTCCAAGGCAGGATCTGGCTGACCGGTTTTTTCATGGGCAAGGCCACGCCGGCCAGCACCGCGCCTTTAGCGTCCAGCAGTGAAATGCCGTAACGGGCGGCGATTTCGTTGGGGATTCCGTAGCGGTAGAGACCGTCGATAGACAGCTCAGCCAGGATCACGCCCGCCGCTTGGCCTTTATCTACCAAGGGGATGAAAAGTTGCAGCAAGTGCGTAGTCGCCCCGGTTTTGGGCTGCATCAAATAGACCACCTGGCGCTGGGCGCTGGCCCATTTGAAGGCGTAGTCGCCATCGGCATCTAGGGGAACCGTGGTGCTGCCATAGGCCGGGTAGCTCCAGTTCAAGGTAGCGCCGCCGCTGCTGCGTAAGCGCTTTTGCGCATCCAGCCAGGCTACGCCATGCACTTCAGGGTATTGGTTGAGAAGTGCGATCACCCGCAGTCGAAAGCCTCTGGCGTCCAGTTCCTGGCTACTCAACTCTCGGCCCAGTGCGCCAAACTGCTCCTGGCGCTCCAGCAGGCGCAGGCGCAGTTGCTGTTGGGTGTATTCCACATCGCGCCGCACACCTTCTTGCTCGCGGTCGGCCTCTTCTATTTGCAGGTAGAGCAGCGCCGAAACAATGGCCGCCATAAACAAGACCACCGCGGCCAGTGGCGCCAGCATGGCCACCCGGTCCTGGCGCTGCGGCGACAGCCGCCGCCACCAACGTCTGGCCCGTTTAACCGTGGAAAGGTCCGGGTCGGCTGGCAGCGAATAGGTCTCGGCATTGGACATCGGGCGAGTGTAGAGCCCGCTACTAGCTCTGAATTCCGCTGTTTCAATATTTCATAATATAAAATAGAAAAGCACTATTTGAAATTTCGGTAAAGTTGTGCGAGAATTCCAATCCTGTACGCTACAGGCACCACACCAGCAGGAGACGCCATGACCAGCACCGCGCAAAACAACGCTACGTCCTTACCTTTGGGTATCGGCGGTGACATCGATAACCAAGAGACGCGGGAGTGGATGGACGCCTTGTCGGCCGTCATCGAAGCCGAAGGTCCGGAGCGCGCGCACTTCCTGTTAGAGCAATTGCTGGAGCATGCCCGCCAGAAAAGCATCGACATGCCTTTCTCGGCTACCACCGGCTACGTCAACACCATTGAGCCTGACCAAGAAGAACGCGCGCCGGGTAATCTGGAAATCGAAGAGCGTCTGCGCGCCTATATGCGCTGGAACGCCATGGCCATGGTCGTCAAAGCCAATCGCCACGATCCGGCCGATGGCGGTGATCTGGGCGGCCACATCGGTTCCTTTGCCTCGCTAGCCAGTTTGTTTGGCGCGGGCTTTAACCATTTTTGGCATGCCGAAAGCGAGAACCATGGCGGTGACTGTTTGTTTATCCAAGGCCACGTAGCGCCCGGGGTTTATGCTCGCGCTTATCTGGAAGGGCGATTGAGCGAAGAGCAGTTGCTCAATTTCCGCCAAGAGGTGGACGGCAAGGGTTTGTCGAGCTACCCGCATCCCAAGCTGATGCCCGAGTTCTGGCAGTTTCCCACGGTGTCTATGGGTCTGGGCCCGCTGATGGCGATTTACCAAGCCCGTTTTTTGAAGTACCTGCACGCACGCGGCATTGCCAATACTGAAAACCGCAAAGTCTGGGTGTTCTGCGGCGACGGCGAAATGGACGAGGTCGAGTCCCTGGGCGCCATTGGCCTGGCCGCGCGCGAGAAGCTGGACAACCTGATCTTCGTGATCAACTGCAATTTGCAGCGCCTGGACGGCCCGGTGCGTGGCAACGGAAAAATCATCCAAGAACTCGAAGGCGAATTCCGGGGTTCAGGTTGGAATGTGATCAAGCTGATTTGGGGCAGCAGCTGGGACCCGCTGTTGGCCCGCGACAAAGACGGCGCGCTGCGCAAAATCATGATGGACACGGTCGATGGCGACTACCAGGCCATGAAGGCCAACGATGGCGCCTATGTGCGCAAACACTTTTTCGGCAAAGACCCGCGCACCGCCAAGATGGTGGAGCATATGAGCGACGAAGAGATTTTTGAATTGCGCCGTGGCGGCCACGACTCCAAAAAAGTCTATGCCGCGTACCACCAAGCGGTCAACCACAAAGGACAACCCACCGTGCTCTTGATTAAAACCGTCAAAGGTTTTGGTATGGGCAAAAGCGGCGAGGGCAAGAACAATGTGCACCAGACCAAAAAGCTGACGGACGAGGACATCAAGGCCTTCCGTGACCGCTTCAATATCCCAATTCCGGATAGCGAATTGGCCAAAATCCCGTTTTACAAACCGGCTGAAGACACCCCCGAAATGCGCTATTTGCACGAGCGCCGCAAGGCCTTGGGTGGCTACCTGCCACACCGCCGCGTGAAGGCCGATGAGCAATTTACCGTGCCGTCTTTAGACACCTTCAAAGCGGTGATCGAACCCACGGTTGAAGGCCGCGAGATTTCTACGACCCAGGCCTATGTGCGTTTCCTCACGACCCTGCTGCGTGACAAAGCCATAGGCCCGCGCGTGGTGCCGATTTTGGTGGACGAGGCGCGCACGTTTGGTATGGAAGGCTTGTTCCGCCAGATCGGCATTTACAACCCGGACGGCCAGCAATACACCCCGGTCGATAAAGACCAGGTGATGTATTACAAAGAAGACAAGCAAGGCCAGATCCTGCAAGAAGGTATCAATGAGGCCGGCGGCATGAGCAGCTGGATCGCGGCAGCGACCAGCTACAGCACCAGCAACCGCATCATGATTCCTTTCTATGTGTATTACTCGATGTTCGGCTTCCAGCGCATTGGCGATCTGGCCTGGGCTGCGGGCGATATGCAAGCACGCGGCTTTTTGCTGGGCGGCACTTCCGGCCGCACTACGCTCAATGGCGAAGGCTTGCAACACGAAGATGGCCATAGCCATATCCTGGCGGGCACCATCCCCAATTGCCTGAGCTACGACCCCACCTTTGCGCATGAAGTGGCGGTCATCATGCACCACGGCCTCAAGCGCATGGTGGAAAAGCAAGACAATGTTTTTTACTACATCACTTTGCTCAACGAAAACTATGCGATGCCTGGCCTCGCGGCAGGTACCGAAGAGCAGATCATCAAAGGCATGTATTTGTGCAAACCCGGCGCAGCGCAAACCAAGGCCAATAAAGGCGCTGCGCGTGTGCAGTTGCTAGGCTCGGGCACTATCTTGCGCGAGTCGATTGCGGCGCAAGCGCTGTTGGCGCAAGAGTGGGGCGTGCAGGCAGATGTCTGGAGCTGCCCCAGCTTTAACGAACTCACCCGCGAAGGCCAGGACTGCGAACGCTTCAATATGTTGCACCCGCTTGAAGCGGCGCGTGTGCCCTTTGTCAGTCAGCAACTCGAAGGCCATAGCGGCCCGGTGGTTGCCGCAACCGACTATATGAAGGCCTATGCCGAACAGATTCGCCCCTTCATTCCCAAGGGTCGTGCTTACAAAGTATTGGGCACGGACGGATTTGGCCGCAGCGACTTTCGCAGCAAACTGCGCGAGCACTTTGAGGTGAACCGCCATTACATCGTGCTGGCCGCCTTGAAGGCTTTGCAGGAAGAGGGTGCTGTCACTGCCGACACGGTGGCGCAGGCGATTGCCAAGTACGGCATCAAAGCCGACAAGATCAACCCGCTGCACGCTTAAACCCTGGGGAGACACACCATGGCAAATATTGAAATCCAGGTTCCCGATATTGGCGACTTTGACGAAGTCACCGTGATTGAATTGCTGGTCAAAGTGGGCGACACCATCAAGGCCGAGCAAAGTTTGATCACCGTCGAAAGCGACAAGGCCTCGATGGAAATTCCCTCGGCAGCCGCTGGCGTGGTGACTGCGATCAAAGTTGCTTTAGGCGATAAGGTCAAACAAGGCTCGGCGGTCGTTATGTTGGAAGTGGCGGCAGGTGCGGCTGCAAGTCCTGTGGCATCGCCAAGCCCAGCAGCTTCGCCCGCGCCGGCCCCCGCAACGGAGGCCCTACTTGCCCCTGCCGCAGTGGCTGCGCCAGCCCCTGCTGCCGTAGCGGCCAGCAAGCCCGCACCCGTAGCCGCAGCGGTATCAGTACCCGCGCACGCACCTGGCGCCCCAGCGCCCGGCCTGCCACATGCTTCGCCCTCGGTACGCAAGTTTGCGCGCGAGTTGGGCGTGCCAATCGATGAAGTCCAAGGCAGCGGCCCCAAAGGCCGAATCACACAGGACGATGTGCAGGCCTTTACCAAAGCCGTGATGGCAGGTGCCACGCAGACCAAAGCGCAGGCCGCCAAGGGACCAGCAGCTTCCGGCGGCGACGGCGCTGCGCTGGGATTGATCCCCTGGCCGAAGGTGGACTTTGCCAAGTTCGGCCCCATCGAGCGCAAAGAGATGGGCCGCATCAAGAAAATCAGTGGCGCCAATTTGCTGCGCAATGCCATCATGATTCCGGCGGTCACCAACCATGACGATGCCGATATCACCGAGCTGGAAGCTTTCCGCGTCGCGACCAATAAAGAGCACGAAAAAAGCGGCATCAAAGTCACTATGCTGGCTTTTCTGATCAAGGCCTGTGTGGCGGCGCTGAAAAAGTTTCCGGACTTCAACAGCAGCCTGGACGGCGACGCGCTGGTTTACAAAAACTATTGGCACATCGGCTTTGCCGCAGACACGCCCAATGGCTTGATGGTCCCGGTGCTCAAAGATGCTGACCAAAAAGGCGTGCTGCAAATCAGCCAGGAAATGGGTGAGCTGGCCAAGAAGGCGCGGGAAGGCAAATTGAGCCCCGCCGAAATGACGGGCGCAACTTTCACCATCTCTAGCCTGGGTGGCATTGGTGGGCGTTATTTCACACCCATCATCAACGCGCCCGAAGTGGCGATTCTGGGTGTGTGCAAAAGTCAGATGGAGCCGGTGTGGAATGGCAAAGAGTTTGTGCCGCGCTTGATGCTGCCCTTGTCCTTGACTTGGGACCACCGCGTCATCGACGGCGCCTCGGCCGCGCGCTTTAACGCCTATCTTGGCCAAATCCTTGGCGACTTCCGTCGCGTGCTCCTTTAAACCTTTTCGGGGCCGCGTGCTGTCTAAGGCAGCGCTGGTCTCAACCGATTGAGAACGATATGGCACACATCCAAATCCTCGTCCCGGACATTGGCGATTTTGACGAAGTCACTGTTATCGAAATACTCGTCAAGCCCGGCGATGCCGTGACGCCCGAGCAAAGCCTGATCACCGTAGAGTCTGACAAAGCCTCCATGGAAATCCCTTCCAGCCAAGGCGGAGTGGTGAAAGAACTGAAAGTTCAGTTGGGGGACAAGGTCAAGCAAGGCTCCCTCGTGCTGGTGCTCGAAGGCGAGGGCGCTGTTGCTGCTCCGACAGCTGAGATTTCTTCAGCTTCAGCCCCAGCGGCCCATCCGGCATCCGCCGCAGCGCCCGCTGCTGCGTCACCCGGAACTACGGCCACTGCCCCTGCAGCCGCCAGCTTTGCGGGCTCGGCCGATATCGAGTGCGACGTGCTGGTGCTGGGCTCTGGCCCTGGCGGTTACAGTGCCGCTTTCCGCGCTGCTGACCTGGGCCTGAAAGTGGTCATGGTCGAGCGCTACGCCGACCTGGGCGGTGTGTGCCTGAACGTGGGTTGCATTCCTTCCAAAGCTTTGCTGCATGTGGCGGCGGTGATGGACGAGGTCAGCCACATGGCGGATTTGGGCGTGAGCTTTGGTGAACCCCAACTGAACATCGACAAGCTGCGCGCCCACAAAGATAAAGTGGTCGGCAAGCTGGTGGGCGGCGTGGGCAGCATGGCCAAAATGCGCAAAGTCACTGTGCTGCGCGGCTATGGCAGCTTTGTCGGCAGCCACCATTTGCAAGTGGAAGAAACCACGGGCACGGCGCAAGAAAAAACCGGCGCCAAAAAAGTGGTGGCCTTTAAAAACGCCATCATCGCCGCCGGTAGCCAAGCGGTGCGCTTGCCTTTCATGCCCAATGACCCGCGCGTAGTGGACTCCACCGGGGCGCTGCTGCTCAAAGAAGTGCCCAAGAAGATGCTGATCGTGGGCGGCGGCATCATTGGTTTGGAAATGGGCACCGTCTACAGCACGCTGGGCGCACGCCTGGACGTGGTGGAAATGATGGACGGCCTGATGCAAGGCGCAGACCGCGACCTGGTCAAGGTCTGGCAAAAGATGAACGCGCCGCGCTTTGACAACATCTGGCTCAAAACCAAAACCGTCGGCGCGCAAGCCACGCCCGAAGGCATCAAGGTGCAGTTTGAAGGGCTGGACGGCACCAAGAGCGAAGGCGTGTACGACATGGTCTTGCAAGCCGTGGGCCGCACGCCCAACGGCAAAAAAATCGCCGCTGACCAAGCCGGTGTTGCCGTGACGGACCGGGGCTTCATCAACGTGGACATCCAGATGCGCACCAACGTGCCGCACATCTTCGCCATCGGCGACATCGTGGGCCAGCCCATGTTGGCGCACAAGGCCGTGCACGAAGCCCATGTGGCCGCCGAAGTCATTGCCGGTGAACTGCAAGGCAACAAAGAACTGGCCGCCAGCGCCTTTAACGCCCGTGTCATCCCCAGCGTGGCCTACACAGACCCCGAAGTAGCATGGGTCGGCTTGACCGAAGATCAGGCCAAGGCGCAAGGCATCAAGATCAAAAAAGGCTTGTTCCCCTGGGCCGCTTCAGGCCGCGCCACGGCCAACGGGCGCACCGAAGGCTTCACCAAGCTGCTGTTTGACGACAGCCCCGAAGCCCACGGCCACGGCAAGATCCTGGGCGGCGGCATCGTCGGCCCCAATGCCGGCGACATGCTGGGCGAAATCGCGCTGGCCATCGAGATGGGCGCGGACGCGGTGGACATTGGCAAGACGATTCACCCGCATCCTACGCTGGGCGAAAGCATCGGTTTGGCGGCGGAGGTGGCGCATGGGAGTTGTACGGATTTACCGCCGAGTAAGCGTTAACGCACTGGGCGCTAGCATGAAGAAAGCCCGGACGGGTAACCGTCTGGGCTTTTCGCTATTTGGACATGGCCATGAGTGAGGTATTCATTGTTCAGCGTACTGGATCCTCAATGGGGCACTTTGACTGCGGCTAGGCTTTGCCTGCGCGTGCTCGCGTTTGCAAAGGGCCTGCTCGCAGCAGGGCAGTTGAACGCCTGACAGCCAGTCGGCTTGGCTGCGGAGCTCTTGCCGGCGTGCGGTCATACACGACTTGATCCAGGCCCTTGGCTTGCTCAAGGCCGAGGGGTTTGACAAACCAGCGAGACAAAACCCGAACTTCTGAGTCCCTAGCCTTTGAACCATAAAATACTTAACGTTTAAATTTATGAATAAATATATTATTCAAAATTTAAAAATAAAATCGAATACGGCCAGCCCATCGCAATGCCTGTCACAACCCGCCGCATGGCATTTTTTGACTTTGGAGATCCCCATGACTGCTCCCCATTTACTGCCCATAGAACGCGCTGAAATCACCGTGTTGATGGACAACGTCACAGACAGCCTGTCCAGCGCCCCAGACCATGTGACCAAGGAGTGGGACATGCTGCGCTTGGCTGGCATGAAAACACTGGCGGGCAGTTGCCAGTGCTGCGCCAACCATGGCCTGTCGCTCTTGCTCAAAACCTGGCGGGGCGAGCAGATGCAAACGGTGCTGTTTGACGCGGGACCGGCCGAAGAGACCTTGGCCTACAACATTCAACGGCTGGGCATTGACATGGGGGAAATCGACGCGGTGGTGCTCTCACATGGCCATTGGGACCATGGCGGCGGCTTGCCCACGGCTTTCAAAATGATCCACCAAGCACGGCCAGGACGCGCACCGGTGCCTTGTTATTTGCACCCGGGCATGTTTGTGCAACGCGCCATCCCCCGGCCCATGGGTGGGGTCTTGCCGATCCAAACACCGCCCACACCCGATGAACTTCGCGCCGTGGGGGCTTTGCCCATTTTGGGCTCCGAGCCCCAGGTGCTGCTTAACGGCCATGTGTACCTGAGCGGTGAGATCCCCCGCCGCAGCGCATTTGAGCGGGGCTTTCGCGGCCATGTGCGCATGGACGAGCAGGGTCAGTGGGTGCCAGACCCCCTGATCATGGACGAGCGCTACTTGGCTTTTAATGTGCAAGGTCTGGGCCTTTTCGCTTTTTCGGCTTGCTCGCATGCGGGCATCGTCAACGTGGCCTTAGACCTGCGTGAACGGTTTGCGGGTCAAACGCTGCATGGGGTGATGGGCGGCTTTCACCTGTCTGGGGCCAATGAGTCGGTGATCCAAGACACCGTCAAGGCATTGGCCCAGTTTGACATGGCCATGCTGGCCCCTGGCCACTGCACGGGCTGGCGGGCGCTGTCGGCCTTGGCGGCAGGCTTGGGTGAAGACAAGATCGTGCCCACCGCGGTCGGTCAGCGCTACCTGCTGCAAGCGCGCTGAGCGCGATAAACGATGCCAGGGCGCATAGCGCGCAGCAAGTGTGCTCAGCGCACGCTACGCGCCTAGGAGGCTGCGCCCGCTGCCGGGGCGAAAACCACGCGGGACACCGAGACGGCCTAAGCGTACAAGGGCTGCATCAATTGCTTGTTGTCGACCAAAGGCTTCAACCCCCACCATTTCCCTTTCTGCGAATCCAGAGTCCCAAGCAAATTAAAAAATAAAAAACACAAAATTATTAAATAAATTACATTTTTAACTACATTTAATAAAAAATTCTTATTTAAATGGTGTTTAAAATTAATAGAATATATTTTGGAAATGTGTATTTTTTAACCTTGGAGATGTTTGAGATGAGTAATGCAAAGAGTTGGTTGGGTACTTCGCGCACCGTGGTGTTGGGTGGTGGTTTGGTAATGGCCTGTGCTGTGCATGCGGGCATGGTGAAAGATGCACACGGTAACGTGGGTTATGACAGCGCTGCCGAGTGCGATGCGGCTGTAGCGGCCGGAGATGTGCGCTTTTATCGGCCATTTACGGAGCACCCGCCGCTCAAGCGAGTGGGAGAGGCAGATACGAAGGTACTCAAACTCAATGAATTGGTCCAAGCCCAAAAAACGGCAGCTGCATTGGGGTATGACGCTGCGGGCTATACCAAAGGTGCATGCGATCTGGGCGTAGGGCGCAGCCAGGGACGCGATGGAGTGAGTCGAGAGCTGATTGGCAAATATGTGCCTTACAGTCCCGCCATGTCGGTCAATGTGTACTTTGACAGCCAAGGCACACCTGTGCGGTCTAGCATGCAGCAGTGTGACAACAATTTCAGCCAGAATTTACCTCGCCCCATTGGAATTCCCGTGGCTGCCAGCGAGTGTTTTGCCAACGTGTTGATTCCTGCCCGATTCGAAACCCGTACCGAGCAAGTCCTCAAGGCACCTGCAACTAAGCGCGTGGAGGTGGTGCCCGCTACTTATAAGACCATCACCGAACAAGAGCTGGTCAAACCCGAAACCAAGCGTCAAATTTTGGTCCCAGCCACCTACAAAACGGTCAACGAAGAGGTCGTGGTGAGTCCCGCCACCTTCCGCGAGGAACCGGTGCCTGCTACATTCAAAACTGTGACAGAGACTGTGGTGCTAAAGCCTGCGAGCACCCCCATAGAGGTGGTGCCCGCTACCTATAAGAGCGTGACCGAGCAAGTGATGCTCACGCCCGAGCGCAAAGAACTGCGCGTGATTGCGGCCGAGTACGCCGACAAGGAAGAAACCGTATTGGATCGGCCCGCGACCACACAAGTCATCGCGGTCCCAGCCACTTACAAGACCGAGACCGAGCAGGTGCTGGTCAGGGCTGAGTCGGTCCGCTACGAGCCGATTACATTGCCTTTGCGCACCGTATCTGAGGAGGTGTTACGCAGCGAAGCCAGTGCCAGTTTGAGTGTGGTGAACCCATCGCTACGCACGGTTACCGAACGGGTATTGGTTAAACAAGCGAGTAAGCGCCTCGTAGAAGTGCCTGCGATGTTTGAAACGATTACGGAACGTGTGAAAGTGGCAGACGCCAGCCGCGAATGGAAAAGAGGTCGCGCGTGGATCGGTCAGGCGATCAACGTGCGCCCGCTGCGGGGATTTGTGGTGGGTGCCAATGGTTTGGTCGATGGCAGTCGGGTGGATGTGGCAGCGGCGGCTGAAAACCGCAGCAAAGGTGTTGTCGACAGCACCGTGTCTACGGCCAATAACAGCAACTTGGATGACGATGTGATGTGCTTGGTGTTGGTGCCTGAGCGTTTTGAGACTATCACACGCCAAGTGCTTAAGACCCCTGCCGCGGTGCGTGAAGTGGAGGAGCCCGCCGAGTACGCCACGGTGACGCGCCAAGTGCTCAATACCGAAGCGGCAAGCCGTGGGGTGGATATTCCCGCCAAGTACCAGACGGTCACCCATCAGGCCATTGACCTTGATAAATTGCGCAGCCAGGGTTACAAATTCAATGAAAAAGGGGACATTGTGGCAACCCCCCAAGGTGAGCGTGTATTACGTGCCTCCCAAGTGGCGAACGTGAGCGGGACCGACAAAACCAAAAACAGCGCGGGTGCCCAGTCAGGGGCAGAAGGCTATGTGCGTGAGATCCGGATTCCTGCCGAGTACCGCTCATTGACGCGGCAGATTGTGGACACTGCCGCTACCGTACGCACGGTGGAAGTGCCCGCCACCTACAAAACGGTCAAGACGCGGGTAGTGAGTCGTCCGGCGCGAACGGAAGAAATCCTGATCCCGGCGACGTACAAAGCGGTCATTGCACAGGTCGTGGACACACCGGCAAGTTCTCGTGAAATTGCTGTCCCCGCTGAAATGGGTCAGGTGCACCGCCGGGTGGTGGACACGCCTGCGGGTACCCGAAAAATTGCCGTGCCAGAGGTCAAGGAAATTATTCCCCGCCGCGTACAGGACACGGCACCGACCTTCCGCGAAGAGGTAATTCCTGCCGTCTATAGATCCGTCACACGCAAAGTGATCGACGTTCCCGCAAGCACCCGAGAAATTGATGTGCCCGCGCAGTATGAGACCATGTCGTACCAGTTCAAAGTGTCGGAAGCCCAAGCCGACCGGCGGGCGGTGTTGTGCGAAACCAATGCTTCGCCAGCGAAGATCATGGAAATTCAGCGTGCGCTGGCGAGTGCTGGATTCAACCCGGGGGCGATTGATGGCGTGCTTCGTGGGAGAACCATGTCCGCCGTGAACGAATACCAAAAATCCAAAGGACTCCCCGTCGATGGATTCTTAAACCTTGAAACCGTCAAGGCCCTGGGCGTTTCCCCTCAATAGGCATGGAGAGAGCTTTGCAATCCAAGGCTCACCAATGCATAGTAGAGCCGGTGCTGCCTGCGCAATGGGGCTAGCATCCGGATTCTCTAGTGGGGTACAGTGCTATGGACTATCTAGACGGCCAGCGTCCGGTGGCCGGCACCTTGGACCAGGTGACTCTCAGGCTCAAAAGTCAAGCTTGAGGCGCTTGGGTCAGGAATTGGACCATCATTGGCAGGTGTTCAATTGGTCCACCACATGGATCTGCGGGAAATGCAGGTGGTGCATCAACTCTCGGATGAACACGACGGTCGCGAAAAACCGCGCGGTATGAGGTAAAGCCTCTTGCTGCGGCGCTTGCCCAAACGCCTGCATCACTAAACGGCTAAAGGTTCCTTCCACCGCATCGACATGCAATACCATGTCGTTGCTAGGACTCACCCCGCTGGCCAAGGCTAGGGTGCGCAGATCATCTTCGACGGTGTAGAGTTGCGAGCCTTTCTGTAGATGGACTTGGGCCGCTTGAATACGGTCTTCCGTCCATTCAATCGCTTGCTCCAGACGCGCCGGGTTGATCGCATCGCCATCAAAAAACCGTGCCGTCAACGCGGCATGACCGACATCAATCCGACCATGCGCTTGGCTATCGTTGGTGCAGCTATAAAGCCACATGGATTCCGGTCCTAAGACCAATTTAAGTGCCTGTGTCATAGTGTTTCGCGTTGAGGAAAGTACCTAATTAGCATCGTATCAAGAAAATTCAAGACCTAGGTGTGACACACGCTCACTTTTTGCGGGGAATTGCCCCGCAGTCCACATCAAAGCATTGCGCCGGCAGCCTTGCAATAACTCCTAGCCCCGGAGCGAGGCGCTATAAGGCACCGGCTTGCTACCTAGATGTCCAAGGCGACCCGTAGATACAAGCTCAAAAGATAATTAAAATAAATATGAAATGCTTAAATGTAACTTTTTAAGAAATACATTGCTTGGGGCGATGTATGCGCTGTGGCTGTGCGGCGTCCTGCTGTGTGCCGGGCAGGTAGGTGCGCAAATTGTTCCTTGGCATTTGGGCACTTTAGACGGCGCACCGACGGCGCCATCGGCCATAAATACGGCTACGGCAAAGCCGGGTAGCAGCCGTGTCGTGGTAGCCATCATTGACAGCGGGGTCATCGCTGGGCACCCTAGTTTGGCAGGCCAATTGTTGCCGGGTTATGACATGGTCTCCGCCGCACAAAATTTACGTAAGCAGCGCTCACCCGATTTCAGCCCCGATCAACGCGGCGCACAGTGTGGTTCGCGGTTGATGTCCAACTCGTTTCGAACCCATGGGACCGAGGTGGCCAGTTTGGTTGCGGGCAACGGGGTAGACGGCGTCTATGGCGTTAATCCAAACGCAAAGATTTTGCCGATTCGCGTTTTTGGTGCTTGTGCTATGTCCCGCAAAGATTTGATCGATGCGATGGCCTGGGCAGCGGGTCTGGCGGTTGCTGGCGTACCCGATAACCCGAACCCCGCCCAAGTCATCAACCTGAGCATGTCGGGCGGCTTTTCGGCTTGCGGGGCAGATTTACAGGCATTGATCGACCAACTGGTGCAAGCCAACAAATTCATAGTGGCGGCAGCGGGCAATAATTTTCACAAATCCTTACATGAGCCGGCCAATTGCGCTGGTGTGATTTCGGTAGGTGCATTAAATGCAGAAAACCACATTGAGATTTATTCAGCCTTAGATCCGCGCACCATGGTGTATGCCCCTGGTGGGGGCGCACCCTTGCCGGTAAATACCGCATGGGCTATGAACAAATTGAAAGTTGCTAGCTATGAACTTGACTTTCTGGGTAACGAACGCGCCACTAGCCGTTTCAGCGGCGTGGGCACCAGCTACTCAGCACCTGTGGTGGCGGGCTTCATTTCACTTTGGCTCTCTCACTATCCTAACAATAACTTGACGGACTTTGAGCGTGAAAAGCCTAGATTTATGCGCTACGTTGAACCTGTTGCGCAATGCGCAGCCTGTATTCCCATGGGTTTAGCGAATAGGGGTACATTGGGGATTCCATGAAAATGATAAGGCAGTATTGCCAGTGGTTTGCTGCGTGGATTGTGCTGGGCACGTCCGTTTGCGCTGATCCGGTATGGCATTGCTCGCGCACGCCTGCGCAAGGTCTAGGTATCAATAGCCGCAATGATCCTGGCGATATGTTTTTACCCGCTGAAATGGGGGTGATCGACGATGTCATTCGGATCTCTCTAGGCGACTTGATCGACGCGTACTCCGGTCTTAGCGTGCGTCTGAGCGGTATACCTTTGTCTGCGTGCTTCATGCCAGTGAACGATCCGTTGACGACAAAAACCCTGCGGGCCTTGGGTTTGAGCCAGGAAGTGCTTTCAGCCCTAGCCCGTAAAAGTGCAATTGCCGGCAATCATCTCTATCGCGTGACTGATGAAGATGAAATGAAGACATGTATCAGCCGCAATCAACCTGCCGTGGGGTATTTGAGTCAAGCGCAAAGTAACGAGAAGTTAGCACCATGTTTTTGACGTCGATTGGCTTTCAAGTCAGTAAAGCCTATTCGACGATTGGACTGTGGGTTCTGTTTATCTGCTCGTCCATGGCGCAGGCTGAGGGGCTGAAAATAAAGTCGACGGTGGAAGGAGGGATCGATGCGTGGACGATTACTCCGGAGAAGCCGAAGCAAGTCGACGGTGACTTTCGAGATGGCAACGCCTACGAAGACCATATTGCATTAGATCTACCAGACGCTGATACGAAATGGAGTTACCGCCCCGTCTCGCTATGGGTCCGGTTCACCAGCAACCTAAGATTGAATGCAAATATGGAAGCGAATTTCAAGATGCGAGCAGACCAGTTAATGGGCGTGCATTTAGATGTAGCCCATGTCGAATGGTCGCCCACGCCGTATTGGGGTTTGCGCGCCGGTGTGGTCAATTTCAATACCAATTGGTGCAGAACTTACGACCTTGATTCACCATGGATTGCAGAGCCTGATGCGTTTTGCCGACGCAATGACAATATGCGTATCAACAACGCAGCACCCGGCCTGCAGGCCTACACCAACACGGTGTTAGGTGATTTTCAAATGCAGGCCATTATGGGTATTTATCGACCCATGCTTTTTTCCTATGAAACCAAAGAGTTTGGCTTCAATTACCGAAAATTAAGGGAAAATTTTCAATATCTATCGAATGAAAAAATCAGTGCCGCTGTCAATTTTTTAAATTTGCAAACCGGTACGCAATTGCGGCTCGGTGTGATGCGGTCAGAGCAAGCGGGCATGTACGTTCCTAGGCTGATCCAAGACGATAGGGCGCGCCGAAATTCAATAGACAACTATTACCTCGGCGTTGACACTTACTTGCACCCACGCTTGCGGTTACGTTACAGCGCCTCTCAATATGCCTCACGTGACTACTATGATGATTTATTGGTTTTACAAGGCAGAGATGATTTTCAGTCACTAGAGCTGATTTACGATTGGAAGTCTTCAGATCTGTGGGCGTTGGGGTGGTCCCGAATCAACCAGCTTGCTTCTGTGGACGATGCGGCCAACAGCGTGAAATTTGATGATTACTATAAGGTGCTAGTTTTATCGTCTTTTATCTCGTGGCGCCATCAATGGGGTAGTGGCTTACATAGCGTCATGCAATGGACGCATGCTTTGCAAACCAATGGGTACTTCGGTAAGCGCAGCTCTGGAAGCGGCGACGCCTTAGGCGTGCGTTTCGGCTATCAATATTGATGGTGAATATGGGGCCTGGCTGTGGCCAGTCGTTGGCTTTCGAAGTCTTTCAATTCGAATCCCTTCAATTACGGGTGCTTCTTTTCCTCAGATCCCATCATCTGCGTGTCGTGCCCGGCATTGCAATGCGGTTCAGAGTCGCTGCAGAGTCAAACTGTTTTTGATTAGAATCCAACGCGAACCGCACTTTTCACTACAAGGTTGAACCAATATGAAGCTATTTTTCACCCTGATTCTCGTATCGGGCCTACAGGCCTGTGCCGTATTGGCTGTGGCCGATGCTGCGGGGGCGGCCGTTGTCTCCGGTGCCAAGACAGTGGTGAATGTGATCGATTCCGTGACCCCCGACATCATCAATAAGAAAAAATAGTCTGGCCATTGGTGCCGCTCACCGGCGGCACTTCATCGCGTTCAGGGGCCTGATGTAAACAGGGCATCACGACTAGCTGTCAGGACGGCGCGAGCCCCTTTCTTGCATAAGCAATGGCGACTTGAATTACCGCGGGGGTGTGGGCATGTCTTCCAGATGGTGTAGCTTGACCCACACGCTGGCACCTTGGGCGCCAGTGTCTGCTTCCAAGCGGCTTCCACTGGGCAGGCGCAACCACGATTGCGCGGCAAAACTTTCGCCACCTTCGTTGAACCTGCCCTCGAGTACCAAAAACTCACCACCTTTGGGTAAGTCCAGCGATACGCGGTGGTTTGCTTCCCATTGCTCCAACCGAACATCCTCGCGCTCATCCCTGTACAAAGGAGAAACTTGCACCCATGGACGGTGGGCATCACGCACGCGGGCCAACTTATTGGTTTGCGCAATGATTCTTGTACGGTCTCGCGGGTCAAACTGCCAAAGTTTCACAAAAATGGTGCACCCCAAGGCTGCGCCGGGCGTGTGCGCGGTCTGGGGTGGGTTGCGGATATAGCTGCCCGCAGGGTAGTCGCCGTACTCGTCTTGGAATACACCGTCCAAGACCAAGAACTCTTCGCCACCCGTATGGGTATGGGCACTGAATTTACTCCCAGGTGCATAACGCACAATGGTCGTTGCCTGCGCCACCTCTGCGCCCACTCGGTGCAACATGCGTCGCTCCACACCAGGCATGGGAGACGCAAGCCAGGCTTGTTGTCCGGCATGAACCACCGCGCGTTGGCTTAAGTTGGCATGCAAGTTCACTGTAACTCCCCGACAGCAGGGACCGTGGCTTGTGCACGGGGTGGCCGTGTTTTCAAACTCTCGAGCAAGCCTTGAACAGCCAACTCTGCCGCCTCTAACGCACCTTCCAGGTACCCCCCATAGTTGGGAGAACGTTCGGTCCCCGCTAGCCATAGACGTTGCTCCCACGGCGGCGGAACTTGACCCACGTCGTACATGGGGTGGTAAGACAAGGGACGTTGATCTTCTTTGGCCGCTGTCAGCGGCTCTTGGGCCCAGTCTTGAAGTGATGTCCACAGCGGCTTGGCGGCCTCGGCACCAAAAAGTCGCACCAGCTGCGCCAGGGCATGTTGTTGCAAGGCATCGTTGCCAACACCTGCTCTATAGCTCGGTGTGGCACCGACAAAACCAAATAGCGCAGCGACTTGGCCCGACGCATCTGACGCATCATGGATTTCCGACATCGGGCCGCGATGGCTCATACCATCTCCCGACAAACCCGCCTCGCGCCAAAAGGCCTTTGGGTACACCGCAACAAATTTCGCCTGTCCCGCCATCCAGGTTGGCGTGGCACGCATATCGTCGATGAAGCGCTCTGGCCAAGTGGGCTCCAAGCTGATATCTTGTGCCATCAAGCGCGGCGGTATGGTCACAATCACTTGTGAGGCCAATTGCTGCCAAGGCCCGCGCGCATCCTCTAAGCTAAGTTCTACGGCATGTGGCCTTAGCTTCATGGCGTGTACGCGGGTGTTCGCTTGGACATGCACCTTGTCGCCCAATTGGGCCTCCAAGGCTTCGGTCAAGGCCTGCATACCACCGGCAACGCGGTAGGAGGAGGGCGATTGCTCCCATGTGCTCTGGTGTTTATACACCTTGCCATCTTGTCCCTCCACCACTGCAGCACCACGGCTATGTTGTGGAAATGATGCCAGCCCCAGCTCTGCAATCAAGCGCTTCATGCGTGGGTTCATTGCTGGCCAAAACCATGAGGGTCCCAAGTCGACGCGGTGGGCAGAACCGGCGGGGGCCTGGCTCAAGACACGCCCACCGACACGGTCGCGGGCTTCAACCAACATGACACGTTGACCGGCTTGCGCCAACAAGCTGCTGGCATACAGGCCACTTAGGCCCGCACCGATGACAAGTACAGGATGCGACATTTTCATAACTCCCTTACAAAGCGGCCGCCATGGGCCGGAAATCCAATTCGTGGGTCCAGGTGCCCGGAGCTTGGTGAAAGAGCTGCCAATACGCCTGCGCCAAATCGGTTGGCGACATGCTGGAAGCTTCTTTTGCACGGGTGAACCGTTGCTGCGTTTTTTCAGACCAAATTAAACCATCCAAGACGGTGTGAACCACATGAATGCCGTCGGCAGTGTGCTCGCGGCTCAGCGCCTGCGTGAGACCACGCAGTGCAAATTTAGCACTGCTAAAAGCGGAAAACAATGGCCCGGCACGCCTGCTACCCGAAGCACCGCTAAATATGAGACAGCCACCGCCTTGGGCCTGCAGCCTTGGAATGGCCTGCTGGGCCACATTAACTGCGGTCATCGTCATGGAGCGCCAAACTTGTTCGAACACTTCGGGTGAGCTCTCCAGAAAGGGCTCACGATGAAATTGCATCGCGTTATGTATCACGCCCGCCAGTGGCTGTGCCGGGTCGAGCGATTCAAATAAGGCCGCAGTGGCAATGGGATCGGTCAGGTCGGTATGCCGGTGGCCTTTACCGCTACGAGAAATGGGTACTACCTGATAACCCCCCGCCTCAAAGCGCACCTGAAGTGCCTGTCCGAAGCCCTCACTGCTGCCCGCAATGATGACAGTTTTCTTTTGCATGGTGGATCACTCCTTTCACCTTTGAGTGGGAGGTTAATTCGAGCGTTACTACTTACTTACGTTGGCAAGCGCAAAATCACGGGGACCTTTGAAGGTGATGTACCAAACGCATTCGTCCGATTCGCAAGAATCACCGTGTACTTCTTGCGCAGGTTGGTACCAATAACTTCCTGGGGTCATAGATACGGCCTGCGCTTGCGTTTGATTGGCACCCCAATGCTTCATCGTGCCTTTGACCACCACTAATTGGTAATCAGCGGTGTGGGTGTGTAAGGGAAATGCACCACGCCCCATTTTCATGACGATAGACGAAGCTTCTTTTTCAGGATCACCACGTACCGGTGCAATTTGCGGGTTACCAGGCTCTTTCTTCGAAAACTTCAGTGTCTCGAAAGCTTGAACACGGGTTGTTTCCTGCTTATTGATACGTTCAGGTGAATCTTTAGCCAAAGCAAAATCACGTTTACCGTCAAAATGAATGAACCATACACACTCATCGCTGATACAGGCGTCACCATGGACCTCGCCTGCTGGTTGGTACCAGTGGCCACCGGGTTCAATGGGTTTGGCTTTCTCTTTCGTGCTGTTTGGTCCCCAATGCTTCATCGTCCCCTTGACCACCACAAGTTGGTAGTTGGCAGTATGGGTGTGCAGGGGAAAATCGCCACGTCCCATCTTCATCACAATCGATGAGGACCCCTTTTCAGGGTCTCCCATCACCGGGGCGATTTGCGGCGAACCCGGCTCTTTCGGAGAGAACTGCAAAGTCTCAAACGGTACCACGTTCATGGTGCTGTTTTGCGCATGTGCTTGCAAGCCAAAAAGCATGGACATTGCGACCAAACCGCCTGCGACAAATCGACGGGTGTTGGAGTTTGAAATGGAATGAAACATAAAGGTACTCTTATAAATAATGCCAATGTGGCGTTGAAAATGGAAAGCTTCAGCCAGTGGCCGACCTGGGGCGGACAAGGAATGCCGGGCCCAGGCGGCCACTTCGGAAATATCAGGCTTTCAGACGTTCTGCCAATGCTTGCGCCAAGGGAGGTGCCGATGCAGGGCTTTGACCGGTCATCAAAGGACCGTCAACCACTACATTGGGCTCCCAATTTGCTTTGCTCTGGTACTTCGCACCGCGGCCCTTGAGCTCATCTTCTAGGGAGAAAAGCAGATGCTTGAGGAGTTCGATTTCTGTATCCTCATCGTTCTTGAAGCCCGTTAGCTTCAAGCCCTTGACCAGGTACTCACCATTTGGTAGTTTCACGTCACGCAAAATTGCGGGCGCATGGCACACCATGGCGATGGGTCGATTGGACGTGTAAAAGTCCTGTATCAGCTTGATCAAATGGGAGTCATGGGCCAAGTCCCACAGCAAACCATAACCACCTGGAATAAAGACTGCATCGAACGTGTCGTAGTTGATATTGCGCAACTTACGGGTTTCCTTGGCAGCATGTAAGGCTACGTGGTCATTGAGAAAACGTTGGGTGTATTCCGTGGTGAAAGGCGCTTTCATGCTGAGCCAATCGATCGGTGCTTCCCCCCCATCGGGCGAAGCCAGAACTACCTCGTAACCGGCTTCCGTCAAGATGTAATACGGCGCGGCCAGTTCCGTGAACCAAGTGCCCGTGTGTTTGCCACTGATGCCCATTTCGTCTACAGACGACATGACCAGCAATACCCGTTTTTGTTTGTTACCTGTACTCATAAAAACTCCCTTCCCGCTGTTGCGGATTTGCTTTCAAAAACCAGGTGCGGGAACCTTTTCTCGCACCCTTGCTTTGCGTCGCTGGCTGAATGTCTTCAACCAGCTCTGCTCCTTAGAAAACCTACCTATTTATAGGTAGGTTTTTCAGTAAAAAAAACGATTCAACACACTATCCCTGCAAGAAACACTTCACTGGCGCGCCGCGGCCCTATAGGCGCAGCCACACTGCGTCCAACCAGCATGGCCCCTTCTAACAGGGACAACAGCGTTTCTGCCAGGGTATTGGCATCATGCTGACTGCGTAAGGAACCCCGCGCGATACCTTCTTGTATGACGCCGCTAAGCCAGTCCAAATTGGTCTGGAAAAACCGTTTCACCTCAGTATTGAGCGCTGCATCCAAAGAGTTCGACTCTGCACCCAACATGCCGCACACGCACAAGTGCTGGTTATTTTTGAATGTGGTTTCAAATAAGTCGGCATAAGCCAATAAACGCGTTGGGGCCGATTCCGACGCGTTTCGCACTTGGAGCAAGGCTTGCTCGAACTCCCGCGTATAACGCTGCACCACCGCCACCCCCAGGTCCACCTTGGTAGAGAAGTGATGATGGATACTCGCCTTGCGCATGCCCACCGCTTGCGATATGTGCTCGAAGGAAAAACCGTTATAGCCCACGTTTTGCACCAAAGCCTGTGCTACATCGGCAATGCGCATAGCCGAGGGTGAAAGTTCAATTGGATTGCTCATGCTGGGCTCTTTTTGAATTACTTACCTATCAGTTGGTAGGTGAATTATGCCATGAAATCTTGCTCTGTCAAACTATTTTTCAAAAAAAGAAGTGGTGTCTCTTTTTTGTCAGCTAGGCGCGGGGATCTTCGCCATCGCCCCATCGCTCCCGGCTGGCGGATTGCGCGCCGGGCGCTCCCAGCCCCTTGTGCTGACTTGGGGTGGGACTGGCTGGCGGGTGGCGCTTCTATTTGCGCAGACTATCGCGAATTTCGCGCAGCAACACCACATCTTCTGGCGTGACGGCAGGGCCCTGGGGGGCGGGCGGTTGAGCGCGGTTCATACGGTTCATTTGCCTGACCATCAGGAAAATAATGAACGCCAACACAAGGAAGTTGATAGCCGAAGTCAGAAAACTTCCATAGGCGAATACGGCTCCCGCCTTTTTGGCCTCAGCCAAGGTTAAGCCGGCACTCTGGTGTGCTAAACCGATGTAGTAGTTGGAAAAATCCAAACCGCCGAAAACGCTGCTGACCAAGGGCATGATCAGGTCCCCTACGATGGATTCGACGATTTTGCCGAATGCCGCTCCGATGATCACACCGACGGCTAAATCAATGACATTGCCCTTTAGGGCAAATTCTCGGAATTCTGTAGAAATAGACATAAAACACACCTCGTAGTTAAAAGTGAAATATATCTTATTTTAGTAAGTAAATTTCCACCACAGGCCGATGTGCCAGTGCATGGGACATTTCTACGCAATGGCCTGTGTCCGGTAATGGGTCGATCGTTCAACACCGGTCGCGCGACCGGACCTGGTGCACTGGTATCTGAGAAATTCCGTTCACTTGTAGCCTGGCGCCTCAGCGTGAATACACCTGAACGTTATAAGGCGCTGCGAAAGGTTTCTAGCCGCTTCGACCAGTAATCGCTGTCAAGGCGGTCGATCCGTACCCCGGTGCGCTCGTTAGCGGCGTGGATGAATTTGCCTGAGCCAATGTAGATGCCAACATGGGAGTTGGGCGAGCCCAAGGTATTGAAGAATACCAAGTCCCCTGGGATCGCAGCATTTGCGGAGATGGTGCGGGTTTTGTGAGCGAGATCTGAAGCACTGCCACGCAGCTCAATGCCGGCAGACTCCTTATAAACAAAACTTACCAAACCCGAGCAGTCAAACCCGGTGTGCAATTTTTTGCCGTTGTACACATAGTTGCGGTCCAGCATTGCCATGGCCTGCATCACCACATCTTGCCGTTTAGAGGACAGCGGTGCTTGGCTCGTGGTGGGGGCGGAGAGGGCGCCGCTTGCCTGATGGGTCGGCGTAGTGCAAGCGACCAAGGCGGTCAAGGGCAGGCTACAGACCAGGACATGCAATCGAAGGGGCAGCATCCTCCCATTGTGCATGGTCCGCAGGGGTTGCAGGCAAGCCAGGTACGGGAACTGCGGACTCCCCATGCAATGCAGTCGGTGCTGGCGCAGCAGTGGCAACGGGGCCTAGGCAGCGTCCAGGGTGATGGCGGTCCGTCCGGCCCGCCTCAGGATCGGTGAAGCACCAGAATTCCTTCGCGGTCATGTAGGCACTTAAATGGTGCAAAAATTCCTGTTTTGGTGCATCACCATTGGCATTAGGGGCTGGTGCCAAGTACTGCCATGCCAACACCGTGAGGCTCCATGCGGTACAGCGTCATGGCCCATGGTGCTTGTGTGTAAGCGGCATGATGCGTGCTTAACTAAGGGCAACTGGTAGAAAAAAGCGGGGTCCCAATGAGCAGTCCGATATTTAATGAGATGAGCGACGCCCAGGGCATCGCCCGCCCACATTACCAAGCCTTTGACAACTGGCTCAAAGGCATCTCCCGTGACACTGTGCAGGTCAAGCAGACCGAGGCGGACCTCATCTTTCGGCGCACTGGCATTACCTTCTCGTTGAACGGTGACGAAGGCGGTACCGAGCGACTCATTCCCTCGGACCTGATACCCCGCATCATCAACGCCAAAGAATGGGCGCATTTGGAAAAAGGCCTGGTACAGCGGGTCAAAGCCATCAACCTGTTTTTGCATGATGTTTATCACGAACAGCGCATTCTCAAAGCCGGCTTGATACCCGCAGAACAAGTCCTGGCTAACGCACAGTTCATGCCAATGATGTTGGGCCTGGATTTGCCCCACCAGATCTACGCGCACATTGCCGGTGTGGACATCGTTCGCCATTGCGACGGTGATTTTTATGTGCTGGAAGACAACTTGCGCGTGCCCTCTGGTGTGTCCTATATGCTGAGCAACCGATTGCTGATGATGCGCTTATTCCCCGATCTATTCCGGCGCTACGCGGTACGGCCGGTAGAGCACTATCCGGCGCTACTCCTACAAACGCTGCGTTCGGCCAGTTGGGTGGACCAACCCACGGTGGTCTTACACACGCCGGGGCGCTTTAACAGCGCGTATTTCGAGCACGCTTTTTTGGCCAAGCAGATGGGCATCGAACTGGTCGAAGGCTCCGACCTTTTTGTGCGCCAGGGCCATGTGTACATGCAGACAACGGAAGGTCCGCAGCAAGTCGATGTCATTTACCGCAGGGTAGACGATTTGTACATGGACCCCTTGAGTTTTGCTCCGGATTCATTGATAGGCGTACCTGGACTAGCCTCGGTATACCGGCAGGGCCATGTGGTAATTGCCAATGCCTTGGGGACGGGTGTGGCGGACGACAAGTCCATTTACCCCTATGTCCCAGACATGATCCGCTTTTATCTCGATGAAACGCCTATCTTGAACAACGTGCAAACCTGGCAATGCCGCAAGCCCGATGAGTTGTCGTACGTGTTGGCTAATTTGGCACAACTCGTGGTGAAAGAAGTACACGGTGCCGGTGGCTACGGCATGCTGGTGGGGCCTACTGCCAGCAAAGCGGAAATAGAGAATTTTGCTAAACGCTTGAAAGCCCAGCCGGACAACTACATCGCGCAGCCTACCCTCAGCTTATCGGCTTGTCCCATCTTTGTGGACCAAGGCATCGCCCCGCGCCATATCGACTTGCGCCCCTTTGTGCTCATGGGCAAGGAGACTCGCATTGTGCCTGGCGGTCTCACACGGGTGGCTTTGCGCGAAGGATCGCTGGTGGTCAATTCATCGCAGGGCGGTGGCACCAAAGATACCTGGGTGTTGGAAGACGAGGAGGCGCTCTGATGCTCTCGCGTGTTGCTGCTCAACTCTATTGGCTGTCGCGCTATCTGGAGCGCGCTGAAAACATGGCCCGTATATTGGAAGTCGGGCAATCCTTTGCCCTGCTTTCGAGCTCTGACAGCAGTCGCGCCGCGCCCGACACGGTGAGCGAACCGCTGGTCATCACCGACACATTGGTCGCCTTTGAAGCAAGCGGCCGACCCATGCGTTCCGACCAGGTGGCACAGTTTTTAGCCTGGGACTTAGATCACCCATCGTCGATTTTCAATTGCATACAGTCCTGCCGCGAAAATGCGCGCTCGGTACGCGGCGCCATGACAGTGGAAATGTGGGAATGCATCAATGACACCTGGCTAGAGCTGCTGGCGCGCAAAAAGAAAATCAAAGGTCCAGACCATCCGGTGGACTCTTCGCTATTTGAATGGATCAAACAGCGATCGCATTTGTTCAGGGGTGTGACCTTTGCCACGATCCAACGCGATCAACCCTACCACTTCATTCGCCTGGGAACTTACTTAGAGCGTGCAGATAACACCGCGCGTATCCTGAGTGTGAAAACGCAAGTGCAACATGCCGAAAGCAACGATTTGGTAGATGACTATTACCGCCTGGGCGCTGTACTGCGCTCGGTAAGCGCGTTAGAGGCCTACCGCGACACCTACCGCGACGCCATAGACGCAGACCGCGTATCGGAATTGCTGATCTTTAACCAGCGCGTTCCACGTTCCCTCCATTTTTGCCTGGATGAGACGGCCTATATCCTGAAGCAACTGCCGCAGCAAACCGGCCGCGAAGCCCGTAAGCGTTGTGCCAACCTATTGACCCACCTGCGTTACGGCAGCCTAAGTGAGGTATATGAAAGCGGTTTAGAAAATTATTTGGAAAACTTTGTAAAAGAAAACATCGCCTTGGCCACGGCGGTGCAAATGGATTACCTGGAGTCCATCGCATGAAGCTACGCGTTTTTCATGAAACCAGTTACGGCTACGAACAGGCAGTACGTCGCAGCATCCAAATGCTGCGCATGACGCCGGCAAAAACCCAACGCCAACACGTATTGCACTGGCAGCTGGACTTGCCCGGCAAAGCCACCGCTTGGACCGATGCGTTTGGCAACCTGTGCCATTGTTTGGTGCTGGAAAACGCCAGCCAGGACATTGTGCTGCGCGCGCGCGGTAGCGTGGAGTTAATTGACTCGGATCAGGGCGAACCCGAGGGGCCGGTGCCCCATACCGTGTACTTACGCCAAACGGCATTGACGCGCATCGACGGTGCAATGCGAAGTTTTATTGAGCCCTTTCGCGCCACCGTCCGATCGCGCCCCTATATGGCTTTGCATGATGTGATGCTGGCCTTGCTCGAGCGCATGCCCTACGAATCCGGTATTACCCATGTCGGCGACTCGGCGTCACAGGCTTTCGCGAAGGGCAAGGGCGTGTGCCAAGACCACACGCACGTATTTCTGGCTTGTGCGCGCTTTCTAGGCGTATCGGCGCGTTACGTCAGTGGCTATTTGCACTCGGCGCACAACGAGCAAGTGGCCAGTCACGCCTGGGCCGAAGCCTGGGTGGGCGGACGCTGGATAGGCTACGACGTGAGCAACTCGAGCGATGCCGACCGTGGCCATATACGCCTGGCCCATGGATTGGACTATGAAGACGCCAGCCCGGTACGAGGCATGCGCATAGGCGGTGGCAAAGAGACCATGCATAGTTATGCAAAAGTAGAATCGGGCCTTTACGATCAGCAATAGGGCGAGAAATGACGTACTGTGTTGGCATGGTCCTCGACGAAGGACTGGTTTTCGCCTCGGACTCACGCACCAACGCCGGTGTGGACCATGTCTCCACGTTTTGCAAGATGACGGTCATCGAGACACCCGGACAAGGGGTTATCGTCATGCTAAACAGCGGCAACCTCGCGACAACGCAGCAAGTGGTCAGCCGGATCAAGCAACACGCCATCGATGCTGAAAAGCCGTTGACCGCGCACGCTTCCATGTTCACCGTCGCAGAATTGGTCGGCCGCGAGTTGCGCAAAACCATTCTTACCACCCAGAACGAAGCGCCAGAGCAAAGCGACGTGGATTTCAGCGCGACCTTTCTGGTCGGTGGTCAGGTCCAGGGCGAAGCGCCGCGCTTATTCATGGTCTACCCGCAAGGCAATTTCATCGAATCCACGGCGGACACGCCGTTTTTTCAAATTGGTGAAAGCAAGTACGGCAAACCCATTCTGGACCGCGTAATACAACCGGCCATTAGCATGTCGCAGGCCATCAAGTGCGCCTTGGTCTCCTTCGACTCCACCATCAAAAGCAATTTGTCGGTAGGTCTTCCGATTGATGTCGCTATGGTCAAAACCAATGACTTGCGTGTGACCAAGCGGCACCGTATCGACGCCGAGGACAGTTACTTCCGCGAGTTACGCTCCAGTTGGAGCCAGGGCTTACGTCAGGTGTTTGGACAATTGCCCGATCCGCAGTGGCTCAAATAAGCCAGCGGTCCTAGGCCGCATCGGCTCATTCCAATGTATCGGTTGCCAAATACGCGGGCCAACTGCCGCGCATACTATTGATAAAACGCATCGCTTGCGCACGCGGCAAATCGTGTTGAACACTTAACCTGGCTTCGCTAAGCCAAGCTTCATTGAGCGCCACGGCGCGGCCTACGCCTGCCAATAAGCCGCAATCGACATGGGGTGTGAGCCACTGCCCATCGATGAGCAAGGCAATATTGCCCCGCGTGCATTCGGTCAACTCGCCATCAGCGTTCCAGAGCAAGGTGTCGAAATCGGCCGGATCCCTGGGCGTAAAAGCTTCGTAGTGCGCACGGCGTGTCGTTTTGAAGCGCACAAATTCGCTCTGGGCTTCCTCCATCGCAGTCTGGGCAAGGCGCAAGCGGACGGATTGCGTGAGCGCTTGCAAGGCAAACGCTTGCGCGCTGACGCTGCCCTGTGCATTGCAACGCAAACGTACCCGATACAAACCTTCGTGAAAGCGCATTGCCAGCTGGTCTAAATGGGCCTCCATCGCCGATGCATCCCAGTCAAAACCGAAATGCTGCGCCGCCAGACGCATACGCTGCAGATGCAGTTCCAAGTGACGGTATTGGCCGTTTTGCAATGCCAAGGTCTCGAGCAATTCAAATGCCTGGCTGGTGCGCTCTAAAAATCCGCGCTTGGCGCGCCACTCGTCCCATTCGCCGCGCGTGCTGGCATCAGCGGTGATGCCGCTGCCGATACCGCATTGCGCTGTTCCTTTGTGCGCGGTGATGGTGCGTATGGCCACGTTAAAGGTAGCGTGGCCACCCGGGCGCACCACGCCGATCGCGCCGCAATACAGACCCCGTGCCTGCGGCTCTAACGCGCGTATCAAGTGCATGGCTTGCAGCTTGGGTGCGCCGGTGATGGAGCCGCAGGGAAACAAGGCTTTAAATACGTCAACCAAGCGGGTGCCCGGCCGTGTCTGCGCCTGCACATCAGAGGTCATTTGCCATACCGTCGGTAAAGCCTGCAAGTGAAACAAGCGGGGTACTTTGACACTGTGGGGCAGGGCGATGCGCGATACATCATTGCGAACCAAGTCCACGATCATGACGTTTTCAGCTTGTTCTTTCGGCGAGGTGCGCAGTGCATCGGCACGCGCTGCATCTTCGTTTGCATCCTTGCCCCGCAGCGCGGTGCCCTTCATGGGCCGCATCAAAAGTTGATCGCCGTTCCAGTCGAAAAATAATTCAGGGGACACCGAGAGCACGACCTCCTGGTCGGTGTCGATATGGGCTGCATACGCGCCCGGCTGAGCGCGACGCAAAGCATCAAACCAGGCGCGCATGCTTGCTTCCTCGGTGGCGGGAGGCAGTTCCGTATGTACGGGGCTGGTGTAGTTGACCTGGTAGACATCGCCAGCGCGAATCGCCTGGTGGATCGCCTGGATGCCGGCATCGAACGCTTCGCGGCTCTGGCCGGCTTGCCATGCCAATTGGGGTGAGGCTTGTGTCGCTGGCGGGTCCGGCGCAAGGGCCTGCGCGTACACCCCAAACCATGCCAGTGGCAAACCATCGCTAGGCGGGTGAACTTGGCAGGCGCTGTCAAATGCCGGTGCCGCCTCATAACGCACATAACCGACGCACCACAAGCCTTGCGCCGCGTAGTCTGAAACCGCCTGCAATACCGCCACTACTTCGGATAATTGATCGGCGCGCAGTAGGTGCAACGCTTGTTGGAATTGCGCATGCAATCCCTCGCCGCCGTAGGGATCGGCAAAGTCAATGAGCGTATACAAAAAATGCGTCCCTTAAAGGCAGGTCAGTGCGCGATTATCACCTTGCCTGGGGTACGTTATGGCCATTCACTTTCCGGACGCAAGCATCGCTTACTGCTTGAGCTTGTAACACGTGCCCGTCCAAGTGCAGCGCACAGAAACGATGTTTTCATAGCGGTCGTCGGCAGTGACGCGGGGCGCTGCCGATGGGGATTTCCCCCGCTTCCAAGGCGCTGATCGGCCTAATCAAGCTTGAAATTGAATTCCTGCGTCACAGTCACTTCTGCGCCATCGGCCACGCACTTGTACTGCATGATGGCCGCTTTCACTGCTGCATGAAACACGCGCGGGCCCCCCAGTATGGTGACATCTTGCACCACGCCGCCTTTGAGCACGATCTGCGCTTTGACCACGCCTTGGGTGCCGTCTTGCAGCGCGCGCCTAGGCATCTCGGGCGCAACCTGCGTTGGGCATAAGACCCCAATGGTCTTGGGTGCCGGTGGCGCAGGCGGTGGGGCTGGCGGGGCCGCTGGTGCGGGAGGCGCAGGAGGAGGTGGCGGCGCAATCACATGCGGTGTGGGCGGGGGCGTAGCCACCGACTGAATCGCCGGTGCAGTGCTGGTCGCCGGTGGCGGAATGTCCGGTGGCGGCACAAAGGGCGGCGGCGGCGCCTGCACCTTGGGCATCTCGGGCGGAGGCTCTATTTTCTTGGGCGGTGGGGGAGGCGGGGGCGGGGGGATGATCACCTCTTGGATGATCACCGCTTCCAAAGGCTTCTTCAAAAGCGTCAGGCCCTGGCGTGCCAGGCCCGAGATCAGTACATAGCCCACCACCAAATGCACGGCCAGCACAAAGGCAATGCCCTTGAGCCGGCGGCTATTGTCTTGCTGGCCAAAACCATAAGGCGAGTTGCTGTTGGCACCAGGCCCTGAGCTTGCCATATCACCGAGTGCGCTCATTGGACAAACTGCTCCGCGCCGATCACGGCAATCTTGGTCAGCCCGTGGCGCTTGCTGCCCGAGAGCACATTGGCAAACACCGCATAGCGCGCATCCTTGTTAGGGCGGATATGCACCTCCGGCTGCGCGGCCCATTGGCCGATGGACTGCATCTTTTGGTCTAGCTCAGCGCCCGAGACGGCCACGCCGTTCCAATAAACCACGCTGGCCGCGTCGATATCGATCTGGATCTTTTCCATTTTTTGCTGATTCGGAGGCGCGCCCACCGGCATCTCCAGGTTCACCGCATGCAGCTGGATGGGGATGGTGATGATCAGCATCACCAATAAGACCAGCATCACGTCAATGAGCGGCGTGGTGTTGATCTCCATCATCACCTCGGGCTCGTCGCTTGCGCTGCTGTTTCCAATGTTCATGGCCATGGCGGGGGGTGTCCTGCTGCGCTTTAGTTCAGGGGAGGCGGTTCGGTGATAAAGGCCACCTTGACGATGCCTGCGCGCTGGCAGGCCAGCAGCACCTTGCCCACGCCTTCGTAGCGTGCAGACATGTCACCGCGGATTTGCACCTCGGGCTGGGGCTTTTTGGTGGCCACTTTCTTGAGCTTGTCGGTCAGCGCCTCTACGTTGTTCACGCGCGCCTCGTACCAAAAGATATTGCTTTGCGCATCCACCGAGATGATCACGTTCTCTGGCTTGGTCTCGCGCACCTCAATGCGCTCTTTGGGCAGGGCCACCGGGATGGCAGTGGTCACCACCGGAATGGTGATCAAAAAGATGATCAGCAAGACCAGCATCACATCGACCAGCGGCGTGGTGTTGATGGTGGAGATGACCGCGTCGTCGCCGTCTGGGCTGGGGCCCACGTTCATAGCCATAGTGCTGCGCCTGCCTAAAAAAAGCGGGCTTTAGTTCTTGATGGTGCCCAGCACCACGGCGTGCAGGTCGTTGCCAAAGGTGCGCACTTCGTCCATCACCGCTTTGTTGCGGCGCACCAGCCAGTTATAGGCCAGCACCGCAGGCACGGCCACGGCCAGGCCAATAGCCGTCATGATCAGCGCCTCGCCCACGGGGCCGGCCACTTTGTCGATCGAGGCTTGGCCGGAAATGCCGATGGCGGTAAGGGCGTGGTAAATACCCCAAACCGTGCCAAACAAGCCGACAAAGGGGGAGGTAGAGCCCACGGTGGCCAAAAAGGCCAGGCCGTTTTGGGTGTTGCCTTGGACCCGGTCCACGGCGCGTTGGATGGCCATGGCGATCCAGTCGTTGAGTGGAATATGGCCCATCAGGCCGTGGTGTTTGCTCACTGCCGTGCCAGCGGCATCGGCCAAGAAGCGGTAGGGGCTGTCCTCGGAAAGCGCCTTGGTGCCTTCGGCCACTGTCTTGGCGCTCCAAAAGGCTTGGGCGTCTTTGCCTTGGCGGCCCATCTTGCTTTGCTCAAGCACTTTGACAATCATGATGTACCAGCTGCCCATGCTCATGATCACCAGCAGCAGCAAGACCACTTTGGTCACCAGGTCCGAGCTCGCCCACAGCGCTTCTAGGCCGTAGGGGTTGGAGGTCGCTACAGCGGCCACCGCAGCTACTGCCGTAGCAGCAGGCGCGTCCGTTTGCGCTATCGCCTGCACCGAGCCCAACAAAGCGGCCACCACCAAGCCCGCGCTGGCGCAAGCGTATCGAACTTCCCGCACTACAAATTTCATTTTTTCCGGTCCTTGAGATGTAAAGG
>CANFLU010000025.1 GCA_947447975.1 Comamonadaceae bacterium | reverse complement strand
CGCCTTTGACAGTGCTGGCCAAGGCGTGGCCGACGCCTCCAGCCTGCTGGCCGCTGTTCGTATGGCGCGCCAGTGGGCGGGTGCCGCCCGGGCCTGAGCGCTTTGGCGCCGCCCGTGGCGCATTTGCTGCGCTGCGGCAAGGTAAATCGGGCGCCTGACGCTCAGCTACAATGCGCGGTTACCTTGTAGTGATTTTTGCTGAGGATTCTCATGAGCGACACCCTCGCCGGTACCCCACCCCACGACCCGAGCAAACGGACCTGGATCATCACCTCTTCCTGCGTAGGCGCAGCAGGTGCTTTGACCGCCGCAGTGCCCTTTGTCAGTTCTTTCCAACCTTCCGAGCGTGCCAAAGCCGCCGGCGCTGCTGTGGAAGTGGATATTTCTGCAGTGAAACCCGGCGAAAAGCTGACCGTTGAGTGGCGCGGTAAGCCAGTTTGGATCGTGCGCCGCACGCCAGAGCAGTTGGCGGCATTGGAATCGCTTGACGGCGCATTGGCCGATCCTCAATCTCAACGCAAACCCGACGAACTCACCCCCAAGTACGCGCGCAACCCGGGCCGCTCCATCAAGCCCGAGTTTTTGGTCGTGGTCGGTATCTGCAGCCACTTGGGTTGCTCGCCTTCCGACAAGTTTCAAATTGGCGCCCAGCCCTCGCTGCCCGACGACTGGAAGGGTGGTTTCTTGTGCCCTTGCCACGGTTCGACCTTCGATATGGCGGGCCGCGTCTTCAAAAACAAGCCTGCGCCGGACAATCTTGAAGTGCCGCCGCATATGTTCCTCTCCGACAGCAAGTTGCTAATCGGCGAAGACAAACAAGCTTGACCCTACGCCTTCGGAGCACACCATGGCTGAATTCAAAGAAATTTCCCCCAACGCGCCTGCCAGCGCCAAGCTAGGCAATTGGCTTGAAAACCGTTTCCCCACCGCCTTTGACGCCTACCGCGTTCACATGGCGGAATACTACGCGCCCAAGAACTTCAACATCTGGTACATCTTCGGTTCCTTGTCGCTGCTGGTGCTAGTGATCCAAATTGTGACTGGTATTTTCCTTGTCATGCACTACAAACCGGATGCCGCCTTGGCCTTTGGCTCGGTCGAATACATCATGCGTGATGTGCCGTGGGGCTGGTTGATCCGCTATATGCACTCTACCGGTGCTTCTGCCTTCTTTATCGTGGTCTACCTGCATATGTTCCGCGGCCTGATGTACGGTAGCTACCGCAAACCGCGCGAGTTGGTATGGCTGTTTGGCTGTGCCATCTTCTTGTGCCTGATGGCCGAAGCCTTTATGGGCTACCTGCTGCCGTGGGGTCAGATGAGTTACTGGGGTGCGCAAGTGATCGTGAACTTGTTCGCAGCTGTGCCTTTCGTTGGCCCAGACCTGGCGCTGTTGATCCGCGGCGACTATGTGGTGGGCGATGCGACCTTAAACCGCTTCTTTAGCTTCCACGTCATTGCCGTGCCTTTGGTCTTGTTGGGCTTGGTAGTAGCGCATTTACTGGCTTTGCACGATGTGGGTTCCAACAACCCCGATGGGGTTGAAATCAAAGGCCCTAACGCCCCTAAGGACGCCAAAGGTAAACCTTTGGACGGTATCCCCTTCCACCCCTACTACACGGTGCACGACATTTTTGCCGTCAGCATGTTCCTGATGGTGTTCACTGCCATCATCTTCTTTGCGCCTGAATTTGGCGGCTACTTCCTGGAGTACAACAACTTCATACCGGCGGACCCGCTCAAGACGCCTTTGCATATCGCCCCGGTCTGGTACTTCACGCCGTATTACTCGATGCTGCGCGCTATCACCGGTGAAATGGTTTACGTGCTGATCGCTTGTATCTGGCTGGCGGTGTTCTTAGCGGTGACGCGTGGCAAGTTGGCTGCTTTGTTCAAACTGGTTGCGCTGGGCGCGGCGGCTGCGGTCACCGTCATGATGCTCAACACCGACGCCAAATTCTGGGGCGTGGTGATCATGGGTGGCGCAGTCGTGATTTTGTTCTTCCTGCCTTGGCTGGACAACTGCGACGTCAAGTCCATCCGCTACCGTCCCGATTGGCACAAGTACATGTATGGCGTTTTTGTCATCAACTTTGTCATCCTGGCCTATCTCGGCGTGCTACCGCCCTCTCAAATTGGCGAGCGGGTATCGCAGGTCGGAACCCTGTTCTATTTCGGATTTTTCCTGCTGATGCCCTGGTGGAGCCAGATCGGCCAATCCAAACCGGTGCCCAGCCGTGTTGTTTTCGCTGCCCATTGAGCTGGAGTTATTGAAAATGAAAAAATTTGTACTCAGCTTTTTGACGGTGTTTGCCCTGGTGTCGGGCGTGCAGGCCAATACTGGCGGCATCGCTTGGGACAAGGCGCCCAATAACCTGAACGATATGGGCGCCTTGCAAAACGGCGCCAAGGTGTTTGTCAACTACTGCCTGAACTGCCATGCGGCGGCCTTCATGCGCTTTAACCGCCTCAAAGACATCGGCCTGACCGAGCAGCAGATCAAAGACAACCTCTTGTTTACCACCGACAAAGTGGGCGAGACCATGAAGGTCGCTATCGATCCGCGCCAGGCCAAAGAATGGTTTGGCGGTAACCCGCCAGACTTGACCGTGATCGCCCGTTCGCGCTCCTCGGGCCAGGGTAGCGGTGCCGACTACCTGTATACCTATTTGCGCAGCTACTACCCGGACGAGGCCAAGGCCACGGGCTGGAATAACCTGGCATTTCCCAATGTGGGCATGCCCCATGTGCTGTGGGAATTGCAGGGCAAGCGCGTGCCGGTGTACACCAAGGAAGAAGTGCATGGCCACGAGACGGAAGTGTTCAGAGGCTGGGAGCAGGTAACTCCGGGCAAGATGACGCCGCTCGAGTACGACCGCATGGTGGGCGACCTGGTGGGTTATCTGCAGTGGATGTCTGAGCCTTCGCAAAGCAAACGCGTGCAGGTAGGCGTGTGGGTCTTGATCTTTTTGACTGTGATGACCGTGTTCACCTGGCGCTTGAATGCGGCGTTCTGGAAAGACGTGAAGTAATTCAGTTAAGCCATGCGTGCCGGTTTGCCAGCCAGACCGGTGCCACCTGTCAGAGTGGGTCTGCAAAGCGCACCCACTCTTTTTAATTTTTAGGAGTCCCCCGCCATGATGGTGCTGTATTCAGGAACAACCTGCCCTTTTTCCCACCGCTGCCGTTTTGTGCTGTTTGAAAAAGGCATGGACTTCGAAATCCGTGACGTGGACTTGTACAACAAGCCCGAAGACATCAATGTCATGAACCCTTACGGACAGGTGCCGATCTTGGTTGAACGCGACCTGATTTTGTACGAGTCCAACATCATCAATGAGTACATCGACGAGCGTTTTCCGCATCCGCAATTGATGCCCGGTGACCCGGTGGACCGCGCCCGTGTGCGTTTGTTCCTGCTCAATTTTGAGAAAGAGCTGTTTGTGCATGTGACGACCTTGGAGTCGCGTGGTAGCAAGAACAATGACAAGGCCTTGGACAAAGCCCGCGCCCACATCCGCGACCGCCTGACCCAATTGGCACCGGTATTCCTGAAAAATAAATTCATGATGGGCGAAAGCTTCTCGATGCTCGACGTGGCCATTGCGCCCCTTTTGTGGCGCCTGGAGTATTACGGCATCGACTTGAGTAAAAACGCAGCGCCCCTGCTTAAATACGCCGAGCGCATTTTTTCGCGCCCTGCCTATATTGAGGCGCTCACGCCCTCCGAAAAGGTCATGCGCAAATAAGGTCCGGCGACGCAGCCCAAGGAGCGCCAGTGATGTCGCAAAGCCCTGTCGTGAGTTCCACCCGACCATACATGGTGCGCGCCATGTATGACTGGTGTGTGGACAACCAACTCACCCCGTTTATTGTGGTGGCCGTGGATGCCAGCGTACGCGTTCCTATGGAGTTTGTGCGCGATGGCGAAATCGTGCTTAACGTCAGCATGGGTGCCACCAGCAGTTTGGTGCTGGGCAATGACTATATTGACTTCAAAGCCCGCTTTGGCGGCGTGGCGCGCGACATCAGCGTGCCCATGGGTCGCGTGTCGGCCATCTATGCGCGTGAAAACGGACAGGGTATGACCTTCCCCATCGAGGCTGCCGCTGCCAAGCTGGACACTCCTTCACCCGCGCAGCCGGTATCTCCAGCGCCCGTCTTGAGTGGTGTGCAAATCAAGCCTACCGCTAGCAAATCGAAGCAGGGACAAGCGGACGACAAAGCCCTTGCAGAGCCTAAGCCCGCTAGTGGCAGTGCCCGCCCGGCGCTTACACGCATCAAATAAGCTTGTCTTGCGCATTGCTTAGCGTGCCGCATAGCAGCCGCATATTCCAAGCAGGGCCTACGTTAGAATTCGTCCCGTGCCGATTTAGCTCAGTTGGTAGAGCAACCGCCTTGTAAGCGGTAGGTCATCAGTTCGAATCCGATAATCGGCACCATTTTGAAAGCCAGCATCGCTTTGCGATGGCTGGTTTTTTTGTCGATGAAAATATGAGCGGTGGGTATAGCGCTCTACATATCGCCCACGACCGCCAAAAAAAAGAACAACAGACACATGGCTGCCAGCCATACGGCGAGAACTTTGATAATGGTTTTGAGCATAAAATTTCTCGGCTAAAGTCGCATGTCGAAATTCAATTGTGTCGCTTGGAGAGCCACTATATTAGACGCTTGTGGACTCCGATACTACGGAATGCAGATGTCCTTACAGTGGGCCATGGGTACAGCCAATCGACAGAAAAGTGTTACCAAGGCATTGCGCATCGCGCATTGGGTGACCTGCGCGTTGATAGGCCTGAACTTGAGCGCTTGCGAAGAATCCCCGCAAGACCGCTGCGTCAAAGCCCGGCTCAAAGTCTGGGACGCGCATTCCGAAAAAACGCCCTGGCGCATTTCAGAGGCCACGGGGCAGACCCGCAGCGATTTCGAGGCCAAGGCGCGCGGGTGGTGCGCGCAAGAGACGGGTTCGCACTGAATCGCAAGCACACGGCAGGCTATTTCAGAGCAAACGCCGTTTCACTTTTTTGTCCCAGTGCCGCACCAAAATTTGCTTGTTACCCTCATAGGCTTCGAGCCGGCCAGTGATGCGGAAATGCGTGGCGCTCGCGCTCATGCTGCTATAGGTTTCGGTGCGCGTCACCCAGTCGCCGCGCGAGGTTTCCATGCTCCAGTGGCACTCCTGGCGCGCGGATAAGGGATCATCGGGCAAGATGCTGTAGCGCTCGCGTCCGCGCCCCCAGGTCGTGAGCCCATGCTCCATGTTGGTCACGCGGCCAAAGTCATCCTCTATCACCATACGCCGCTCGCCGGTCGCTTGGTCGATCGTGACTTCCCGCTTGTTCCAAGGAGCGTCCAGCGTCTTAAGGCGAACCGCGGGCGCAGCCTCGGTCGGCTCAAAATACGGCGCTTTTTCGCCGCGCACCTTGGCGCGCACGGGCAAGTCCAGGTGGCTGGCGCCGGTATGTACGGTTAGCCTCACAGCGCTCGGCGTGGGCCAGATCAGCGGCCAGTAGCTGGTGGACAGCGATACCCGCAGGGTATGCCCCTTGGGAATGCGGTAGGCCACATCGTCTAATTGGATTTTTACGGTGTACACCTTGCCCGGCTCCAGGGCCTGGGGGTGCTCGTCGCTGGCCTCGCCATGCATATGCGTCAGGTTCGCTACCGCGTAGGTCAGGCGCGAGACCGCGCCATCGGGCCAAATGCTGTTGAGCCGCACCGCCACCTGCGCCACTGGCTGGTCCACGCTGAACTTGAGCGTCAGTACCGGGGCGCCTACCAGGTCCAGGTCCTGGCCCAAAGGGGTGCCGTCAAAGCACAGCGAGCCAGAATCGTCCTGGCGCTGGTCGCCCGGAAATTCTGGCCCTAGCCAAATAATGCAGTACTCGCCGCTGTCCGCGCCCGTATGCTGTGGCGAGCTAATTGTCTTCTTGCGCGCGCTGGCGCGCTCAGCGCCTAGACCGTCTGCATTGAGGTGCAGGCGCTGGCCCTGGCCTTGGACATTGGGCCAGACGGTGTCGCTCACCCAGCGCCCGCCGATATGGCTGATGCTGGCGCCGGGCCGTTGCACCTCCATGATGTAGGTGCGAAAAGCCGGATCTTGCTCCACGCCCGTTTGCGCGCCTTTGAGCCAACGGTCCCACCAGCGCAGCGCCTCTTGCAAAAAGCCGATGCGCGGCTCGGGTACGGCAAAGTGCGGGTATTTATGCGCCCAGGGGCCGATGATGCCTTTGACCGGGCTTTGCACGCTGCCCACCAGACGCGGCACCGCATTGGTGTAGGCGTCGTTCCAGCCACCAAACGCCAGCACGGCCGCTTGGATGGCGCCTATGTCTTGGTTCACCGAACCGCGTTTCCAATAGGCATCGCGGTGTGGGTGTTGCAGCCAGTCGATGGCCAACAGGGGTTCGGTGTTCAGGCGTTCTAGCCACATCGCACGCCATGGTTTGCCGACCAGCGCCGGGTCTGGCGGGCGCGAGGAGTAGCCAAACATGGTGGCCGACCAACCCATGTTTTCCGACAACAGACAGCCGCCTTTGTAATGGATGTCGTCGGTATAGCGATCATCCGTAGAGCACAAGGTGATGATGGCTTCCAAGCCCTGCGGTTGGCGCGCTGCCACCTGCAGGCTATTAAAGCCGCCCCAGGAGATGCCCATCATGCCCACGCGCCCGGTGCACCAAGGCTGCTGGCGCAGCCAGGCAATGACTGATTCAGCATCTTCCAATTCCTGCTCGGAATATTCGTCGTGCATCAGACCTTGCGAGTCCCCGTTGCCGCGCATGTCCACGCGTATGCAGGCATAGCCGTGACCCGCGAAATACGGGTGGGTGAGGGCGTCGCGCACGATGGTGCCGTCGCGCTTGCGGTAAGGCAAATGCTCCAGGATGGCGGGCACTGGGTTCTTGGCAGCGTCTTTGGGGAGCCAAATGCGCGCGGACAACTCGGTGCCGTCGGGCATGGGGATGATTTGGTGCGCGATTTCGCGCACCGCGCGGGGGAATTTGCGAATAGTTTTCATGGCGGCGACCTTAGCGCCCGCCATGCACCCTGTCAAATCGGGAAAACCAGACGTACCCGGCCGTCCTGGGCACGCCCCTGCATGGCCTGCGCTTGGACACCGGCCACACTTTGCGCCAGACCGTGGTGCAACGCTGCCATCGAACCGGCCGGGCTACGATGGTCCAGCGGGGTGCATACCAGCTCCAGGCTGCCGTCGCTATGGCGTAGCAACTCGATTGCGCGCGCCTGGCTGGGCCAGTCAATCAAGGAGGCGGTGGCAATTTCCCAAAAACCCCGCCCGCCACCGGCGCGGGCTTGCACGCGCGGTGGGTGCGCATCAATGCGGTGGATATGCCGGTGCCCTACTAGCCAGGCCAGCACGCAGGCATGGCGGTGCAAGACATCGGTCAGGGCCTGGGCGTGCACGCGTTCCGGGTCATGGCCGCGCTGGTTCACCAGCGAGGCGCAGCCATGGTGGCTGGCAATGAGCGCATGGCGCCCGGGTGTGCGGCCTACCTCGCGCAAACAATCGTCTAGCCAGGCCAGTTGCCGCTTGCCCAGGCTGCCCTGGTAATCGCCCCAGGGGTGGTTGGTGTCTAGCAAGATAATGCGCACATGTTCGGTGTCCACATAGGTATCGCGCTGGCCGGGTGCGAGCTGCGCATACCCCTTGGCCCCGGCTGCCGCATGGGCGTCGGCAAAGGCTTGCGCGCTGATGATGCGCCGCCCCGCATCGGGAACGATCGTCCGTGTGCCAGGGCCTTGGGTGGTTTTTGAAAAAGCCTCGGGTTGATCCAAAAACGCGCTAAACGGGTCGGCCGGTGCAAAACCGGGCGGCTGCGCCAGCGTTTTGCGCCTACCCGTCGCTATGGCCTCCAGTGCGGAATTACTAAGGGCTGTGCCCTGGCGCAGCACATCATGGTTGCCTGCGACGCTGGTCCACGCAAAGCCCAGGCCCCGGCTGTGGATCACGGCGCTGGCACGCGCCAAAAAATCCTCCATCGCAGGCAAGCCCAAGGCCTTCCCGGCGCAGGGCACCGCCGCTTGCGGACACCAGTAAGGCCAAAGCCCATCGGGCTGTGCGGCGAGCCAGTCTTGCGCCCCTTCTATGTCATGTACGCCGCCGTAGGCGGACAAAGACGCTTGCCCGCCGCCTACCAGTGCGATAAAGGCCTCCAACTCATTGGCCTGGGCGTTGTCGATGTTGTCACCGGTAAATAGTGCCAAGTCATACGCTTGCCCGCTGGCCGGGGCTAGCGGATTAGCGCCCAGCGCGTCTATGTGCGCTGCCAGTGCAAAGTGTGTGAGCGCCTCATAAGGCCGGTGCGTATGCAAAAGCGGCTGCCACAGCGCTTCTTGCCCGCGCAGCTCCACCCATTCGCAGCGCGCCGGTGATGCGCTGTCCATCACATGCGCGTCGCTGATATGGACCAGGCTCAGCAGGGCCTGGCCGTCGCCGTGCGCAATGTGGCCGCCTAGATCGCTGCGCACGATGTAGTCTTGCAGCCCGGGTGTTGCCCCTGAGGGCATTTGAGGTAATTGGCTGGCCATGCGTTCAAGGAGGGTGGCGTTGTCACAATACGGGGTTTGGCAGGGCGCCTTGCGCTGCCCTTGGCCACATCTTCCCTTATTTGCATGAAGCGTTCATGAATCCAGTTTCCCCCCAGTACCTGATTGGCGTTGACACCGGCGGCACCTATACCGATGCGGCCATTATTGAAGCCGCAGGGCAGCGTGTCATTGCCACGGCCAAGTCCATTACCACCAAAGGTGATTTATCCCTGGGCGTGGCCGACGCGATCACCCAGGCCATTGCGGCTTTACCCCAGGGTCTGCGGCCCCAGGATATTGCGCTGGTGTCAGTGTCCACCACCTTGGCCACCAATGCGGTGGTCGAAGGCCATGGCAGCGCGGTGGGCGTGCTGCTGGTGGGTTTTGATGCCAGCATGGCCGAGCGCACGGGTATTACCAAAGCCTTCCCGGGCATGGCCATAGAGCGGATCGGCGGCGGCCATGATCACAACGGCGACCAAGCTGCCGCCTTGGATTTGGACGCCCTCGACGAAGCCATAGAGCGCATGGCGCCGCAAGTGGACGCTTTTGCCGTGGCCGCCGCGTTTGCGGTGCGCAACCCCGCGCATGAGCAACTGGTGCGCACGCGCATTGTGGAAAAAACGGGCAAGCCCGTCACTTTGTCTACCGAGTTGTCGTCCAGCCTGGACGCGCCGCGCCGCGCGTTGACCGCTACGCTCAACGCGCGCCTGATTTCTCGCGTCACCCATTTGATCGACGCGGTGCAAAGCGCCATGGCGCAATTGCAAATCCAGTGCCCCTTGATGATCGTCAAAGGCGACGGCACCCTGGCGCTGGCCAACAGCGTGGCTAAGCGGCCGATAGAAACCGTGCTCTCTGGCCCGGCAGCCAGTTTGGTCGGGGCGCGCTGGCTCAGCGGCTTGGACAATTTCATTTTGTCGGATATGGGCGGCACTACCACCGACGTGGGTGCGCTGATTGATGGCCTGCCCCGCGTCAACCTGGACGGTGCCGAAGTAGGGGGTTGGCGCACCATGGTGCGCGCGATTGATGTGCGCACCATTGGCCTGGGTGGCGACAGCGAAGTGGCGCTGGCGGGCAACGGTCGCTTGGAAGTGCGCCCCCAGCGCATCGTGCCAGTCTCGCTGCTGGCAGCGCGCTATCCGCAAACCATAGCCATGCTGCAAGCGGACTTGACCGATGTGGATGGAGGCAATTCTCTGCAAGGCCGTTTCGTCCTTTTGCCCTTTGGCGCCAAAGGCCCACGCCTGTCTGACGAGCTCTCGGCGCGCGAGAGCGAATTGCTGGCGCAAGTACGCCCTGGTCCCACGCCTATGCGCGTGCTGGCTACGTCTATGAACGCGCAGCGGGCCATTGCAAGCTTGCAGCGCAAAGGACTGATACAAGTGGCCGGTTTTACCCCTTCGGACGCCGCCCATGTGCTGGACTTGCAATCCAACTGGTCGCGCGAAGGCGCTTATTTGGCGGCGCAACTAGGCTGCCGTTTGCGTGAAATGAAGCTGCCAACGGAGGAACGCACCCGTGCTTACGCACATGCCGTATGGAGCGAAACCGTGCGCCTGAGTGCGCGGGTGATTTTGGACACCGCGCTGGGCTTTAGCCTGCCCGACGACCGCATCAGCCAGGCCATATGCAATGGCGAGTCGCTGGTGGGGCTGGCGCAGGTCAGCATCAAGCCTTCGGTGCCGGTGGTCGCGGTGGGTGGGCCGGTCAAAGTGTTTTACGGTGAGCTGGCACGGCGCTTGGGCTGCGAAGTGGTGTTCCCGCCCAACTGCGATGTGGCCAATGCGGTTGGCGCGGCCACTGGTGTGGTGGCTTACACCGTGGTGGTGGAAGTGCATGGCGACGGCAGCGGTGTATTTCGCCTCACCGGGCTTGCCAGTGCGCAAAGTTTTGACAATGCGCAAGCGGCTTTGCAAGCAGCCCATAGCGCTGCGCAGCAGGCGGCAGTGTTGGCGGTGCAGGGCATGGGCGCCGCGCAGCCCGAGGTGGAAGTGTCCGAGCACAAAAGCTATTACCCCAACGCGGTGGACGACCGGGGCCTGATGCAGGCCGTTGTGACGGCGCGGGCGGTAGGGCGGCCTTAAACCGAGCGCAAGGCGGCTTGCATTTGCGCTAAGTCAAGCTTTGCGCAACAGGCTTGCAAAAGGCCGACCGGGGGCGCAATTCCTCTGCTACATTGAATTGGAACCTGGTGCCGCACGGCATGCCGGGAGTGGCCCTGCCCGGCGCCATGCCATGACATCTCGTTGGAACTGTGATGCGTTTGCCCATTCGTACCTCGCAGGCCGTCGGCCTGCTCGCGGCAGCGACCATTACCGGCGCCTTGCTGGCAAGTGCATTTTTGCTCTGGTCATTGCGCGAGCGCGAGTTGGCCCATGCGAGCGCCGAAACCGCCAGTCTGGCGGCCATGTTTATCGAAGAAACGCGCCAGTCTTTACAAGGTGCGGACAAGGTGCTGCAAGGCGTGCAGGAGCGCTTGGGCTCGGGCTTTGGCAGCACGATTGCGCTCGAAAGCGATATGACCCATCTCTTGCTGGCCACCCGGGTATCCGGTATGCGCCAGCTTTATGCCTTGGCACTGGTCGATGCCGATGGCCGCGTTGTGAACGCCTCTACCGATGTGGGCAAACTGGCACGCGATCTGTCCGGCCAGGAATTTTTTAGGGCACTTTCCAAAGGTAGTCACCAGGGCGTCTTCTTGGACAAGCCCCGGCGCGACGGTCCCAGTGGCTTGTGGCTGGTGCGCATGGCTCGGCGGCTGGACAAGGCCGATGGCAGCTTGCGCGGTGTGGTGGTGGCAGATTTGGATTTGGCCCGCTTTGAAGCTTTGTTTATGCAAGCGCGTCTGGACTACGCGCGGCCCATGGCGATTTACCAGGCCGACGGCAGTCTGATGGCCAGCTACCCGCACCGCGAAAACGACCTAGGGGCGCCCGCGCTGGAACTCAGCGGTGCGCAGTTTCCCGCCGCGCAGGAGGGCGTTCGCACCATGGTGCATACCAGCGGCGACGGAACGCACCTGAGGTTTGCCCTGGGCCGCTTGCCTGATTTTCCATTGTTATTGGGCGTATCGGACGACGAGAGCCAAAGTCTGGCCGCCTGGCGCGAAGTGGCGATACCGATTGCGCTGGCGGTGGGCGTGCTGTGCTTGTTCACCGTGTTTGTGGCTTGGTTTCTGACCCAGAAGCTGCACCGCAAAGAGCTGCTGGAAGCCGCATTGCGCGATGCCCATGTGCGCTACCAACATACCGTGGAGTCGGTGAAGGACGCTATCGTCGCCGTGGATAGCAGCATGCGCATCCAATTGTTCAATCCTGCGGCGGCGGCCATGTTCGGCTATAGCGCCAATGAGCTCATTGGCCAGCCCCTTTCGCACTTGCTGCCCGAGCGATCGCGCGCGCGCCACGACACGCAGCTAGGCGCGTTTGCCCACACCGTCGAAGGCCCGCGCACCATGGCGGCGCAATTGGAAATTTTTGGCCTGCGTCGCGATGGCAGTGAGTTCCCGATTGAGTCTTCCATCTCCAAGACCGACATCGGCGGCCAAATCCAAATGACGGCGGTACTGCGCGATGTCACTGCGCAGCGGCGCGCACGCAATGAACTCACCGCCATGAACCAGGAATTGCGCGCCCTCTACGCCGGCCAGCAAAGCGTGCGCGAAGAAGAGCGCGGCCGCATCGCGCGCGAACTGCATGATGACCTGGGCCAGCAGCTCACGGGGCTCAAACTCAGCCTGGCCTGGCTGAGCAACCGGGTGAAAGAGGGGCGCGATCCTGAGCCGCAGAGTGTGGACGACATGCGGCGTATGCTCGATACAGCGATCGGCTCGGTGCGTCGGATTTCCTCCGAGCTACGGCCACAAATTTTGGACGAGCTCGGCTTTGGAGATGCCGTTACCTGGCAAATCCGCGAATTTGCGCGGCACAGCGGTTTGCAGCTGCATATTCATTTACCTGCGCAAGACCTGGTGTGCGATCCGGCGCTGGCTACCGCCTTGTTTCGCATCGTGCAGGAGGCTTTAAACAACGTGGTGCGCCACGCCGACGCGCGCAATGTCTGGGTGGACTTGGAAAGTGACCAAACGGACTTGATCTTGCGCGTGCGCGATGATGGCAAAGGCATGGCCGCTACCTCGGGACACAGCGGCCTGGGCTTAGGCAGCATGCGCGAACGTGCCCGTGGTGCGGGTGGCCGCTTGGACATCGTCAGCGCGGTGGGACAAGGCTGCAGTGTGGCGCTGCGCTTGGCTTTATCGGCGCTGCCTTGCATGCCTAGGCCCACGCTGAGGGAGGAGTCCACCCTATGAGCCCCTGGCACGTCCTGGTCGCCGACGACCACGCCATCATTCGAGATGGCTTGCGCAAAATTTTGGCCGATACCGGCGACTTTGTGGTCGCGGGCGAGGCGGCCAATGGCAATGCCGCATTGCTAGCGGTGCGCGAGCGCGACTGGGCGCTGGTGATACTGGACATCTCCATGCCGGGGCGCAATGGTTTGGAGTTGATCAAGCTGATCCGCCAGGAACGCCCGCGCCTGCCGGTGCTTATTTTTAGCATGCACCACGAGGAGCAATACGCGGTGCGCGCGATACGTGCCGGGGCCTCGGGCTATTTGTCCAAAGAGAGTGATATGGATTTGCTGCTACCGGCCTTACGCAAATTGGTAGGCGGCGGGCGATACATCAGCCCCAAGGTGGCCGAACTGTTGGCCATGGACATGGCGCCGCATAGCGAAGACTTGCCCCACACCGCCTTGAGCGATAGGGAATTCGAGGTCTTTAGCCGCATTGTGCGTGGCACCAGTTTGACCGCGATTGCGCAGGAACTTTCCCTGAGTATCAAAACGGTGAGCACCCACAAATCCAACCTGCTGTACAAAATGCAGCTGACGAGCCAGGTCGACTTGGTGCGCTACGCCTTGGAACACCAATTGCTCGACGATCTGCCGCACCACTAAACCTGCGCGCGCTAGCGAGACGCACCCCCAAGGGTGCGCAGCACTGCCTGGTTCGCCAATCGAAGGGGACACCGAGGGTATTTCTGGCCACAGCCCTCAAAACTAGGACTATTCCTAGGCCCGCATTCATCGCTGTCCGATAGCTATGGCATGTGCTTGCGCCCACACTGGCCCCTAAGCGTTTGAGGGCCCCGGCCCACAAACAAGCCACATAGTTTTATGGATGAGGTGAACCCGATGCACAAGAAATTTTTATCCCATACGCTGACCTCCCTGGCGCTTGTCGCCCTCAGTGGACTACTGCTTGGCGCCCATGCCGAGGTCGATGCCGAGGCCGCCAAAGCCCTGGCCCGGCAAAACAATTGTCTCAAATGCCACGCGATTGATAAAGATAAAGACGGCCCGGCCTATAACAAAGTGGCCGAAAAATACAAAGGCAAAGCCAACGCGGAGACGCGCCTGATCGAGCACATCATGTCCGGCGAAAAAGCCAAGTTCCCCGACGGCCACGAAGAGGAACACAAGATCGTGAAAACCTCCCCCCCTAAAGACATGGCCCAGATCAAAAACCTGGTGCAGTGGATTCTGGCGCAGTAAGCGCAGGCCTTTCTTACCTGAATCTTCGCTGGGACCTTCCATGAAAACCATTTCCAAACTACTGGTGGCTGGCGCTTTGCTGGCCAGCGTATTCGCTGCTCCCGCTTGGGCACAGGACAACAAACTGCCGGACCTGGCCGCAGGTGCGTCCAAGTCGGCACTGGCCCAGGAAGCATTGAAAAAAGACGCGGTCTGTACCAAGTGCCACGACGAAAGCGAAAACGCGCCGGTGCTCAGTCTGTACCAAACCAAGCACGGGGTACGTGGCGACCCGCGCACCCCGACCTGCCAGTCCTGCCATGGCGCTAGTGCCGACCATTTGAAAGGCGACACCAGCGGCAAGGGCCGTGTCGCGCCAGACCATGTATTCAAAAAAGGGGTGTATGCGGCATCCGGCGACAAGGACCGGGCAGAGCAATGCCTGAGCTGCCACAAAGGTGGCAAGCGCAACAACTGGGACGGCGGTCAACACCAAAACAGCGGTGTGGCTTGCAATGACTGCCATGTGGTGCACCGCCCTAAAGACAAACTACAGGATAAAAAGACACAGGCCGAGGTGTGCTACAGCTGCCATAAAGACCAGCGCGCCGACAGCAAAAAGCTCTCACACCACCCCATTGCTGAAGGCAAAGTGGCTTGTTCCGACTGCCATAACCCGCATGGCTCTAACGGACCTAAATTACTCAAGAAAAACACGGTCACCGAGACCTGCTACCAGTGCCATGCGGAAAAACGCGGCCCCTTTTTGTTCGAGCACCAACCGGTGACCGAAGACTGCGCCAATTGCCACACCCCGCATGGCTCCAATATCGCGCCCTTGCTGAAATCGCGTGCCCCCTTCCTGTGCCAGGAATGCCATGACGGCACCCATGCCAGCGGTACCCCGGCCGGCCCCAATGCGGCAGGTCGTCAGGGAGGACTCTCGAGCGTCGGCCCTTCAGGTGCCGCGACCTACCCCAGCAAAAACCTGGTGGGCAACGCCTGCATGAACTGCCACCGGCAGGTACACGGCAGCAACAGCCCGGCGGGTGGTTACTTCCAACGCTAGTTCAAGGGGATACATCATGAAATCGCATAAAGACAGTTTTACCCTGAGCGCTATGGCGAGCGCCGTTTTGGCGACCTGCCTGGCACCAACACTGGCCTGGGCGCAGGACGAAAGCGCAGCTGCACTTACCCATCCAACGAACCGCCTTGAGATAGGTGTGCGCGCTGCATCGCAGTCCTCGGCGAAGTTTGGTGAATACAACGGAATCAACACGTCGGCTCCGAGCCTGATTGGCAATCTGAATATCCGCGGTGGCGACGCTTACGGCGCGGGCGAGGGCACAAAGCGCTGGGAAATCAAGGCGAGTGAAGTGGGTAGCACCTCGGGCGACATCGGGGCTAGCTTCAGCGACCAAGGGAATTGGAGTTTTGGACTGAATTACGACGAGTTGCGTCATAGACTATCGGACAGTTACCAAACCCCTTACACCGGTGCGAGTGGCTCCAATACCTTCACCCTCCCCGGGTTTGGTTTGGCCAGTAACACTACGACCTTGTCGACGGCGCAATTGGCGGCCTACCACAACGTCGATATAGACAGCACGCGAAAAAATACCTCCCTGACGGCAGGGATGGAAATCAATTCCCGGCTGGGTCTGAAGTTTGACTACAACCACCTAGAACAAACTGGCGCCAAACCCATGGCATTTGGATCGGCCGCTTTCGCCAGTTCTGGCACGGCCCCAGCTGGTGAGGCGGTATCTATCCTGCCCAACCCCACCCAATACCAGACCGATACGGTGAATTTGGCCATGCACTGGGCGGACGAAAACGCCAACCTGAGCCTCACCTACTTCGGCTCATTTTTCCGCGATGGATTTGACCGGGTGAACTTCACGACCTTTGCTACCGCTGCCAACAGCCAGATCATGGGGACCGCACCTGGCAATGATTTTCATCAACTCAGTTTGAGCGGTGGCTACAAGCTCACGCCCACCACAAAGCTCACGGGATCCCTATCGACGGGGCGCAACACACAGAACGATCCCTTTGTCGTGGACGCGTTTATGTATGTCAATACCGGTACGGCCGCGGGTAATGCCAAGGCGTCCCTTGACGGCTTAGTGCGGACACAACATGCCGATCTGAAAGTGATTGACCAAACCAACCGCGACTTAAGCTTGTCGGCGGCTTACAAATATGACCTTCGCGATAACCAAACCGCCTCGTCTATCTACAACTTCCAGGCCATTGGTGCGAACAATATCGCCTATTACCCCAATACGCCGCTAAGCGTCAAAAAGAACCAGGCCGAGCTGGCGGGTGACTACCGTTTAGACAAGACCCAACGTTTGCATCTGGCCTATAACCACGAAGACCTGTCACGCTGGTGCAACGACTACGCCACGGGTGGAAGTAATTATTCGGCGGGTACCAATTGCGTTGTCGCAACATCGACCAAGGATGACAAGCTCAGTGCCACCTACAAGCTGGCTGCCAGGGAGGACGTTCACACCAGTCTGGCCTATAGCTATGGTAAACGCTACACCACATCCGGTCCCAACGCGATCGTTGCCATGATTGGTGTACGCGGCGGGGATGTCGGCACGACAGTGGGCACGATCAAAGGCCTCAACGGCGGTGACTACCCAGGCTTCTATCCGTTTTTCGATGCCAGTCGAACCCAGCAAATGGCAAAAATCGGCTTGAACCTTCAGCCTAGTGAAAAAGTGAGCATGGATATAGGGGCCCGCTATACCGATGACAAATACGATTCCACTTACGGCGTACAGGCCGGCAATAGCTGGGCGCTGCATCTCGATAGCGCTTACGCCTATGCAGAAAATGCGGCCATCACGGCCTACCTATCGCGCCAATACCAGCAGCGTGACCTTACGGATGCGCAGCGTTCACTTGCGCAGGGAACAGGCCTAGCGACAGCGACTGCGATAGCGATTCCGGCGGGTGCGACATGGACCAATGTGCTGAAAACCAATGACTTCGCAGTAGGCCTGAATGTGCGCCAGGGCGGGCTGTTGGCAGGCAAGTTGGAATTGCTAGGCGATCTGAGTTACTCCCTGGGAAGCTCGAACTACGCAACAGCGCTTAACTACAGTACCGCGACCAGCGGCGGCGTGGTCTGCAGTGATCCCCGTATCTATTCCTGCGGCGCCTTGCCGGATATCCGCGCAGAGTTGCTGGCCTTGAAATTGAGCGCGACCTACCGTTTAGACAAGAGCAGCCAGATGGCACTGGGCTATGTGTACCAAAAGCTTGGTAGCAGCGACTATTTCTACAACGGCCTGGCCTACGGTCAGAACCCGAACACCATGCTGGCCACCAATCAAACCGCGCCTAACTACGAGGTGCAGCTGGTGGGCCTGAGCTACCTCTACAACTTCTAGCACCCGCGCAAGCTTTATCCGGACACCCAAGCGCAGGCTTGCGGTGTCCCTGCGTTTTTCAAACAGGAGAGACTCCATGGAACCTACAAGCGGCACTTTTGCGCGTTGGTGGAAAGCATTGAATCGGCCCAGTACCCGCTACTCGCTACTGGCCATATCGTTCGTGGGCTTCGTCGCCGGTATCCTCTTCTGGGGCGGCTTTAACACTGCCATGGAGGCCACCAATACCCTGGAGTTTTGCACCACTTGCCACGAAATGCGGGACAACGTGTACCAGGAGTACAAGGAAACCATCCACTTTTCCAACCGCACCGGGGTGCGGGCGGTGTGCTCGGATTGCCATGTGCCCAAGGACTGGACGCATAAAATCATCCGCAAAGCCCAGGCCAGCGGCGAGGTATGGGGTAAGCTTACCGGTTCCATTGATACCAAGGAAAAATTCGAGGCCAAGCGCATGGAGTTGGCCACCCACGAGTGGGACCGCATGAAAGGCAATGGCTCCCGAGAATGCCGCAATTGCCACAGTTTTGAGTCCATGAGCCCCGATTTGCAAAAACAAACACCCTATAAAAAGCATATGAAGGCCAAAGAAGAGGGTAAAACCTGTATCGACTGCCACAAGGGAATCGCCCACCACCTGCCCAAGGAATACGTGGATCCTGATGAATAAATTACGCGTGCATGCTTTCTGTCGCTGAGCTTTCTTGTGTTCGCGCAGACCACACCCTGTTTAGCGGTGTGGGTTTTGACTTGGCGCCTGGCGAGTGTCTGCACCTGGAGGGCGGCAATGGCGTGGGCAAGACGAGTTTGCTGCGCATCTTGGCCGGCTTCTCGCCAGCAGCCCAGGGCCAGGTGCGTTGGCAGGGTGAGCTGCTGGGCAGCAGCGCTTGCCGCCTGAGCCAAGATTTGCTCTACCTGGGCCACCAGCTGGCCCTCAAAGAAGAACTCAATGCCCTAGAAAACCTGCAAGCGGGCGCCGCCATTGCCGGCACGCCGGTCGACCGGGAAGCCGCCTTAGCGGCCTTGCAAGGCCTGGGGCTGGGCAGGCGCGCGGCACTGCCCGTGCGCGTGCTGTCGCAGGGGCAAAAGCGTCGCGTGGCGCTAGCCCGCCTGGTCGTGCAGACGCAGCCGCTGTGGTTGCTGGACGAGCCCTTTGTGGCGCTGGATGGCCCGGCACAGCAATGGGTCGCAAGCTTGATGGTGGCACACTTGGCGCGTGGCGGCATAGTCTTGTTTACCAGCCACCAGCCGGTGGACATCGGAGGGCGGAGCCGTAGCTACCGCTTGGGCGCATGAGTGCATTTGTGGCCGTCCTGCAGCGCGATCTGCGCCTGGCACTGCGGCGCAAAAGCGAAGTACTGACGGCGGTATTCTTTTTTGTGGTGGTGGCCACCTTGTTTCCGCTGGCCATTGGGCCCGAGCCGGACACGCTACGCAAGATCGCACCGGGCATATTGTGGGTAGGGGCAATGCTGGCCAGTTTATTGTCGCTAGGCAGACTGTTCGCGCCTGATTACCAGGATGGTTCGCTAGAGCAAATGGCTTTGTCGCAAGCGCCGCTGCCGGTGCTGGTGGCAGCGAAGGTGACGGCGCATTGGTTGCTCTCAGGCCTGCCGCTGACGCTACTCTCGCCGTTATTGGCGGTGCAATTTGGTTTGGACACGTCCACCATGGGGGTGTTGCTCTTATCCCTTCTGGTCGGTACGCCCTTGCTCTCGTTTATCGGTGCGGTGGGAGCGGCGTTGACCTTGGGGGTGCGCGGTGGCGAGGTCTTGTTATCCCTGCTGGTGCTGCCTCTGTATATTCCGGCACTGGTGTTTGGCTCAGGTGCCGTACAGGCCCAGCTCAGCGGACTGGAGTATGGTGCGCACATGTCAATATTGATGGCCATGCTGCTGCTGGCCGGTTTTTTCGGGCCTTGGGCCTGTGCCCTGGCTTTGCGCATTGCGCTTGAGTAAATGGAAAATTTAAGAATTCGCTGGTTTCAATGGGCTGCACCGCAGGCCTTTTATCCCCTGGCGGGCAAGCTCTGGCCCTTGTTCGCTGGCTTGGCCGCTGTATTGGCGCTGGTGGGTCTGTACCTGGGCTTTTTCGTGGCGCCTACCGATTTTCAGCAGGGCGAGGGTTACCGCATCATTTTTGCCCACGTACCGGCGTCCTGGATGTCCATGGTCATTTATCTGGCTATGGCGTTTTGGGCGTTTTTGGGCTTTACCTTCAATACCCGCCTCTCTGGCATGATGACCCAAGCGCTGGCGCCGACGGGTGCGATGTTCACCTTCTTGTCCTTATGGACCGGTGCGCTCTGGGGTAAGCCGATGTGGGGCACCTGGTGGGTCTGGGACGCGCGGCTGACCTCGGAATTAATTTTGTTCTTTTTGTACATGGGCTATATCGCCCTGACCAGCGCCATTGACGACCCGCGCCGCGCCGACCGCGCCGGTGGGCTGCTGGCCTTGGTAGGCGCGGTGAACGTGCCCATTATTTATTTTTCGGTGAAGTGGTGGAATACCTTGCACCAGGGCGCATCGGTATCGGTAACCAAGGGTTCGAGCATGGCGCAGACGATGCTGTGGGCCATGCTGCTGATGGCGCTGGCGTTTTGGGCCTATAGCATCGCCATGGCTTTGTACCGGGTGCGCGGCATCATTTTGCACCGCGAACGGCATGCCCGCTGGGTAGGCGAGGTGCTGGCATGATCTGGGCGAGTTGGGACGCATTTTGGGCCATGGGCGGCTATGGCCTGTATGTCTGGGGCTCTTACGCCGTGGTGCTGATCTGCATCGTCGCGGAAATAGTGCTGGCGCGTGCCGGGCAACGGGACAGCGTGCAAAACGCACGTGAAGTATGGGAACAGGAATCTGCGCATGACGCCACGCCGTAAACGCTTTGCCATCGCCTTGGGTGTTCTTGCAGTGGTCGGTGGCGCCACTGCCTTGGTGCTCAATGCCTTTCAGAGCAATTTGGTTTTTTTCTTTTCGCCATCGCAAATCGCGGCCAAAGAAGCGCCTGTAGGGCGTACCTTTCGCCTCGGTGGTTTAGTCGTCGCTGGCAGCGTGCAGCGCGAGGGCGTGGCGGTGCGCTTTGAGGTGACCGATACCGCGACCACTGTGCCGGTGCAGTTCTCGGGCATCCTGCCCGATTTGTTCAAAGAAGGCAAAGGCGTGGTAGCCCAGGGTAAGTTGGAAAACGGCGTGTTTCAGGCCAAAGAAGTGCTGGCCAAGCACGATGAAAACTATATGCCGCCCGAAGCCGCCGAGGCTTTGAAAAACGCGGCCAAGAGCAATGCCAAAACTGCCACCTCGGTGGTCACCAGCCCCTGACTATGATCCCTGAAATCGGACACTTTTCGCTTTGGCTCGCATTGGGCATGGCGCTCGTTTTAGGCACGGTGCCTTTGGTCGGCGCGCAGACCGGGCGCGCAGACTTCATGGCGCTGGCCCGGCCGCTGTCCTATCTGCTGTTTTTCTTTGTAGCACTGGCCTTTGCGTGCCTAGTGGCCTCTTTTATCGGCCACGATTTTTCGGTGCGCTATGTGGCCACTAACTCCAATACCGCTTTGCCGCTGCAGTACCGCATTGCGGGTGTCTGGGGCGGGCATGAAGGCTCCTTGTTGCTGTGGGTGCAAATGCTGGCGCTCTGGACCGTGGCCGTTGCCACTTTCAGCCGACACTTGCCCACCGCAGTGGCAGCGCGCATCTTGGCGGTGATGGGTTTGGTAGCAGTGGGCTTTTTGCTGTTTATGTTGCTCACCTCTAACCCGTTTGACCGCTTGTTTCCAGCGCCCGCCGAGGGCCGCGATCTCAACCCCTTGTTGCAAGATCCAGGCATGGTGATACATCCGCCAATGCTCTACATGGGCTATGTGGGTTTTTCGGTGGCCTTTGCCTTTGCGATCGCGGCTTTGATTGGCGGTACGCTGGACTCGACCTGGGCGCGCTGGACCCGGCCTTGGACGACGGTGGCTTGGATGTTTTTGACCATCGGCATCGCGCTGGGTAGCGCCTGGGCCTACTACGAGCTGGGTTGGGGCGGCTGGTGGTTTTGGGACCCGGTGGAAAACGCCTCGCTCATGCCCTGGTTGCTAGGTACGGCCCTGATCCATTCCTTGGCCGTTACCGAAAAGCGCAATAGCTTTAAATCTTGGACGGTGCTGCTGGCCATTCTGGCGTTCTCGTTTTCGCTTTTGGGTACTTTTCTCGTGCGCTCTGGGGTCTTGTCTTCGGTGCACGCATTCGCCACCGACCCGCTGCGCGGGCAATTCATCCTGGCGTTTCTGGCGGTGGTAGTGGGCGGTTCGTTTGCTTTGTATGCCTGGCGCGCACCCGAGGTCGGCATTGGCAAGCGATTTGGTTTGTGGTCTAAAGAATCAGCCTTGTTAGGCAACAACGTCTTATTGGTGGTGGCTGCACTGGCGGTGATGCTGGGAACCTTGTATCCACTGGTGCTCGATGCCTTGGGCATGGGCAAGATTTCGGTGGGTCCGCCGTATTTCGACGCAGTGTTCATGCCGCTGATGGCGCCTGCCGTGTTCCTCATGGGCATTGGCCCACTGGCGCGCTGGAAAAATGCCGAACTACCCGCTCTGGCCATGCGTTTGCGCTGGGCCGCCGCAGTGGCCATCCTCGGCGCAGTCCTCACCGGCGCGTTGGCGGGTGAAGTGCGCCTGGTTGCCACACTCGGCCTGGTCATGGCGTATTGGATAGTGGGCTCGGTGGTGACCGACTTGTGGGGCCGCGTGCATCCGCACGGCGTAGATTGGGCGCAGGCCCCGGCGCGTTTGCGCCAAATTCCGCGTGCGCTGGCGGGCATGATGTTGGCCCACCTAGGCGTCGCCGTGTTTTGTATTGGCGTAGTGATGGTCAAGGCCTACGAAGTCGAGAGCGATGTCAAGATGTCTGTGGGCGATAGCACCACGGTACGCGGCTATACCTTCACCTTTGACGGCATCAAGGAGCTGCAAGGCCCTAACTACGTGGCAGCGCAAGGTCAGATGCGCGTTACGCGTGATGGCCATGGTGTAGCGGCATTGCGCCCAGAAAAACGCATCTACCGGGTGCAGCAAAACCCCATGACGGAGGCGGCGATTGATGCCGGCCTTACGCGCGACTTGTATGTCTCTTTGGGTGAACAGGTGCAAGGCGGTGCCTGGATTGTGCGGGTCTATGTCAAGCCGTTTATCGACTGGATTTGGGGCGGTTGTTTGCTCATGGCCTTAGGCGGTTTGCTGGCGGTTTCCGACCGGCGCTACCGCCGCGCGGCAGGGGCAGAGCTATGAAGCATGTGCGCTATTTAGTGCCTATGGGCATCTTGCTGGTCTTGCTGTATTTTTTACGCGCCGGCCTGAACCTCAACCCCAAAGAAGTGCCTTCGCCGCTGATTGGCAAATCGGCACCCGCGTTTTCTTTGCCCCGGCTGGACCAACCCGAGCAGCGCATCAGCCGCGACGATATGCGCGGTCAGGTGTGGATGCTCAATGTCTGGGCCTCTTGGTGCGTGGCCTGCCGCCAAGAGCATCCGCTCTTGGTCCAATACGCCAAACAATCCCAAGTGCCGATCTATGGCCTCAATTACAAAGACGAGCGTGCCGCGGGCATGCAATGGCTGGCTGATTTTGGCAATCCCTATACCGCGTCTATTTCCGACCGGGACGGGCGGGTGGGTATTGATTTTGGTGTCTATGGCGTACCGGAAACGTTTGTCATCGATCGTGAAGGCGTCATCCGCTACAAGCAGATCGGCCCGCTCACGCCCGAGGTGTTGCGTGACACCATCGAGCCTTTGCTCAAGCAACTCAATAGCTGATATGCGCCAAGTCTTACACCGTCTGTTGTTCAGCCTGGTCTGCGTCTTGGCTTGCAGCGGCGCCTTCGCCGTGGAGGCCTTGCCTGCAAGCGACAACCCGGCCCTGGAAGCGCAGGTGATGAAAATTTCCACTGAATTGCGTTGCCTGGTGTGTCAGAACCAGACCATTGCCGACTCCCATGCCGACTTGGCCGTGGACTTGCGCCGACAGGTGCGCGAGATGCTGCAAAACGGCCAGAACGAGCAACAGGTGATTGACTACATGACGGCCCGCTACGGCGACTTTGTGCTTTACCGCCCGCCCTTCAAAGCACTGACCGCTTTGCTATGGATCGGGCCTGCCGTCATGGTCGTTGTGGGCCTGGGCACGCTGTTTGTGGTGTTGCGCCGGCGCAGCCGGCTGGCTGACGAAGCCTTTGAGCCCGACGATAACGACGCTTCTGGCGACCCCCATCTTTCCTGAGACTTGCCATGACCGACGCGCTGCACACCTTGCTGGCCCCTTTTAAACGCCAATTGGCCGATTTGGAGCAAGCGCATGCGGCCGGTACGCTGAGTCAGGGCCAGCGCGATGCGGAGCGCGCCAGCCTGGAGCGCCGTTTGTTGGACATGCTCTTACACGACAGCACGGTGGCTGCACCCGCTGCGGCCAAGCCCTCCTGGGGCTTGTTGGCTGCGCTGATGGCATTGGTGTTGGTCATTGCCATCGGCGGGTATGCCTATAACCGTCAGGCCAATCCGTCGCAGGGCGATGAAGAGGGCGCAGATGGCGCAGCCAACCAAGCCCAGGTCGTGGCCATGGTGGAGCAACTGGCCGAGCGCATGAAGCAAAACCCCAACGATGCTGACGGTTGGGCCATGTTGGCGCGTTCTTACAGCGTGATGGAGCGCAATGAAGACGCACTGGCGGCCTACCAAAAGGCCGTGGCCCTGCGCCAGGACGACGCTGCTTTGTTGGTGGATTACGCAGACGCCTTGGCTGTCAAAAACCAGCACAACCTGCAAGGCGAACCTATGGCGCTGATTACCAAGGCGCTTAAGCTCAACCCGGACCACATCAAAGGCCTGGCCTTGGCGGGAACCGATGCTTTTGTGCGCAAAGATTTTGCTTCAGCGGTGAAGTACTGGGGCCGTATCGAAGCAGTGGGCCCGCCCGATAACGCGCTGGTCCAGCGTGTCTCCTCCAGCTTGCAAGAGGCGCGCAAACTGGCGGGCCTGCCCGCACAGGCCGCGCCCCAAGCGGCGCAAGCCAAGCCGCAGGCCCATGCTGCGGCAGACCCTGCGGCAGCAGGCGGGCCTTCGGTTAGCGGTACGGTCAGTTTGTCGCCCGAATTGCGCGCCCAGGCCAGCCCCGAAGACACGGTGTTTATTTTTGCCAAAGCCGCGCCTAATGGCCGTATGCCCCTGGCTGCTGAACGCAGGCTGGTCAAAGACCTACCCTACCAATTCAAGCTCGATGACAGCAAATCCATGTCGCCGCAAGCGCGTTTGTCTAGCGCCACCCAAGTGGTCATTAGCGCGCGCATCAGCAAAAGCGGCAATGCCATCGCCCAGCCTGGCGATTTGCAGGGCCAGTCGGCGCCGGTGGCCCTAGGTGCCAAAGACTTGCGTATCGATATCCGTGAACTTGTGAAACCCTAAATCACAGCACCAACTGCATACCTTCAAAAAACGCAGCGGTCATAAGCACATAGCGCAAAAATTTGCCGATCAGCATATAGGCCAAGCAAGGCCAGAAGGGCAACTTCAACCAACCGGCCAGGGTGCATAGCGGGTCCCCCACGAGCGGCAGCCAGCCGAGCAGGCAGGCTTTGGGCCCTAAGCGGTGCAACCAGCGCAGGGCGCGTGTTTGTACAGAGGCATTGCTCGCCTGCGCTGCCAAGTGGCTGGCGCCGCGTCCCATGGCGTAGTCCAGTGCGCCACCCAGGGTATTGCCTAGGGTGGCTACGGCTATCACCGGCCAGTACTGCGCAGGGTTCAGGTGAATCACGCCTAGCACCACCGGCTCTGAGCCCATGGGCAGCAGGGTCGCCGAAATAAAGGACACGACAAAAACGGTGGACAGACCGTAGGCCGGGAGGGCCAGCATACCCAAGAGCGTTTGCATCCAAATTTCCATGACGGAGGCAGTATAGGGAGCGCCTACTGCCCGCATGCCAGTGTGCTGAAATTTTGGGCATATAGAATGGCCGCCCGCCCAAGCCAAACCCTGTCCTGCGCGGCCTTGACGCTTTCTTCTAATACATTTTTCCAGCATGCAAATCGGCCCTTACGCATTGGCGAATCCGGTGTTCGTCGCGCCCATGGCAGGCGTCACCGACCGCCCGTTCAGGCAGTTGTGCAAGCGCTTGGGCGCAGGCTATGCGGTCAGTGAAATGGTCACATCGCGCCGCGACTTATGGGATTCGCTCAAGACTTCGCGCCGCGCGAACCACGAGGGTGAACCCGGCCCCATTGCGGTACAAATTGCAGGCACCGAAGCGGCCATGATGGCCGACGCGGCGCGCTACAACATTGACCGTGGCGCGCAAATCATTGACATCAATATGGGCTGCCCGGCCAAAAAAGTGTGCAACAAATGGGCGGGTTCGGCGCTGATGCAGGACGAGGTTTTGGCACTGGATATCGTCGAGGCCGTGGTGCAGGCCAGCGTAGCGCATGGTGTGCCGGTCACGCTCAAGATGCGCACTGGCTGGTGCCAGAGCCAAAAAAATGCCTTGTCTATTGCATTGGCCGCGCAAAGCGCCGGTGTCGCCATGGTCACGATCCATGGCCGAACCCGCGAGCAAGGCTATCGCGGCCAAGCCGAATACGAGACTATCGCGGCGGTGAAAGCCGCGCTGCATATTCCGGTCGTGGCCAATGGCGATATCAACAGCCCCTACCAAGCACGCCAGGTGCTGTCGGCCACTGGCGCAGACGCCGTGATGATTGGCCGCGCCGCCCAGGGACGCCCCTGGATTTTTCGGGAGATCACCCATTTCCTGGATACCGGCAGCGTCCTTGCGCCGCCTCTGGTGCAAGAAGTACGTCGCTGGCTGCTTGCGCATTTGCAAGACCACTACAGCCTGTACGGCGAGTACACCGGCGTGCGCAGTGCGCGCAAACACATTGCCTGGTACTTGCGCAGCCTGCCCGGCGGCGAAGACTTCCGCCGCCGCCTCAACCTATTGAACGACAGCGCTTCGCAAGTACAGGCCGTGGCCGATTACTTAGACCATTTAAACCAAAACATGGACCGCATCCCTGCGGCCTATGATGCCAGCGGACGGCTACTACCGGACGCGTCTTGCTATGCCAATGAAAGCGACTCTATGCGCCAAACTACCGTGAGCCTTCACCATGAGTAATAACAAGCTGGACGAATGCGTACGCGCCAGCCTGGAAACCTATTTGCGCGACCTCGACGGCTTAGAGCCGCATGGCATGCACGAGATGCTAGTGCGCGCAGTAGAAAAACCCTTGCTGGAAGTGGTGATGGTCGCCGCGGCTAACAACCAGTCCAAAGCCGCGCAATGGTTGGGCCTGAACCGCAACACATTGCGCAAAAAACTTTTGGAACACCACCTGCTATGAATGCCTTACTTTCCGTTTCGGACAAAACCGGTGTGCTGGACTTGGCGCGTGCGCTGCACGCCTTGGGCATTTGCCTGCTCTCGACCGGTGGCACCGCCAAGCTACTAACAGAGCATGGCCTGCCAGTGACCGAAGTGGCCGAGATGACGGGATTTCCGGAAATGCTCGATGGCCGTGTAAAAACCCTGCACCCTAAAGTACACGGCGGCCTGCTGGCGCGGCGCGATGTACCTGCGCACATGCAGGCACTGGCTGCGCATGGCATAGACACCATAGACCTGCTGGTGGTGAATTTGTATCCCTTCGAAGCCACCGTGGCGCGTGCTGCTTGCACCTTGGAAGAGGCAATTGAAAATATCGACATCGGCGGCCCGGCCATGGTGCGCAGCGCCGCCAAAAACTGGAAAGACGTGGCCGTCCTCACCGACGCCAGCCAGTACGACACCGTGATCGCCGAACTGCAAGCCCATGGCGCAGTGAGCAGCAGCACCAAGTTTGCCTTGGCGGTGGCCGCGTTTAACCGCATCAGCCAGTACGACGGCGCGATCAGTGACTATCTCTCAACCGTGCAGCCCGATGGCAGCATGTCGGTATTTGCCGGTCAGGCCAATGGCCGTTTTGTGAAACTGCAGGATTTACGCTACGGTGAAAACCCGCACCAGTACGCCGCGTTTTACAGGGACCTGTACCCGGCCCCGGGCTCGCTGGTGACCGCAGAGCAATTGCAAGGCAAGGAACTGAGCTACAACAATATCGCCGACGCCGATGCAGCCTGGGAATGCGTGAAAAGCTTTGAAACCCCGGCCTGCGTCATCGTCAAACACGCCAACCCTTGCGGCGTGGCCATTGCAGCGGATGCAGCCAGCGCTTATGCCAAAGCTTTCAGCACCGACCCCACCTCTGCATTTGGCGGCATCATCGCCTTCAATTGCGAAGTCGATGGCGATACCGCGCGCCATGTCAGCGCCCAATTTGTGGAAGTGCTGATCGCTCCGGCGTTCAGCGCCGAGGCGCTCAAGGTCCTGTCAGCCAAAGCCAATGTGCGCGTGTTGCAGATTGCATTGCCTTATGCCCTGGGCCAGCGCCCTGACAAAGCCAGCGCCTGGACGCTGGGGCGCAATGCGGTAGATGTAAAACGCGTGGGTTCGGGCATGTTGATGCAAACCGCCGACAACCACGAACTGAGCTTGGCCGATATGCGCGTGGTCAGCAAAGTGCAGCCCAGCGCCGCGCAGATGCAGGACATGCTGTTTGCCTGGAAAGTGGCCAAGTACGTCAAATCCAATGCTATTGTGTTTTGCAAAGACGGCATGACTATGGGCGTGGGCGCTGGCCAAATGAGCCGCTTGGACTCGGCCCGCATCGCTTCCATCAAGGCGGGGCACGCCAGCCTGTCATTGAGCGGTACCGTCGTTGCCAGTGATGCCTTTTTCCCGTTTCGTGATGGGCTCGATGTGGTGGTCGACGCGGGCGCCAGCTGCATCATCCAGCCTGGTGGCAGCATGCGCGACGACGAAGTGGTGCGCGCCGCTGACGAGCGTGGCGTGGCCATGGTCTATACCGGGGTGCGGCACTTCAGGCACTAAGCAGAGCAAGTTTTTACCGCCAAAAAAAACGGCCTATGAAGGCCGTTTTACATGTGCAACGGGTCTGCGCCGGTGCGCGCAGGCAGGGCCTGTTACAAGCTGGCAAACACGGTTGCAGCTGCCGCCGCGGTTTCTGCAATATCCGCCTCGGTGTGGGCCGCACTCATAAAGCCCGCTTCGTACAAGGCCGGCGCGAAGTACACGCCCCGGTCCAGCATGCCATGGAATAAAGTGTTGAAGCGCTTGTTGTCGGTGCTAATGACTTTGGCGTAGTTTTGCGGTAGTTCGGGAAACAGGAAAAAGCCAAACATGCCGCCTTCACTGTCGGTGCTAAACGGCACGCCCGCCGCATCGGCCGCGCCTTGCAAGCCGCGCATCAGCGATTGGGTTTTCGTGGCCAGCGCGTCGAAGAAACCGGGTTTGCTGATTTCGCGCAGTGTGGCCAGACCGCAGGCGGTGGCGATCGGGTTGCCTGACAATGTGCCGGCCTGGTAGACAGGTCCCAGCGGTGCCATTTGCTCCATCACGGCGCGCTTGCCGCCAAACGCGGCCAGCGGCATGCCGCCGCCAATCACCTTGCCCAGCACGGTAATGTCCGGTGCAAAACCGGGTAGCGCTTTGGCGTACACGCTTTGTGCGCTGCCCAGGGCCACGCGCAGACCGCTCATCACTTCGTCAAACACCAGCAGCGCACCGTATTGGGTACACAACTCGCGTGCGCGTTTGACGAAGGGCACCGAGGCGCGCACGAAATTCATATTCCCGGCAATCGGCTCGATCATCAGGCAAGCCAGGTCGTTGCCGTGCAAGGCAAAGGCTTCTTCGAGTTGCGCTAGGTTGTTGTATTCCAGCACCAGCGTGTGCTGCACCACTTCGGGCGGCACACCGGCACTGGTAGGGTTGCCCAGTGTGGCCAGGCCCGAGCCGGCTTTGACCAGCAAAGGGTCGGCGTGGCCGTGGTAGCAGCCTTCGAACTTGATAAATTTGCTGCGCCCGGTAGCGCCGCGTGCCAGGCGGATGGCGGTCATGGCCGCTTCGGTGCCCGAGCTGACCAGGCGCACCATGTCCATGCTGGGCACGTGGCGCAAAATTTCTTCGGCCAGCTCGACCTCACGCTCGGTGGGCGCGCCAAAGGAAAAGCCTTCTAGTAACGCTTTTTGTACCGCCTCGACCACGGCAGGATGTCCATGGCCCAAAATCATCGGGCCCCAGGAGCCGATGTAGTCGATATAGCGCTGGCCGTTGGCGTCCCAAAAATACGCGCCCTGGGCGCGGGTCACAAAGCGCGGCGTTCCGCCCACGGCTTTGAAAGCGCGTACCGGCGAGTTGACGCCGCCGGGTATCACAGCAGCGGCGCGTTGAAAAAGTTCGAGGTTGCGGTCAGTGGCGGGTTTCATTGGGTGGGAAGTCAAAAAGAAAAGGTTGGTCGGAATCTTCGGTATCGATCAGCAACTCGTCATCGGGCACATCATGTGCCCAAAACAGGCGGTCTGGCTGCACATGGCCCATGCCCGGACGCACACCGGCCTCTAGGCTGCGGTCGAGGTAACTCAGTGCCTCGGTGACGGCCTCGGCCAACTCGGTGCCTACGGCAATCAGCGCCGCCAAGGCAGCGGACAAGGTGTCACCGGTGCCCACAAAGGTCGCTTCTAGGCGCTCAAATTTTTCGCTGCACATCAGCGCGCTGGCACTGCACAAGGCGTTGTCAATGAATTGTTCTGGCAAGGGGATGCCGGTCACCAGGGTGTAGGGCACACCCAGTTCCTGCGCAGCCTTGGCAATGTCGCGCGCGTCGGGGGCACGCGGTGCATCCCAATCGGGCAGCAGCCAGCGCGCTAGCGTGCCGTAGCTGCCCACCAGCACCGTGGTTTGCGGCAACAGCATGTCGGCGCAGGCATCCAGGTATGGGTGAATCTGGTCCTCGTGCCACCAGGACAGGTCGGGCATATAGGTCACCACCGGGACATCGGCATAGTCCGATACCAGGGCGGCGACCGCGCTCAGGTTCTCGGGGCTGCCGACAAAGCCGACTTTGAACACGTCGGGCGCTACATCTTCCAAGATGGTGCGTGCCTGCGCCAAGAGCGCGTCGTCGTCCAAGGGGAAGTGGTCGGCGATGTCGCTGGTATCGCGGGCATAGGCCCCGGTCATCACCGGCATGGGATGCACGCCCACCGAGGCCATCGCCAAACAGTCGGCGGTCAGGCCGCCGGCGCCACTGGGGTCATTGGCATTGAAAACCATCACGCTGGCTACTGGGCCGTCGGCCGGACCGTCGTCGTCCAGCACGGTGATGGGGGCGGGGCCTGCCGTGTCTTTTTTGGGGTGCTTCATGGTCGCAACAGGTAGATAGGGCGCCGCAAACAGGGAGTCAAAACAGCGCCTGGCGGCCCGCCGCAAGGCACTATTTACAATCGCTTCATTCTATTCTCAAGGTAAATACGCTGTGACTGATACCAAAACTTGGATGTGCCTGATCTGCGGCTGGATTTATGACGAAGTTCTGGGCGCCCCGGATGACGGTATTGCTGCCGGCACCTTGTGGGTCGACGTACCCATGAATTGGACCTGCCCCGAGTGTGGCGCGCGTAAAGAAGACTTTGAGATGGTGCAAATTTAAACCCGGTTCGTACGTTTGCATCTTTGCGTGGGTTGCCACGCCGCAGAGCCCGTCAGGCGAACGGCTTGCTAAATCGGTCCCCTAGTCCGCCGTGGCTTGGTTTTTGAGCACAGCGTAGCGCGCCAGCGTGGCGGCGCGGGCTGATGCGTGGTCTACCACCGGGTGCGGGTAGTTCGTTCCCAGTTGCACCCCCGCGGCCTGCAGCACCAAGGCAGGTGCCAGCCAGGGTGCATGGATGTGTTTGGCGTCCAAACCGGCCAGTGCCGGCACGTAGCGGCGTATGAATTTGCCTGCGGCATCGAATTTTTCGCTTTGGCTGATGGGGTTAAAGATGCGGAAATAAGGCTGGGCGTCGCATCCGCTGGAGCTGACCCATTGCCAGCCGCCGTTGTTGGCCGAGAGGTCGAAGTCGTTCAGTTGCTCGGCGAAATAGCGTTCACCCCAGCGCCAGTCGATGCCCAGGTGCTTGACCAAAAAGCTGCCCGCCACCATCCGCAGGCGGTTGTGCATATAGCCGCTCTGGTTCAGCTGGGCCATGGCCGCGTCCACCAGCGGGTAGCCGGTGCGCGCTTCGCACCAGGCGGCAAAGCGTTCTTGCGCCAGCGCGCCTTGCTCCCAGGTGATGGCGTCGTAATCGGGCTTGAAGCTGTTGCCCGCCACATGCGGAAAGTTGGACAGCACCTGAAAATAAAAATCGCGCCAGACCAATTCCGCTAACCAGACCCGCGCCCCGGGATCACCTGCCAGTTGCGGCCCCAGCGCCAGATTGACCAGCTGGCGTATCGACACGGTGCCAAAACGCAAATGCACGCTCAGATAACTCGGGCCTTTGACGGCAGGGAAGTTGCGCGTCTCTTCATAGGCGCCCATGCGGGGTACAAAGTCGGCCAGCAGGGCCTGCGCACCGGCTTCGCCTGCTGCGATGCCCAGGGCAGATAAATTGGTCGGCACAAAGCCGATATCGGCCAGGGTTGGCACGCCCTGACGGTAAGCCGCCGGGCGGCTGGCCAGCTTCTGCGCTAAAGCGCTGCCATCGTGGGTAGGCACAGCCCTGCCGCCCAGGCGCGCCAGCCAAGCGCGCAAATAAGGTGTGAACACGCCATAAGGTTTACCGGTTTGGGTCAGGATTTCGCGCTGCTCAAACACCACATGGTCTTTCACGCTCACCCAGGCCTTGCGCATACGCGCCAGCGCGCTTTGCACCTGGGCGTCGCGGGCCAAAGCCTGCGGCTCGTAATCGCGGGCGCAAAACACGGCGTCCACGTCCAGCGCCTGCGCCAGCGCTGGGATGTCCTCTTGCGCCCAGCCATGGCGCACGATCAGGCCGGTGTGCGCCGCTTCGCCCAGTGCGCGCAACTGCGCATCCATGGCGGCCAGCGATTCGCGGATGAACTCCACCCGGCGATCCGCGCGCGGCAAGGGATCCAAAATGGCGCGATCCAAAATAAAGACGCAATGCACTTGCGCGCAGGATTGCAGGGCCGCAGCCAAGGCGGCGTTGTCCGTCAGGCGTAAATCGCGGCGCAGCCAGACCAGGCCGGAGGAATAAGTGCTTTGCATGCCTGTCGTTAAAATGGTTTTATGTCCGGCGATTTTGCATCCACCAACCTCACGCACCATTTTTTGATCGCGATGCCAGGTTTGGAAGACGGGCTTTTCTCTAAAAGCGTGGTCTATTTATGCGACCACAGCCCGCGTGGCGCGCTGGGGCTGATCATTAACAAGCCCTCCGAAATCAATTTATCGGATTTATTTGGCAAAGTCGATTTGTCCCTGCAGCGCGCCGATCTGGCTGCGCAGGCGGTGTTGCAAGGCGGTCCGCTGCACGAGGAACGCGGTTTTGTGCTGCACGAAGCTTTAACCGACGCGTCCGATAGCACGGCCGCCGCCCCCTATGCCTCCAGCATGGTTATCCCTGGCGGTTTGGCGATGACGACCTCGCGCGACGTGCTCGAAGCCCTGGCCGGCGGACAGGGGCCGAGCAAAGTGCTGGTGTCGCTGGGCTATGCGTCTTGGGGCGAAGGCCAACTAGAGAGCGAGCTAATGCGCAATAGCTGGCTCACCGTAGACGCCGAGAAAGCCATTATTTTTGATACCCCGGTCAATCAGCGCTACGAGCGCGCACTCGATCTGCTGGGATTAAAGGCCTGGATGATCGCCCCGCAGGCGGGTCACGCATGAACGCCCTGACCATGCCTGCGCCCGCTGGGCACATGCCCCCGACCCAGGCACAGTCGGTGCCAACGGATTTGCAGCGTTTCATGGCATTTGATTTCGGTACCAGGCGCACGGGCGTCGCGGTGGGCAGCCGCTTGCTGGGCGCTGCGCAGCCGCAGGCCACCATCAGTGTTTCGGGCGATGCGCGCTTTGCGCAGATAGCGCTGCGTCTCAAGGAGTGGGAGCCACAGGCTTTGGTCGTCGGCGTGCCTTATCACCCGGACGGCGCACCCCACGACAATACGCTGCGCGCGCAAAAGTTTGGACGCCAGTTGCGGGGCCGCTTCGGCCTGCCGGTGTTTGAGGTGGACGAGCGTTACAGCACCACCGAAGCACTGGCCGGTGGCGCCACAGACGCGGATGCGGCCTCGGCCTGCATCATCTTGGAGCAGTTTTTACGGAGCTTGTCGCCATGACCCTGGTTCTCAATGCCGAAGCCCTGTACCTGGAGCTGCTGCGTGGCGTGCGCCTGCTATGCCAGGCCGACAGCCGTTTGGTCGGCATCACCTCCGGTGGCGCTTGGCTGGCTGAGCGTTTGCACCGAGACCTGGGTTTGCCCGGCGCCTTCGGCACGATTTCCTCTGCCATGCACCGCGATGACTTTGCCAAGCGCGGCCTAGCTGCCAGCGGCAAGACACATTTGCCCTTTGAAATCAAAGATGCGCATTTGGTGGTGCTGGACGATGTGCTCTACACCGGGCGCACCATACGCGCGATTACCAATGAATTGTTCGACTATGGCCGCCCGGCGAGCGTGCGCCTGGCCGTGATGGTCGACAGAGGCGGGCGCGAGTTGCCCATACAAGCGGACTTTGCCGCCGCGCGCGTGGCGCTGGACGCGGGCCAGTCGCTGGCCCTGGCGCGTGATGCGGCGGGTGCCTTTAGCTTTGATGTGAAAGAAAAATAAGTCATGTTGCACCGGCGCAATCCGCAACTCAATCAGCACGGCGAGCTGATTCACTTGCTGTCCACCGAAGGCTTGTCACGCGACATCTTGACGCATATTCTGGATACGGCCGCGCAGTTTGTATCGGTGAGCGACCGCGAGGTGAAAAAAGTACCGCTACTGCGCGGCAAAAGTGTGTTCAATTTATTTTTCGAAAACAGCACCCGCACGCGCACTACGTTTGAAATTGCGGCTACGCGCTTGTCGGCAGATGTCATTAATTTAGATATCGCCCGCTCCTCGGCTTCCAAAGGCGAATCGCTGCTGGACACCATTGCCAACCTCAGCGCCATGGCCGCTGATATTTTTGTAGTGCGCCATAGCGAATCGGGGGCACCGTACCTGATTGCGCAACATGTGGCGCCGCATGTGCATGTGGTCAATGCGGGCGATGGCCGCCATGCCCACCCCACCCAGGGTTTGCTGGATATGTACACCATCCGGCATTACAAAAAGGACTTTACGAATTTGACGGTGGCGATCGTGGGCGATGTTCTGCATTCGCGGGTGGCCCGTTCGGACATCCATGCCTTAACAACGCTGGGCTGCGCCGAGGTGCGCGTGGTGGGCCCGCGCACCCTGGTGCCCAGTGACATGGCCCAGATGGGCGTGCGCGTGTTCAACACCTTGGAAGAAGGTATCAAGGGCTGCGATGTCATCATCATGCTGCGCCTGCAAAACGAGCGCATGAACGGTGCTTTGCTGCCTTCTAGCCATGAGTATTTCAAGAGTTTCGGCCTGACCGCAGAGAAGCTGGCCTTGGCCAAGTCCGATGCCATCGTGATGCATCCGGGCCCGATCAACCGGGGTGTGGAAATTGATTCCACCGTGGCCGACGGCATGCAAAGCGTGATCCTGCCCCAAGTGACTTTTGGCATTGCAGTGCGCATGGCGGTGATGGGTATCGTTGCGGGCAATGAAGCATGAGGGCCGCACCATGAAGCTACTGATTTGCAACGGACACTTGCTGGACCCCGCCAGCGGTCTGGACGCGCCCGGCGATGTGGCCATCGCCGATGGGCGCGTGCTGGCAATCGGCCAGATACCTGCTGATTTCGTGCCGGGGCAAACCCTGGACGCTCAAGGCTGCATGGTCATGCCCGGCTTGGTGGACTTGGCCGTGCGCTTGCGCGAACCTGGCCATGAGCATGAGGGCATGCTGGCCTCCGAGTTGGCCGCGGCCGTGGCGGGCGGCGTGACCTGCTTGGTATGCCCACCCGATACCGACCCGGTGCTCGACGAGCCTGGCCTGGTGGAAATGCTGCGCTTTCGGGCGCAAAGCCTGCATCAGGCCCGGGTACTGCCCCTGGGCGCGCTGACCCGTGGTCTCAAGGGCGAAGTGCTGACCGAGATGCTGCAACTATGCGAAGCCGGGTGCGTGGGCTTTAGCCAGGCCGAGGTCGGTATAGCCAACACCCAGGTGCTGATGCGCGCCATGCAATACGCCCGCTCTTTTGGCTACACCGTTTGGTTGCGTCCGCAGGAATTGCATTTAGGCAAGGGCGTGGCTGCCAGTGGCCCGCTGGCCACGCGCATGGGCTTGAGCGGCGTGCCAGTGGCCGCCGAAACGATTGCATTACACACGATTTTTGAGCTGGTGCGTGCCACCGGCGCGCGGGTGCATATCTGCCGCCTGAGCAGCGCCGCCGGGGCGCAGCTGCTGCGCCAGGCCAAGGCCGAGGGATTGCCGGTAACGGGTGATGTGAGTATTAACTCCCTGCACTTGACGGATATGGATGTGGGCTACTTTGACAGCCGCACCCGCCTGAACCCGCCGCTGCGTCAGCAGCGCGACCGCGAGGCTTTGCGCCAGGCGCTGCAAGACGGCACGATAGACGCGCTGGTGTCCGACCACATGCCGGTGGGTGCCGATGAAAAAGAATTGCCATTTGCCGAGGCCGAGCCTGGTGCGACCGGACTGGAGTTACTGCTCAGTCTGGCACTGAAGTGGGCGCGCGACAGCGATCTGCCGCTGGTGCAGGCCTTGGCCTGTGTGACGCATCGCAGTGCTGACGTGCTGGCCGCCAGTCAGGGGAGCGCCCAAGGTGGCATGGGCCGTCTGGCGGTGGGCGCCAAGGCCGATCTATGTGTGTTCGACCCGCAAGCGGCCTGGACAGTACAGGCCGCTGCATTACGGAGCCAAAGCAAGCACACGCCCTTTGGCGGCTATGAATTACCCGGCCAAGTGCGCGCCACCCTCGTCGCTGGTCGGCTGGCCTACCAGGCGCCGGGCACGGTGCGTCACTAAACCGGCCGGCCTCGCGCGGTGCTCACGCCCTCCAAACTGCGCGGTGCCTGGCGCCTGGTGCGACTGCTTGTGCATTTGCTGCGCGGCTGGTGGACCATACGCTGGTATTTCCCCGGTTGGCCGCAAGCGCGGCGGGACCAAACGGTGCAGCACTGGTCGCAAGCCATGCTGGCTATTTTGGGTTTGCAGTTGCGCATCGAAGGGCAGTTGCTGCAGCAAGGGCCATTGATGCTGGTGTGCAACCATATTTCCTGGCTGGATATTGCGGTTTTGCATGCGGCGGTGCATTGCCGTTTTATTTCTAAGGACGATATCCGTACCTGGCCGGTGCTGGGCATGCTGGCCAGTGGCGCCGGCACTTTGTACATCAGCCGAGCCTCGCGCCGCGATGCATTGCGCGTGGTGCACCAGATGGCGCAGGCCTTAGGTCAGGGCGATGTGCTGGCTTTTTTCCCCGAGGGCACCACGGGCGATGGCAGCACGGTCTTGCCCTTTCACGCCAATTTATTGCAAGCCGCGATTAGCGCCGATGCGCCAGTTCAGGCGCTGGGCCTGCGCTTTGAAGATGCCGCCAGTGGAGCGCCCAGTTTTGCGCCCTGTTATGTGGGCGATGAAAGCCTGTTCGAGTCTGCCTGGCGTACCGTTTGTGCACCGCCACTGCGTGCCGTGGTGGGCTGCGCGCCTGCCCAAAGCGCTATGGGCCGCGATCGGCGCCAATTTGCCCGTGCCTTGCGCGACACGGTCATCGGACTGCGCTCCCGGTCCTAACGGGTCCCGGCACTGGCGGAGCGGACCTTGAGGCGAATCGCGGTAATATCGTGGCCCTCGCGCACCAGGCGCTCCAATAGGCTGGGCTGTAATTGGCGTAATTTGGCGGCGATGGCCGTGGACTCCACCAACAGGCACCAGACCTGCCCCTCCAAAGGGCCAGCTTGCACGCCTTGGCGCAGCCCGGAAGGTAGCAAAGGCGCAATGCAGCGCAAGCAGGCGCTGGTTTGGCCACTCAAGTCCACCAAGCGGGCCAAGGTGGGCGAGTCCAAACTGGCTTGAAGCACCGAAAACGAGGTGTTGGAGCGGCGCATCGAAACATTTCAGGGGTAGCGTATGCAATTGATTATCACGGATCCCAGGCTCTCGCGCAGTTACGTGCTGCAGACGAGTCCGGGAGGCGTTGCCTTAGCACTGGCAGGTTTTTTTATCGCGGTGACGCTGGTCTCTGCCATTATTTACCATTGGATTTTGCTCAAAGGTGCGCGCGAAGGCTGGCCTGTCATCAGCCAGGTGATGCGCCTGGTGGTCAAGGATGAGTTTGACCAGCGCGACCGGTATTTACGGGAAAACATCGAAGTGCTGGCTAAGCGCATGGGAGAAATGCAGGCCAAATTGATGCAAATGGAGTCGCTGGCCGAACGTGTCTCGGGTCTGGCGGGCTTGGATCCGGCCCAGGTGCGCACCACGCCTGGCCGCGGTGGCACCCTGGTCGCCGGGCGCAATATGAACCTGCAGGAGCTGCAAACCATCATGGACCATATCGAGGTCGATACGAGTGGACGCAACGACTTGATGACCGCGATTGAATCGCGCTTATTCGAGCAAAAGATGAAAAAGCTGATGATCCCCACGCAAATCCCCGTACCCGAGGTCAGCACCGGTTCGGGTTTTGGCTGGCGCATCGACCCCTTTAACGGCATGAGTGCCTTGCACCAAGGATTGGACTTTCCGGCGCCGATTGGCACCACGGTACTCTCGGCAGCCGGCGGGGTGGTGGTGACGCAAGAGCTGCAGCCCCATTACGGAAACGTGATCGAAGTGGACCACGGCAATGAGGTATTGACCCGTTACGCCCACCTTTCGCGCAGCTTTGTAAAAAAAGGCGATTTGATCAAGCGCGGCCAAAAAATGGCCGAGGTGGGTAATACCGGCCGCTCCACCGGACCGCACCTGCATTTTGAGGTCTTGGTGCGCGGCGTAGCGCAGGATCCGCAAAAATTCTTGGCCATGGGTCGCAGTGGGGCGGACAAGGCAGCGCAACGCTAAAATCGGCGATTCAGCCAGGGCGGGTGTGCAGCGCGTATTGGCGCTGCCTTAACTCTTTCAAATTATCCACAACGGACTACCACTGCGCCGTTCTGTGAGCACTCCAGTCTCACGGGGCGGACTCTCTACCGATGCCACTCTCCTTTCTCACCAAGTTATTTGGAAGCCGCAATGATCGCCTGCTCAAGCAGTACCGCACTTCCGTCACGCGTATCAACGCGCTGGAGTCGCAGTACGAGGGATTGAGTGACGAAGCCTTGCGCGGAAAAACCGCCGAATTCAAAGCCCGCGTGGCGGGCGGTGAGACCTTGGACGCCATCTTGCCCGAGGCTTTTGCGGTGGTGCGCGAAGGCGCCAAGCGCGTGATGAAAATGCGCCACTTTGATGTGCAGCTGATGGGTGGCATGGCGCTGCACCAAGGCAAGATTGCGGAAATGGGTACCGGAGAGGGCAAGACCTTGACGGCCACGCTGCCGGTGTACCTCAATGCCCTCACCGGCAAAGGCGTGCATGTGGTGACGGTCAATGACTACCTGGCCGGACGCGATGCGCGTTGGATGGGTCAGTTGTACGGCTTTTTGGGTTTGAGCGTGGGTGTGAATACGCCGCAGGCGCCGCGTGCCGAGAAGCAGGCCGCTTATGGCTCAGATATTACCTACGGCACCAACAACGAATACGGCTTTGACTACCTGCGCGACAACATGGTGTACGAGGTCGCCGACCGGGTGCAACGCGGTCTCAATTTCGCCATCGTGGACGAGGTAGATTCGATTTTGATCGACGAGGCGCGCACGCCATTGATCATCAGCGGCCAGGCAGAAGACCACACCGCCATGTACGTGGCCATTAACACGGTGATTCCCGCCCTCCAGCGCCAGGAGGGCGAGCTGGACTTGCGTACCGGCGAAGGCGTGATTACGCCGGGTGATTTCACCCTGGACGAAAAATCCCAGCAGGTATTCCTCACCGAGCAAGGCCACGAAAGCGCTGAACGCTTACTGGCGGGCCTGAACCTTATTCCGGCGGGCTCGTCCCTGTACGACCCGGCCAACATCAGCCTGATGCACCATGTGTATGCGGCGCTACGGGCCAACCATTTGTACCACCGGGACCAGCACTATGTCGTGCAAGATGGCGAGATCGTGATCGTGGACGAATTTACCGGCCGCTTGATGACCGGTCGGCGCTGGAGCGATGGGTTGCACCAGGCCGTAGAGGCCAAAGAGGGTGTGGCGATTCAGGCCGAAAACCAGACCCTGGCCTCGATTACCTTCCAGAACTATTTCCGTTTGTACGGCAAGCTATCGGGCATGACCGGGACTGCCGACACCGAGGCCTATGAGTTCCAGGAAATTTACGGCTTGGAGACGGTGGTCATCCCACCGAATCGCCCCAGCCGTCGTGATGACCAGCTCGACAGGGTTTATAAAACTACCGCAGAAAAATACAAGGCTGCGATCGATGACATTCGCGAATGTTACGGGCGCGGCCAGCCTGTACTGGTAGGTACAACATCGATTGAGAACTCGGAAATCATTTCCAATTTATTGACGAATGAAAAACTGCCGCACCAGGTGCTGAACGCCAAGCAGCACGCCCGCGAGGCCGATATCGTGGCGCAGGCCGGTCGGGCCCAAATGATCACGATTGCGACCAATATGGCCGGGCGTGGTACCGACATTGTGTTGGGCGGCAACGTCGAAAAAGCCATAGAGAGCATGCGGGCCGATGAGTCCCTTGATGATGCAACCCGTGTCGCACGTGAAGCGGAGCTGCGTGCGCAGTGGGACATTGACCACAAGCACATCACTAGCTTGGGCGGCTTGCGCATCATTGCCACCGAGCGCCATGAGTCGCGCCGGATTGACAACCAGCTGCGCGGTCGCTCTGGGCGCCAGGGCGACCCTGGCTCATCGCGTTTTTACTTGAGTCTGGATGATGCCCTGATGCGCATTTTTGCCGGCGAGCGCGTCAAAGCCATCATGGACCGGCTCAATATGCCCGAGGGCGAGGCGATTGAGGCGGGCATGGTGACGCGCAGCATCGAGAGCGCGCAGCGCAAGGTCGAGGCGCGCAATTTTGATATGCGCAAGCAATTGCTGGAATACGACGATGTTTCCAACGACCAGCGCAAAGTGATTTACCAGCAGCGCAATGCGATTTTGGACGCCCAGGATTTGAGCGCCCAGATTGCCTCCTTGCGGCGCGGCAGTTTTGAAGACCTGGTGCGGTCTTTTGTGCCGGTGGAGTCGGTCGAGGAGCAATGGGATATTGCGGGCCTGCAACGCCAATTGGCCGATGACTGGGGCATCAACCTGGATTTGGCTGCACAGGTGAGCGCAGCAAGCGCCATCGGCGACGAGGACATTCTCCACCGGGTGTTGGAGGCGGCAGATGCTGCTTTTGAAGCCAAGGTGGAGCATGTAGGCATGAGCGGCTTTACACAATTTGAGCGCATGGTGTTATTGCAAACCATTGACAGTCAATGGCGCGATCACTTGAGTTCACTGGACTATCTGCGCCAAGGCATCCATTTGCGTGGGTATGCACAAAAGCAGCCCAAACAGGAGTACAAGCGTGAGGCATTTGAGTTGTTCGGCCAGATGCTGGACTCCGTGAAAAACGAAGTTACCAAGATTTTGATGACGGTGCGCATTCAGTCGGCTGAGCAATTGGACGAGGCCGCCCAGGCCTTGGAAGCCAAGGGCGAGACGCTGAGCAATGTCACCTACACCGCACCTACCGATACCGGCGAGCCGCAAACCGTTGCTTTGGCCGACCTGGGATTACCCCAAGCCAGTGCCGCTGTGCCGCGCGTGGGACGTAACGAGCCCTGCCCCTGCGGCAGTGGTAAAAAATTCAAACAATGTCACGGAAAATTAGCCTGACCTCGCACCATGCCTGTTGATCTAGCCCCCCCGAATCCGGCGCAATTGTTTCCCATCGCTGGCCTGCGCATAGGCGTAGTCGAAGCGGGTATTCGCAAGGTAGGGCGCAAAGATCTCACCCTGTTTTTGCTCGATCCTGGCGCTAGTGTGGGTGCGGTTTTTACCACCAATCGCTTTTGCGCTGCACCGGTGCAAATTTGTCAAAACCATTTGGCCTCGGGTGCTGCCATTCGCGCCTTGCTAATAAACACCGGCAATGCCAATGCCGGTACCGGCGCCGAGGGCCTGGCCCGTGCCCGCAGCACCTGCGAGGCATTGGCCCAACGCCTGGGTGTTGAAGCGGCACAAGTGCTGCCCTTTTCCACCGGCGTGATCATGGAGCCGCTGCCCGCAGATCGCATCATTGCGGGTCTGGATGCGGCGATCGCCGCTGCGCACGAGGACAATTGGCTGGCGGCTGCCCAGGGCATCATGACCACCGACACGGTGCCCAAAGCCTTTGGCACGCAGGTGACAGTGCAGGGTAAAACGGTGCGCATTACCGGTATCAGCAAGGGCGCCGGCATGATCCGCCCGAACATGGCGACTATGCTGGGCTATATCGCTACCGATGCCTGCGTAGCGCCGGCTTTGTTGCAGCCGCTGGCCAAAGCACTAGCACAGGCCAGCTTTAACCGCATTACCGTCGATGGCGACACCTCCACCAATGACGCGCTGGTCCTGGTGGCCACGCACCAGGCGGGGCATAGCCCCATTACCGCATTGGACAGCCCCGAGGGGCAGGCTTTGTACGAGGGCTTGCGCAAGGTGGCTTTGCAACTGGCCCAAGCCATCGTGCGCGACGGTGAAGGGGCAAGCAAATTCATTACCGTGCAAGTGGACGGAGGCGCCACGACCGAAGAATGCAGTCGCGTGGCTTATGCGATAGCGCATTCGCCCTTGGTCAAGACCGCATTTTTTGCCAGCGACCCCAACCTTGGCCGTATCCTGGCGGCGGTTGGTTATGCCGGCATTGCGGACCTAGATACCGATGGAATTGAGCTGTATTTGGACGATGTCCATGTCGTGACCCGCGGCGGGCGTAACCCGGCCTATCAGGAAGCCGATGGCCAGCGCGTGATGAAGCAAAGTGAAATTCTGGTACGCGTGCTGCTGGGCCGTGGCCAGGCCAGTCATACGGTCTGGACCTGCGACCTCAGCCATGAATACGTCAGCATCAACGCAGATTACCGGTCTTAAGAAAGCCAGGCGTATGGACGATCAGCAGCTTTGGGTGCCGTTTCTGGCGCGTGCAGAACGCTTCATGGATCGGGTGGAATCGGCGCTGCGCCTGGACATGGAGCAGCCCGATTGGGATAGTGCCATCGCGTTTCGCTACCGCAAGCGCGTCTCGGGCCAGGGATATATTGGCTCGGTGCGCCAGGTCGGAGCCATGCGCTTGGAGGACCTTAAAGAGATCGATATTCAGAAAGAAAAAATCCGCCGCAACACAGAACAGTTTGTACAGGGCAAAACAGCCAACAATGTGCTGCTGACCGGTGCGCGGGGCACCGGCAAGTCCTCGCTGGTGCGTGCCTGCCTGAACACCTACAGCGCCCAAGGGCTGCGCCTCATTGAGGTGGATAAGGCCGATTTGATCGATCTCCCGGACATGGTGGACATCTTGGCAAGGCGTCCAGAAAAATTCATCGTATTTTGCGATGATCTGAGCTTTGACCAAGGGGAGGCTGGCTACAAAGCGCTCAAGTCGGTGCTAGACGGTTCAGTGTCCGAGACCTCGGCCAATGTTTTGATTTATGCCACCAGCAACCGGCGCCATCTGCTGCCCGAGTACATGGCTGAGAACCTGAGCTACCAGCATACCGAAAGCGGAGAAGTGCACCCGGGTGAGGTGGTGGAAGAAAAAATCTCCTTGTCAGAACGCTTTGGTTTGTGGGTCAGTTTTTACCCCTTCACGCAGGACGAATACCTCACTATCGTGGCCCAATGGTTAGATGCCCTGGCCGTCAATACGGCGCGGCGCATCGATTGGCGCGAAGAGGCCTTGATCTGGGCGCTCGAGCGCGCTTCGCGCAGCGGTCGCGTAGCCTGGCAATTTGCCAAAGACTTTGCCGGTCGTCAGGGCTCGGGCGCAGGGGTATGAGCCAGGTGCCCGTGGACCGGGTGGCCGACGGCCATGTGGCCCGCACCGGCAGCACCGACCGGCCCTTGACCGAAGTGGCAGTGGGCGTGCTGCTGCGGGCCAATCGCAAGTTTTTGATGACTTCGCGTCCGGCGGGCAAAGCCTATGCGGGTTACTGGGAATTTCCAGGTGGCAAAGTGGAGCCACAAGAATCCCTGGAGCAGGCCTTGACGCGCGAGCTGTACGAGGAGTTAGGCATCCAGGTGCTGCATTGCCAAGCTTGGCAGGTGCAGGTCGTGGACTACCCCCATGCGCTGGTACGCCTGCATTTTTTCAAGGTGCTGGACTGGTCCGGTGAATTGGTGATGCGCGAGGGGCAACATGCGCAATGGCAGGAATTGCCGGTACAAGTCGAACCCGTTTTACCCGGCGCCCTGCCGGTGTTGGTCTGGCTAGCCGACGAGCAGGGGACCGGTCCACCGCATTAACCTGAACGCTAAGCCCGAACCTTATTGCAGGTGCGTTTGAGTGCCATCGTCCTCAAATTGCTCTGGGGCTGGCACCCGGAAGGACTCGCTGGCCCATGCGCCCAAGTCGAGATTTTTGCAGCGCGCGCTGCAAAACGGGCGGTAAGGATTGCGCGGCGCATACACACTGTCCCCTTTGCACTGCGGGCAAGTGACGATTTTTTCCGGCACCGAGGAGCTCTCTGGCATGGGGGCGGTGGCCTGCGCTCAGGCGCACAGGGTCAGGTCAAACGGGGTATCGGCGCTATTGCTGTAGAGCTTGCCATCGGCGTCGTGGCGTACAAAACGAATGGAAGCGACCAAGCGGTTGGCGCTGATTTCGGGGATGGCGCCCAAGCGGGGGTCCAGAGACAGGCGCAGCAACTGGAAGGTGCGGCCTTGGGGTAGGTTTTGCTGGAATTGTCCGCCCAGAGCTACCATTTTTTGCGGAGCACCCGAATCGCGCAGCAGGCCCAGCAGCAAGTGGATCCCATTGAACAAGGGAATCAGACTTGATACCCATTCGCGCAAGTCGTTCTGGCGACGTTGGTCATCTAATTTTTGCCACGCGTAGTAGGCCGGCAGGTCAAATTCGCAGGTGCCACCCGGGATGCTGG
>CANFLU010000024.1 GCA_947447975.1 Comamonadaceae bacterium | reverse complement strand
TCACGGCCGGTGCTGCTGTGCGCGCAATCATTACCAAAACCACGACCGGCTGACACAGCCCGGTTCGTCGTGCGCCCCCCGGCCAGACGAGCCGGGAAAACAGTCAGGTCACACACTGTTTTTTGAAAGGGCAATGCAATGAGTAAGTTAGTAGGATTGGTCGGCTGGCGCGGCATGGTCGGCTCGGTGTTGATGGACCGGATGCAGGCAGAAGGCGACTTTGACCTGATCGAGCCCCTGTTTTTTTCTACCTCCAACAGTGGTGGCGCAGCGCCCGTCTTTGCCAAGAACGAGACCACCTTGCAGGACGCGTTCAATCTCGATGCCCTCAAACGCTGCGACATCATCATCACGGCCCAAGGCGGTGATTACACCACCGAGATATACCCCCAACTGCGTGCCAGCGGCTGGAAGGGCTACTGGATTGATGCCGCGAAAACCTTGCGTATGAAAGACGATGCGGTCATCATTTTGGATCCAGTGAACCGGCCGGTGATCGACGCCGCTTTGGCACGCGGGGTGAAAGACTATGTGGGCGGCAATTGCACGGTGAGCTGTATGTTGATGGGCCTAGGCGCTTTGTTCAAAGCTGATTTGGTGGAATGGATGACTGCTACCACTTACCAGGCCGCCAGCGGTGGCGGTGCGCAGCATATGCGCGAGCTGCTGACCCAAATGGGCACACTGAACAGCGCGGTGCGCACCCAGTTAGACAATCCTTCCAGTGCGATTTTGGAGATTGACCGCCAGGTGGCCGCTACCCAAAGGGCGCTATCCCCAGAGGAAACCAAAAACTTCATGGCGCCACTGGCCGGCAGCCTCATCCCCTGGATAGACAGCGACAGAGGAGACGGCACCAGCCTGGAGGAGTGGAAAGGCAGTGCCGAGACCAATAAGATTCTGGGTCGCCAAGACCATCCCGTGCCCATCGACAGTATCTGTGTACGCGTCGGTGCCATGCGCTGCCACAGCCAGAGCCTCACGATCAAAATGAAGCGCGATGTGCCGCTGGCCGATATTGAAGATATGCTGAAAAATGACAATGCGTGGGTTCGTTTTGTGGCCAATAACCGCATGGACAGCGTGCACCAGCTAACGCCTGTGTCGGTCACTGGCACCATGGATATAGCAGTGGGCCGAGTGCGCAAACTGGCCATGGGTCCGCAGTATCTGGGAGCATTCACTATCGGTGACCAGTTGCTATGGGGCGCTGCCGAACCGCTGCGGCGCATGTTGCGCATTCTGCTGCAAGCTTGATGACCAGGTCATAAACTCCTGTGGTGTTGATACGGTGCGGACGAAGTAGCGCGCAAGTTTGGCCTTGACCAAGTTTTGATTTGCAAATTTTATTACCATAAATATAATTAAATTTGCTATTTCGTGATAATCGAATATCACGGGAGAACATCATGGCTTGGATGCGATCTTTGATAATCACTGCTGCGGTGACCATTTGCGGGCTGACGGGAGCGCTGTGTGCCGACACTGCCAATGCAATGACCTTGGCGCCCATCACAGTGCGGTCCTACTTGGGCCAAATCCTGATCGCCGAAATTGATATTTTGAACCTCTCAAGCCAGGAAGCGCCAAGCCTTCAAGTGGCCATTGCCAGTCCTACGGTATTTGCTGACCTGAAAATGGACTACAGCCAGGCCATTGGAGACGCACAAATCGAATTGCTGCAACGGCCCATTGGGTCACGCTACATTCAACTGCGCAGTACACGTCCGATGGTCGAGCCCTTGGTCGATCTGGTGATTGAAGTGTCCTCCAGCGCCAGCAAATTCGTCCGTCCTTACCGCCTGCTATTGGACCCGGCGCCACTGAATGAAGCCAGACTGGCCGTGTCCACCTCAGCGCCGCACAGCGCGGAGACATCTTTTCCTGCGGGGATTGTGAATTCACCATTGGCGCTAAGGCCACTCGGGCCTGCAAATGGGGAGCAGTCAACCGGCCCAGAAATGAGCAATCAAGCGAAATTTAGGCAAACACCACAGCCACTGAAACCAGCGAACACCGCATCAACCCCGTCCGCAGCGGTATCGAAGAGCACCCCACCTAGCAAAGCCAGTGCTGTCGACGCACTGGTCCATGAATCTAATTTGACCAAGTTCGTACGCCCCGTATATCCGGCTGCAGCCGCATCTGTTGCCACTATGCCGGGCGTCGCGCAAACGGCAATTCCTGAGCTTGCTCAAGTCCCCGCTACGCCTAGCTTCGGTCCTTCCTCAAGTCGAGCTATGCCAGACTTGATTGCGATGGCGCTTGAAACACTGGCTAAGCCCTTTCGCGTTTTCTTCTTTGGTTTGGTGCTCATAGGTACGGTCATTGGTTACCTCCTTTGGACACGCTCACCTAACAATGATTCGCCGACACCACCCCCGGGCACTGCTGCCGATCAAACCCATGCGTACTGGATGGCCCCGGGCGAGCAGACCCATCATCCAATTGGCGGAAATCCAGTGGACCCAACCCTGTGGAACTCCAGCAAGAGGGCCAAAAACGAAGGCTATGCCGCTGAATTGGACCCGTTGGCACAAGCAGATGTGTTTTTGGCCGACGACAAAAATGGTTTGGCAGAAGAAATATTGCGCCGGAAATTCGAAAACGCTATTCTCCCAAGCAACACCACTGCCAGCGGCCTGCCAGGCAGACCGGATGGCACCGTTGCGGGATGGGACCCCGTGCTATCCTTGATGCTTGGTGAAGCGCCTGCTGCGACGGGTACCACCACCGAGTTACCAAGCACCGCGCCCCTATTTTTTGATCTGGACGCGCCGCCAATGAACTTGGCGGCAAGCCCGTCTGCGCAGGGGCAAGGCAATTCAGAGCAGTTGGAAACGTCCATGGAATTGGCACAGAAATTTATCGACATCGGCGACCTTCAAAGTGCGCACCGCTTACTGGATGATGTGTTAGCCAATGGCTCGGACCTCCAGCGCAATCGTGCACGGGCCATGATGGCAGGCCCAAAGTGAAGCAGGCTTTGACGAACCGCTCCAAGGCCTGACGATGCGGATGGTTTTGGGCCTGAGCTACAACGGCTTACCCTACCAAGGTTGGCAAAGCCAATCCTCCGGTCGCACCGTGCAGGACCGGCTAGAGGCCGCACTTGCGTCCTTTACTGGCACACGTATTTCCACACTTTGTGCCGGACGTACTGACGCCGGTGTGCATGCGCTGATGCAGGTGGTGCACTTTGAAAGCCCTGTTGATCGCAGCAACCACGCCTGGGTGCGCGGCACCAATAGCAAGTTACCTAGTGATATCGCGGTCGAATGGGCCCTGCCCGCGCCGCCTGATTTTCACTGCCGCGCTAGCGCGCAAAGCCGTCGCTATGCCTATGTGCTGCGCCAGTCGGAAGTACGCCCCACCCTGGAAGCGGGCCGCGTAGGTTGGAGCTTTAGGCCTTTAGATGGCGCCGCTATGCGCCGGGCGGCGGATTACTTGTTGGGCGAACACGACTTCAGCTCGTTTCGCGCCTCTGAATGCCAGGCACTATCACCCATAAAGAACCTGCTGCGCATTGACATGGTGCAGCGCGGTGCCTACTGGCGTTTTGACTTCGAGGCCAGCGCCTTTTTGCACCACATGATCCGTAACCTGATGGGCTCCCTGGTGCGCGTTGGGCAGGGTGTGGTGCCGCCAGAATGGATGGATACCGTCTTGCAGGCGCGTGACCGCAAACTTGCTGCACCTACTTTTTCTCCGGCGGGGCTGTATTTTCTGGGCCCTCGGTATGCGGCCCACTTCGGCATGCCCGAGTACACGCCTGCGTATGATTGGCTGCCATGAACCCGCTACCCTCCCCCCAACGCACCCGGATTAAGATTTGCGGCCTGACCCGTGAGCAAGACGTACATGCGGCCATCGCGGCTGGCGTGGATGCCATTGGCTTTGTGCTTTACGCCAAAAGTCCAAGGGCCATCAGTGCAGAACGTGCGGCCCATCTCGCTAAATTGCTGCCTCCTTTCATTACCCCAGTTCTGCTGTTTGTGAACGCTGAGCCCGACGATGTCGCTGCCGCATGCGCCCTGCTGCCCACAGCGCTGCTGCAATTGCATGGCGACGAAAGTCCCCAAACCTGCTCCATACTGGCTGGTACCGCCAAGCGCCCTTTCGTGCGCGCAGCCCGTATTCCCACCGGACCGGGAGGGGCGGATTTTGACCTCGTAAAATACGCTCTCGATTACTCCCACGCCCAAGCCATCCTGCTCGACGCCCATGTCGAAGGATTCGGCGGCGGCGGTAAGGCATTCAATTGGTCACTGCTTCCTCCAAGCGTCAACGCTCACCTCGTCTTGAGTGGTGGACTCACTGCTGCAAACGTGGGCGACGGAATCGCCCTGCTACGGCCGCGCTGTAAATCGCTGGCCGTAGACGTCAGTTCCGCAGTGGAAGTCGATGCGCCTGGGGGTGGAACCCTCAAGGGCATCAAAGATTCCGAAAAAATAAATCAGTTTGTCGCCGCCGTTCGCGCCGCCGACCAACGCCTTGCAGGATTTCCTTGAGCATGCTTGATTACCAACAACCCGATGTAGGCGGCCATTTCGGCAAATACGGCGGCAGCTTTGTGTCTGAGACGCTGACGCACGCCATCAACGAACTCAAAGCCGCCTACGCGCGCTACCAGCACGACCCACAATTTGTGGCCGAATTCAAATCTGAATTAGCCCATTTTGTAGGCCGCCCTTCACCGATCTACCACGCCGCACGCATGAGCCGCGAAATGGGCGGCGCACAGATTTACCTCAAGCGCGAAGACCTGAACCACACCGGCGCGCACAAGATCAACAACACCATTGGCCAGGCCATGCTAGCCAAGCGCATGGGCAAACCGCGCATCATTGCCGAGACTGGCGCAGGTCAGCATGGCGTGGCCACCGCCACGATTTGCGCCCGCTATGGCTTGGAATGCGTCGTCTATATGGGTAGCGAAGACGTCAAGCGGCAAAGCCCCAACGTCTATCGCATGAAACTCTTGGGCGCTACCGTGGTACCCGTGGAGTCTGGCAGCCGCACCCTCAAAGACGCACTCAACGAAGCCATGCGCGACTGGGTTGCCAATGTGGACAACACCTTTTACATCATAGGCACCGTGGCCGGCCCCCATCCCTACCCCATGATGGTGCGCGATTTCCAAAGCATCATCGGTACCGAATGCATTGCCCAGATGCCGGAGATGCTCGCTGCGCAACATGCGGCCAACACCCAGCCCGACGCGGTAATCGCCTGTGTGGGTGGGGGCAGCAATGCCATGGGCATTTTTTACCCCTACATTCCGTTTGAAAACACGCAACTGATCGGCGTCGAAGCCGCCGGTGAAGGCCTGGACAGCGGCAAACATTCGGCATCGATTCAGCGCGGCAGTGCCGGCGTATTGCACGGCAACCGCACCTATGTTTTGCAGGACGACAACGGCCAGGTGACCGAGACCCATAGCATCAGCGCCGGCCTGGACTACCCTGGCGTCGGTCCCGAGCACGCCTTCCTGAGCGACATCGGACGCGCGCAGTACGTGGGTATCACCGACAAGCAGGCGCTGGAGGCCTTTCACTACCTGTGTCGCACCGAGGGCATCATCCCGGCGCTGGAATCCAGCCACGCGGTGGCTTACGCCATGCAGCTGGCCAAGACCATGCGGGCGGACCAGTCCATACTGGTAAACCTCTCCGGTCGGGGTGACAAAGACATTGGCACCGTGGCAGACCTGAGCAATGGAGACTTTTTTTGCCGGCCGAGCTGCCAAGGGCAGAGTGTCAAAGGGGGTCTCGAGCACCCTGTCACCCTGCACGGCTTGGGAGCCAAAGCATGAGCCGGATTCAAAGTACGTTTGCCGCCCTGCAAGCGCAAGGACGAAAAGCCTTGATTCCTTTTGTCACCGCTGGTTTCCCTTATGCAGATGTGACGCCCGAGCTCATGCACGCCATGGTGGCTGCCGGGGCCGATGTCATCGAACTGGGCGTCCCCTTTTCCGACCCCAGCGCCGACGGTCCGGTAATCCAGCGCTCGGGCGACAAAGCCCTGTCCATGGGCATAGGTATGGTGCAGGTGCTGGACATGGTGCGCCAATTTAGGCGCACCAACAACAACACGCCGGTGGTGCTGATGGGCTATGCCAACCCCATAGAGCGCTATGACCAGCGCCATGCCGCGCCCGGCGTGGACAGCCCCTTCGTGGACGATGCCGCGCAAGCCGGGGTGGACGGCGTGCTGGTGGTGGACTACCCGCCCGAGGAATGCGTCGACTTCGCTGCCCAGCTGCGGGCCCGCAATATGGATTTGATATTTTTGCTCGCCCCCACCAGTACCGATGAGCGCATGGCCCAGGTGGCAGCGGTTGCCAGCGGTTATGTCTATTACGTCTCACTCAAAGGCGTGACGGGCGCGGGCACGCTAGACACCGATGCAGTGGGTGCGATGCTGCCGCGCATTCGCCGCCATATCCAGATTCCCGTGGGTGTGGGCTTTGGCATACGCGACGGCGCGACCGCCGCAACCATTGCCAAGGTGGCCGACGCAGTGGTGATCGGTAGCAAAATGATCCAATTGATTGAGAATGCAACGCGCGATACAGTGGCGCCTACCGCAAATGCCTTCTTGGCCCAAGTGCGAAGCGCTATGGATGCCTGACACCGGCTTGGAATCCGCAAGCCATGGGCATGCAACACACGGAGAAAGACTATGAGTTGGCTTGAAAAATTGCTACCCGCCAAAATTGAGCAAACGGACCCAGCGGACCGCCGTACGGTGCCCGAGGGGCTTTGGGTCAAATGCCCTGGCTGTGAAACAGTGCTGTACAAGTCGGACTTGGAGCAAAACGTCAATGTCTGTCCCACTTGCAGCCACCACCATCGCATTGGCGCGCGGGCCCGGCTCGATGCGTTTTTGGATAACGAAGGCCGATTTGAAATCGGTCAGGAAGTGTTGCCGGTGGACGCACTCAAATTCAAAGACAGCCGCAAATACCCCGAGCGCCTCAAAGAGGCCCTGGAAAATACCAATGAAACGGATGCGCTGGTTGTTATCGGCGGCTCGGTACATGGCATTGGCGTGGTAGCCGCCTGTTTTGAATTTGAATTCATGGGTGGCAGCATGGGCTCCGTGGTGGGCGAGCGTTTTGTGCGCGGTGTAGAGGCGGCCATGGAGCAAAAATCAGCATTTTTGTGCTTCACCGCCACCGGCGGTGCCCGCATGCAGGAGGGTTTACTCAGCTTGATGCAAATGGCCAAAACAAACGCCTCTCTCACGCGCCTGGCCAAAAAGGGATTGCCCTATATCAGCGTGCTCACCGACCCGACTATGGGCGGCGTAAGCGCTGGTTTTGCGTTTCTGGGGGACATCGTCATTGCTGAACCCAAGGCCTTGATCGGTTTTGCCGGTCCGCGCGTAATCGAATCTACCGTTCGGGTCACTCTGCCTGAAGGTTTCCAGCGCTCTGAGTTTTTGCAAACCAAAGGTGCGATTGACCTCATTTGTGACCGACGCGAAATGCGAAAAACCGTGGCCGAGGCGCTGGCAATGCTGCAGCGCCATCCGACTGACGCGGTAATTTAAGCGGGACGCTCCAATCGCACCTTAAGCCAGTAGCATCAGGATAACGCCATCGAGCGGATGGATGAGTAGTCCCGCGATTTGCAGCGCGAGCAGCAAGGCAAGCGGTGATAAATCTACCCCCCCGACCAAGGGCAGATAACGACGAATAGGGGCTAACAAAGGCGCTACCAGGCGATCTAGCAAGTCGGACACTGGTGAGGCGGACTGCACCCAGGATAAGAGTGCGTAGATGAAAACAATAGTCGTCGTACCCGAAACCGCTAATCGCAACATCCCTACTCCCGCCAACCCGGCCACTGCCCCATAGCCGTAGGGCATGCCTTGTATCAGCCATAACAGGGAATACTGCGCCAACTCCAAAACATAGGCGGCCAGTAAGCTGGCCAGATCCAACCAGGCCAAGCCCGGCAACACACGACGCAGCGGCAACACAATCCAGTCGCTCACCGCAAACAAAAAGGGGCCGATCGGATTGCCAGCCCGCGCCGACATCGCAATACGTTGTTGCTGCATATAAAGGCGCAGCAAACAGGCCCCGCCGATCACGCCGACGACAAGGTCCAACACCATCGAAACAATTTGGTAAGGCATGTCAATAAGGATCGCGTGACGCGAGCCATTTGCAGGAAATAGGCCGGATGATAATCGCCACCGGTAGGCTCTTAGAATCAGAGCTTCGCCGTGCGGCCGAACTACCGCATTGAACGGCCCGCATTTTTTCTCTTTTGAGCGCAGATCCATGTCCGAAGCCATTACGCCGCCAGCAGCCCCCATCGACGAAAACCAGCTCATTTTGGAGCGACGCGAAAAGCTAAATACCCTGCGCGAACGCCAAGCACAAGGTCAGGGCCCCGCCTTTCCCAACGACTTTGCGCCCGATCAGGTAGCAGCCAATCTATTTGCACTGTACGAAGAAAAAACAGCCGAAGAACTGCTAGAGCTACATATTGAAGTCAAGGTTGCAGGTCGCATGATGCTCAAGCGCGTCATGGGAAAAGCCAGTTTTTGTACCTTGCAAGATGCATCGTTTGGACCAAGCAATGGGCGGATTCAGATCTACGTCAAGGGCGAAGAAGTAGGGGCCGAAAAATACGAGGACTTCAAACATTGGGATTTGGGCGATATCGTGGCAGCCACCGGTCGACTATTCAAAACCAAGACCGGCGAACTGTCCGTGCATGCAAATGTTGTGCGCTTATTGACCAAAAGCCTGCGCCCCATGCCGGACAAATTCCATGGTATCCATGACCAGGAAGTGAAATACCGCCAGCGCTATATAGACCTGATGACCGATGAAGCGGCCCGCAAGCGCTTTGTGGCGCGCAGCACTGCGGTCAGCAGCATTCGCGCCTTTATGGTGCAACACGGCTTCTTAGAGGTGGAAACGCCGATGCTGCACCCCATACCTGGTGGTGCTAACGCCAAACCGTTTACCACGCACCACAACGCGCTGGACCAACAAATGTTTTTGCGTATCGCACCGGAGCTTTACCTCAAACGCTTGATCGTCGGGGGCTTTGACCGGGTTTTTGAAATTAACCGCAACTTCCGCAACGAAGGTATTTCGGTGCGCCATAACCCCGAATTCACCATGATGGAGTTTTATGCGGCCTATTGGAATTACCGTGACCTCATGGAGTTCACAGAAGCACTGGTACGCGATGCAGCGCTCAAAGCCGTCGGTTCATTGGCCCTGAGTTACGGTGGCAAACCGGTGGATCTGGCCGCGCCATTCGAACGATTGACGATATTGGAAGCGATAGAAAAATACACAGACGCTGGCCCGAACGTCAACAGCTTGGACTGGCTGCGCAGCGAATTGCGCAAAGCAGGTTTGAGCGATGTCAAAAACCAATTGTCCAAGCGCAGCCTTGCAAGTTTGCAAGTCCTGTATTTTGAGGAGCATGTCGAAGACCAGTTGTGGCAACCCACGTTTATCTGCGAACACCCGGTCGAAATTTCTCCCCTGGCCCGCGCCAGCGATACTGACCCGGAAGTGACCGAGCGCTTTGAGCTCTATATCACTGGCCGGGAATTTGGCAACGGATTTAGCGAACTCAACGACGCGCAAGACCAGGCGGCACGCTTTGCTGCGCAGGTTAGCGCCAAAGACAGCGGCGACGACGAGGCCATGTTTTACGACCACGACTTTGTGCGCGCCTTGGAATACGGCATGCCACCCACCGGAGGTTGCGGTATCGGCATCGATCGCCTCATGATGCTGCTAACTGATAGCGCCAGCATCCGTGATGTGATTTTGTTCCCCGCATTGCGCCGGGAAAACTGAGCTGGCTCCGAAGCGGGCGGAGGTGGGGATGTGAGCAGCGCAATTGCCAGGCCTGTAGCCGCGCCCTATTTGCGTGCCTATCCCCAGGACACGGTATCCCAAGTGCTCAACATGCTAACGGCGGGCACCGTAGGGGATTGGCTATTGGGCCGATACCCACACGCCCACGCGGTGCGCACCGACGGGGCTTTGTACGCGTATGTGCAGGACATTCGGCAAAGCCACATGCGCAGTGCGGCCACCCTCAGCAAAGTCGCGTACGACAGCAAATTGCAAGTGATTGCCCATGCGCTTGGTACGCATACCCGCATTTCACGTGTGCAAGGCGCCAAACTCAAGGCCAAACGTGAGTTGCGCATCGCTAGTATTTTCAAATCAGCGCCAGAAGACTTTTTACGCATGATCGTGGTCCACGAACTGGCCCACTTGCGCGAGAAAGACCATGACAAAAGCTTTTACCAATTATGCGAACACATGGAGCCGCGCTACCACCAATTGGAGTTCGAGCTGCGTGTGTACCTGACACATCTGGACGCAGGCGGCAGCAGTTTATGGGGGCGGTAAGGCGCGTAATGCCTGCGCAATATCAGCCTGCAAGTCGTCGGTCGCCTCGAAACCCACCGCGAAGCGAACCAGCGTGCCAGGGGCAATAGCCGCAGGCCAGGCACCACGCATACGCGCCAGGTTGTAGGGCACGACCAAACTCACCGGTCCGGCCCAGCTGTAACCCAGCTTAAACAACTGCAAACTATCGCAAAAGGCATCGACCTGGTGTTGCGTATACGCCGGGTCTATCACCACGCTGAACAGGCATGCGGCAGCACCAGGACCTTCGGGAGCGCACAGGCGCTGCCAATGGGCATGACCCGGCGAGGTACTGAGCGCTGGATGCAATACCTGTACAAATGCCGCCTGTGTCTGGCACCAACTGGCCAAAATACGCGTGCTCTGGTCTTGGGCGCGGTAGCGCATGGTGATGGACGGTAATCCGCGCAAGACCAACTCGGCATCATTGGCGCCCACGTTCAAGCCCATGCGCATATGGCACAGCTTGATACGCATGTGCAAATCCGCATTCTGTGTGATCACGCTACCCATCAAAACATCACCACCACCGCTGGGGTACTTAGTGAGCGCCTGAATAGAAATATCAACTGCACATGGCGTGCCTGGCACAAGGTCAAAAGGCGCAAAGGCAATGCCGGCGCCCCAGGTGTTATCTAAGGCCACCAAGGCGCCGTGCTGCTTAGCAATAAGGGTTAGCGCAGCCAGGTCGGGAAACTCTAGGGTCACCGAGCCCGGCGCTTCCAACCAAACCAGACGGGTCGCATCAGAGAGCTTGGACTGCAAGTCCTGCGGATCCATGGGGTTGTAAAACCGGTGCCTCACACCCCAACCCACCAATTCGCCCTCTACGAGCGTCTTGTTAGGCTCGTAACAATTGTCCGGCAGCAATACCTCGTCACCCGATTGCAGTAAGGCCAAAGCGACTAAGGCAATAGCCGAAAGGCCACTGGGGGTGAGAACACATTGCTGGCCGCCTTCCAAACTGCACAAGCGCTCTTCGAGGGTATAGGTCGTTGGCGTGCCGTGCAGGCCATAGGTGTAAGCGCTTTTGTCTTTCCACTGCCGGCTACGCATCGCCGCCACCGAAGGAAAAAAAACGGTGGACGCTTTAAAAACACCCTCGGCTGGCGCTTCAAAACCGCCCGGTGGATCGTAGGGGTGGTGAATCAGCGTGGTGCTTAGGTGCTTCATCGGCGTAACCCTTCTAAACGCTCCATTTTTGGATCAACTGCGCTGGGCGCATGGCGTCATAGCTCTCAAAAGGCTGATGGATCCAGGGGTTGGTGGGCAAAAATTCCACCGAATAATCCGGAGTGAAAGTGGACAAGGCTTTGGTCCAGATCACTGCGCTACGCAACTCCGTTATGGGTGCGTAATTATTTTTTAGCTGGTGGATCACTGCGTTGAGCGTATGTCCCGAGTCGGCCAGATCATCGACCAGCAAGACCTTGCCAGCAATCTCGCCCTTAGGCGTGGTGATAAAACGCGCGATGTCCAAATGGCCTTGCACTGTACCGGCGTCGGAGCGGTAAGAACTGGTGGACATGATGGCCAACGGCTTATCAAACACCCTGGACAAAATGTCGCCCGGACGCATGCCCCCACGCGCTAGGCACAAAATCGTATCGAACTCCCAACCCGACTGGAACACTTTGATCGCGAGCTTTTCGATCAGGTTGTGGTACTCGTCATAGCTCACGTACAAATGTTTGCCGTCTTCCGTCAACATACCCAGCTCCTCGGTAAATACGATCAACGGCTGATACCGCTGCTGCCACTTAAAAAAACCACTCTACGCCCGCTAGATTCAATACGCTAAGTAGGGATCACGCATCAAAATGGTGTGGTCCCTATCCGGGCTGGTGGACACCATGTGAATTGGCACGCCAGTCAATTGTGCAATGCGCTCCAAATAGCGACGCGCCTCTACAGGCAGTTTTTGATAGTCGGTTACACCCACGGTACTCTGCGTCCAGCCGGGCATAGTTTCATACACCGGCTCACAGCGAGCGATCTCGTCGGCGCCCATGGGCAAAATATCGGTATGCGCGCCATCTAACCTGTAACCGGTACACAGCTTGAGTTCCGTCAAACCGTCTAGGACATCGAGTTTGGTGATACACAATCCACTCAGACCGTTAACCTGTGCCGAGCGCTTGAGCAGTGCGGCGTCAAACCATCCGCAGCGGCGTGAGCGTCCGGTGGTCACACCTTTTTCAGCACCCACGGTGCTCATGTGGTATCCGGGTGTTCCCGGCACTTCCCATTGCAACTCGGTCGGGAAAGGACCACTGCCCACACGCGTGCAATAGGCTTTGGTAATGCCCAGGATGTAATGCAACATGCCGGGGCCAACCCCTGCACCTGCCGACGCATTGCCAGCCACACAATTACTAGACGTGACAAAGGGATAAGTGCCGTGATCCACATCAAGCAAAGTGCCCTGCGCGCCTTCAAACAACAAATTAGCGCCGGATTGGTGCGCGTCATTGAGTTCGCGGGAAACATCGGCCATCATGGGGGTGAGCAGCTTGGCGTGCTCCATGCCCTGGGCATACACCGCCTCAAACTGCACCTCGCCGTCTTTCATATAGGGCGCCAAGCTGGGGCCGAAATCAAAGGCTTTAGAGCCCAGAAAGCTGGTCAGCACATGGTTGTGCAATGCCAGCAAATCGCGCAACTTGTCAGCAAAACGTTGGGGGAATTTCATGTCCTGCACGCGCAGGGCGCGACGCGCAATTTTGTCTTCATAGGCCGGACCGATGCCACGACCAGTGGTACCTATTTTTTCATTGCCGCCTTTTTCACGAGCCGCTTCACGGGCCACATCGAGCGCCGCGTGAAATGGCAGAATCAGCGGGCAGGCTTCGCTGATACGCAGACGCGAACGCACATCGACTCCCACTTTTTCAAGGCCTTCAATCTCTTCGAATAATTTGGCCGGGGACAAAACTACGCCGTTACCGATGTAGCACTTCACCCCTGCGCGCATAATGCCGCTGGGAATCAGGTGCAATGCAGTTTTCACACCGTGAATCACCAAGGTGTGACCGGCATTGTGTCCACCCTGGAATCGCACGACACCTTGGGCACTTTCGGTCAGCCAGTCGACGAGCTTGCCTTTGCCCTCGTCACCCCACTGGGTTCCAACAACCACTACATTTCGGCCTGCATGCGTATTCATGGATTTGCTTTATTTTTTAATGGGAACGACGTGCCAATCAGCGCCATGCGCTTCTAGCACACGATCACAATCGAACTCTTCTATTTCACTTTCGTGACCAGGCAATACGCAGACAACCGTCTCGCCGGCACTGCGCAGCTTGGCGATCGCACTGCGCAAACCTTTGTCTTCACCCCAAGGCGCGCGTACAGCTGCACGCAAAGGCGGGCCGCTCACCACACCCACCAAGGACTTGATGTCCAGGCTGAAGCCCACGGCAGGTCGCTCACGCCCAAACACCGAACCTACCGCGTCGTACCGGCCACCGCGAAGCACTGCGTTGGATGCGCCTTGGGCATACACCGCAAAGCGTGCACCGCTGTAATAAGCGTAGCCACGCAGATCCGCCAGATCGAAAGAAACCGGGCTACCTTCCAGATGTCCGGCCAACCATTGGAGTTGGTCCAGGGCTTGCGAAATGGCCGGCAGGTCGGGAAGCAAGGCGCGCGCCTGCGCGAGCACCTGCATATCTCCAAAGCAACGCGTCAGGTTCTGTAGGCCCAGACGCACTGCCGCATCCGCGCGACGTGCAATGGAGGCAATAGCAGCCGTATCTTTGAAGGCAAGTGCCGCATGCATTTCAGTGGTTTCTAATGGGCTAAGGGCGGCGAGCGATAACAGGCTGTTGACAATGCGCACATCGGCCAAGTCGACCATGAAGGCGTGTACCTTGGCCGCTCGCAGGCAATCCAGGGCCAGCGTCAGAATTTCCAGATCCGCTTCTACGCCCTGATGCCCGTAAATTTCCGCCCCTAACTGCAAGGGTTCGCGGGTGGCATACGGTGCCGCGGGCCGGGTGTGCAGCACGGGGCCGCAGTAACACAGGCGGGCTACGCCCTGGCGATTGAGCAAATGGGCATCGATGCGTGCCACTTGCGGAGTGCTATCAGCACGCAGGCCCAGCATCCGACCAGAAATTTGGTCCACCAACTTGAAAGTTTGCAAATCCAGCGATTCACCGGTACCTGTCAGCAAGGACTCCAGGTGTTCCAATAGCGGCGGCATGACCAGTTCATAGCCATAGCAACGGGCCATATCCAGCAAATTTCTACGGATTTCCTCGATGTGCCGCGCCTCGGAAGGCAGCACATCAGCAATGTGATCCGGGAGGACCCAAGCGGACATGGATAAATGGGGATGCGGTTAAAAACGCGATTTTACCGGCCAAACCCGAGCCCCACCTAGGCAGGGCGCGGGAATCGCAAGTGCGTCTATGCTTATTTCTTGGCCGGTGCCGAAGCTGAGCCGCCGTTACGAAAGACTTTGAAGAACTCGCTGGAGGAAGGGTCGAGCACCATCACATCGCTTTTATTGGCGAAACTGTTTTTGTAAGCCTCAAGGCTACGGTAAAACTGGGCGAACTGGGGGTCCCGGTTGAACGCCTCCGCATAGATACGGGCGGCCTCGGCATCACCCTCGCCTTTTATTTTCTGGGCGTCGCGGTAGGCATTGGCAATCGTCACCTCGCGTTGGCGGTCGGCATCGGCGCGGATTTTTTCCCCTTCTGCCGCACCCGTGGAGCGCAATTCATTGGCCACGCGTTTGCGTTCCGCCTCCATGCGGCGGTAAACCGACTCGGTGATGGCCTCCACATAATCCACGCGGGTGATGCGTACATCGACCACATCAACGCCCCAGGGCTTCGCACCCTTGACTTTCTCCAGTACCTCGCGTTTCACATCGGCCATCAAAGCCTCTCGCTTGAGCGAGAGTAACTCTTTGACGGTGCGCTTATTGATCTCTTCCTGGAAGGCGTTGCGCACCACCCGGTTGAGTTGATTGGCTCCAGCCGCCTCGTTCAGTCCGACATTGCGGATGTATTCGGTAGGCTCTGAGATACGCCAGCGCACATACCAGTCGATGACCACACGCTGCTTTTCAGCCGTCAGCATGGGCTCGGTATCGCTGCTATCCAAAGTGAGCAAGCGTTTATCGATATAAGACACGTTTTGAAATGGCGGCGGCAGTTTCCAGTTCAAACCGGGCTCTGTAATGACGTCCTTGATTTGACCCAGTGCATAGACCACGCCAAACTGGCGTTGGTCCACAACAAAAAGCGTGGAGCTTGCCAGCGCCAATACCACCAACAAACTAGAAACAATAAATCCAATGCGGTTCATGTTGTTCTCCTAGCGCACGTCGCGCTCACGGGTACGCAGCGCTTCGCGACTGCGTGGATCCACCGCGTTAACTGCGGGCGAAGGGTTAGGGGCAACAGCCGCTGGGTTAGCCGCAGTCGCGGGCGTTGCCAAGGGCTCCCCTGACGCGTTCATTTGCAGTATCTTTTCCAGCGGCAAATTCAATAAAGCCGCACCCTGACGGGTGTCAACCAGCACTTTGGTGACATTGGTGTAAATTTGCTGCATGGCATCGAGGTACATGCGGTCTCGGGTGACCTGGGGCGCTTTTTGGTATTCATTGAACACCGAACGGAAGCGCTGTGCATCGCCTTGGGCCTGGGCTACCACCTTGGCTTTGTAAGCATCCGCCTCTTCTTTCAGTCGAGCCGCCGAACCCACCGCGCGTGGAATCACATCGTTGGCATAGGCTTGCGCCTCATTTTTGGCGCGTTCACGCTCTTGCCCGGCTTTGAGCACATCATCAAACGAGGCCTGCACTTGTTCGGGTGGGCGCACACCACCTTGCTGCAAGTTGATGGCAACCACCTCAATACCCACTTTGTAGCGGTCCAAGATGTCTTGCATCATGGCGCGTACACGCGGAGCGATCTGGTCGCGCTCTTCCGACAAAGCTGCATCCATTTTCATCTTGCCCAGGACCTCTCGAACCGAGGTCTCGGCCGCCTGCACCACGGCGTCCGTGGGGTTTTTGCTTTCAAACAAAAAGGCACGTGCGTCGCTCAGGCGGTATTGCACGGCAAATTTGATATCCAGAATATTCTCGTCCTGGGTCAGCATGGCCGACTCGCGCAGCCCGGTAGCCTTTAGCACGTTATCGCGGCCCACATCGACGGATCGGATTTGCGTGACAAATACCAACTCATGGCGCTGTATCGGGTAGGGCAGGCGCCAGTTAAAACCGGCATTCACCGTGGATTTATAGCGACCAAACTGCGTGATCACCGCCTGCTGGCCTTCCTGCACAATGAAAAAACCGGTCGCCAGCCAAATCAAAATGAGCACGGCCGCAATCAGGCCGCCGCCAATTTGGATGTTCTTGAAATCCGGCGGCAAAGGTGTACCGGATCCCCGCCCCTTCCCGCCGCGATTGCCACCACCCATCCAGCTGTTTAATTTGCGATTGAAATCACGCCATAGTTCATCCAGATCGGGGGGGCCAGCGTTAGCGCCTGGACGATGGCCCATACCGGGGCGATCGTTGCCGGGGCTGTTTGAAGCGGGGGTGTCGGGCCGGGTATCGGGTTTGGACTCAGGTCGTCCGCCAGGCTGTGGGGCGTTAGGCGCGCCATCGGCACCATTTCCCGCCGCAGGTTTGGCATCTTCCGAGCGACCCCAACGGCTGTCATTGAGATTGAACATACCGCGCAAGCGCCCCAACATTCCGACAAAACTAAGCCTTGGCATTGAAAATTTCATTGTTATACCTTGCGATGTGCACACCCCGATTGTCCACAATTACGAGTCGGCCTCATAGACAACGGGGGATTGGGGCTGACCGAGGGCCAAAACCGCAGTACCAGCAGCTGCGTGGGCCAATAGACTGCGCAACTGCGAGAGCCCCGTTCCGGCTTGCGCGCTGAGGAAAACTCGCGGGGTTTGCTGGCCTTCAATCTCAAAAAAATCGCTACCCTGCAAAGGGAGACGACTCTCGGGCATAGCGTCAATTTTGTTGAAAACTAATATTTGGGGTACTTTTTCGGCCCCAATCTCCACTATAACGCGCTGAACTTGCTCAATTTGAAGCAGGTAATCAGGGTTCGATGCATCCACCACATGCAGCAACAAGTCAGCGTCGATGGCCTCTTGCAAGGTGGCCTGGAATGCATCGACCAGTCCGTGCGGCAGATCGCGGATAAAGCCCACGGTATCGGATAACGATACCGATCGCTCTGCTTGCCCCAGATACAGGTGGCGGGTGGTGGTATCCAGGGTCGCAAACAACTGATCGGCCGCATAGGAACGTGCTTTGACCAGGGCGTTAAACAACGTGGATTTACCCGCATTCGTATATCCGATGAACGAAATATTGAACGCGCCGCGCCTGTCGCGCTGTTTGCGCTGCGTCTGGCGCTGGCGCTTGACCTTTTCCAACTGCTCTTTAGTACGCTTGATGTTGGCGGCGATCATGCGCCGATCCAGTTCGATTTGGGTTTCACCGGGGCCGCCGCGGGTGCCAATACCCCCACGCTGGCGCTCCAAATGGGACCAGCGCCGCACCAGACGGGTACTTAAATATTGGAGGCGCGCCAGTTCTACTTGTAGCTTGCCCTCGTGGCTGCGTGCTCTTTGCGCGAAAATTTCAAGAATCAAAAACGTCCGATCGTTCACCGGCATTTCCAACCTTCGCTCTAAGTTGCGCTGCTGCCCAGGACTCAGGCTCTGATCGAACAATACCTCCTGCGCGCCCAGGCTTTGGGCCAGCAGCTTGATTTCATCGGCTTTGCCCGTACCGACGAACAATGCTGCGTCCGGAGCGCGGCGCTTACAGACGACTCTAGCCACAGGCTCCATACCGGCGGTTTGCGCCAGTTGACCCAATTCATCCAAAGTGGAATCAAAGTTGGCGAGCCCTAAATCGACGCCCACCAAAATGGTGCGCGCGCGCGGTTCGTCTTGTCGTGAGGTCACATCAGGTCTGCTTAGGCAGCAGCCCAATGGAGCCGCACGGTAGCCAAATCAGGGGGCTTCAGCACCATCGGCTGGAGTCAATGCGAAATTGACTGCCCGCCCCGGCACGATCGTTGATATTGCATGTTTGTACACCATCTGGGTCACGGTGTTACGCAGCAAAACTACATATTGGTCAAAGGATTCAATCTGTCCCTGCAGCTTGATACCGTTGACCAGGTACACCGACACCGGCACGTGCTCCCGGCGCAATGCGTTGAGAAAAGGGTCTTGGAGAAGTTGACTTTTGTTGTTCACGATATTTTCCGTGTTGAAAGATATAAGACTTGTGGAAGATACCACATTGGCAAGGGATTCTGAGCGTACTAAGGCAATGGGTAGCGTGGCGAGTTACGAAAAAACCGTCAATCCTTGTCCGCAAAGGGATTCGCAGCGGACTTCATTTGGATACGCAAAGGCGTGCCCACCAAGTTAAATTCTTTGCGGAAACGCCCTTCCAGAAATCGTTTGTAGGCTTCTGTCACGTGCTCAAGCGAATTACCATGGATCACAATGATGGGCGGGTTCATGCCGCCCTGGTGGGCATAACGCAATTTAGGCCGGTACATACCCGTTTTCTTGGGCGTCTGAAACTGGACCGCTTCAAGCAGCAAACGCGTCAGTACAGGGGTAGACATTTTGCAATGGGCCGCCCGGTGCGCCTGTGCAATCGAATCCCATACGGGCCCTAGGCCCTGGCGTTTGCGCGCAGATATCAAATGCAAGGCGGCAAACTTTAAAAAGCCCAATCGGGTTTCAAGCGAACGTTTCACCAGTTCGCGTTGGTACTCGTCCACTGCATCCCATTTATTGACCGCCACGACCACCGCACGCCCTGACTCCAAGATGTAGCCGGCAATATGGGCGTCCTGGTCCGTAACGCCTTCCGTCGCATCGATCAATAGCAGTACCACGCTGGCCGATTCAATCGCCTGCAGCGTTTTGACCACGGAAAACTTTTCGATCGCTTCGAATACTTTGCCTTTGCGGCGCAGGCCTGCGGTGTCGATCAGTTCGAAATCTTGTCCCCCGCGCTCAAATGGAATGGAAATCGTATCGCGGGTGGTGCCGGGCAAGTCAAAGGCGACCAGACGTTCCTCGCCCAGCCATGAATTGATAAGTGTAGATTTCCCTACATTCGGACGCCCCGCGACGGCAAGCTTGATCGCCCCGGGGTTGCTCTGGTCGGATTCCGGTGCCTCTGGTTCCAGGGCAAATGGGGCCAGCACTTGGTCCATCAAAGAACGAATACCTTGGCCATGCGCAGCAGAGACCGCAATTACTGCGCCTAGCCCGAGTTCATAAAACTCGCCAAACTGCGTACTCTCGGTCATGCCTTCGGCTTTGTTGGCCACGACATAACTGGTCTTACCCAAACGGCGCAGGTATTTGGCAATCTCGTGGTCCTGCGCAGACACGCCGCCACGGGCATCTACGATAAACAGTACGGCATCTGCTTCGGCCACCGCCTGGCGGGTCTGCTTGGCCATTTCTTTGAATATACCGGTCGTGGCATCGGGCTCAAAACCACCGGTATCGACCACGATGATTTCCTGCTTACCATGTTTAGCATTGCCGTAGTGGCGGTCCCGCGTCAATCCCGCAAAGTCCGCAACAATGGCGTCGCGGCTCTTGGTCAGCCTATTGAAAAGGGTGGACTTGCCTACGTTAGGTCGGCCGACCAGAGCGATAACCGGTTTCATTGCGCGAGGGCCCCAAGGCCCTATTGCGGCCGAAACCCGATGACGTTACCGCGCTGGGTAATGACTACCCAGGTCGATGCAAGCCACAAGGGTGCAGAAACAATGGGTGAACCATCCGTGCTGACGCGGTTTAAAAGTTTTCCGTCTGCTGGTGAGAGAAAGTGCAGGTTACCGTCGCCATCGCCCAGCACCAAAGCGCCACCGGCTAAGGTAGGCCCGCTGAGGCCGCGAAAGCGCAGTTTCTCGTTGGTCCACAATTTTTCGCCATCCGCACGGCGCCATGCAATCACTTTCCCATCGCTCTCGGTACCAAATACGGCTTGAGCGTCACCGCCAATGCCTGAGGCCCCAGATGCAGATTTGTTCCACAGACTGCGGCCGGTACGCCCGTCCACGCAGGCTACGGCGTACTGAAAAGCACGCAAACATACCGAATCAGCAACACGACTGACGCCCGCTACCAAGTCGGCGAGGCGTTCTACTTCGTTTATTCCTCGACCACTTGCAACTTGCACGTCCCAACGAAGCGATCCATTTTGCGGGTTCAAACCGAGCAAACGGCCACCCTGGGCGGCTAACAGGGTGTCGCCAACTGCCGTCAATAAACCGGCTTGCCCCAATAACAAGGATTCGCCCGAGCGCTGCTGCGTCCACAGTTTGCGCCCATTGGCCGCATCAAAAGCATAGACGGTTCTATCGGCGGCCAAGATGAATACACGGTCACCAGCGACCAAGGGCGCAGTGACTATCAACGACGCAATGCGTTGCCGCCAAATTTCTTTTTGCTCGCTTTGGACAATCAGCTGGTTGTCACGGCTCACTACCGCCACAAACTTCTTGTCAGCACCCACTCCTGCACTGAGCAACTGCCCCGCGTTGGTACGCGCCACTACCTGACCAGCCGCCGCGTCTATCAGGTTCATTTCGCCCTGACTGGCCGCAGCCCAGAGCGTTGTTGAACCCACGGCGCGCATCTCCAACGGTGAAGCCGTGGCGCCTACGTTGATGCGCCAGACTTCCTTGACCGCCAAAGTGGCGGGATTTGCCTCCAAAGGCTCTGGTTTGGGCTTGTCAAAACCGGCGCATGCGGCCAACGCCAGCACCAAACAACAGGCACTGACCGTCCAGAGGCTACGCACATACGATAGGGGGTGAGCCATTACTTTTTCACCTCTGCCGATGTGGAAGCGGCCGAGGCCTCGGGGTCCACGCCCAAAGCATTGAGCTTGACTTGCACCACCCGACGGTATTGGGCGCGTTCGTCTAGTTTTTGGTAGGCTAGTAAGTAAGCGGCCTTGGCGTCCTCACGCTTTGCCTGAACCACCAAAATGTCGCCCTTTCGATCGGCCACCAAGCCAGCAAAGGCGTCATCTTTCACGCCATCGAGCATGACCAGCGCCTGTGCATAGTCTTTGGCATCAAAGTACAGGTTGGCCAAACGCAGGCGGGCGATCGCGGCGTAGCCTTCGTCGGCCGATTTATCCACCACCGACTGCAAGGCCGCTTTGGCAGCCTCGAGCTCGCCTTTATCGCTGGCTTGTCGTGCCAAAGCCAGGGCGGCTTGCTGGGTATAGGTGGCCGACGCGTAGCGCTCTTTCATGTCCGAAAACGTGCGCTGGGCCATTGCTAAATCGCCAGCCGCGACGGACTTACTCATTTCATCGAACATGGCGGCAGACTGTGTGGCCTGACTGCGTTGCCAGTAGTGGTAAGCGTTCCAAGCGGCCACTGCACAGAGTACCAGGAGCAGCAGCCCAGTTATCAGGTTGCCGTATTGGCTCCAGAAATGCTTGAGTTGGTCAAGCTGTTCTTGTTCTTCAAGGTCTAGTTGGTTCGCCATGGCAATACGTCGTTAAGCCTTCGATTGTAGGCTTTGCGCCCATTGGGCCCAATCGGCCAGTGCTACCGTGCGCTGCAGAGTCGATGCATTGCGCAAATCTTTGATGCTCAGCTTGGCACCGGCCATTTCTTCCGCGCCAAACACCAAGGCATAACGGGCTCCCGAAGCGTCGGCCTTTTTGAACTGGGATTTCATGCTCGCCATGGCGCCGTCGGCGCTAGCATGCATCTGCACCGCCACACCGGCACTGCGCAGTTGCTCCAAGGTGCGCACCGCATCGGGTAGAAAAGTTTGGTCGGTAACCACGGCAAACGCATCGGGTGCCGCCAAGGCGCCGTGAACACCTTGGGTCTTGAGCAACTCTAGTAAACGCTCCATGCCCAACGCCCAACCTACCGCCGGCGCTGGCTTGCCACCCACCTCTTGCACCAGGTAGTCGTAACGCCCTCCACCGCAAATCGTCCCCTGCGAGCCCAGCTCGGTGGTCACAAACTCAAATACCGTAAGGTTGTAATAGTCCATGCCACGCACCAGACGGGGATTGATCGCATAGTCAACGCCATTGGCCTTCAAAATCGCAAGTACCGCATTCAAATGCGCACGCGATGCCTCACCCTGGAAGTCCATCAGGCGGGGCGCGCCCTCAATCACCGCCTGCATTGCGGGGTTTTTGCTGTCGAGCAATCGCAAGGGATTGAGGTGTAAGCGGCGGCGCGAGTCGGCGTCCAATACCTCCGCATGTTGTTCAAAATAGGCAATCAATGCCGTACGATGCAATTTACGCTCGTCTGGTTGACCCAGGTTATTGATCTGCAGTTGCACACCCTGGATTCCCAACTCTTTCCACAGCGCGTTCGCCATCAAAATCAATTCAGCATCGAGTTCTGGCCCGGCAAAGCCCAAGGCTTCGGCGCCAATTTGGTAGAACTGACGGTAGCGTCCACGCTGCGGACGCTCATGGCGGAACATCGGGCCGATATAAAACAGGCGTTTACCGCCGTTATACAAAAGGTTGTGCTCAACAACGGCGCGCACCAAACCTGCGGTGTTCTCGGGGCGCAGCGTAAGGTGCTCGCCATTTAAACGGTCTTCAAAGGAATACATTTCCTTTTCCACAATATCCGTCACCTCGCCTAGGCCGCGCACAAACAATGCCGTCGGCTCCACAATGGGGGTCCGAATATTTTCATAGGCATAGCGTCGCATCAGCGCTCGGACTCGCGCTTCTAAGTCTTCCCATCGTGCGGATTCGGGCGGCAGAATATCGTTCATGCCTTTGACAGCCACCAGGCGTTCGGCCTTACGTGGCAATAGTGTTTGATTCATACCGTTTTTTATTTGAGAACCGTTGTGCCAAAGCGCTCGCGGATATAGTTTTCCACGACTGCTTGGAATTCGGTGGCAATCGCATCGCCGCGCAAGGTCATACGTTTTTCACCGTCAATAAACACCGGGGCCGCGGGCGCCTCACCCGTGCCCGGCAGGCTGATGCCGATATCGGCGTGTTTGCTCTCGCCCGGGCCGTTCACAATACAGCCCATGACCGCGACCTTGAGGCCTTCTACGCCGGGAAACTCTTTTCTCCAGACCGGCATTTTGTCGCGAAGAAAATTGTCGATCTGCTGGGTGAGCTCCTGAAACGTGGTGCTGGTGGTGCGGCCACAACCGGGACATGCGGTAACACTGGGCACAAAGGCACGCAATCCCAAGGCTTGCAAAATTTCAGCCGCAATGACCACCTCCTGGTTACGCGACTCACCCGGCGCTGGCGTAAGCGAAACCCGTATCGTGTCGCCAATGCCCTCTTGCAGCAACACCGACAAAGCTGCAGTGGAAGCTACCGTGCCTTTGGTGCCCATGCCTGCCTCGGTCAGGCCCAAATGCAAGGGGTAGGACGTGGTACGGCCTAACTCGCGATACACCGCAATCAGGTCCTGCACGCCGCTGACTTTGCAAGAAATAATTATTTGATGGGCCGCCATGCCCATGGATTGCGCCAATTGCGCGGACCCCACGGCAGAACTGATCAAGGCCTGGTACATGACCTGTTTGTAATTGCGCGGCTCGGGCAATTTACTGTTGGCATCCATCAAATCAGCCAGTAGCTCCTGGTCCAGGCTGCCCCAGTTCACACCGATACGAACCGGCTTATCCCAGCGCATGGCCGCTTCAATCATCTGCCCGAATTGGCGGTCTTTTTTGTCACCTTTGCCCACGTTCCCGGGGTTGATGCGGTATTTGGAAAGCGCTTGTGCACATTCAGGAAACTCCGTCAGCAGGCGGTGGCCGTTGTAATGAAAATCGCCGATTAAGGGGACAGCAATACCCATGCGGTCCAACTGTTCACGGATATGCGCAACCGCCTGCGCCGCTTCCGGCGTGTTGACGGTGATGCGAACCATCTCGGAACCGGCCAAGGCCAACTCCTTGACTTGGATCGCGGTACCGATCACGTCCACCGTGTCCGTATTGGTCATGGACTGAATACGCACCGGGGCTCCACCACCAATAGTGACCACATTGCTACCCCATCGCACGCTCGCCTGCATGCCCTTGCGCGCCGCTGCCCCATTGGAGTTCAAAAGAATTTGACTTGTCATCATGGCACCTTGAATCTAGCAACATTGTCTTGCGTATGCGTCTCTAAGGGGAAAGGCGCGCCGCGGACGATGACCTCGGTGTGGTCAGCGCGCCCTACCACTACCGAAAGTGGCAGGTCTCCGCCCACCTGGACGGCTTCAGTGGCTGCCAAAGTGCGGCGCAGTAAAACCGTTCCCTTGGCATCTGTCACTTCAATCCAGGTACTTCCACGCGCTTTGAACTCGAGCACCGATTGGACTGCTTTTTCGGCTGAACCGCTGCGATCCGGTGCGACATGTGCCACAGGCAATTCGGCGATGGATGCCGAGGCCAAGGCAACCGGCGCCGCGGATTCGGTCGTATTTTGCGGCCCGGACTGGGCCGTCGGCACACCAGCCTGCGACAGCGACGCTACTGGCTGCAAATGGCTTACCGGTGCAAGCTGGGGATAAAAATACACGAGCGCAGCCAAGACGAGCAATACCAAGGCAATCCACCATAGCGGCGACACCGGCCCTAACGGGTCCCGCCGCATGGTGAGGCGGGTTTCTCTGCCAAAGCCTCCGACCGCTTCCGGTGAACCAGCCACAGGACTCTGCACCTTGGGCAGAGGCAGTTGCGCCAGTAGGGCCTGCGAATCCAATCCCAGAAAGCGCGCCACACTGGCCACCATGGCCCTTCCAATATGCACATTGGAGCCATGTTCAAACTGGTCGCTCTCAAAGGCCTGCAAACGTGCCACCGACACTTTGAGACGGGCCGACACAATTTCCAAGGACAAACCAGCGTCCAAGCGGGCGCGCTGCAATTGCTGCCCGACACTGGGCCCGTTCTGCGCTACCCGCACTTCGCCCGGTTCCGACGAAACCCGCAAGCCGATGATTGGTTCGTCCGTATCAGTCATTGAACACCTCTTGGTCGAGCAAACTCACCTCACGCGATTGGCCAAACTGGTGCCGCAATTTAGCACCCAGGGCTGCCACTTGTGCCTCGTCGCCACGTTGCCGTGCCAGCCTAATGCCCAGCCATAAAGTCTCGGCATTCGCCCACGCCGAGGCATTGACGGGCGCAATAACAGACTGGGCGCGGGCAAAGTCCGACTGTCTGAATAAATGCAGCGCCAGGTTGAAGCTGACCACCGGGTTGGTGGGTTCGAGCTGGGAAGCCATGCGCAAACTATGTTCCGCTTGGGCCGCCTGCCCGGCTTTAGCCTGGCACACGCCCTGGGTCATCCAGGTTTTGGCCGGTGCGTCGTAGCCCGTGTTGGTCAGGGCCGCGCCAAACAGGGCTATGGCTTCACGCAAGCGGCCCTGCTGACACAATAGCCACCCGTAGTTGTGCTGCACCGAAGCGGCCTGCGGTTGCACCAGCAACGCTTTACGAAAACCATCTTCCGCCAGCACAGGCTGGTTCATGCGCATGTAAATGAGGCCGCCCAAGTTATGCGCTTCATACAAGGTGTTGTCTGCTGCCAGGCTTTGCTTTACTGCGTCCAGCGCAAAGGCGTTTTTTCCTTCCGCGAAATAGGTGGAAGCCAGCTCCAAATACAACATGGCGCGCTTGCGTGCCTGCGAATCGTCCGTGCTGGGGTTCAGGTCACCCTTGCCTATGCCTGCGCATCCCGCTAAGCACAACAAAAAGCTCAACCCGGCAACCAAAGGGTTGCGGACCCACCATGCGGTAGCTGTACCGCCAGGCACACCCGTCACGCGGGCCAACGCATCAAGTCGCATGGAGCTCCTCCACGGTGGCTCCGGTAGCGAAAGACGCACCTTCGCGCGCTTTGCGCTTGTCGATGCGCACCATGACGCTGGTACGGTCACGCACCTCACCAGCCAGTTGACCGCAAGCGGCGTCGATATCGTCGCCGCGTGTTTTGCGTACCGTGGTGACGATGCCGGCGTCGTTCAAACTGCGGGCAAAGGCTGCCACCGCCGCCTGGGTCGAGCGCTGCAGGCCCGATGCGGGAAATGGGTTGAAAGGGATAAGGTTCAATTTGCACCATCCGGCTCGGCCCTGGCCATATGCGCGCAACAGCGCGATCAACTCCTGCGCCATGGCCGGGGTGTCATTTACGCCATCCAACATGCAATATTCAAAGGTGATGAAGTCGCGTGGAGCCGATAGCAGATAGCGCTCACAAGCGCGCATGAGTTCATCGAGTGGGTACTTTTTATTCAGTGGCACCAAGACATCGCGCAGCCTATCTTGCGGGGCATGCAGAGAAACGGCGAGAGCCACCGGACAGTCCTGGCCCAAGCGGTCCATGATGGACACCATGCCCGAGGTCGACACAGTAAGGCGGCGGCGTGACAGGCCGTAGCCGTGGTCATCGAGCATGGTGCGCAAGGCCGGTAACAGTTCAGTATAGTTTTGCAAGGGCTCGCCCATGCCCATCATCACGACGTTAGAGATGATGCGCTCATTGCGGCCCAGGTATTTGCGCAAAAAGTGCTCGGCAAACCAAAGCTGGCCCGTGATTTCACCAACGCTCAGGTTGCGGCTAAAACCTTGATGACCGGTCGAGCAAAAGCGGCAGGCCACAGCACAGCCGGCTTGGGATGAAACGCACAAGGTACCTCGGTCTGCCTCGGGGATATAAACCGCTTCAATCGCGTCGCCGGCGCCGACATCGAACAACCACTTGATCGTGCCGTCCGCAGACACATGCTGGGTCATGACGGGCATGGCTTGTACCACTGCACTGGTCTTGAGCTTTTCGCGCAAAGACTTGGCCAAGTCGGTCATGGCATCGAAATCACTGGCGCCGCGCTGGTGAATCCAGCGAAATAATTGCACGGCCCGAAAACGCTTCTCGCCCAAGCGCTCACAAAAACGGGCCAAACCCTCGAGGTCGTAGTCGAGTAGATTGACCCGCATAGTCGGGTTTAGCGCGAGTAAATTTGCATGCCTGGGAAGAAGAAGGCAATCTCGACCGCTGCTGTTTCCGGTGCGTCCGAACCGTGCACCGCATTGGCGTCGATGCTGGCGGCAAAGTCAGCGCGGATGGTGCCAGGGCTGGCTTTTTTGGGATCGGTCGCGCCCATGAGATCGCGGTTGGTGAGGATGGCGTTAGGGCCTTCCAAGCACTGGATCATCACCGGTCCAGAGATCATGAAATCAACCAGATCGTTGAAAAAGGGGCGCTCTTTGTGCACGGCATAAAACGCTTGCGCCTCGCCGCGCGAGAGGTGCGCCATGCGGGCCGCGATCACCTTCAGTCCAGCGCCCTCGAACCGAGCATAAATTTGCCCGATGACGTTTTTCGCAACAGCGTCGGGTTTGATGATGGATAAAGTGCGTTCGATTGCCATAGTCTTGCGTAACCTTCTTTTTCAATAGTATCGCCACCCTGCGTGGCAAAGCGTCTGATTTTAACACCCAGCCCCTAGCGCGGGCGCATTTTTCCCCTGGAAGCAAAGGGTGAAGCACCACCCTTGCCACCTTGCTGTTTGCGTTGGCGCGTCAAACTGTCGGCACCGATGTACCCGACCGAAGTCTTCAGGGGATCGGGCTGGCCCGCAGGCGGCTTGGGCGCAGATGTACGGGTATCTAGCGACGGGCGGCCAAATTTTTTCTGAGCCGGCAGGGGCGCGCGAGCGGCGCGCGGCCCTTTTGCGGAGCCCGGGCCACGGGCATTGGCACGCGCCGGACCGCCTGCACGTGCATAGGCGCCATGCGCAGCCTGCACTTGCGCACCTGAGGGCCCCCCAGCTGCCTGGGTGAGCGCACGGATGTCGGACTCTTCTAGCTCCATCCAAGCGCCCCGCTTGAGCCCACGCGGCAGCAGCATAGCGCCATAACGGATACGAATGAGGCGACTGACCGCATGCCCAACGGCCTCGATCATGCGGCGCACTTCGCGGTTGCGACCTTCGGAAATGGTGACGCGGTACCAGCAATTGCTGCCCTCTCCGCCACCGTCCTGGATGCTGCCAAACTGCGCCACGCCGTCGTCCAACCTAACGCCATCGAGCAACACATGCTTTTCATCGCGACTCAGCGAGCCCAAGACCCGCACCGCATATTCGCGCTCCAGCCCAAAGCGCGGATGCATGAGCTGATTGGCGAGGTCGCCGGAACTGGTAAACAGCAATAAACCTTCGGTATTGAGATCAAGCCGCCCCACCGATTGCCACTTGCCCTGCTGCAGTTTGGGCAGGCGCCTAAAAACCGTAGGCCGATTTTGTGGGTCGTCGTGGCTTACCACTTCGCCCACCGGCTTATGGTAGGCGATCACCCTTGCCGGTGGCGGATCGATGCGAAAACGCACGGGCTTGCCGTTAACTTTGATCTGGTCACCAAATTGGATGCGCTGGCCGATATGCGCCGGTTCGTTATTGACAGAAATACGCCCTTCCAAAATGAGGCGCTCCATCTCCAAGCGAGAACCCATGCCCGATTGGGCCAAGATCTTGTGTAGCTTGGGCGTCTGCGCCTGCGGCTGCAATATCCGCCTGGGCGTGGCCACTGGGCCATTGGTATCGTCTAGATCAAATTCGCCCGATACCACGGCTTCAAACAAGCTCGCTGCCGGCGCTTGGGCATCTCCTGGCGGCGCTAACACGGCTTCGCTTACCTTGGGGGACTCACTATGTACATCCGCTAGGCCTGCCTGCAGAGGGGCAGGCTGATCCGCCAACGCGGCAGTCTCGGCAATCTCGGCAGGCAATGCCGCAATGTCCTTGGGTGGTGTCACAGCGCTTGGTATTTCTAGAAAGTAATCAGACGGGACTTGTCGGGTCGGCACGGTCCTGCGCCGGTGATTCGTCCGGTGCGCTGAGTGCGAGCTCTGAGGTGCCCGGGAGATCCTCGCCCGCAGCCGCGTGCGGCGCTGCCAACAAAATTTCCGCGTTCGCACTGGCACTGGCTACGGCGTCGGCTAGCATTTCCACGTTCGAATGGCCCATGGCCTCCAGGGGAGGCAAGTCTCCCAGGCTGGCCAAGCCGAGGTCGTCTAAGAACTGCTTGGTGGTGGCGAACAAGGCCGGGCGCCCCGGGGCCTCGCGATGACCGATGACCTCGACCCAACCCCGGTCTTCGAGCTGTTTGAGCAGCAGCGAGTTAATCGTCACCCCGCGAATGTCCTCCATATCGCCGCGGGTCACCGGCTGCCGATAGGCGATGATGGCCAGCGTCTCCAAAGTCGCGCGGGTATAGCGAGGAGGCTTTTCGGGGTGCAGGCGATCTAGGTATTCGCGCATGTCCGGGCGGCTTTGAAAACGCCAGCCGGTGGCCACTTGCACCAACTCAATGCCCTTAGCTTCCCATTCTGCTTCCAGTTCGGCCAACAGACCTCGGATCTCCTCTTCGCCCAAGGTGTCCTGAAACAAAGTTGCCATGTCGCGCAAACTCAAGGCTTGCTGCCCGCACAAAAGTGCAGTTTCCAGGATTCGCAATGCGTGGGCCATAGTCATTATTTAAATTGCGGTTCGGGTATCGCACGCGCGCAACGCGCGACGGACGCATGGTCTAGAACCCCAAAGCGGCTGCTCCAACTGGCAGCGCAGGTTCAGGCGCAGCGGCGCCTAGAGCGGAACTGCATTGTAGCGAAGGCCCCAATCTGCAATCAGGGCGGCTAAATCAGGGGGCAAAGGACTTTCAAACGCCAGCGGCGCACCGGAAATCGGGTGGGCAAAGGCGAGCCTGAACGCATGTAAAGCCTGGCGCGCCAGCCCCGTCACGACCGGGCCGCCATATACCCCGTCGCCCAGTAAAGGGTGGCCCAGGGAGGCCATGTGCACTCGGATTTGGTGGGTGCGCCCCGTATGGAGCACACAGTGGACCAAGCAGGCTTGTGGCGCTTGTCCCAAAAAATAGAGGTCGGTTTGCGCCGTTTTCCCTGCGGTGGTGGCCAAATCGACGACCGCCATACGCAGGCGATTGCGCGGGTCGCGGCCAATGGCCGCCGTCACACTTTGCGGTGAGGGCCCGCGCCAGATGCCCGCGCCCAAAGCCAGGTACTGGCGGCGCATGGTACGCGCGGCAATGGCCATGACTAAGGCGTCCATGGCTGCGCGGGTGCGCGCTACCACCATCAAGCCGCTCGTATCTTTGTCGAGTCGATGCACAATGCCCGCGCGAGGAACCGCTGCCAAGCCAGGATCCATCGCCAACAGCCCATTGAGTAACGTACCACTCCAATTGCCGGGCGCAGGATGCACCACCAGTCCAGCGGGCTTGTCCACCACATAAATCTGCGCATCCTGATAGACCACCTGCAAATCCATAAGCTGCGCTACAAACGCTTGGCTTTGCGCGGTTGGGCGCAATTCCAGTTGCAGAGCGTCGCCCGCTTTCAACTTGGCCGCCTGCTTGTTCATCCGTACGCCGTTGACGCTAACGCCGCCCGCCTCAATCAGCTGCTGCAAATAATTGCGGGAAAACTCCGGGGCTGCCAGCACCAGCACTTTGTCCAGTCGCTGGCCATGCATATGGGGCTCAACATATAGCTGGCGCAGCTCTAGCGCAGAGGGTAGGATGTCTTCGCCCTCATCCAGATCCGTCGCCCCAATAGGGGTGCTCGATATAATGGGGGTGGCGTGTTCCACGAAAGTTTTTACCATGTTGAGAGTCAAATTATCGGTTGTTTACTCGGTGCTTTTGGCTCTGACTTTGGGCTTATTGAGCGCTTGCTCGACCACCGCGGACGATAAAACTGCAGGTTTAAGCACCGACAAGCTATACCGCGAAGCCAGGGATCTGATGGATTCGGGCCAGTGGGACAAGGCTATTCCCTATCTGGAGAAACTCGAATCCCGGGCCGCAGGAACCCCCTTAGCACAGCAAGCCCAACTGGACAAGGCCTACGCGCAGTACAAAGCGGGCGACAAAGTCCAAGCCGTGGCGACTTTGGACCGTTTTCTTCGACTGCACCCGGCCAGCCCCGCCTTGGACTATGCGCTGTACCTCAAAGGCCTGAGCAATTTCAACGAAAACTTGGGCATTTTGGGTGCCTACACCGGACAGGATATGGCTGAACGTGATCAAAAGGCAGCCAAAGAGTCATTTGAATCCTTTAAGGAATTAAGTGGCCGATTTCCGCAATCGGGCTATACGCCAGATGCTCTTTTGCGTATGCGATACATCATCGAGATGCTTGCAAAAAATGAGGTCTATGTGGCCAAGTACTACTTTAAGCGCGGCGCCTATGTGGCCGCCTTGAATCGGGCCCAAACCGCCGTCGCCGACTACCGTGATGTACCGGCAGTGGAAGAAGCGCTGTATTTGATTTACAAATCCTACGATGCACTTGGCATGACGCAGCTAAGCCAGGACGCAAAACGTGTTTTGGAAGCGACCTACCCAGGGAGCGAATTTCTAAATTCAAATGGGAAAAGTGAAGCCACCAGCTGGCTGGACTTCAATAAACTCAATCCAAGCAAATTGGACTGGAGTTTCCCTAATTTCAACTGGTTGAAGTTGAATTAAAACGGCCATTAGGCGCGTGGTGCATCGCCCGCATCCGCTTGCCGCTCATTTCGCAAACTAACGAGTGTGTCCAGCCATTGCTGCTCATCGGCCAGGCGACGCATTGGCGGCAAGGCTGCGATGAGTTTTTTTCCATAAGGTTTTTGTACCAAACGCGGGTCGCAAACGACCAATACACCGCGGTCGGTTTCACTGCGTATCAAACGGCCAGCACCCTGCTTGAGCGTGAGAGCAGCCTGGGGAAGGTGTAATTCCTTGAAGGCGACACCGCCGGCCTGCACAATGGCGAGAGCCCGGGACTGCACCAGCGGATCGTCAGGCGGCGCAAAAGGCAATTTGTCAATGACCAACATTTGCAAAGCATCGCCCACAATGTCCACTCCTTCCCAAAAAGAAGCGGTCGCCACCAGCACGCTACCGTGCCCCCTGGCCGGGTGCGCACTACCGCGGCTTACCGCATGGGATTGGGCAAAATTTTCAAGCAACAAGCGTTTGGCGTACTGCCCTTGCACCAATACCTCAATGCCGCTACCGGCCAAGTCTGATGACAAGGCTTGCGCCACCGCACGCATTGCGCGTAGCGTTGTCGTAAGTACCATAGTACGGCCACCTAGGACCCGAGCGCCTTTAGCAACCAGGGCGCCAACTTCGGCGCTGTGCTCCTGCGCCGCTGGCGCATGCGCACCAATAGGAACATACAGTGCAGCTTGCCTGGCATAGTCAAAAGGGCTGGCGACTTGCAAAACCTTATGCCCTTCTAGTCCGCAGCTTTTTACGAACCAACTGAGTTGGGCATCCGTGCCCAGCGTTGCCGAGGTAAATATCCAGGAAGTCCTGGGTGCTGGGGCATCGACGCTAGCGGGTGGCAACAGTGCACGCATATGCGCCGCAATGCTCAGGGGTGCCTGGTGCAAGCTCAGCGTCGCGCCACACTCCAACCAACGCAGTTGATCGACTGGCCGCGTTTGTACAAAAAGCTGGAGGCTGTCCTGCATATCCTGGCAGCGCTGCACCAGTGTCCCCAACTCGGGCCAGGCCATACCCAGCGCGCGGCTGGTCTCTAAGGCCCGGTCGACGGCCAGCAAAAGCGCGCGCATTGCCGCCTCCCACGGCGCGGCGGGCACGAGCTCAGGGCTGGCGTCCACCCAAGTACATCGAGACGCGTGGCCGACCTGGACCACCAAGCCCTGCAACGCCTTAGTGCACTGGGCGAGGTCTGCGGCCAAACCCAGCCAATCGGCCATGCCACGCGCGAGTCCGCTATTTTGCGCGGCCAGCGCCTGGGCTAGAGACTGCGCTTGCGCCGTGCTCCAACGCTGCCCTAAAAATTGCACTCCGATGTCGCTCAGTTGGTGCGCCTCATCCAAGATCACGGTCCGCACACTGGGCAAGAGTTCCGCCATACCCGATGCGCGCACCCCGGCATCTGCAAAAAATAAATGGTGGTTCACTACCACCACCTCTGCCTGCATGGCACGTTGGCGCGCCTTTAAGGTATGGCAGTTCGTATAGGACGGACAACTGGTGCCCAAGCAGTTTTCTCGCGTGGAAGTCAGCAGCCCTGCAAGTACCGGATGGTCTTGCACCGCACCCAGTTCCGCCATATCACCCTCGACCGTTACTTGGGCCCAGTGACGCGCTGTGTCCAATAGTTCTAGGTCGTGTGCAGAAAAATCATAGGGCGCCTGGTGTGCCGTGGCCAAGCGCTGCGCACACAAGTAACTGCTGCGCCCTTTCAGGAGTGCCATTTGCACCGGAAGCCCTAGTGCGCGAACAACATTGGGAAGGTCGCGAAAAAATAGTTGCTCCTGCAAGGTCTTGGTGGCCGTAGAGATGATGACTCTCTCTCCACTGAGCAAAGCGGGAACCAGATAGGCCAAGGTCTTTCCGACTCCCGTACCTGCCTCTGCTGCAAGCACGCCCCCCTCTTGCATCACATGGGCCACCGCATGGGCCATGGCTTGCTGCCCCGATCGCAAGCGAAACCCTTCAAGTTGACGGGCCAGCACTCCGTTCTCGGAGAAGGCGGACTCGACGGTCTGCACGAGCGTCGTCATATGCGACTACGCCGTCTAAAAATAGGAGGTTGCAAGGTCACGGGCAAGCGATGCGCGCACCTTGGTTTGCACCGGGCTCTTGGCATGCAACCGTTTTAGGCCGGCGTTTCATGTTAACTGGCCATATGCTCAAGTCAGGCCTGTATCGACCTTGCGGCGCTCGAGATCCAGAAACTGAGGCGTTTGCATCTCATTGAGCCGTGACACCGTGCGTGGAAACTCATGTGCCAGCGGACCTTCGGTGTACAGGCCCTCGGGTCGAACTTCGGCCGACACAATTAGCTTGATGTGCCGGTCATAGAGCACGTCCACCAGCCAAGTAAAGCGCCTGGCTTCGGCATTGCGGTTGACTGGCATATGGGGCACATCACTTACCAGAACCGTATGAAATTGACTGGCAATTTCCAGGTAATCATTTTGCGAGCGCGGCCCGCCGCACAGTTCTTTGAAGTCAAACCACACCACACCACCAGCACGCTTGCGGGCACAGATGCTGCGCTGTTCGATACGCAACACCCGGTCCCCGTCCTGTGCCTCGGCCAGCTTCGCAAAGGCCCGCGCCATCGCCTCATCAGCAGCAGGCCCGTTGGGAACATGGTAGAGATCCAATGCCCCCATGGCCAAACGGCGATAGTCCACACCGTTATCTACATTAATCACTTGCATGTGCTGGTTCAAGCAATCAATCGCGCCCAGTACCCGGTCCCGATGCATGCCCCCAGGGTATAAATCGTCAGGCTTGAAATTTGAGGTGGTGACAAAACCCACCTCATGGGTATGCAGGGCTTCAAGCAAGCGGTGCAGAATCAGTGCGTCCGTTATGTCGGCAACGTGAAACTCATCAAAGCAAATCAGCTTGTAGCGGTGGGCTATGCGTTCGCCCAGCACGTTTAAAGGATTGGCGATGCCCTGTAAATCATGCAGCTCGCGATGCACTTCGCGCATGAATTCATGAAAATGTAATCGCACTTTGCGCTTTAGCGGGACGGCCTCAAAAAAACAGTCCATCAAAAAGCTTTTGCCTCGGCCGACACCACCGTACAAATACACGCCTCGGGGAATAGGCGGATGGTGAATCAGCTTTTTGAAGGAGTTGCCACGCTTTTCTTTGTAAATCGCCCACTCCTGGGCGCACAAGTCCAAGGCCTCTAGCGCGCGCAACTGCGCCGGATCGCTATGGAACCCTCTGATCGACAATTCTTTCTGGTAGTAATCAAGCACTGACATCGCAGGCACTATTGTGCCTTGCACCCGCGCGGGTGCGGCAGTTCAAGGCCCCAGGCGGCAACGGCCTCCAAAAAGACGTTCAGTGCCGATGCGCCCTATACCGCCAATGCATCTTGGAGCGAGGGGACCACCTGGTAGCGCACTCGCTGGGAAGGGAAAAGGATCTGAAAATGCGAACCCTCCCCGGGTACGCTGGTAATCGACAGTTCGGCACCATGGCGCTGCACGACGTGCTTAACAATGGCCAAGCCCAAGCCGGTACCGCCCGTGTCACGCGAGCGGCTCCGATCGACCCTGTAAAAGCGCTCGGTCAGGCGTGGGATATGCTCTTGCGCAATGCCCATACCCTGGTCATGGACCGCAAAGAGGGCACCTCCATCGTCCGTCGCACTGACAATAACGCGAATCGACTTACCCGCGGGGGTGTAGCGGACCGCATTTCCGATCAAATTGAAAAAAGCGCTGTGCAATTCAGCGGATGAACCGGCCAGCGACAAACCACCTTGAACTTCAAAACTCAGGCTATGGGTTTGTCCCCACAAAACGCGGGATAACTCGCCCGCTTCCTGCCGGCATTGCTCCGTTAACATGCTGACATCGACCCATTCGTGCGTAGAGGGCGGCGGACTGCCCTCCAAACGTGATAGCGTTAACAGGTCACTGACCAAGGACTGCATACGCGAGGCCTGCTGCGCCATCAAATCCAGGTAGTGTGCGCGCTCCGACTCGTTTAAAGGCAGGGATTGCAGGGTTTCGACAAAACCGCCGAGTACGGTGAGCGGCGTTCGGATTTCGTGCGATACATTGGCCACAAAATCACGGCGCATCGCTTCAGCCTGCTCCACTGCGGTGACGTCGCGCGAGAGCAAGAGGCTTCGTCCCTCGCCATAGGGATGCACATGGACCGACAGGCGTACCGGCAAGGACGAGGTATGGGCGCGGCCCGGCATCAACACATCGTTTTCAAAGTCTTTGGCCGCCACATAGGCGGCAAAGCTTGGATCGCGCACCAAATTCGCAAAATGCTGCTCCATGTCGCGCCGCGCATCCAAACCAAAATGCAGTGCCGCCGACTGGTTAAACCACTCGATACGAAAGTCTTTATCTAGCAACACGACCCCATTAGGCGAGGCCTGCATTGCGGCCAAAAATTCCTGCAGCCGCTCGTCGCGCTGCTGCACTGCGCGTTCGTTGTGACGCAACAAACGGCGGATTCGATTGGAAAACTCACCCCATAAACCGGCCTGGACCGCCACCTCCCGAGTTTCCTCGCTTTGCAACCAGCGCATGACCCGCAAACCACGCGATAAATCCCACAGCAGCCAAAAATAGCAAGCGCCTAAGGCACCCACTAAAGAGGCTACCACCACACTGCCTTGGGGCGGTGCAAATGCCCGCATGAAAATAGCAGCCAGTAAAGCACCCACCCCCTGGAACAGGGCAAAGCTGAGTAAGCGAATGAGCACTGTGCGGCGAGTCGAATTTAGCTGGCCTGGCCCGCCAAGTCGCTGGGCTGGGCTTGCAGCAGCGGTTTGGCAGTCAAGCGATAGCCGGCGCCGCGCACCGTTTCCACCATCGCGGCTGCATGGCCCAAGGCTTCCCGCAGACGCTTGACATGCACATCTACCGTGCGCTCCTCGATATAGACATGGTCCCCCCATACCTTATCGAGCAATTGGCCGCGGCTGTGCACCCGCTCGGCGTGCCCCATCAGGTATTGCAAGAGTTTGAATTCGGTAGGGCCGAGTTTGATCGCCTGGTCATTGAACGACACGCGGTGGGTAGCTGAATCCAGGCGCAAGCCCGAGATCAAAATGGCTTCATCCTTTACCTGCGGGGCACGACGGCGCAACACTGCCCTCACCCGGGCCAACAATTCTTTGGTGGAGAAAGGTTTGGCGATGTAATCGTCTGCCCCGGCATCGAGCCCCGCGACACGGTCTGCCTCATCGCCACGGGCCGTGAGCATAATGAGCGGCACCACTTTGGTCCGTTCGTGTCCGCGCCAACGTTTTGCCAGCGAAAGACCGCTTTCCCCCGGCAACATCCAATCTAGCAAAATCAGATCCGGCAAGGCCGCGTCTATTTCGCGCTGCGCACTGATACTGTCCATAGCCCATATCGGTCGAAAACCGTTATGCCGCAAATTTACCGCGATGAGTTCCGCTATCGAAGGCTCATCCTCGACTAAGAGCACCGTGGGGGTATTCCTCATTGGATGGCCTGCTCCACCGCGGCCATGCTGCTGTGGCGTACGTCCTCACCCTTGACGATATAAATAATAAATTCGGCTATATTTTTTGCGTGGTCACCGATGCGTTCTATGGCTTTAGCGAGAAACAATAGATCCAGGCTTGCCGAAATAGTACGTGGGTCTTCCATCATGTAGGTAATGAGTATGCGAACAAAGCTGTCGAACTCTTTGTCAATTTGGTCATCTTCTTTCAAAATACTCAAGGCCGCGTTGACATCCAGCCGGGCAAAGGCATCGAGCGCCTTGTTGAGCAAGCCAGAGGCCAGGTCACCGGCATAGCGTAATTCCAGCGTGGGCAAGGAACGCGGTGCCCCGCTTTCGATGATGGAGCGCACCATGCGGGCGATCTTGGCTGCTTCATCACCCACACGCTCCAAGTTGGCCGTTGTCTTGGAAATGGCAATAAGCAAGCGCAAATCACGGGCGGTCGGTTGGCGCCGCGCAATAATGGAAGAGAGATCACGGTCGATTTCAATCTCCATGGTGTTCACACGCGATTCTTTGCCTGCGACCTCGTCAGCAGCCTCAACATCGAAGTGGGAAAGCGCGTGAATAGCGCGAAGAATTTGTGATTCCACCAAACCACCCATCTCCATGACCTGCGATGACACCGAGGTCAATTCCGAATCGAATTGGGTTGATAGATGTTTATCTGGCATGGGAATTCCTCAGAGTTTGGAGCAAGGGATAAGGTAGCTAAGTTACAAAGAATAGATTAACCGAAACGACCAGTTATATAGTCTTCTGTCTCTTTGCGCTTGGGTTTGAAAAACATTTGTTCGGTTTCACCAAACTCGATAAGGTCGCCCAGGTACATGTAGGCGGTGTAGTCGCTGCAGCGCGCAGCCTGTTGCATGTTGTGGGTCACGATCACGACGGTGTAGTCCGCCTTCAGCTCCACGATCAGTTCCTCCACCTTGGCCGTCGAAATCGGGTCCAGTGCAGAGCAAGGCTCATCGAGCAATAGCACCTCGGGCTTGATCGCGATACCGCGCGCGATACACAGACGTTGCTGCTGCCCGCCTGAGAGGCTGGAACCGCTTTGGTGCAATTTGTCTTTCACTTCGGTCCAAAGCGCAGACTTGCGCAAGGCCCATTCCACGCGTTCTTCCATCTCACTGGTATGAAGGTTTTCAAACAATTTCACACCGAAGGCCACATTGTCATAAATAGACATGGGGAAAGGTGTTGGCTTTTGAAACACCATACCCACCTTGGCGCGCAAAAGCGCCACGTCGTCCTTGCTGTTGAGCAAGTCCTCACCATCGAGCAAAATTTGGCCCTCGGCGCGCTGCTCAGGGTAGAGCTCGAACATGCGATTGAGGACGCGCAATAGCGTCGATTTCCCACATCCCGAAGGACCGATAAAGGCGGTGACTCTGCCCTCTGGAATATCCAGGTTGATGGACTTGAGCGCCTTGAATTTTCCGTAATAAAAATTCAGGTCTTTGATAGCGATTTTGGTACGGGCGACGCCGTTGTCTGTTTTGAGCATGATGAATGTGATCCGAAAAAGTTCAGGATTTTTGGCGCGTCAACACACGCGCCACGATGTTGAGTCCAAGCACCGCCAATGTGATGAGGAACACGCCGGCCCATGCAAGTTTTTGCCAGTTCTCATAGGGACTCATCGCGAACTTGAAAATAGTGACCGGCAGGCTGGCCATCGGTTCGCTCAAACTCGAAGTCCAAAATTGATTGCTTAAAGCAGTAAACAATAGTGGCGCTGTTTCACCGGCAATACGCGCTACAGCCAGCAAAATACCCGTCAGTACGCCGGCGCGGGCGGCTTTCATAGTAATGCTGGCAATCACTTTCCACTTGGGTGCACCTAGCGCATACGCTGCCTCGCGCAAGCCCGCGGGCACCAAACGCAACATGTCTTCAGTGGTGCGTATGACTACGGGTATCACAATCAGCGCCAAGGCGACTACACCGGCATAGCCTGAGAACGACTTAAAGCGCGATACGACCACCGAATAGACAAACAGGCCGATGACGATCGATGGCGCGGAAAGCAAAATATCATTGACAAACCGCGTCGTTTCAGCAAGCCAGCCTTTGGAGTCAAACTCCGCAAGGTAGATGCCGGCCATGATGCCGATCGGTGCACCCACCAAAGTCGCCAAGGTCACCATCAGGAAAGAACCGTAAATGGCATTGGCGAGGCCACCGTCTTCATTGGGTGGTGGCGTCATTTGCGTCAGTGTCGCAAAGGTCAGGCCATCTATCCCCAACCGCACTGTCTCAAACAGAATCCAAAATAGCCAGAACAGCCCAAACGCCATCGCCCCCATCGCCAAGGCAATAGCCACCATATTGACCCGCTTGCGGCTGGCAAAGCGCGCTTGGCGTGTGGCGATTAATGCAGTAGTACTCATGTTTTGGTGCCCTCGCCTTTACGCAACTGTGCCAGCAACACCTTGGACAAGGACAAAATCACAAAGGTGATGAAAAACAAAACGAGGCCAAGGTACATCAATGCCGCTTGGTGCAGGCCTTCACCCGCCTCGGCGAACTCGTTAGCCAAGGCCGACGTGATACTGTTAGCGGCTTGAAACAGGCTGAGCGAATCGAGCTGATTGAAGTTACCGATCACAAAAGTCACTGCCATGGTTTCGCCAATGGCGCGTCCCAGACCCAACATAATGCCACCGATCACCCCAGTTTTCGTGTAGGGCAGCACCACCCGAGACACTACTTCCCAGGTCGTGGCACCAAGACCGTAGGCAGACTCTTTGAGCATCGGGGGGGTCACTTCAAAAACATCACGCATCACTGCGGAGATAAAGGGAATGACCATGATGGCCAAGATTATTCCCGCCGACAGAATACCAATTCCCACCGGCGGTCCGGATACGAATGCGCCCAGGAATGGCACCCCTGCAAACGCGCTCTGCAAGGGCATCTGCACATACGTCGCGAGCACCGGCCCGAAAACCAGCAATCCCCACATGCCGTACACAATCGAAGGAACCGCAGCCAAAAGTTCCACGGCCGTACCTAATGGTCTTTTTAACCACGACGGTGACAACTCCGTCAGAAATAGCGCAATGCCGAAGCTGACCGGTACAGCAATCAATAATGCGATCAGCGAGGTGGCAATGGTTCCGTAAATCATCACCAGCCCGCCAAAGTCTTCCTGTACCGGATCCCATACAGTACGGGTCAAAAATGTCAAACCATATTTATGGATGGCGGGCCAGGCGCTGATGGTCAGGGACAAAAGAATGGCCGCCAAAAGCGCCAAGGTCAACAACGCGGCTGACTTGGCCAAAATACCAAATACCTGGTCTACCAGCGGTCCGCTGCGTGCTCGCTTAGGAGCCAATGATGTTTTCATGAATCGCCTAGCTAGAGAGGATGTGCTTCCGGCCGGGCTGCAACGATGGGGAAACCATCTTTGCGCCCCAACCGGAAACTGGCATAGCGCCGCTCGCGCTTACTTGAAGGGAATGGCTTTTCCAGAAGCGTCTTTGATTTCGCTCCAGGACTTTTGAATCGCCGCAACCGCTGCTGCTGGCATGGGCACGTAATCGAGATCGGCCGCAGCTTTTTCGCCATTGGCGTAAGCCCAGTTGAAGAACTTCAGGGTCTCGGTGCCGTTAGCCGGTTTGTCTTGCTTGGTGTGCATCAAGATGAAGGTTGCGCTGGTGATAGGCCAAGCGTCTTTTCCAGGCTGGTTGGTCAAGATTTGGTAGAAGGACTTGGCCCAATCTGCGCCTGCCGCTGCGGCTTTGAAAGTATCGTCTTCTGGCTTGACAAAGTTACCCGCCGAGTTTTGCACCAAGGCATAGGTCAGCTTGTTCTGCTTGACATACGAATACTCCACGTACCCGATGGAATTGGGCAGGCGGGCCACAAAGGCAGCAACACCCTCATTGCCTTTACCGCCAGCACCGACGGGCCAGTTCACTGCAGTGCCCTCGCCCACTTTGGCTTTCCAATCGGGACTTACCTTGCTCAGGTAGTTGGTAAACACAAACGTGGTTCCCGAGCCGTCCGCACGACGTACCTGGGCAATTGCGGTATCGGGCAAATTCACACCAGGGTTGATGGCCTTGATCGCAGGGTCATTCCAGCGGCTTACCTTGCCCAAATAGATGTCACCCAGCAACTGGCCGGTCATCTTCAGTTGTCCCGGTGCAATACCGGTGACGTTCAAAATCGGCACCACGCCACCGATGACGGTAGGAAACTGCACCTGCCCTTTGGTTTTCAATACCTCGTCGGTCAACGGCATGTCAGAGGCACCGAAATCGACCGTCTTGGAATCGATCTGCTTGATGCCGCCGCCCGAACCGATAGACTGGTAATTAACCTTCACGCCGGTCGACTTGTTGTACTCAGAAGCCCACTTGGCGTACAAAGGCGCTGGGAATGTGGCACCAGCGCCGGTAATTTCTTGGGCATGAGCGCCCGTAACGGCAAAAGCGCAAGCCGAGGCCAGCGCAAGAAGGGAGCGGGAGTAAACGATCTGCATGGAACACCTTTTCAGTGGATTGGGGATACCAAGCACTCTACGCATCCATTGTGACAAAAAAATGACAATCTGCAGAAAATTTCCTGAGAAAAGGACTTTTTATCAGACACTGTCATCTCTTCATTGTCACAATTTTGTCATTTTATATTCTTATCCTGCGGGTTTTATAACCGGAGATCGACTATGCAATACCCCAACGCTTTGCGCCTCACGCGCCGCCTGACCCTCGCTTTGACCAGCATCGCCTTGGTCAGCGCCTGCGCCAGCCTGCAAAAACCTGTTAGCTTGGCTGAGACCATTGCCAAGACGCCCGAATTGAGCACCCTGAGCGGACTGGTCAAGGCCTCCGGTCTGACCGAAACTCTGCAAGGCCCAGGCCCCTTTACCGTGTTCGCACCCAGCGACGCGGCGTTCAAAGCCTTGAAAGCCGGCACGCTAGAAGACTTGGGCAAACACCCTGACAAACTCAAAGATTTGTTGACCTACCACGCCGTGCCCGGCGCTCTGGTAGCCAAGGATGTGAAGAACAGCACTGTCAAAGCCGTGAACGGCGACCCGCTGGCACTTTCTAAAGCCGGTGATTTTGTGACCGTGGAAAACGCAATGGTGGTTAAAGGTGATGTGATGGCCAGCAACGGCGTGATCCACATCGTTGACACGGTGATGACACCACCCAAGAAATAAGGCAATGCTAGGCGGGTGGCCGCATCGGCCACCCCCTTTGCGAAATCGCCCAAATGTCTCTTTCTATTTGTGAAAGCGACGGGGCTCAGCGATTGCGTGCTTTGCGCCAAGCGCTGAGCGACCGCGACCGCAAGCCATCCCTGTGGTGCTATCCTCTGAAGGTTTCGCCCTTTCACGTTCTTTTTTCATGCCATCTCCCACCCGCCTGGCGGCCATCGACCTGGGCTCCAACAGTTTCAGACTAGAAATCGGCGTCATTTCACACGGTGCATTCGAACGTACCGAGTATGTCAAAGAAGCCGTGCGCCAAGGCGCAGGCATGGACAGCGAGCGCAACCTTACCGCCCAGGCCATGCAAAGCGGATGGGATTGTTTAGCCCGTTTTGGTGAACGCCTGGCCGGATTCAAAGCCCCGCAAGTGCGGGCAGTGGCCACGCAAACCCTGCGCGAAGCGCGCAACCGCGACGTATTTCTAAACCGTGCCATCAAAGTATTGGGCTTCCCCATCGATGTCATCTCAGGTCGAGAAGAGGCCCGGCTTATTTACAAAGGGGTGTCGCACCTGCTGCCCCCCTCGGACGAGCGGCGCTTGGTGGTGGATATAGGTGGGCGATCTACCGAGTTGATATTGGGCCAGAACCAACAGCCCCGGGTGATGGAGTCCTTTCGCGTCGGCAGCATTGCCTGGTCCACCCGCTATTTTCCCGATGGCGTGTGGCGGCGCAAATCCTTTGAAACAGCCGAAATCGCAGCCAAGGCCGTGCTGGACGGCGCATTGCAGGCCTACCACCCCGGTAATTGGGACATTGCCTATGGCTCAGCGGGTACCGTGAGCGCGGTGAGCGAGGCCTTAGCGGCCGGTGGCTGGACAGATGGTGTGGTGACTTCGGAAGGCCTAGATTGGCTCAAGGAAGTACTGATCGAAACCGGCCAGGCCGAGGGCAGCAAAATACCGGGATTGCGCGAAGACCGCAAACCCATCATCGCCGGCGGTTTAGCCGTCACCCGTGCCCTTTTTAATTTGCTGGGCATTGAAAGCCTCAGCCCCACGTCCGGCGGATTGCGCCATGGCCTTTTGTGTCAGATGCAGGGTTCGCGCGAGAGTACCAGCGACTTGCGCCACAAAACGGTCGAACGCCTGGCCAATAAATTCAACGTAGATCGCGCACATGGCAACCGCGTCGGCAAATGGGCCACACGCCTGCTCGCGCAAATTGGGGGCGAGCAGGCGCCAGACCCCTCCGATGAATCCAACCGTAGCGTGCGCAAGCTGCGCTGGGCCGCTGAGTTGCATGAGATTGGCAGTCATATTTCGCACAGTGACTACCACAAGCACGGGGCCTATATTTTGCAAAACGCCGATGCTATGGGCTTCTCGCTGGACGAGTTGCAGCGCCTGAGCCTATTGGTACTGGGCCATCGCGGGAAATTGCGCAAAATCGAAGCGGACTTGGCATTGGACGACTTACGCGCCCAATTAATGGCGCTGCGCATAGCGGTGATCTTGTGCCATGCCCGGCGTGACCCGCGCCCGGACTGCGTACGGATCTCGCATAGCAAAGGGGTGGTTAAAGTGCGCTGCGACCCGGGCTGGGCCGCGGAGTTTCCACAGTCAGCCTACCTGCTGCGTGAAGAAGCCCTGGCTTGGCAAAAGACGGGCTGGCCGATGGAGTTCTTGGATAATTAAACCGGCACGCAAGCGGGCGCGACCGTCAAAGTAAGTCGGGCGACTGTACGCTAAGCACCGTGGTTTCTACCTCGCCATGGCGCTCGCGGTAACGCAGCCACCACACTGCCCCTTTTTTGACGATGCAAGTCTGCCCAGGCATGGCCAGCAACTGGGCGATGGCTTGGCCGATGGTGGGTTGATGCCCTACTACCAATACGCAGGTGCTGGCATGGGGCCAATGCACCAGCTGTAAGAGATCTTCCACACCCGCCAGCGGGGCCAGCGCCGCACTGACCTTGTACTTGCGATCCAAGGCCTTGGCCGTATGCTCGGCACGCAACGCGGGACTGCTGTACACCTTGGTGCCGGCCGGCAATTGGCGATCGAGCCAGGCCGCCATCCGCTGCGCCTGCTTTTCACCGCGTGGGCTCAGCGTCCTGAGCATATCGTCACCGACCAGTTCCAGGTCGATGGCCTCCGCATGGCGCCAAAACACCAGGTCCATGGTACTCATGCAACTCCTTCCGCGGCCCGGTGCATGCCGTAGCGCGCCATAAGTGCCGCTTGCGCCGAATGGCGCTGACGCTGACCCGGGCTGCGCGCCGACCGGTAGCTACCATCGGGCTGCATATCCCAAGCATCCTGGCTGTCGTGCAAATAGGCCAACAAGCATTCGTCTATCAGCCGCTGCCTTTGCACGCCATCGGTCACCGGCCAAGCCAGCTCGATGCGGCGAACCATATTGCGGTTCATCCAATCCGCACTGGATAAATACAGTTGGTCATCATTAC
>CANFLU010000023.1 GCA_947447975.1 Comamonadaceae bacterium | reverse complement strand
GTTGGACTGCTAGTCTTGGAGGCTTGGAGTGGGTCGAAAGTATGGTTGATAGAGGTTACGCTGAAATGATTTCAGAAGGCGGCTATCCAACAAGTTACAAGCTGAAAGCTAAACATGTGTTGCCCTTTCTTCGATTAGGACAACGACCAAGTTCAGCTGATCTGAGTGACCTCCAAGTTAATGGAGCAAATTTCAACAATGTTGAAATAGCTACTTGTGACGAAGAAGATGTACTCGTTTTCGAGGCTTGGGATCAAAGTTGATTATGAAATTGAGCTGTGCCTTTTTAAAGCATATCTTTGCCCCTCAAAATTCGTCGCACCCTGTGTAACTAAAAGGCCGTAAAATTGTTCAAAATCAATGACCTGTAGGTCAAGCCTCATCCCTAAAATGCCAAGCCTAGTTACACAAAAGTTACACACAAAATTTCATGCCGCTACAAGTCGCATAAAAACTGGGTTTGTGAGCTGGGTAACTATGGAGTGGGAATAACCTTTTTATTATTAACGCATTGCCACCATAATTTTCCCAAACAATTATTGTTTTCACAAAGTCAACATCTGTTGATATTTACTGGGCCGGAATTCTTTTTCCTTTTAAAGCTGTAAGTTGATTGCCCCTTCAATCCTACTGAAAATCGTAGTCCATTCCGACACTTGAAAATAACAGGAGTTAGATATGAAGTTGCTGTTTGCCGCATTCGCCTTAGTCTGTTCCAACTATATAGCTGCGCAAACAGTGAATCCAACCCTAATTGAAGTGCGGACAGGAAGAGATTCTGGAGGTTTGTCTAAATCGCCAGTGGTTCAAAGGGCGATAATTCTTTCGCCATCTGTGCCATCCGATACCGCTTTACTCTTTTATCGCGGCTGGTCGGGGATTGCAAATATTAAGTCGGAAAATGACTGGCAAAGAAATTTAAATTTTTTAAAAAATAATACCGGATTATTTTCTGAAGCCGGTATTTCGCTTGTGGTGATGGATTGTCCCAGCGACGAAAATAGTGTTGGCGCAGGAAATATGCCGTTAGGCTGCAGTGATGACTACCGCTCCTCCAAAAAACATTTTGAGGATGTCAGGAAAATTATTGCGATATTAAAAGAAAAGCATGGCATTACGAAGTTCTATGTGATGGGACATAGTTATGGCACGGTATCTTCGAAATGGTTAGCGAAAAACCTTGGCAGTGAGTTGAATGGAAGTATTCATTCGGCATCACAAACGGTGGCAACGCGAAACCGTGCCTTTGCGTACTCGATGGAAACCTTCGATATGAGCGCAATAAAAGCTCCTGTTCTCAATATTCACCATGCAGATGATCAATGTGCCTATACGCCATATTCAACTGTTGTGGCGTATTCAACCAAAAACTTGATAACGGTAAAGGGCGGTGTCCCCAATGGCGATGTTTGTGGAGGTGGACATTTTCATTCCTTTGAGGGAAGGGAAGAGCTGGCATCGAGGGCCATCATCAAATGGATAAAGACAGGGCAGGTTGAAGAGCTAATTGGCAATTAACTTAAATCGAAAATTAAATAATCATTCAGCGCTAATTTAAGGATTCGCATGTACCTACCCAGCCAATTCGACCCTAAAGACCCGCAAGTGGCGATCGACATCATGCAAGCGCATCCATTTGCCAGCCTGATTTCAACGGACGATGCCGGTCTGCCCTTTGTCACGCACCTGCCGGTTCATTGGGAAGCGCAAGCGGGGCAGGGGATTGAAAACGGCGTATTGCTCGGCCATTGCGCACGCGGTAACCCGCATTGGAAATACCTTGCGCAGCGTTCGCAGGCGGTCGTGACATTTATGGGGCCGCATGCCTATATGTCCCCCAAGGTCTATCCGGATCTGGCGCGCGTGCCGACCTGGAACTACGTGGCGGTGCACTGCGTGGTCGAGGCCGAGGTGTTGGACGGGCACGAAGCCAAAGATGCTTTGCTCAAGCAACTCATTGCTGACCATGAACCCACCTATGCCGACCAGTGGAGGGGTTTGTCCGAGGATTACACCACGAAGATGCTGGGTGCTATCGTGGCTTTTTCTTTAAAAATCATTAACATGCAGTGCAAAGTTAAAGTGAATCAACATCGCCCAGAGGCGCATGCCCGTATGTTGGAAATATACGATGCCGGCGGCGCGGATGACCAGGCGCTGGGGGCCTGGATGCGCAAAATGGGCCTGACCGGCGCGGCGCACTAAAGTTTGCCGATGGTCGCGCCCCTGTCTGATGACGCGCACTGGATGCGCCTGGCTTTAGAGCAGGCGGCCTCGGCCGAGGAGGCTGGTGAGGTCCCGGTAGGCGCGGTGGTCACGCACCAGGGGCGTCTGATCGCCAGTGGCCATAACCGATGTATCACCGATAGCGACCCGACAGCCCATGCCGAAGTCGTAGCGCTAAGGGCCGCGGCGCGGGCCCTGGGCAATTACCGCCTCGATGACTGCATCCTCTATGTGACCCTAGAGCCATGCGCCATGTGTAGTGGCGCATTGATCAATGCGCGGCTCCAAAAAGTGGTTTTCGGGGCCAGCGATGCGCGCGCTGGAGCTGCCGGGTCGGTGCTGGATGTATTTGCCATGGGTGCCCTCAGGCACCACACCCGCGTTCAAGGCGGCTTGCTGGCTGAGGAGTGCGCCAGAGCCTTGCGTGATTTTTTTAAGCCCAAGCGAGCCAATATGAGCCCTTTGCGTGAAGACGCCCTACGCACCCCCGAAGAACGTTTCGCCCATGTGCCGGATTACCCGTGGTCGCCCCAATACTTGAGCGACCTGCCGACTTTGGATGGCTTGCGCATGCATTACTTGGACGAAGGTCCCCGGGGCGCTGAGCTGACCTATCTGTGTTTGCACGGCAACCCGGCGTGGAGCTACCTCTACCGCAAGATGATCCCGGTCTTTACCGGAGCAGGGCATCGGGTCGTAGCCCCCGACCTGGTCGGCTTTGGCAAGAGCGACAAGCCCAAAAAAGACAGCGCCCACGAGTTTGACTTCCACCGTCAGGTATTGCTGGAGTTTGTAGAGCGGCTGGATTTGAAAAACGTCGTTTTGGTGGTGCAAGACTGGGGCGGCATTTTTGGCCTGACCTTGCCCATGGAGGCGCCGCATCGCTACCGTGGCCTGTTGGCCATGAACACGCTGCTGGCCTGTGGCGATGCGCCCTTGTCCCCCGGTTTTCTGGCCTGGCGCGCCTGGTGCGCTAAAAATCCTGAATTTGACGTAGGTAAGCTTTTTGCCCGTGGCAACAGCCACATGGCAGAGTCAGAGTGGCAAGCCTATAACGCGCCCTTTCCCGATGCGGGCCACCGCGCTGCCTTGCGTGTTTTTCCCAATATGGTGCCTGAATTTGCAGATAGTCCGGGTGCCCCGACTGCGCGCCAAGCCCGCGAATTTTGGAAAAACGAGTGGGCAGGGCGCAGTTTCTTGGCCATCGGTCAGCAAGATCCTGTGCTTGGCGAACCGGTAATGCGTGCATTGCAAAGCCAGATTCGCGGCTGTGAAAAAGTGATGCTGTTGCCCGAGGCCGGGCATTTTGTGCAAGAGCATGGGCAGGCGATTGCGCAAGCGGCGATAGCGTTCTTTTCCGACCCGCCTATGGTTTAAGGATTGCGGCCCTAGGTTTTCAGATGCCGGTCCCTAGACCCCATAAGCACTTACAGTAAGTCCTTTAGCCCCAGTTCCGACCAGCGCCATACCCAGCCATGAGCCATATATACATTTATTCCCCGTCTAGCGCCGTTCGCGACAAAGCCGCTTTTCGACTTGGCGTCAAGCGCTTGCGGGCCTTGGGCCATGCGGTGGAAATCGACGCCGATGCCCTGTCTAGCCACCAACGCTTTGCGGGTGATGACGCGACCCGCTTGGCAGCGATTGGGCGGGCAGTGGCCAGCGGAGCCGACCTGGCGATGATTTCGCGCGGCGGCTATGGGCTGACCCGCATCTTGGCGGACTTGCCCTATACCGCGCTGGCAAAAGCGATCGAATCGGGCACCCAGTTTGTGGGCTTGAGCGATTTCACGGCTTTGCAGCTGGGTTTGATGGCCAAGACCGGCGCAATCACTTGGCAAGGCCCCTGCGTCTTGGACGACTTCGGTACCGAGGCCGAACCCGACGAGATCATGCAAGCTTGCCTTGATGATTTATTGCTGGCGCAGGGCGAAGGCGTCGGCTGGCGCTTGCCGCGCGGACATGCGGTGCGAAAAGACCATGAGATTCATGGCGCCAAACTCTGGGGCGGCAATTTATCGGTACTGGTGTCACTTTTGGGCACACCGTATTTCCCGAAAGTGCGCGGCGGCGTTTTGTTCTTGGAAGATGTTGGCGAGCATCCGTACCGGCTGGAGCGTATGTTGACCCAGTTGCTCCACAGCGGCGTGCTGGGCCAGCAAAAAGCGCTGGTGCTTGGCCAATTTACCAACTACAAACTGGTGCCGCACGACAAGGGCTTCAAATTTGACACGGTGGTGCAATGGCTGCGTACCCAGGTGTCAATCCCTGTCGTTACTGGCTTGCCCCTGGGCCACGTACCGACCAAGGTGCTGCTGCCAGTGGGCGCCAAGGTGGACCTGGTGCTGCAAGGGCAGGAAGCGCTGATGGCTTGGGGCCATTTGTAGAGTTCGGCGGGATCTCACGTGCTGCTAACCGCCTAGTTATCATCCTGCGTATTTTTATTAACATAATATACATCGTATAAAGCAATAACGCACGCTGCGGGTAGGCCCACTAAGGGCTTGGTCGCGTCACCATGTGACGCACCAGTAGTTTGGCCGCGTCTGGCTTACCGGCAACATCTGCAAAATCCAGCGCGGTCATGCCTTTCTCGTTCTTCAGGCCCGCATCGGCGCCTTGCGCTAACAACAACTCCACGGTTTGCGGGTTTCCGTACATTGCCGCCATCATCAGAGGCGTGGTCTTGTTGGGCGATTCGGCATCGATGTAGGCTGAATAACTCAATAGCAGCTTGACCACCTCAACATGCCCTCCGGATGCCGCGTAATGCAGCGGTGTCCAGCCCACTTTGTTCACGTCCGCATCCAGCGCTATCAGGCGCTTGCACACTTGGACCCATCCTGCGATCGAGGCCAGCATCAAGGGACTTTCATCTTTAGCGGTACGAACTTCGGCGCGCAATCCATTGGCGCGCAGCAATTGGTCCAACACGGATGGCGATGGACGCCGAATCGCCAACACGAGGGGGTACTGCCCATCCGCACTTAGCGTATTTGGGTCAAAACCACGTGCCAAGAGCTTGCCGACCACTTGCGCATCATCGTTTTTCAGGGCCTCGAAAAAATCATCGTACGAGCCAGCATTCGCCGGGAAAAATACAATAAATACAATTAGATAAATAAGATATTTAAGAGTTTGCATGAATAAAATACGAAACATTTCATGAAGCCTGGGGTGGCACTTGCGGCTTGAACAAGCGTAAAAAGTTGTCACTACTTGCGCGACCCACGTCCTCTACGCTGCAGTTGCGTACTCGCGCGATTTGCTGCGCCACCAATGGCACGTAGGACGGATTATTGGTTTTTCCGCGATGCGGTACAGGCGCCAAATAGGGACTGTCTGTCTCAATTAGCAAGCGATCTAGCGGCACCCAAGCAGCGATATCACGTAAATCCTGCGCGGTTTTGAAGGTCACAATGCCTGAAAAAGAGATGTAAAAACCGCGCTCCAGTGCGGCGTGCGCCACCTCGGCGGTTTCGGTAAAGCAATGAAACACACCACCAGCGCTGCCTGGGGAGCCGTTTTCGCCCTCCTCGTCTAGCAAAGCGATGGTGTCTTGTGAGGCGCTGCGGGTATGGATGACCAGCGGTTTGCCCAAGGCCCGCGCGGCGCGAATGTGTACCCGAAAGCGTTCACGCTGCCAGTGCATATCCTCCAGGGTGCGGCCATTGAGCCGGTAGTAGTCTAAACCCGTCTCGCCGATAGCCAGCACCTTGTGCATGGCGCCTAATTCGAGCAGGTCTTGCAGACTCGGTTCTCGCACGTCTTCATGGTCCGGATGCACCCCCGCAGTCGCCCAAAAATTGGCGTACGCCAGGGCCAAGCCATGTACCAGCGGGAATTCTTCAAGGGTGGTGCAAATGCATAAAGCACGTTCTACCTGTGCCTGCTCCATGGCGGCGCGTATTTCCGGTAACTGGCTGCGAAGCTCAGGAAAGGCCAAATGGCAATGCGAATCAGTAAACATATTGCACGGTAACCTTAACGGGCTCGATGAGGAAAAGGGCGCAGCATCACACGGTGTAATTGGTGTGCTGGCTAGTTAACAGCGGCCCTAAAGCGGCTTCTATTTTTTCTTTCAATATCACACCGCGCCTATCGCCCACAATGCGCAGACCAACTCCTTGCGGACGACCCGTCGGCGAATTGGCCGGGGTGATCCAGGCAACCTGCCCGGCCAGAGGGTAACCCGTTGCGTCCTGTGGCAGTGTCAGTAAGCCAAAGACATGCTCTCCTAGCTGGTAAGGGCGGCTAGTTTGCACGAACAGGCCGCCATCGGTAAAAAGCGGAATATAGGCTTGGTACAAGTCCATCGGCGTGTTCATGCGCAACTGCAAGACACTGGGCCTTGCGCTGGAGCCGGACAAATCCGAATCTGTGCAGTTGGTATTGCCGACCACGGTAGAAGGGGGCGAAGTTGGCATGCAAAAAGGCTTGCGGCTAGGTTCAGACGCCGGTTTGCGTAAGCACTGTATGCGCTTCGGCCACCAAAGCTTCGACGAACAAACCACGGTTAAACGGGTGGTCCATGGTGCGTCGGTGCGCTTGCAAGGACTTGGCCCATTGTGACAAAACCCCCAGTGAAGTGCCGCTTCGCAAGTCTTTTGCATTGAAAAACCGGGGCTGTCCGTTCACTGCCAAGGCCATGAGGTCGTGACAGAGTTGCTGCTGTGCGCCAAGCACTTGCTGCGGCGTCCAGTCGCGCACCGCTTGCAGATCACCGCGCGCCAGCGCCTGGGGCAGTGCTGCCCAATGGGCAATGTCTTGGCCCGATTGCGCCCAATGCAATGCGGCTTGGGGGCGTCCACCTTGCGCCCTGAGTGCGATTGCTGCCTGGGCTGTATCCAAACCCTGGGCGCCCAACCACGCCAAGCTGCTGCTTGCATCGGGCCAGACCATGGTGTGCACCAGGCAGCGGCTGCGGATAGTAGGCAGCAGTTGGTGCGCCGCTTCACTGGCCAGTACAAAGCGCACATCACCCGGTGGCTCCTCCAATGTTTTGAGTAAGGCATTGGCGGTGAATGCGTTCATATCCTCTGCGGGATAGACCAGCACCGCCTTACCGCGACCGCGCGCGCTGGTGCGCTGCGAAAAATCAACGGCGTCGCGCATGGCTTCGATGCGGATTTCTTTACTGGGTTTGCGCTTTTTATCGTCCAAGTCCGCTTGCGCTTTTTCTGACAGCGGCCAACCCAATTCCAGCATCCAGGTCTCGGGCATCAAGACGCACAGGTCGGCGTGGGTACGGACATCGATCGCATGGCAACTGCCACACTGGCCGCAAGCGCCGTCTGCTTGTGGCTGCTCGCACAGCCAGGCTTTCACCAAGGCCAGCGCCAACGCATATTGCCCCAGGCCGGCGGGGCCTGTGAGCAACCAGGCGTGCCCGCGCTGCGCCAGCAAATTGCGGGTTTGATCCGCGATCCAAGCGGGTGTGTCTGCCATCATGTGCCGGGTGCTCCACTGAGATAAGCCTTGGCACACAAAGCCGCCATCACCTGCTCGCGCACGGCCTGCGGGCTTTGGTCTGCGTTGATGCGGGCAAAGCGCGCGGGGTCTTGCGCGCAGCGCGCGGCATAGCCGCCAGCGACGGCCTCAAAGAAGGCCACCGGTTGTGATTCAAATTTGTCCGGCACGCGGGCGCTGACCAAGCGCGCGGCGGCGACCACCGGTGGCAAATCAAACCAAATGGTCAAATGGGGTTGCAACAAGGCTTGGGTGTCATGGCTAGGGCTTTGCACCCACTGTTCCAACGTTTGTAATACCTGCAGGTCAAAGCCTCGTCCCGCCCCCTGGTAGGCAAATGTGGCATCGGTAAACCGGTCGCACAAGACCACCCTGCCCTGCGCCAATGCGGGGGCAATCACGCGTTGAATATGGTCACGCCGCGCGGCAAAGACCAGCAGTGACTCTGTTAAGGCGTCCATGGCGTCGTTCAGCACCAACTGCCGTAAGGTTTCGGCCAGAGGCGTACCGCCAGGTTCGCGGGTACGGGTCACGCTGTGGCCCTGGGCTTCAAAGGCCTGCGCCACCGCCTCGATATGCGTGGACTTGCCGGCACCGTCAATGCCTTCAAAGCTGATAAAAAGTCCTGCGCTGTTTTGCATGGGGAATGAGGTGCCGTGGTCTTAAGGTGCGCGCTGGTATTTGTTGACCGCGCGATTGTGCGCGTCCAGTGTCGCGCTAAATTCACTGCTGCCGTCGCCACGCGCCACAAAATACAAGGCTTTGGACGGCGCCGGATGCAATGCCGCGTAAAGCGCGGCCCTGCCTGGCATGGAAATCGGCGTGGGTGGTAAACCCTCCCGTGTATAGGTGTTGTAAGGCGTGTCCGTAGCCAAATCAGATTTACGGATATTCCCGTCAAAACGCGCGCCCATGCCATAAATCACCGTTGGGTCCGTTTGCAGGCGCATACCCAAGATTAAGCGATTGTGAAATACCGCCGAAATTTCAGCTTGGTCGCTTAATTTTCCAGTTTCTTTCTCAATAATGCTGGCCAGTACCAAGGCCTGCTCGGGCGATTGCAGCGGAATTTTCGGGTTGCGCTGCGCCCAGGCAGCAGCCAGATGGCTGTCCATCGCCCGCAGCGCGCGGCGCAATACCGCCGTATCGCTGGAGCCTTTGGAATAGGTATAGGTGTCGGGGAAAAAGCGCCCTTCCGGATGGACACCTGAGCGCTCCAGCGCTTGCATCAATTGGGTATCACTCATTTGCACGGTATCAGGCTTTAAATGGTCCGCCTTGCGCAAGGCCTCGCGCACTTGGCGGATATTCCAACCTTCCACCAGCGTCACACTGCCGGACGTGGCGTCGCCACGTACCAGTTTTTGCAGAATTTCCCAGGGGCTGACCTGCCCGCTCCATTCGTAACTGCCAGCGCGTATCTGGCGCGATTGGCCCGATAGCCGAAACCACAGGTAGAGCAAACTGGCATTGACGGGTATGCCGCTGCGCGCTACCGCTGCGGCCACTTCTTTGGGACTGGTTCCGGGCTCTATCGAGACCTCTGCCACTGGCTGCGTCAAGGTGCTTGGCGCCCAAAGCCACCACGCCCCGGCGCCTCCCGCGAGCAAAACACTAAGCAACAGGGCGCCGAACCAAGCGAAAAAGGAAAAACGCACGCTGCAAACATCCCTCAACATTGAATCGGTCGATGATAAAGGATGGCCTGCGGTCCAAAAACTTGACCAGGATCAAGCACCCTGCGCATATCGTCCAAACAGTGGCCCGCGGGCGCCAATGCAGGTTCAGGATGGACTAGCCTTGCAGACCAAGGGCTTTCGTCCTGTGGGAAATCGACATGATGGACAGTGGTGTGTGTGGCAATGCGGTGAGGGCGGTCGATTTGGCCGCCATGGGTAGAGCGTCTGGATTGACCAACTGGCACTTAGCCGGGCGCTCGCTCCTACCCGTGGTGCAAGGCGGTATGGGGGTCGGCATTTCGGCGGGAGGCCTGGCCGGTGCAGTGGCAGCGGCGGGTGCACTGGGAACGGTCTCATCGGTAGATTTGCGCCGACTGCATCCCGATCTGATGGCGCAAACCGGCCACCTGGACAAAGAAGCCGACGCCCGGCAAACCATAGAAGCGGCCAACTTAGTCGGGCTGGATCGGGAGATCCGCCGCGCGAAACAACTGTCGGGCGGGCGCGGCGCTATTGCGGTCAACATCATGAAGGCCCTGAGCCAATACAGTGGCCTGGTGCAACAAGCCTTGGAGAGCGGCGCCGACGCGCTGGTCGTGGGCGCCGGCCTGCCGCTGGACTTGCCCGACTTGGCCCGCGACTTTCCGAGCACCGCTTTGATCCCCATTTTGTCGGACGCACGCGGCGTGCAACTGGTCGTGCGCAAATGGGAAAAGCGAGGCCGCTTGCCCGATGCCGTGGTGATAGAACATCCGCGTTTGGCCGGCGGCCATTTAGGCGCAGCCAATGTGGCCGATTTGCAGGACAGGCGCTTTGACTTTGATGTGGCGATTCCGCAAGTCTTGGAGTATTTCAAAAGCGCAGGCCTGGAAGGGAAAATTCCTTTGATTGCCGCAGGCGGAATCTCGAGCCGGGAGGACATCGTGCGCCTGCAAGGCCTGGGTGCCTCTGCGGTGCAACTGGGTAGTGCGTTTGCGGTTACCCGCGAATGCGATGCCGCCGATGCGTTCAAGCACGTACTTGCGAATGCCCAGCCCAAAGACATTGTGGAATTCATGAGCGTCTCAGGCCTGCCCGCACGTGCGGTGCGAACGCCCTGGCTCAACAAATACTTGCGTATCGTGCCCAAGCTGCAAGCGGCTGCGCACCAGAAGAAGAAATGCAATATGTCATTTGACTGCCTGGCCCATTGTGGCTTGCGCGATGGGGATGGCAGCATTGGCCAGTTTTGTATCGACCAGCAACTGGGCCATGCCTTTGAAGGCGACACGCAAAAAGGCTTGTTCTTTCGAGGCGCGGGCGCCTTGCCCTTTGGCAAGGAGATCCGTTCCGTCGCGGAGTTAATGCAATGGCTGCTCGGCGCGATTGCGCCGCAGCCTTTGACCGGGGAGTTGGTATGAGCGCGTTTAGCCTAGACGCAGTGCCAGGTGCATTGCCCGCCCAAAGCATCAGCATCGATGTCTTGCAGGAAAAATACCTCAAGCCCGGCGAAAGCTGCGCGCAAGACGTTTACCTGCGTGTGGCCCGCGCCCTGGCTTCAGTGGAAGCGCCTGGCCAGCAGGAACGCTACACCGCCTTGTTTTTAGCCAACCTCATGGACGGCGCTATCGGGGCCGGTCGCATCATGAGCTCAGCCGGCGCCGGCTTAGAAGCGACTTTAATCAACTGTTTTGTCCAGCCGGTGGGCGATTGCATCCAAGGCATGGACGCCCAGGGCTATCCGGGCATTTACGAAGCCTTGCGTGAATCGGCGGAGACCATGCGCCGCGGCGGCGGTGTGGGTTATGACTTTTCCCGCATCCGCCCGCGCGGCGCCTATGTCTTAGGTACCGGCTCACTGGCTTCGGGGCCATGCAGTTATATCAACGTATTTGACCAGTCCTGCGCCACAGTGGAGAGTGCCGGTGCACGGCGCGGCGCGCAAATGGCCGTGCTGCGCATAGACCACCCGGACGTACTCGAATTCATCGCCGCCAAACGCACGCCCGGGCGCTGGAACAATTTCAATGTTTCGGTGGCGGTGAGCGACGATTTCATCGCCGCGCTGCAATCGCAGCAGCCATGGCATCTGGTACATGTGGCCAAGCCAGGCGACGAACGAATTGCCCAAGGTGCTTTCCAGCGTGACGATGGCTTGTGGGTCTATGCCACGCTGGCCGCGCAGCAATTGTGGGACAGCGTCATGCAATCGGCCTACGACTACGCCGAACCCGGCATTTTGTTTTTGGACACGATTGCGCGCGACAATAATTTGCGCGCCATGGAGACGATTTGCGCCACCAACCCCTGTGGCGAACAACCGCTGCCGCCCTATGGCTGCTGCGATCTGGGGCCGGTGATCTTGCCGCGTTTTGTGCGTCATCCTTTCGGATTTGCTGGCACCCCGAGCTTTGATTTCGACGCCTTTACCCAAGCCGTTGCCCTGCAAGTGCGCGCCTTAGACAATGTGCTGGACCTGACTTTTTGGCCGCTGCCCCAACAGCAGGCCGAGGCCATAGCCAAGCGCCGTATCGGCGTGGGCTTTACCGGGCTGGGTAATGCGCTGGCCATGCTCTGCTTGCGTTATGACAGCGATGCGGGCCGGGACATGGCGGCGGAAATTGCACGCCAGATGCGCGACGCGGCTTACGCCGCATCCATCGCGCTGGCAGCCGAGCGCTGCCCCTTTGAACTTTTCGACGCCAGCCAGTATTTTCAAGTAGGCAACTTTGCCAGTCGCTTGCCAGCACATTTGCAAGAAGCCATCGGTACCCATGGTTTGCGCAACAGCCATTTGCTCTCGATTGCGCCCACGGGCACCGTCAGCCTGGCTTTTGCAGACAACGCATCCAACGGCATAGAGCCCTCTTTTTCATGGGTGTACCGTCGCAAAAAGCGCTTAGCCGATGGCAGCACCCAAGACTATGCGGTGGAAGACCACGCCTGGCGCCTCTACCGCCATTTGGGGGGCGATGTGGACGCGCTGCCGGACTACTTTGTATCCGCGCTGGAGATGCCCGCACAGGACCACATCGCCATGATGCAAGCAGTGCAACCCTACATCGACACCGCGATTTCCAAAACAGTGAATGTCCCGGTGGACTATCCGTTTGCGCAGTTTCGCGACTTGTATTTGCAAGCCTGGCAAGCGGGCCTCAAAGGCTTGGCGACCTACCGCCCCAATGCGATTTTGGGCTCTGTTTTGGATATTACGCCTAGCGCTGCGCCGCCAAGCAGTGCAAGCCCCGATAGCAATGGCGACCCTATGCGCAGCGTGATTGAGAGCCGACCCAAGGGCGCCTTGTCTGCGGTCGCCGAGAAAATCGAATACTGGACCCAGGAAGGCCACAAGACCTTGTACCTGATCGTCTCGTTTTTGCCTGTGCGTGGGCCCCACGGCCTGGTGGACCGTGCCATAGAGTTCTTCATGCCGGTGGGCCAAAACGGGGAATCGCAGCAATGGATGACTTCGAGCATGCGCTTGTTGTCGCTGGCGGCGCGCGGCGGTTTTTTACAGCGCGCCTTGGGCGATATGCGCAAAGTGGCCTGGGACCGCGGCCCGGTGCGCCTGGGCAGTTTTGCCCGCGAGGATGGCGCGCAAGTGCCCTTGTGGCACGACTCGGAAGTGGCAGCGATTGCCTTTGCCATTGAGAATATTATTGCAATGCGCCAAGATGGGCAGACCCAGGACAAGAACCTGCCCAAGGCGGACGCAGGTATCAGTCCCCATGCCGTGGGTGGCAAAAAATGCCCTGAATGCGGCGCCCGCGCCGTCGTCAAAAAAGACGGCTGCGAGCATTGCGGCGCTTGCGGCTGGCTGGGCAGCTGCGGCTGAGAAACAGCTCTTGATTTAGGTCAAGCCCGATAGGGGCCGGCCATGCGACAGTGCGGCGCATGCCCGACACCCCAGCCAAACCCACGCACGCCAGTATCCGCATCATCCAAGAGGAGCACGGCTCGCTAGCGGCCATGCTGCGCTCTAGCGTGATGATGGTGCAACGCGGGCCGCAAGACCAGCCCGAGCGCTTTTTTGACGTGATGCGTGCCATGCTGTTTTACATGGACGAGTTTCCCGAGCGTTTACACCACACCAAAGAAAGCGAATTGCTGTTTCCCACAGTGGCAGCGCGCTCCTCAGCGGCGCGCGAAGTAGTGGGGCAGCTTAACCACGAGCACAGCGTGGCCGAATCTAAAGTGCGCGAAATGCAGCACCTCTTATTGGCCTGGGAACTGCTGGGCGATTCGCGCCGGGAACGCTTTGAATTAGCGCTCAAGGCCTATGTGGATTTCTACTTGCTGCACATGCAGTTGGAAGAAACCGTAGTGATAGCCCAGGCCTTGCAGGTACTAGACGATGGCGATTGGAAGGCGCTGAACAGCGCGTTTTCGGTCCAAGGCAACCCGCTGACCGGCAAATACCCGCGCGAACCTTTGTATGACCGTTTGTTCACCCGTATTACTATGCACGCTCCGGCGCCTATCGGTCTGGGGCCTTCATCCAACTAGGCAAGCGCCACCTAATCTATGCCACCACCCAACATCGACCGGCCGCCTTTTCGCCTGCAACAAGTACCGCCTGCGCTGCGCCCTAGCCTGCCTTTTTTGGCTTCGATCTTGCTGTTCCTGGTACTGCTTGGCGCTGCCTATGCCGAGGAATTTCCCAAAATTTCACCTTCCCAACTTCCAGGCTCTATGCAAGAGCTCTATGCCCGCGAGCAACCCGGCTTGGGCCAGTACGGCCATTGCGCAGCAGGTTTTGACAGCCGCACCGACGGCTTGAAAATGGCCTTGAGCTGTTCCATGTATGTGCGCTCATCGGCCCAGGGCGCGCGCCTAGCCGTCAAGCTGTGTAATGAGCGGGCAGACTTTTTAAAGATCAAGGCGCGCTGCAGCTTGATTGTGGACTAGGGCCTTAGCGCCTATAAAGGGCGCAAACGGCACCGGTAGGCCATAGCCCGCTTGCCGTCGCGGGTAAGGGGGCGCCACGCATAATCGCGCCTATGTTGACCGCCTCATCTGCCTCTGACCATCCCGCCCCGCTGCCTGCTAGCGACTATGCCTTGCCTGCAGGTGCTACGCCCTTAGCCCATTGGGGTGTCATCTCGCTGAACGGCCCGGATGCGGCCAGCTTTATCCATAACCAACTGACCAATGACTTTCTGTTGCTAGATGCGCAGCATGCGCGCCTAGCGGCCTATTGCAGTGCCAAGGGGCGTATGCAGGCGAGCTTTATCGGTTTGCACGGGCAACCCGAACAACTGCTCTTGGTTTGCAGCCGCGACCTGCTGGCCGCCACCCTCAAGCGCCTGTCGATGTTTGTGTTGCGCGCCAAAGTCAAGCTGCATGACGCCAGCGGCGAATACGCGCTGTGGGGCCTCATGGGGACGGCGTGTATCGCCTTGGAGAAGCATGCCCCTTGGGCCGCTGCACAAGTTGATGGCGCACACGTCATCGCGCTATACCCCGCCCAAGAAACCAAGCGTCAATTGTGGATAGGCGCCGCCGATAGCGCACCCCCGTATGGGCATAAAAATAGCGCAGCGGACTGGGCTTTGGGCGAAGTACTGTCCGGCATTGCCACGATCAGCGCGCCGGTCTTCGAAGCTTTTGTGCCGCAGATGCTGAACTACGAATCCGTGGGCGGCGTGAACTTTAAAAAAGGTTGTTACCCCGGCCAGGAAGTCGTGGCACGTAGCCAGTTCCGGGGCACGCTCAAGCGACGCGCTTTCATCCTGCGCACGCTGGAGGCCTGGCCGCAAGGGGCAAGCCCAGTACTAGCAGCCGGACAAGAATTGTTTTCGGCACGGGACGCGGAGCAGTCCTGCGGCACCGTGGTGCAAAGCGCTTACGCCCCCGATGGCCGCTGGCTGTGCATTGCCAGTCTCCAAACCCAAGCTGCAGAGTCCGGGGTGCTGCACGCTGGCGAGCCCCACGGCCCTGCTTTGCAGTTATTGCCGCTGCCCTACCCTTTGCTTGAAGATATTTAGGCCTTTTCGGCTCACTTAGGCATTGACAGGCATCAAGTGTTGGCGCACCGCGCGCGACCAGCCGGCACCGCGCAGCAAGGGGCTGACGAATAAGCCCTCTACCTGCGCCTGCCGGCCCGGAGAAAGTCGCCCACAGGCCACCACCTCGTTCAGGGCGTTGTAGAGCACGCAGTGCTGCGCCGTCGCATCCCGTTCTTCGGTGGGACGCAAACTGCATACTGCTTCACGCAGACTGTGCCAATCACCGTGTACCGCGCGCACCGGTGATTGCCCTTGTTCAAAGCGGGTCAGCAGATCGCGCAAAACCTGGGGCACTGGCAATGACGCTTTGGCCACCGGGTCGGCAAATACATAGACCAATTCGGCACCCACCAGTAGCTCCTCGCCCCGGAAAATACCACTCACCAGTTGCAGGGAGCTGTTGCCGATGCGCGCGCAGCGCAAACCCACATCCAGCACATCGTCATAGACCGCTGAGGCATGAAACTCCAAGGTCGATTTGCGCACAAACAAATCGCCCCCCATGGCCTGCAAGCTTTGTTCATAAGGCAGTGCCAGCGCCCGCCAATAGTCAGCCAGCGCGGTATCCACATACATCAGGTAGTGCGGATTGAAGACAATTTTTTGCAAATCCACTTCCGCCCAGCGCACGCGCAAGCGGTGGAAAAAACGGAATGCGGCGCGCGTATTGGAATCAGGCATGGCGCAAAAAACCTTTCATCAATGTGTGCATGGGCCTCGCCTTCTGAAAGAGATCGCATCCTTGGAAGGCTAGGCAATAAGCTATGTTAGCGTCACGCAAAGGCCTGCGGCCCGTGGCTAGCGCAGGGGTGCAAAGCGGTTTGCTGTGGGCTCAGTCCGGCAACACGGCAGTCGCTTCGATTTCCACTTGAGCGCGGTCTTCTAACAGGGCAGTGACTTGCACCAAAGTCATTACCGGGTAATGGCGGCCTATGACCTCTTGGTACACACGGCCCAGCTCGCGGGCGCGGCGCAGGTATTCTTGCTTGTCGGTGACATACCAGGTCATACGCACCACATGCTGCGGCCCGGCTTGGGCGCAAGCCAGGGTGTCCACGATGTTCTGCAAGGCCCGGCGGCACTGGGCCACAAAGTCATCGCTTTCAAACTGGCATTGGCCGTTCCAGCCGATCATGCCGGCCAAAAATACCGTGCGGCCACGGGCAAGGATGCCGTTGGAATAGCCTTTGGCCGGAACCCATCCGGGCGGTTGCAAGGTTTGAAACATGGGGTGTCCTAGCTTTGGAGTTGACGCAGCTTGAAACGCTGCAATTTGCCGGTTTCGGTGCGCGGAAGCGATTCCACAAACGCTAGCTTGCGCGGATACTTGAAAGGCGCAATGCTGTGCTTGACATGCTCTTGCAAGGCAAGGGCCATGTCCGCATCCGCTAGGTGCCCCGGCTTGAGCACCACAAAGGCCTGCACAATTTGGCCGCGCTCAGCATCTGGCATACCCACTACTGCGCATTCGAGCACCGCCGCGTGCAGCAGCAAGGCGCTTTCCACCTCGGGCCCGGCGATGTTGTAACCGGCCGAAATAATCATGTCGTCATTGCGCGCGCAGTAGCTGAAATAGCCGTCGGCATCCATCACAAAGGTATCGCCTGGCAAGTTCCAACCCGCCACCACATAGTCGCGCTGGCGCGCATCATCTAAATAACGGCAGCCGGTCGCGCCGCGCACTGCCAACCGACCCGGCGTGCCCGGCGGCACTGGCTGCATTTGCGCATCCACGACACGCGCCTCGTAGCCGGGCACGACTTTGCCAATACTGCCATCGCGCACTTGGCTGCCTGCGCTGGCGATGTAAATATGTATGACTTCGGTGCCGCCAATACCGTCGGTAATTTGCAGACCGGTCGCCAGCTTCCAGGCCTGGCGCGTGGCATCGGGCAAGGCTTCACCTGCGCTAACCGGATGTTTTAGGCTTGATAGGTCGTGCTCCCCCGCCAGCGCCGCCATTTGACGGTACATGGTGGGTGCGGTATAGCACTGCGTCGCGCGGTACTTGGCGATGGTCTGCAACAGGGACTCGGGCGTGTGTCGCTCTAGCAGCACCGTGCTGGCGCCATAGCGCAAGGGGAAAGCCAGTAGCCCCCCCAGTCCGAAGGTAAACGCCACCGGCGGCGTGCCGCAGACCACGTCGTCCGCATCCATGTGCAGCACATGGCGTGGAAACAAGTCGCACATGGCCAATACATCGCGGTGGAAATGCATGGTGCCTTTGGGCTTGCCGGTGGTGCCACTGGTAAACGCAATCAAGCAGACATCGTCCCGGCTAGTGGGATGCGGCGACCAATGGGCGCTATGCGCTTGCATGCGCGCCTCCAAGGCGTCGGGTGCGTCGCTGCGAAAAGCCAGCACTTGCCGCAACAGCGGCTGGTATTGCGCGTGGCCCGGTGTTTGGCAAAACTGCAATTCTTCCAACAAAGCGGCGTCGCACAAAGCGGCGCTGACCTGGGCTTTGGCGATGATGGCAGCCAACTCGGTGGCGCGCAGCATGGGCATGGTGGGCACCACTACCAAACCGGCTTGCAGTGCGCCTAAGAAGCAGGCGGCCATCATGGGGGTATTGGCGCCGCGTAGCAACAAGCGATTACCCGGCACCAGGCCCATGTCTTGGGTCAGTACCTGCGCGATGCGGTGGCAGTACTCGCTCAGCTGGGCATAGGTCCAGGCGATTTCCACAGGCCCCGCAGAACCGGGCGCCATGCCGCGAATAGCGATGCGATCGCCCCGGCCCTGTGCCACATGCTGGTCCACCAGCTCGGCGCCGCAATTGAGGATGGCCGCGTAGTGGAGCTCGGGTAAGTCGGCCTGAAACTGGGGCCATTCGTTTTTGGGTGGCAGGTGGTCTCGGGCGAAGGTATCGGTATGGCTGCTGGGGGCTAAATCATTCCAGTCTTGCATGTGGATTACCCCTTGATCAGGTCGCGGCCAATAATGAGCTGCTGTACTTCGGTGGCACCTTCGTAAATGCGCAAGGCGCGAATCTCTCGGTACAGGGATTCGACGATGCTGCCTTTTTTCACACCCATGCCGCCGTGCATTTGCACTGCCATGTCGATGATGGTCTGTGCGCTTTCGGTGGCGTTCATCTTGGCCATAGCCGCTTCGCGCGTGACGCGCTGGCCTTGGTCACGCAGCCAGGCGGCGCGGTAGGTCAGCAAGGTGGCGGCGTCCAGCAGCGTCGACATCTCAGCGAGCTTGCATTGGGTGATCTGAAAATCTGCCAGGCTTTGGCCAAACATCTTGCGCTGGCGTGCCCAGTCCAAGGAAGCGTCCAGCGCCCGGCGTGCAAAGCCCAGCGAAGCCGCAGCCACCGAGGTGCGAAACACATCGAGGGTTGCCATCGCCACCTTGAAACCTTCACCGGCCTTGCCTATGCGCGCGCTGTCGGGCAGGCGCAAGGCATCAAAGCGCAGCGTCGCCAAAGGGTGTGGCGCCATCACGTCGATACGCTCTTCAATCACCAATCCCGGCGTATCCGCGTCCACGATGAAGGCAGAAATACCGCGCGCGCCCGGCGCCTCGCCGGTGCGGGCAAACACCACATAAAAACTGGCAATGCCCCCATTGGAAATCCAGGTCTTGCGGCCATTGAGCTCATAGCCTCCCGCCACCACCGTGGCGCTGCACTGCATGGCAGCCACGTCCGAACCGGCATCGGGTTCGCTCAGCGCAAACGCGGCCAGACTGTGCCCGCGCACCACGCTGGGCAGGTATTTCGCTTGCTGCGCTGGCGACCCCATCAGGCTGATCGCACCACTGCCCAGGCCTTGCATGGCGAAGGCAAAGTCGGCCAGGCCTTCGTGGTAGGACAGAGTTTCGCGCAACAGGCATAGCCGGCGCGTGTCGATGACTTCTGCGGCACCCCCGTGTGTGCTGCCAGCCACCGCATGCGCCAGCCATCCGCCATGGCCCATGCGGTCTACCAGCGTGATGCAACGCGCATCGACCGCGGCGCGGCTTTCGTCGTGCGTAGCATCTTGGAGATGGGCTGCGCACCAAGCATCGAGCGCGGTTTTGAAACCACGGTGGCTTTGGTCAAAAAATGGCCAGTGCAAATGGCTGCGTGGGTTGGCGTCCATATCAGTCCCCTTCAAACACCGGCGTTTGCTTGGCTACAAAGGCGTGGTAAGCGCGATGGAAATCGTTGGTGGCCATGCAGATGGCCTGGGCCTGGGCTTCGGCCTCGATGGCCTCATCCACGCCCATATTCCATTCCTGCTGCAGCATTTTTTTGGTCATGCCGTTGGCAAAAGTCGGGCCGCTGGCCAATTGCTGGGCCATGGCCTGGGCATGCTCGCGCACCTCCTCGGGGCTACACAGGCGGTTGTAAAAGCCCCAGCGCTCGGCCTCTTCGCCGCCCAAGCCGCGCCCCGTGAACAGCAATTCGCTGGCCCGGCCCTGGCCGATCATGCGTGGCAGCAAGGCGCAAGCGCCCATGTCGCAACCGGCCAGACCCACTTTGTTGAACAAAAAATAGGTTTTGCTGCGCGCCGTGCCAAAGCGCATATCCGATGCCAGCGCCAGCAAAGCGCCCGCGCCCGCGCAAATGCCGTCAATCGCCGCGACGATGGGTTGCGGGCAAGCGCGCATGGCTTTGACCAAGTCGCCGGTCATGCGGGTAAAGGTCAGCAAACCGGGCATGTCCAACTTCGTCAGCGGACCGATGATTTCATGCACATCACCGCCAGAGCAAAAATTGCCGCCCTCGCCTGTCAGCACCACGGCATGCACGTCCGGTGCATAGACCAATGCGCGGAACAGATCGCGCAATTCGGCATAGGACTCAAAAGACAGCGGGTTTTTGCGCTCGGGCCGGTTCAGGCTAATCGTGGCCACACGGTCTTGCACGCTGAACTTGAAATGTTGCGCCTGGTAGTTGTGCAGCGCGTGGTTATGGCCGGGCAATTGCTGGGGCTGACCGGGCAGGTAGTGGGTGCTCATAGTGTCTCCTTGCGGGCGCTGCTGCGCGTGGGGCGGGGGTTGGCGGTTTTCAGGGTGCCTAAAAGCGCGGCGAGTTGGCTTTGCTCTTTGGCGCTTAACGGGGACAAGAGTTCGCGTACCCAGGCCTGGTGCGCTTGGGCCATGGTGGCAAAGGTGCTGCGCCCGGCTTCGGTCAATGTCAAGCGGTAGGAACGCCGATCGCCCGGCACCGGCAGGCGTTGCACCAATTGTTCGCGTTCTAGCTGGTCCACGATGGTGGTCACATTGCCGCCCGTCACCATCATGCGGCGCGAAACTTCACCCATGGCCAGGCCCTCGGGCTCGCGCTCGAGTTGGGCCATCAAATCAAAACGTGGCAGCGTGATACCAAACTGCTCGCGCAAGCGCTGGCGTATGGTGTCCTCCACGCGTGTGGTGCAGGAGAGCAGCCGCAGCCACAAGCGCAGCGACGCATGGTGGTCCGCATGCGCACGCTGCTCCATATCGGTGTTTTGCCGTGCGTTCACGCGGCGCGCTCCTCGTTGGCACTTTGGGCCTGGGCTTGCAGGGCGCGTTCGCGCGCAAAACCGGCTTCGAGTTGCGGCTTGCCAGACACATAGGACTGGGGCCAGGCCAGGCCGGTGTAGCCAATCCGTGCGGCTTCGGTCAAGGTCCAGGCCGGATTGGCCAAATGCGGCCTGGCCACCGCGCACAGGTCCGCGCGGCCAGCGGCGATGACGCTGTTGACATGGTCGGCTTCGCTAATCGCCCCCACGGCCAAGGTGGCGATGCGCGCCTCCTGGCGGATGCGGTCGGCAAACGGGGTTTGGTACATGCGGCCATAGGTGGGCTTTTGGTGCGGGCTGACCTGGCCGCTGGAGCAGTCGATCATGTCCGCGCCCGCCGCTTTGAAGGCCTGCGCAATCTGCACCGCGTCCGCCGGGCTAATACCGCCCTCCACCCAATCGTGCGCAGAAATACGTACCGACATGGGCAGATGCTGCGGCCAGGCGGCGCGCACGGCTACAAAAACTTCGAGCGGGTAGCGCAAGCGATTGTCCAGGGCACCACCGTAGTCGTCGGTGCGCCGGTTGGTCAAAGGCGAGATAAAGCCCGAGAGCAAATAGCCGTGCGCACAGTGCAATTCCAGCCAGTCAAAGCCCGCTTGCGCAGCGCGTATGGTCGCCGCTACAAAGTCGGCTTGGACCCTCTCCATGTCCGCGCGATCCATGGCGCGCGGCACCGGGCCTTGGTCCAGGTAGGGCTGGGCGCTAGCCGCCAGCAAGGGCCAGTTGCCCTCAGGCAAAGGCTGGTCCATGCCCGCAGCCTGCCAGGGCACGCAGGTCGAGGCTTTGGCACCGGCGTGGCCGATTTGCAGCGCGATTTTGGCGTCGGTATGGCTGTGCACCCAATCGACAATGCGGCGCCAGTCCTGCATTTGCTGATCGGTCCACAAGCCAGGGCAGCCGGGCGTGATGCGCGCATCCGGGCTGGTGCAGGTCATCTCCGCCATCACCATAGCCGCGCCGCCCATGGCGCGTGCGCCCAGGTGTACCAAGTGGTAATCGGCCACCCGCCCCTCCACACATTGGTACTGCGCCATGGGGGACACCACCACGCGGTTTTTTAGGGTGAGCGAGCGCAGCGTAAATGGCGTGAACATCGGCGGGCGCCCGTCATGGATGTCGCTGCGCCCCGCGAACCAGCGCTCATAGCCCTCCAGCCAGCCCGCGTCGCGCAAGCGCAAGTTTTCGTGGCTGATGCGTTGGCTGCGCGTGAGCATGGAATACATGAATTGCTCGGGCTCGAGCTGATCGCAATAGCGCTGGCCGCAGACCTCGAACCATTCCATAGCGTTCCAGGCGGCGTTTTGCAGCCGGATCACATCCACGGCTCGCAGCTTTTGGTACTGCGCCAGCACTTGCGGAATATGGGCCGGGGTATCGCCATGCTGGGTGAACTGGCGCACCAATTCAATGGCGTCTTCCAAGGCCAGCTTGGTGCCCGAGCCAATGGCAAAGTGCGCGGTGTGCACTGCATCGCCCATTAACACCACATGGCTGTTGCCGTTGAAGTGCGACCATTGTTTGCAGGTGATGCGCTGGAAATTGAGCCAGGCCGAGCCGCGCAAGTGGCGCGCGTTGGTCATCAATTTTTCGCCTTGCAAATTGGCGGCAAAAACCTTCTCGCAAAAGGCGATGGACTGGTCCTGGTCGGCTTGGTCTAGGCCGTGGGCCTTCCAGACTTCTTCCGGGCATTCCACAATAAACGTAGAGGTGTTTTCGTCAAACTTGTAAATATGCGCTTGCAGCCATCCGTGTTCGGTTTTCTCGAATAAAAAGGTGAAGGCGTCATAGCGTTTGGTGGTGCCCAACCAGATGTAGCGATTAGGCCGCGTCACGATATCGGGCTGAAAAACCTCGGGCAGGCGCGAGCGCACTTTGGAATTGAGCCCGTCGCTGGCGATGATCAGGTCGGCATCGGGAAAGTCCAGGTCCGAATCGGCATCCTGCTCGAACAAGAGCCTGACGCCCAGCGCCTCGCAACGCGCTTGCAAAATATTAAGCAGTTTTTTGCGCCCTATGCCTACAAAGCCATGCCCCCCCGAGCTGATGACGCGGCCTTTGAAATGCAGCTCGATGTCGTCCCAGTGGTTAAAGGCCTGCTTGATTTCTGCGGCTGATTCGGGGTCCCATTGCTGCATATAGCCCATGGTCTGGTCGGAAAACACCACGCCCCAGCCAAAAGTGTCATAGGGCTTGTTGCGCTCGACCACCGTGATGTCGTGGTGTGCGCCCAGCTTTTTCATGAGCAGCGCAAAGTACAGGCCAGAAGGGCCACCGCCAATGCATACGATTTTCATCAAAACTCCTGTTGCAGGGTTGCAGCCGGAGCATATAGTATTTCCAGCCTCAATTGTTCAAGCTTCAAATAAATCGGGTCTCCCCCAAGCCAAGGCAGCTCGTCAATTCGGTACACAATGGGGCTATTGCTCCAACCCAGCGCCCGCCCTCGGACCGTCCCACCGCCATGCAAACCCCCATCAATCTGTTCAAGCAACAACTTTTGGCGCAGCAAGCGCAAATCGGCCTATGGCTGGGCCTGGCCAACCCCCTGAGCGCCGAAATATGTGCCTGGGCCGGCTTTGACTGGCTGCTGATTGACGGCGAACACGCGCCCAATACCCTGCCCTCGATCCTGGCGCAGGCCCAGACCATTTCTGGGGTACCCGGCAACCAGGTATTGGCGCGCCTGCCAGTGGGCGACCCGGTCTTGGTCAAGCAGTACCTGGACCTGGGGGTACAAACCTTGTTGATACCCATGGTGGAAAGCGCCGAGCAAGCCCGCGCCATGGTGCAAGCGGCGCGCTATCCGCAAGCCGATGGCCAAGGCGGTATGCGCGGCATGGCGGGTGCGCGTGGTTCGCGCTGGGGCCATATTGCCAACTATGCGCAAGAAGCCAATGCCCAGGTCTGCGTGTTGGTGCAAGTGGAAACCGCGCTCGGACTAGAGCAATTAGAGGCCATTTGCGCCACGCCAGGTATTGACGGCGTGTTTATTGGTCCGGCCGATTTGTCGGCTTCGCTAGGCTTTCCCGGTCAAACCGAGCATCCGCAGGTGCTGGCCCAAATTGAAGAGTCCATCGCGCGCATCTTGCGCGCAGGCAAGGCGCCGGGCATCCTGACCACCAACGAAGACCTCGCCCGACGTTATTTGGAATTGGGTGTTCTGTTTATATGCGTGGGTCTGGATACCAATTTGCTGATGCAACACACCCGCGGGCTGGCGGCGCGTTTCAAGGGCCAAACTGCGCAGCACCAGCCGTCGGGAATGGGCTACTGAGATGCAAGATACCAAAGCGCTCTCGGGCGCGGCCTTCGCCACCCTGCTGCTGATCGCACTGATGATGGGCGCCAACCATGTGGCGGCGCGTTTTGCCTTTAATAACGGCGTAGACGTGCTCACCGCAGTTAGCTGCCGAAGCGGCGTCACCGCCATGGTGCTGGCATGGGTTTTGTGGCGTGCGCAGGTGCCATGGGCAATCAGCGCGCGACACCGTTTTTTTCTGCCAGCTATCGGGCTGGTGATTACCGCCCAAAGTATCTGCATTTATTCCTCGGTGGCGCGCCTGCCCGTGGCTTTGGCGTTGCTGGCCTTTAACACATACCCCTTGAGCACCGCTTTATGGGCGCGTGCGCTCTACGCTCACCGGCCCGAACGCGCTCTGCTGCTGGCGATTCCGTTTTTGCTGCTGGGCCTTTCGCTGGCGCTGGATGTGTCAGGCGCCATATCTGGCTTGGGCGCGTTGGCGCACTGGCAGGAAATAGGTGTGGGCGTAGCTTTTGCATTTGCCGCATCGGCTTTTTTTGGCCTGGCGCTGGTACTGACCCAGCACGAAGCCAGTGCGCTGGACGGGCGGGTCCGCACCTTCACCACCATGCTGGTGGTAGGTACATTGGCATCGCTGGGCGCCGAGCTCAACGGTGGCATGCACTTTCCCACGGCGGATGCCGGTTGGATCGGCCTGGCCTTACTCACGTTTTTATATGGCACTGCCTTCACCATCATGTTTACCGTGCTGCCGCGCCTGGGCGTGGTCGGCAATTCGGCCATCATGAACGTTGAGCCGGTTTTCGCCCTGATGATGGCCTGGGCCTTTCTGGACCAAAAAATATCCTGGATTCAGGTGATTGGCGCGCTGATTGTGGTGGCGACGGTGATGGCCTTGGGCTTGAGGAAAAGTCGGACCTGAGTGCAGCGCCAGGACCGCCTGAAGGAACCAACATGTAAAACTCATAAACTCGTGTCAAAAAGCTAACCTGAGTTGGCTCATGGAAACCTATCATGGCAGAGATCGAAACAGATACAGCGTTGGAAAGTGCGCCCCGCTCAATTGCTGCGGCCCTCGGGTCAGCCGCTTTGCTGGAGGCCTGTGGCGGAGGCGGTGGTGGGAGTGGAGCCGCAGGCGGAACGACCGGCACTGGTGCTGCGGCCACCCAAACGCCTCCCGCCTTGCCCGATGCCACTTTGTTGGCCAGTTATGAGGCCGCCCGCTTTTTGCAACGCGCCCAATTTTCTTCGACTGAAGCCGAGATTACCGCGGTGAAGTCGCAAGGTGCATCCGCGTGGCTCGATCAACAAATGGCGCTTAATTCAAGCACAGGAGGCTATGACTGGCTGATGCAACGCGGCTACGGCGTGATCGACATAAACAAGTTCTATGAAATGGAGTACCAGTCCAACTACATGGCTTGGTACCAAATTATGGCCGCACCGGACGGGGTTCGTAGGCGTGTGGCGCTGGCTTTATCTGAGTTTTTCGTTGTAAGCGGTGCAGGTGTGGGGACAATCAGTTGGCCCCAATTCGCCATGGGTGCCTATTGGGATGTGCTGTGTAAAAACGCGTTTGGTAACTTCAGAACGCTACTAGAGGACATCACGCTCAACATCGCTATGGGCGAATACCTCAACACCTTGGGCAACCAAAAAGAGGACCTTGCAAGCGGCCGCTTGCCAGACGAGAATTACGCCCGTGAGGTGATGCAACTCTTCAGTATTGGCTTGCTGCAACTTAATCTAGACGGTACGCCCAAGTTGGGCACCAACGGTCAGCCCATCGAAACATTCACCCAGACCGATGTATCCAACCTAGCCCGGGTCTTCACCGGTTACGAGTCTGACAACTCCGAGGGCTATTCGCAAAGCGCGGTAGCGCCTACCTACACCTTGCGCAACGTGGGATACACCCGCAGGCCCATGGTGCTCAATGCCAGCCGCCATTCCGCTTTGCGCGCGGAATTTTTGGGATCTGTGGTGCCAGCCGGCACGGACGGTAAAGCCGCACTCAAGATTGCACTAGACACGCTGTTCAACCACCCCAATGTGGGACCGTTTTTTAGTCGGCAAATGATTCAGCGGCTGGTGTGCTCTGACCCAACGCCTACCTATGTGGCTCGCGTCGCCACGGTATTTAACAACAACGGTAATGGCGTACGCGGCGATTTGGCCGCCGTGTTCAAAGCCATCTTGCTCGATTCCGAAGCCACCAGCGCGGCTGGCTTAACGTCGACCACCTTTGGCAAATTGCGAGAGCCCATGGTGCGCACTGCCCAATGGGCCCGCACCTTTAAAGCCACCTCGCTAAAGGGCACCTGGAAGATCGGCAACCCCAATTACTCGGCGGTGGATGCCTTGGGCCAGAGCCCATTGCAAGCGCCTTCGGTGTTCAATTTTTTCAGGCCCGGGTATGTGCCTCCCTCCACGGCTATGGCCGTCACCAAGTCCACGGCGCCGGAGTTTCAACTGGCAAATGAAAGCACTACCGCCTCCTACATCAATTACCTGCAGAATTTTTTATACCAGGGCATGTGGGTGCGCGCACCGGAGTTAATTACTTCGCCCGAAAACGCTACCAGCACCGATGGCCCTGACATCGTTCCCGATTACAGCGCGGAGCTGGCATTGGTGGGTAATCCATCGGGTTTGATCAACCGGCTCAACCTGCTGCTGTGCGCAGGACAATTGTCCACAGAAACGGTCACCATGATGGTGGATGCCCTGAGCTACGACACCAGTAACAGCAAAAGTTCCGACAACGCCAAGCGCAGCTATGTGGCTAAGGCGATCATGTTTGTTATGTGCTGCTCTGAATACCTGGTTCAAAAATAAGGGCCTCGCCATGGACGATTTAAACCGCTATCCCTCCCGCCGCGACTTTTTGCGTCGTAGCAGCCAAACTGCCCTTACCGGCCTAGCCGCCCCCTGGCTTGTCAACCTGACGGCCATGGGCGAGGCGGCAGCCTTTACCGCCACCGACTACAAAGCCTTGGTATGCGTGTTTTTATTTGGGGGCAATGACTACGCCAACACCTTGGTGGCCTACGACGATGCGAGCTATACCAAGTACGCCACCATTCGCGCAGCCGGCTCGGGGAGTACCACCGGCATGGTGCTTGACAAAACCGCCCTGGTGACCACAGCCCTTAAGCCATACATCGCTTTGCCTGGCGGGCGGCAGTATGCGCTCAACCCGGCCATGAAGGGCTTAGCCAATTTATTCAATACGGGTAAAGCCGCCGTGCAACTGAATGTAGGCCCCTTGGTCGTGCCCTTAACCCGGGCCCAATACAACTCCAGCGATCGAACCAAATACCCGTTACCGCCAAAATTGTTTTCGCATAACGATCAGCAATCGGTATGGCAATCCTCATCGCCCGAAGGCTCCACCATCGGCTGGGGCGGCAAGATGGGAGACCTCTCATTGCGCAATAACACCGACTCGCTGTTCACCTGCATATCACTCACCGGCAATAACGTCCTGTTATCGGGCGACACGGCGCTGCAATACCAGTGCAGCACCAGCGGCGCGATAGCCGTGCGCAACCTGAGCTTGAGTGATAATTTTTTCTACCAAGCGCAATTACGCGAAGCGTTTGCCGCCATGCTGCAACAACCACGTAAGCATGTACTGGAAAACGAGTACAACATCGTAATGAAACGCGGTATCACGGCGCAAGCCAAAGTGGCGCAAGGCCTGTCCACCGTGAATTTGAATACTACGTTTCCAGCAGGAAACTCACTGGCTGACCAACTCAAAATGGTGGCAAGATTGATTGGCGCGCGTGGCAGCCTGGGTGCCAAGCGGCAGGTTTTCATGGTCTCGCTCAATGGATTTGACCTGCACGATTACCTCAACACCAAGCACGCGCCCTTGCTGCAACAAGTCGACGAAGCTATGACGGCCTTTTATCAAGCGACAGTGGAATTGGGTGTGGACAAGCAGGTCACCGCCTTTACTGCCTCTGACTTCGGGCGGACTTTGGCCTCTAACGGCGACGGATCCGACCATGGTTGGGGCTCGCACCACCTGATGGTGGGCGGAGCCGTCAAGGGCGCAGCGTTTTATGGATCGGCGCCACCGATCAGCATCAGCGACACCGCTGCGCCCGATGACCAATGGCATGTCGGGCAAGGCCGTTTGCTGCCAAGTACCGCAGTCGACCAATACGCCGCCACGCTTGCCAATTGGTTCGGCGTGGCGGACAGCGAAATGGCCATGCTGCTGCCCAACTTGAAGAATTTCGGCCTTGGGGCGGGTCGTCCCGACTATCCTACGAATTTGGGGTTTATGGGGTAGATCTGCATGCCGTCTGCTGAGGCAAAGATGCAGGGGCGTATCTCAGCGCGCTTTAACCATCAGGCATTCTGCTGTTCAGCATCGGTCGCGGCCGTCTGATACCGGATTCTCCCGTTCTGACCTAAAAAAAGCACCGGGCGTTTCAGCCAAGTGCTTGATTTCGCTAGGTATCTTGGTAGGCGCAATTGGACTCGAAGCTACTTTTGAGGGGAATTCAGGGGGCTACAGGGGCACTCTTCATTAAGGGTATTCCCCTTGAAACACCCTCCATTCCCCTCAATTAGCACTAGCTTTAACCCCAGCTATTCCTTTTGGTAGACGCAATTGAGGCAGTGTTGATGCACTCTCTGCATGGCCGGCGGCTTGGCTGTTTACTGCTTGACACCGTGTGGACCGAGCTAGGTCTGGGATTGCCCCTAGCGGATGACATGTTGGATTACTGATCAAGGATTGAAGCGCTCAAAAAATTCAGCGGGCGAGAGTATTGCGACTCCCCTATAGGTTTTCACATCCTTCAAATCAGGGTCGCCTGAAATGAGGATAGTTGCACCTGAATCGATGGCGAGCTCAATGAACTTGTCGTCGGTTTTGTCTCGACTGACCGCCACAGAAGACGATATTTCAAAGCGCTGGATTGATTGCGCGATTTGAACCAGATGTCGTAAACGGCCTGATTCGCCGAAGTAGCGATCAAACTTGGGCCTGGCAATGCGGGTTTCCAGTTCATGCCAGGTATCCTGATTCTGGGCAATCACGAAATGCTCTATGGCTAACGCGAGGACTTGAGCAGTCATTGATTGTGGGAGCAAGCCCGCGCTAATTAAGACGTTGGTGTCTATAACGATGAACGCAGGTTCAGTCTTCATTGAGCATGCGCATGACATCGTCTTCGGTCAAGCCATCTTCAGCGGCTTTATTGCTCATTTTCCCGAGGTGCATGCGCATCGCCTCCCCAGCATCTTTCCCGTGAAGCGGGTAGTTTTCACTAATCAGCGCGGCGACATGCAAGGGAATGGTCTGGGTGGATGCCTTGTAGTCCTCGTACGATTGGACGACGGCCACGGGGCGGCCTCTGCGGGTGACCGCGACCGGCTGGCGTTGGGATGCGTCAATGAGCGTGCCAAATTGGTTTTGGGCAGCAAGAGATGTCATAGTGAGCATGTTCATTACCTCAGTTATTCAGTGTTACAGCCATAATAGCTGTTTCAGCCATTATGTCAAATCGGTGATTCAGTGAAATGACGTGGCTCTGGGCACATCTCGACCCAGATGTGGCATGTCAACACCAAAATGCTCCATAAGGTCTATTCCCGCTGGATTCTGGGTGCCGACAAGGGGGTTCAAAGGGCCGCGATGGAAGCAGCTATGAGGGGTGCGGGCGACGACCCGGAAAAACTTTTTCTACCCAAAACGCACCCAAAATCGGGGCTAAAAATCGTAAGTCGTTGATCTTTAAGGGTATTGTTGGTAGGCGCAATTGGACTCGAACCAACGACCCCCACCATGTCAAGGTGGTGCTCTAACCAGCTGAGCTATGCGCCTGAAATTCAGCCGCAGAGTATAGCAGCAGCTCCGGGCGTGATGGAAACTCACCATCGCAGAGGCCGGGAGTCGCCCAGGCTCGGGCCCTGTCAGGCTAACGTCCACTCGCTTACCGGATAATTCCGTGTTTGCCCAAGCCGCTGCAGGCATGCCCAATGACTCGGACGGCCTCCAAGCCCGCAGCCCGGCCACCCCTTTTTTCACACCATCACGGAGTTATTCATGGACATCGCAGGAAAAGTATTTATCGTCACTGGCGGCGCATCGGGTCTGGGTGAAGGGACCGCCCGCATGCTGGCGGCCAATGGTGGCCAGGTGGTTATCGCCGATATGCAGGCCGACAAGGGTGAGGCGATTGCCCAAGAAATCGGTGGCGCATTCGTGCGTTGCGATGTCAGCAGCGATGCCGATGGCCAGGCCGTGGTGGCCAAGGCGGTTTCCATGGGCAAGCTCATGGGCCTGGTGAACTGTGCCGGCATCGCCCCCGCCGAAAAAACCGTGGGCAAAAACGGCGCCCACACCCTGGGTAGTTTTAGCAAATGCATCACGGTCAACCTGATTGGCAGCTTCAATATGATCCGCCTGGCGGCCGACGCCATGTGCAAAAACGAACCCGAAGCGACCGGCGAGCGTGGCGTCATGATTTCTACCGCCTCGGTGGCGGCTTATGACGGCCAAATCGGCCAGGCCGCGTACAGCGCATCCAAAGGCGGTATCGTGGGCATGACACTGCCCATCGCCCGCGATCTATCGCGCAACGGTATCCGCAATATGACGATTGCCCCCGGCATTTTTGGCACGCCCATGTTGTTTGGCATGCCCCAAGACGTGCAGGACGCATTGGCCGCCAGCGTGCCCTTCCCCTCTCGCCTGGGCACGCCGCAAGACTATGCCAAGCTGGCCAAGCACATCATCGAAAACGAGATGCTCAACGGCGAAGTGATCCGTCTGGACGGCGCCATCCGCTTGGCACCGCGCTAAAAGCGGCGCATTGCGCAAAGTAAGCAAGCAAGGGCGCATCGTGCGCCCTTGGTCTTTGTCCCCAAACCACGCATGGCGACAGTGCCGGGCCTGGGCACAGGGCATAAAATCTGCTGAGTGACCGCCTAGCCATGGCCGCAGAGTGCGGCTAGTCATAGGCGCCGCGCCCTCTCTTTCTATTCCAGCGAGATTTTCATGAGCCCTCAAGACATCCTGGCCCAATTTGGCCCCCGCGAATCTATGGAGTACGACGTGGTCGTCGTCGGCGGCGGCCCGGGCGGCTTGTCCACCGCCATCCGTATCAAGCAAATGGCGGCCGCGCAGGGCAAAGAGGTCTCGGTTGTGGTGCTGGAAAAAGGCTCGGAGCCAGGCGCGCATATTTTGTCGGGCGCCATCATGGACCCCAAGGCGCTGACCGAGTTGTTCCCGGATTGGAAAGCGCGCGGTGCGCCGCTGAACCAGCCCGTCACCGACGACGCCATCATGTTCTTCGGTGAAAAAAGCGCGTTTCGCATGCCCAATTTCTTGCTGCCGCCTTTTGCGGACAACCATGGCAATTACATCGTCAGCCTGGGCAATGTGACGCGCTGGTTGGCCGAGCAGGCAGAAAGTCTGGGCGTGGAGATCTTCCCCGGCTTTACCGCGGCCGAAGTGCTGTACACCGAACGAGGCGCGGTCAAAGGCGTGGCTACCGGCAATATGGGCATTGGCAAAGACGGCGAGCCCGGCGACAACTTTCAGTTGGGCATGGAGTTGCTGGGCAAATACACGGTGTTTGCCGAAGGCGCACGCGGCCACCTGGGCAAGCAGCTCATCGCCAAATACAAACTCGACGCAGGCAAGGACCCGCAAAGCTTTGGTATCGGCATCAAAGAAGTCTGGGAAATTGATCCCCAGCGCCACCAGCCTGGGTTTGTGATGCACACTGCCGGCTGGCCTATGGACGAGATGACTTACGGCGGCGCATTTTTGTACCACCTAGAGGGCAACAAAGTCGCCATGGGCTTTATCACCGGCCTGGGCTATACCAACCCTTACCTGAGCCCGTTTGAAGAATTTCAGCGTTGGAAATCGCACCCGAATGTGCGTTGGTACCTAGAAGGCGACGCGTCCAAAGGCATAGCCCATGGCAAACGTATTTCCTATGGCGCGCGGGCGATCAACGCCAGCGGTCTATCGTCCCTGCCCAAAACCGTGTTCCCCGGCGGCGCCCTGATCGGCTGCAATGCCGGTTTCCTGAACGTGAGCCGTATCAAAGGCAGCCACGCCGCCATCAAGACCGGCATGCTGGCCGGTGAGGCCGCGTTTGATGCCGTGGTGGCAGGTCGCCAGCATGATGAGCTGAGCGCCTACCCCGAGGCTTTTGAACGCAGCTGGCTGCACGCCGAATTGCACAAAGACCGCAACTTCAAAAACTGGTTCAAAAAAGGCCTGACGGTCGCCACGGTAATGAATGGCGTGGAGCAATTTGTATTGCGCGGCCATATCCCTTGGACGCTGCACCGCGATAAGCCGGACCATGCGCATCTGTTGCCGGCTTCGCAATGCCAACCCATTATTTACCCCAAGCCGGACGGGAAAATTACCTTTGACCGCCTCAGTAGCGTGTTCATCAGCAACACCAACCACGAAGAAAACCAACCAGCGCACCTGACCTTGAAAGACGCCTCGGTGCCGGTGAATATCAATTTGCAAAAGTACGCTGGCCCCGAGGCCCGCTACTGCCCCGCCGGTGTGTACGAGTTTGTCAAAAACGACGACAACACCGATCGTTTGCAAATCAACGCCCAAAACTGCGTGCACTGCAAGACCTGCGACATCAAAGACCCGACGCAAAACATCGTCTGGGTTACGCCAGAAGGCGGCGGTGGGCCTAACTACGCGGGCATGTAAGCCTTGATGCCCAGCGTGCCAATAGCAGCGGTGCCCCTCGCAGACACTAAGCTGTGATGGGCGCAGCGGCCTTGATACAGCAGCGCGCGCCCGACGTGGCAAAGGCCGATACAAACATGGCAGCGTCCGCGCCTGTCGGTCTGCGAGTGCTGAGCATCATCCCGCCGATGACGCAGCTCAACACGCCCTACCCGTCCACCGCATACCTCACCGGTTTTTTGCGCTCGCGTGGCGTAGACGCGGTGCAAGTGGACTTGGCCTTGGACTTGGTGCTGGCCTTGTTGACGCCGCAGGGCCTGGCGCAGGTCCACCAGGTTGCAAAAACACTTTCCCCTCACAAATGCAGCCCCAGCGTACAGCATTTTTTACACAATTTTGCGGACTACGAGAGCACCATTGCCCCGGTCATTGCGTTTTTACAGGGGCGTGATTCGACGCTGAGCCACCGCATCGCGGGGCGCGGATTTTTGCCAGAAGGCCCGCGTTTTGCCGCGCTCGATGTGTATGGCGATGGCGACGCGCCCGACCCGCTCGCCTGGGCTTTTGGCGCGCTGGGGCAAAACGACAGGGCGCGGCACCTCGCGACGCTCTACCTCAATGACCTGGCCGACGTGCTGCGCGACGCCATCGACCCGCGCTTTGAATTTGTGCGCTACGGCGAGTCACTGGCGGCCAGTCAGGCCAGCTTCGAGCCGCTGGCCCAGGCCCTGGCGCAAGCGCCGCATTTGATGGATACGGTCTTGCATCAATTGACGCTAGCCGCATTGCAAAAGCACCAGCCCGATGTGGTCGTGCTTTCGGTTCCCTTTCCGGGGGCTATGTACGGTGCGCTGCGGATCGCGCAAAGCATCAAGGCGCACAGCCCGCACGTGCGCATTGCCTTGGGCGGAGGCTATGTCAACACCGAATTGCGCCAGCTCAGCGAGCCGCGCGTGTTTGACTATGTGGACTTTGTTTGCCTGGACGCGGGCGAGCGCCCCTTGCTGGCGCTGCTCGAACATGTGCAAGGCAAACGTGCGTCAGAGCGCCTGGTGCGCACCTTTGTGCGTGATGCGGGCAGCCATGCCGTGCGCTACATGCAATGGCAAGAGCCGGATATTGCGTTTGAGGAGGTGGGCACACCCACTTGGGACGGCCTGCCCTTAGATCGCTATTTGTCGCTACTGGACATGCTCAACCCGATGCACCGCTTGTGGAGCGACGGGCGCTGGAATAAGCTGACGATTGCCCAGGGTTGTTACTGGAAAAAATGCAGTTTTTGCGATGTCAGTCTGGACTATATAGGCCGCTACGAAACCGCCACCGCGCAGACCTTGGTGGACCGCATCGAAGCCATCGTGGCCGAGACCGGGCAGACCGGCTTTCATTTTGTCGACGAGGCAGCGCCGCCCAAAATGCTCAAGGCCGTGGCACAAGAACTGCTGCGCCGCAAGCTGCACATTTCCTGGTGGGGCAATATCCGCTTTGAAAAAAACTTTACACCGCAACTGGCCGAGTTGTTAGCCCAAAGTGGCTGTATCGCCATGTCCGGTGGGCTGGAGGTGGCTTCAGACCGACTGCTGGCACTCATGAAAAAAGGCGTAACCGTAGAGCAAGTGGCGCGCGTGACCAAAGGCTTTTCAGAGGCCGGCATTTTGGTCCACGCCTACCTGATGTACGGCTTTCCCACCCAGACCGTGCAAGAGACGGTGGACGCGCTGGAGTACGTGCGCCAACTCTTTGAAACTGGCTGCATCCAAAGCGGTTTTTTCCATCGCTTTACTTGCACGGTGCATTCACCGGTGGGCTTGGACCCCACGGCCTATGGTGTGGCGCTGCAAGAAACACCGTTTGCTGGCTTTGCCCGCAACGATATCGGCTTTAGCGACCCCAGCGGTGTGGACCACGATCGCCTGGGGCTGGGCTTGAAAAAAGCGATTTACAACTTTATGCATGGTTTGGCATTGGAGGAGGACGTGCGTAGCTGGTTTGCGCTAGGTACGCCCTGCCCTAAAACCCGAGTTAAACGCAACACCATCGCCCGTGCCCTAGCGGCGTCCGCCTAGCTTGCCGCCAGGGCGGTTGCGCGGCTTGTTTAAAGCGTCGCGGCGGCGATTTCGCGTAAGGCGCGTTCAAACACATCCGCAGGCTGACCGCCTGAGATCAAGTGGCGGTCGTTGATGATGACCGCAGGCACCGCGTGGATGCCGGCTCGGCGATAAAACTCTTCCAACGCGCGCACTTCGGTTTCATATTCCTTGCTTTGTAGCAAGGCGCGGGCTTGGCCTACCGGCAAACCCACTTTGGCGACGGCGGCTAGCAACACTTCGGGAGATTCAATGTTCTCCGCCCGCCCCTGATATGCCTCCAGCAACGCTTTTTTGAGCGCATATTGCGCGCCGGGACGGCCCGTGTATTTCGCCCAATGCAGCAAACGGTGGGAGTCCAAGGTGTTGTAAATCCGTCCACGGCCTTCCGCGCTGAAGGCGAAGCCGACCTCTTCGCCCCGGCGCCGGATGGTGTCGCGGATTTCCACCCGCTGCTCGGGGGTAGAGCCGTATTTCTCGGTCAGATGCTCGTCCAAATCCTGTCCACCGGGCGGCATATCGGGGTTCAGTTCAAAGGGCTGGAACTGCAATTCGACCTTGACCTCATCGCCCAACCTTTCTATCGCTTGCTCCAACGCGCCCAGCCCGACCGCGCACCAAGGGCAGGCTACGTCGGAGACAAAGTCGATTTTCATTTTTATAGACATGGGGGATCGCTTTAGAAAAGATGATTTGAAAAATATTTATATATTTCAATGAGATAGCGGGTTAATTGTAAGCTTCACTTCAATTAATATTATTGCATTCCCGCCAGTCCTGCGACCGCGAGCGCATAGCCATTGACACCAAAACCGCACATCACCGCCTTGGCTACCGGAGAGATATACGAATGGTGGCGGAACTCCTCGCGGGCATGCACATTGCTGATGTGCAACTCGATCAAAGTCACGCCCGTGCCTTTGATGGCGTCATGCAGGGCCACGCTGGTGTGCGTATAGGCACCGGCGTTAAGCACCACACCGGCCAATGTGCCTGCCCCGTGCATGCGCCCGGCGGCGTGCAGCGCATCGACCAGCTCGCCTTCGTGGTTGCTCTGGCGAAAATCCAGGGCAAAGCCATTGGCCGCGCAGGCGCGCTCGCACAGGGCTTGCACATCGGCCAGGGTCTGGCTGCCATAGACCTGCGGCTCACGGGTGCCCAGCAGGTTCAGGTTGGGGCCGTTCAAAATCATCACGGTTTTCATGGGCGCTCCGGGGGGGGTCGGGAAACTCAAGGCAGTGGGTGTAAAGCGCTGGCTAACTCGCCACATTGCGCGCGGTGCTGCAACACATGCTCCATCACCACCAAGGCCAACATGGCCTCGGCGATGGGCGTGGCACGTATGCCCACACAGGGATCGTGGCGACCCTTGGTCACCACCTGGGTAGGTGTGCCCTGCACATCCACCGTGTCGCGCGGCGTCAGGATAGAGCTGGTGGGCTTGATGGCAATGCTCACCTCGATATCTTGTCCGGTACTGATGCCGCCCAACACGCCACCAGCGTTATTGCTGGCAAAGCCGGTCGGGGTGAGCGAATCGCCATGCGTGCTGCCGCGTTGTGCCACGCTGGCAAAACCGGCGCCCATTTCCACACCCTTGACCGCATTGATGCCCATCATGGCGTAGGCAATGTCGGCGTCCAGCTTGTCGTACAAAGGTTGGCCCAGGCCCACCGGCATACCGGTGGCCGTCACGCGGATGCGCGCGCCGCAGGAGTCGCCTGACTTGCGCAGCGCATCCATATAGTCTTCCAGCGCCTGTACATCGGCTATCGGCGCAAAAAACGGGTTGTGCGGCACATGGTCCCAGCTTTCAAACCCGATCGGCAGATCCCCCAACTGGGTCATACACCCGCGAAACTGGGTGCCGCAGTGCGCTAACAACCATTTTTTTGCCATCGCGCCAGCAGCCACCATGGGCGCTGTCATGCGCGCCGAAGAGCGTCCGCCGCCACGCGGGTCACGCAAGCCGTACTTGCGGAAATAGGTGAAATCAGCGTGCCCAGGGCGGAAGGTTTCCAGGATATTGCCGTAGTCTTTGCTGCGCTGGTCGGTGTTCTGGATCAACAGGGCTATCGGCGAGCCGGTGGTCTTGCCTTGGTACACGCCACTCAAGATTTGCACCTGATCGGGCTCTTGCCGCTGGGTCACGTGGCGGCTGGTGCCGGGTCGACGCCGGTCCAGGTCGCCCTGGATATCCGCCTCACTTAAATCCATGCCCGGCGGGCAGCCATCGATCACGCAGCCGATGGCAGGGCCATGGGATTCACCAAAGTTGGTGACTGCGAAGAGGTGTCCAAAGGTGTTTCCGCTCATGGGGCGATTATCCCTGAGCGGCGCACCGCCTTAATTGGCCGGCTTCGTGCCCTCTTCTTGCCCTGGCCAATCGCGGATGTAGGCCTTGAGCATTTTGTTTTCGAAGTTCTGGCTGTCGACTACGGCCTTGGCTACGTCGTAAAAGCTGATCACGCCCATGAGCATGCGTTTGTCCATCACCGGCATATAGCGCGCATGGCGGTCCAGCATCATGCGGCGCACTTCATCCATCTCGGTTTCCATGGTGCAGGTCAGGGGCGCGTCGTCCATGGCGCTGCGCACCAGGGTGCCGCCAATATTGCCGCCGTTTTGCACGATTTTTTGGATCACTTCGCGAAAGGTGAGCATGCCCACCAGGTCGCCATGCTCCATCACCACCAGCGAGCCAATGTCGCGCTCGGACATCATCTGCACCGCGTGCGCCAGGGGCTCGTCCGGCGTCGCCGTAAACAGGGTTCCGCCTTTGACGCGCAGAATATCGCTGACTTTCATGGGGCTTCCTTTCGTTCGGCCGGCTTTGCGCTGGGCGCAGCGACAGGCCACGCGTCGAATATAGCCCACAATCGCGGCTTTGAACGCGGCGCAGCAGAGTGTGTCTGCACACTTGCCAGTCCAATGTCCCGCAGCACTTTGGAGAACCTCTTATGAGCGGATATGCCGATCCCGGTTTTGACACCCTGTCCCTGCACGCCGGTGCCGTGCCCGATGCCACCGGTTCGCGCGCGGTGCCCATTCACCTCACCACTTCCTTTGTGTTCGAGTCCAGCGACCAGGCCGCCGCGCTTTTTAATCTGGAGCGCGCCGGCCATGTCTATAGCCGCATCAGCAACCCTACCAACGCGGTGTTCGAACAGCGTATTTCTGCGCTAGAGGGTGGCATAGGCGCTATCGCCACCGCCAGCGGGCAGGCGGCCCTGCACTTAGCAATATGCACGCTGATGGGCGCGGGATCGCACATCGTGGCGTCCACCGCGCTGTACGGCGGCTCGCACAATTTGCTGCACTACACGCTGCGCCGCTTTGGCATAGAAACCACTTTTGTGAACCCCAATGACATGGACGCCTGGCGCGCTGCCGTGCGCCCCAACACCAAATTATTTTTTGGCGAAACCGTGGGCAATCCGGGCATGGACGTGCTGGACATAGCAGCCGTCAGCGCCATCGCCCACGACCAGGGCGTACCGCTGCTGGTGGACTCCACCCTCACCTCCCCCTGGCTGATCAAGCCCTTTGACCATGGGGCGGACATCGTGTACCACTCGGCCACCAAGTTTTTGTCCGGCCATGGCACGGTGGTGGGCGGCGTGGTGGTGGACAGCGGCCGCTTTGACTGGGATGCCTCGGGCAAATTTGACGAGCTCAGCGCGGTCTATGCCGGTTTTCACAACATGGTGTTTACCGAGGAAAGCACGGTGGGCGCATTTTTGCTGCGCGCCCGGCGCGAGGGTTTGCGCGACTTTGGCGCCTGCATGAGCCCGCACACCGCCTGGCTCATTTTGCAGGGCATGGAAACCTTGCCCCTGCGCATGGCGCGCCACGCGAGTAACACCGAAAAAGTGGTGCAGTTTTTGGCTAGCCACCCCATGGTCGCGCGCGTGGGCCACCCGATGCTCGAGAGCCATGTGAGCCACGCCTTGGCCAAAAAGCTGTTGCCGCGCGGGGCCGGCTCGGTATTTAGTTTTGACATCAAAGGCTCGCGCCTGCAAGGTCAAAAATTTATCGAAGCCCTGAAGATTTTCAGCCACCTGGCCAACGTGGGTGACTGCCGCAGCTTGGTGATCCACCCCGCCAGCACCACGCACTTTCGCATGGACGACGCGGCCCTGCAGGCCGCTGGCATTGGACCGGGCACCATCCGGCTGTCCATCGGCCTGGAAGACCCCGACGATTTACTCGACGACCTGAAAAAAGCCTTGAAGGCTGCGGAAAAAGCGGCCTAAGCCGCCGGGCTTTGCCTATTCCTTTAGCAGCTCGTACACCAGTTCCGCCAAGGCCAGCGCGCTGGTCAGGCCTGGGGACTCGATGCCAAATAAATTGACCAGGCCCGGCACGCCGTGGGTTTGCGGGCCTTGCACGCAAAAGTCCGCCGCTGCCTGACCTGGCCCGCTGATCTTGGGGCGAATGCCTGCATAGGCCACTTGCAAAGCGCCCTCGGGCAAAGCGGGCCAGTATTTACGGACCTCCGTATAAAACGCCGCGCCACGTGCCGGGTCGACGCTGTAGTCGGTCGCGTCATCCACCCATTGCACATCCGGGCCAAACTTGGCCTGACCGGCTAGGTCCAGCGTCAGGTGCACGCCTAGCCCGCCGGGCTCTGGCAGCGGATACACCAGTCTTTGGAAAGGCGCTTTGCCCGCAAGCGAAAAGTAATTTCCTTTGGCAAAAAATTCGCGCGGCACATGGTGCGCCGCCAAGCCTGCAAAGCGCCTGGCCAGCGCCGCAGCGGATAAGCCTGCCGCGTTCACCACGGCACGCGCAGCCAAACAGGTGCCGTCCCGCGTCCAGACCCGGTGGCGACCGGACTGCGATAGCGCTACTTTGTCAACCGCAGCCTGCAGCACCACCTGTCCGCCCGCATGCTCGATATCACCTTGCAGCGCCAGCATCAGCCCATGGCTGTCCACGATACCGGTGCTGGGCGACCACAGCGCGCCGTGGCATGCCAGCGCTGGCTCCAAGGCTATTGCTTGCGCGGCGCTTAGCAATTGCAGGTCATCTACTCCGTTGGCCAATGCCCCTGCCTGCACCTGCGCCAGCGTTGCCCATTGGGATGCATTGGTGGCAACCAACAACTTGCCGCAGCGGCGGAATGCGACGCCACGCGCTTGGCAGTAGGCATAGAGCTGCTGGCGGCCCTGCACGCACAAGCGTGCTTTGAGCGAGCCCTGCGGGTAATAAATACCGGCGTGAATGACTTCGCTATTGCGCGCGCTGATGCCGCTGCCTATGCTGCCCTCGCTCTCGAGCACCCACACCTCGCGTCCTTCCAAGGCCAGGGCGCGCGCCACCGCCAAGCCGACCACGCCCGCGCCGATGACCACGACATCGACGGGCTCGGCTTGCGACGCTGTATCCATGCGCAGATTGTGCCTGTGCTTGCGCGGACCGCAACTTGGCGATTGGGCACAATGCAGTCATCCGCGTGTTTTTCTTCAAGGACCTTACCGTGCTGATTACCGTCAACGACGCCCCGCTTTACGCCTACACCGCAGGCAAGCCCCTAAGGCCCGAATTACCCAGCGTCGTGCTCATCCACGGTGCGCTGCATGACCACAGTGTGTGGGGGCTGCAAAGCCGTTATCTGGCCAACCACCAGTACAACGTGCTGGCCATTGACCTGCCTGGCCACTGCAAAAGCGGTGGCAATGCGCCCGAATCGGTAGAGGAAGCGGCGCAAAGCATTATTGGCCTGTTGGACGCCTTACACATTCAGCAAGCGGCGCTAGTCGGCCACAGCATGGGCTCATTGATCGCTTTGGAAGTGGCGGCGCAACAGCCCGAGCGGGTCAGCCATCTGGCCATGGTGGGCACCGCCTACCCCATGCGCGTCTCCCCCGCCCTGCTCGATGCGGCGCAAAACGCGCAGTCCAAAGGCATCGACATGGTCAATACGTTTTCGCTGTCCATGATGGCGCCACCGCCCTCGCTGATGGGGCCTGGCACTTGGCTACATGGCACCAATAAAGCGCTGATGCACCGCGTCTTGGGCAGCAACCGCCAAGCCAATGTGTTTTACCGCAGTTTCAAAGCCTGCGACAGCTATGCGCGAGGCGACGAGGCCATGGCAGCGGTGCAGTGCCCCACGCTGTTTTTGCTAGGCGCCAGCGACCAGATGACGCCACCACACGGCGCCAAAACGCTCATAGCCCACGCCCGCCATGGAAAAGTGGTCACGCTCAAAGCCGGGCACTCCCTGCTGCAGGAAGCGCCAGACGAGGCGCTAGACGCCTTGCGTGATTTTTTGAAAGCTCCCGTCGCGGCCTAAACACCCCGTCAAAGAACGCCGCCCAAGCGCCTGCTGAGTAAGCGCGGATGGCGCGCGCGGTTAAATCTCGACGTAGCCGCCTAATTCGATAGCGTGGTCCAGCGGCACCTTAAAGTATTCAGACGCACCCTGCATGGAGCGGTGCATATAAATAAATGGTGCCATCAAGAGCGGCGAGGAGTGGGTGGCGATGACCTGCTCTTTGCCGACAAAGAAGGAGATTTCCATCAAACTGAAGTGGAACTCGCGCGCCCGCAAGAAGGCCACGGCGCGCATCACGTGCATGTCTTCCATGAATCCAAAGCGTACTTCCACCGCATGGAAATTGTGCGCCAAGTGCTCGATGGTCACCCGCTCTCTGTCGTCCACATAGGGTTCGTTCACGGTCTGGATGTGCATCAAGACAACGCGCTCGTGGATCACCTTGTTGTGCTTCATGTTATGGAGCAAGGACACCGGCACGATGTTCGAGTGCGGCACCATAAAAATAGCCGTTCCTGCCACCCGCTGGGGCAGGCGACCGTTCAGACCCTCTAAAAAGGGCTTGAGTTCTGTCGCCGATTCCCAGCGCGCTTTGAGCAAGCGCTCGCGCCCGGTAATCCATGACACCATGACCAGCATCAACACGCCCGCCACGCTGACCGGCAGCCACCCGCCTTCAAAGAATTTGAACAAATTGGTACCCAGAAAAACCATATCGATAGCAAACAGGCCCACAAACAAAGGGATAAACATCCACTTGTTCCAGCCGCGGATCGCGACCATCAAAAAGCCAGCCAGGACCGTGTCAATCGCCATCGCGCCCGTCACCGACACGCCATAGGCCGAGGCCAGGTGCTCCGAACTTCTAAATCCGAGCACCAGCACCACCACGCCCACAAACAGCAAGATATTGATCTTGGAGACATAGACCTGGCCCATTTCCTCAGGGGACGTGTGCTTGACACGCAGGCGCGGGATATAGCCCAGGCGTACCGCTTGGGTCGCAATGGAGAACGCGCCCGAAATCACCGCTTGCGAAGCAATGATGGTGGCCATGGAGGCCAGAATCAGCATAGGCACCAGCGCCCAATCGGGCCCAAGGCGGTAAAACGGGTTGTCCAGCGCGCTCGGGTCGCTGATCAGCAAAGCGCCTTGGCCGTAGTAATTGAGCAATAGGCAGGGAAAAACCAGGAACAACCAGGCCCGTTGGATCGGCTGGCGCCCGAAATGACCCATGTCCGCATACAAGGCTTCGCCACCAGTTACCGCCAGCACTACCGAACCCAGGATCGCGATGGAAATTCCAGGATGCTCTGCCAACAGGCTGATACCCACCCAAGGGTTCAGTGCCGCGAAAACCGCCGGATGCTGCAAAATTTCAGTCAAACCCAATACGCCCAGACAAACAAACCAAACCAGCATGATGGGACCGAACACGATGCCAATCTTGCCGGTACCAAAGCGCTCGACGGCAAACAAGGCCGAGATCAGGGTGAGCGAAATCGGAATAATGAAAGGCTCGAGATCGGGAGAGAGCACCTTCAAGCCTTCCACCGCGCTGAGCACCGAAATGGCTGGGGTGATCATGCTGTCGCCGAAAAACAAAGCGGCGCCCAAAGCGCCGGCTAAGGTCACAATCCAGCGGGCGCCCGAGCCCTCGCGCATGCCATTGGAGACCAGCGAGGTCAGCGCAAAAATACCGCCCTCGCCCTTGTTGTCTGCCCGCATGATGATGAATACATACTTGATCATCACCACCAGCACCAAGGCCCAGCTGATGAGCGACAAGACACCCAGTACCGTATGCGAAATATCCGCACCGGCCGCACCACCTGCGGCTTCCACCGAGACCTTGAGTGCATACAGCGGCGAGGTGCCAATGTCGCCAAAAACTACGCCTAAAGCGCCCAGGATAAGTGTCCCCAATTTGGCTGAGGAGTGGTCGTGTTGGCCTGAATTTGACATTTTTTACAAATAGAAGTGACTAAATCATTCTAATTGACATGGCGCAAACAAGCTAGCCAAGCTTTGTGCCAGCGATGAAGTGTGGCAAAAGGGCAACCGGTGCCTTCCGATGGAGTTGCCGCCGTACAGAGGGGCCGCTTTGCGCAAAAAACAGGCAGTGCATGCGCGCTTAGAGCGCGTAGCGCGCTAAGCAGTATCGGTGGTCAGGTCATGCAAGTGCAGCAGACGATTGATAAAGTGCTCGATTCCGCCATCGACAAACTTTTGCAGCGCCAAGTGGCTGGTCTTGCCGGCAATTTGCCGGAAATCCCGTGCGCCACGGCTGGTGGGCGCATGCTCAGTAACGGCCAGACGGTGTTGGCCGGCCTCAATGATCAACTCATCTTGGGAAACGCTTCCAAGGTAGTGCAGCGCTCGGGTCAAGAAGCGCTGGCTGATCTTGTCCAGAACATCAAACATTTTTTTGCCTTCGGCTTCGGTGGTCACGCCATTGACAATGATGTGGATTTCATCGAGCTTGAAATCGCTGCACAGCACCTTGATCATGGCGTAGGCGTCGGTCACGCCGGCTTGGTCATTGCGCACCACAATAATCCGGCGGCTGGTACTGGCCATAAAGGACAGCACCGACTGCTCGGTGCCCGGCGGCATATCTACGATCAGGAAATCGAGCTCGCTTTCCATATCGCCAAACTGTTTGAGTACCCGTGAAGCCTTGGACGGATTGAGCGTGGTCATGGCCTCAATGGTCGAGGCGCCTGCGACCAGATTGATGCCGTAGCGGCGCTTCAAAATAATCTCGCGCAAAGACTTGTCGCCATTCAAAAAGTTTCCCAGATGAAAGGGACAGACCGTGCCTAGCGCGGTTTGGGCATTGTTGTAGCTGGAGTTGGCGTCCAGAATCATGACGGCGTAGCCCATGTCATGTAATGCCACGGCCAGGTTGACCGAAACCGTGGTTTTACCCACGCCGGGCTGGCCGCTAGTGATGCCTAAAACTTGACAGTGTGTTGGTTTTTCCATATTTAAACGCCGCTAGGACCACTGATCCATTCAAATACTATCACTTTTCTCATGTTTAACAATTAGGTAAAAAGCGTATTTACCCTAGCGGCTACGCGTGCCAGCAGTAGAACTGTAAGCGGCTTGAGAATTTCAGATTTTTATCAGTTAAAGGCATTTTTTAAAGGGTTCCTAGGCCACTTGCCGCGCTCTGCCTTGAATTCGCACCATAATCACTTTCCTTATTTTTCGCGTTTTTCGCGATTTACAACGAATTGGAGACCTTATGCAGCTAGGAATGATTGGTTTGGGACGTATGGGCGGCAACATCGTGCGCAGGCTGATGCGCAACGGCCATCACTGCGTGGTGTATGACACCAACGCCGCCAGCGTGGCCCAACTCGCCACCGAGGGTGCGACGCCCAGCCAGGACATGGCATCTTTCATCAGCCAGCTGCAAAAACCGCGCGCCGTCTGGGTCATGCTGCCCGCCGGTGCGATTACCGAGGCGACCGTAAACACCCTATCCGGCCTGCTCGAAGCCGGTGACACCATCATCGATGGTGGCAACTCCAATTACCAGGACGACGTGCGCCGCGCCAAGGCGTTGTCGGAAAAAGGTATCCGCTATATTGACGTGGGCACCAGCGGCGGGGTGTGGGGCCTGGACCGGGGCTATTGCATGATGATAGGCGGCGACAAAGCCGCTTTTGACCATCTGGATCCCATCTTCAAAACCCTGGCGCCGGGCGTCGGGACCATCGAAAAAACACCAGGCCGCGAGGGCCGCAAGTCCACCGCCGAAGACGGCTACCTCTATACCGGCCCTGCCGGATCGGGCCACTTTGTAAAGATGGTGCACAACGGCATCGAATACGGCTTGATGCAAGCCTACGGCGAGGGCTTGGACATTTTGAAAGGCGTGAATCAGGACAGCATTCCCGCCGAGCGGCGCTACGACCTGAACTTAGCTGACATTACCGAACTCTGGCGCCGTGGCAGCGTAGTGTCGTCCTGGCTCTTGGACCTCACGGCTATTTCTTTGGCCGAAGACCCAGAACTTGCGTCTTACTCCGGCTACGTGGAAGACTCGGGCGAAGGCCGCTGGACCATCCAGGCCGCCATCGAAGAAGCCGTACCCGCTGACGTGCTAACAGCCGCCCTGTACACCCGCTTTCGTTCGCGCAAAGAGCACACATTTGCTGAAAAAGTGCTCTCCGCTATGCGCAAGCAGTTCGGCGGCCACAAAGAACCCGGCAAAGCATAAGGACACCCCGTGGCACAAGACATCGAACACGAAAAAACACCGCACGGCGAGCGCGCGCCCGCGTGCACCGTCGTCATCTTCGGCGCCGGTGGCGACCTGACCAAGCGCTTGCTGATGCCTGCGCTGTACAACCTGGCGCGCACCAATTTGCTACCCAGCAACTTCGCCTTGCTTGGCGTGGATCGCCTGGAAATGAGCGACCAGGCCTTTCGCAGCCATGTGGAAGAGTCGGTACGCGCCTTTGCTGCGGACAAACATTACGCCCAAACCCTGGACGAAGCCAATTTGCAGCGTCTGCTGTCCAGCATGACCTATTTGTCCGCCGACTTCGGGGCCGCTGCTTCGTACGTGGAGCTGGGCAAGCGCTTGGAGGCGGTCAAGAGCAGCCACCAAGTCAATGACAACGTGATGTT
>CANFLU010000022.1 GCA_947447975.1 Comamonadaceae bacterium | reverse complement strand
TGTTTTGGATCACATCGCGCACCTTGGCATCTTGCGCGGCCATGCGTGCTGCGGCGCGCAGGCGCTGTGCTACTGCATCAGGCGTGCTGCTGGGGATAAACAGGCCCGACCATTGCGCATACTCAGCGTTAAAACCACTGTCTTTGAGCGCAGGCACATCCGGCATCGACGCTAAGGGCCCGTTGCCCCAATGCCCCAGCACGCGCAGTTTGCCCGCCTTCACGTGTTGCAAGACCGTAGCCGGGCCGGTGGAAACTGCGTCTATCTGCCCGCCTAGCAAAGCCACGACCGCAGGGCCTGCGCCGGTAAAGGGGATATGCGTCATCTTGATCCCAGCCACTTGCGCCAGTATCTCCATCGGCACATGCATGGTGCCGTAGTTGCCGGACGAGCCGTAGTTGATAGCGCCGGGCCGCTTGCGTGCATCGTCCACAAAGTCTTTCACACTTTGCCAGGGCGCATCAGCGCGCACCGCCAGCACGGTCGGGTCAGCGGTGTAGCGCGCAATCGGGCGCAGATCGGACAGCGCGTACATGGGGTTGCGCCCCAGCAAGGTATCGGCTTCGGGGATGACCGAATACGAGGACAAGGCCATCAGCACGGTATAGCCATCCGGCTTGGCCTTGGCTACCAATCCCATGCCGATGCCGCCACCGGCGCCTCCCCGGTTTTCGATCACCACCGGTTGCCCCAGGTCGCGCCCCATGGCCTCGGCCACAGGCCGCGCCACGATGTCGGCCAGGCCGCCAGGCGGGAAGGGCACCACCATGGTGATAGGGTGGTTGGGGAAGGCTTGGGCCCAGCTGATGAGCGGGACTGCCAGCCAGGCCAAAAGTGTGACCCGCAAAGCACGGAGCGATTTGTTTTGCATTGTTGTCTCCATCGGTGGGGCAAGCGTTCGTGCGCAAGCTCCGTGGGTTGTTGATCATTCACTGTATCACCGCCAAGCGGGTTTCAGCCAGCGGCGCCAGGCACTAGACATCGTCAGGGAATCAGCACCAGCGAGCCCGTCGACCGGCGGCCTTCTAGGTCGCGGTGCGCTTGTGCCGCTTGGGCCAAGGGGTAGGGACTGGGCGTTTCCAATTGCAAGATGCCTGCTTGTAGCGCTTGGAAAAAGCGATTGGCGTGCACTGCAAGCTTCTCCGCCGTGTCGGTGTAGTGGCCATAGTTAGGGCGTGTCAGCGTTACGGATTTGGATGCCAGTGCACCGATGTCGCAAGCGCCAATCGGTCCGGAGGCCTGGCCAAAACTCACCAGGTGCCCGCGTACCGCCAGCGCTTGCAAGCTGCTGGCAAAGGTATCCGCGCCAACGGCATCAAAAATAGTCTCGGCACCCCTGCCCTGGGTCAAGTCGTGCACCCGCTGCACAAAATTTTCGCGGCTGTAGTTGATGCCGTGGTGTGCGCCCAGACGCTGCGCGATCCGCAGCTTGTCTTCGCTGGACGCCGTGGCAATGACCGTCGCACCTAAATGGCTGGCCCACTGCACCAGCAACTGGCCCACGCCGCCGGCCGCCGCGTGGATCAGCACCGTGCTACCGGGGCGCGGCAACGCCACCTCGTGGAGTAAAAAGCTTGCGCTCACGCCTTTGAGCAAACCGGCTGCGGCCTGCGCATCACTCACACGCGATGACAGCAAGACCAATAGTTCGGTCTCCATATTGCGCCGATCGCAATACGCGCCCACCGGTGGACAGGCGTAGGCCACCCGATCACCGACCTGTAGACCGAGCACCCCAGTGCCCAGCGCTTCGACCACGCCCGCCGCCTCCATGCCTGGCGTACCCGGTGGCTTGAGTAAATCGAAATAACCGCTGCGGCAATACACATCAATGAAATTAACGCCGATGGCGGTATGTCTGATTTGTACTTGTCCTGGCCCAGGCGGCGACAGCGGCAGCTCGCGCAGTTGCATCACCTCGGGCGGGCCATAGGCATCGACGACGATGGCGCGGGTATGGCCTTCACGCATCGGTGCGGCCAATACGCTTGGGTGCGGCCCGTCCGTTCCGGCGATCGCCGCATCTTGCGTGTCATCGGCTGCACGTTGTACGACCCATACCTCGGAGGCGGCAGCGCCTGTGTTTACCGCAGACGCTGTGCGCGGTGGCAGTGCGTTGGACGGGGGCGCCCCTGTGGGCGCATTCCAATGGTCGGGCATGACCTTGGAGTTAGCGGGCGTGCTTACCGCCCCGATCAAAAGCCGCCGTATCGCTTCAAAGCCCGCGTGGTAAATGCCATCGCGCACCAGCGCAATCAGTTCGCCAATGCGTTCGGGCGGCGGATGAAATTCGCTGCGCCATTCCCAAAATGTATGGTTGCCGTCGGTCACCGCTTTCAGGCGTACCGTGGCCACATAGCCGTGTAGGGGAATCGGAGAAGTCAGCAAGCCATAGCGAAAGCTATGGTCCCGGTCGGAAAGCGCCAGCAACTGCTCGCGCAGCTCCGCACCATCGGCCAATTTAAAACGGCGCACTGCCCCCACCATATCGGCGGACTCTGGCGCCTCGATCTGGCTACTGGCCACTGCAGGGTGCCAGCGGTCATGTCCATTGAAATCGCGCAGCATGCGCCAGACCACATCGATAGGCGCTGCAATGATGGTGCTGGCGCAAACGCGGGCCATGCTAGTGCGTGCTTAGCGGGCGAAGCGCTGTTGCAAGGCCTTCAAGGCGGTATGGAACACGTCCTGCCCGATTTGCTGCAGCAGCGCCGCCTCACGTTCGGGCGCGCAGTCAAAGTCCGCTTGCCATTGCGCGAAAGTGGTATCGCTGTCGGTGATGGGTGTGAGCGATAGGGTCGCGATGTAATTGCTCACGCCCATAGGACTTTCCAGAATTGAATAGCTGCAGGACAAGTCAAAGTCCGATAAAGCCAATAATTTTTCTCGGATTTGTCCGCCACTTTTGAGTCGGAAATTACGCACACATCCCACCTGATCGGAGCGGGCACCCATCTCAATGCGGCTGTCTGCCACAAAAGGCGTCCATACGGGCAGGGCGTTGAAATCGCGCACCAGCTGCCACACTTGCGCGGCCGGCGCGGCGATCACGCAGGAGCGGTATACCGTGGCCATGCTTTAGCGGTCCTCGTCGCGGTGGTCGCTCTCGGCTTTGCTGCCAGCGACCGCTTCTTTGCCGCGCGAGAGGGCTTTGATGTCTTTGGCGTCCCGCAGCACATCAGTCATGCGGCCTAAAGAGCCACCTTCGATGCCGATCTCTTTCATCAGGCTATCGATCATGGGCGCTTGCACGCGGTAGCGCAGGGCCGAGTCGATCACCTCATCGGTGACGTTCTTGCCGCTACCTTGACCGCCACCCATGCCGTCCACATGCAAAATTTTGATACCTTCGATGTTTTCCAAAGGCCGTACGCTCTCACGCACAATGCCTTCCAGGTGGTCCAGCAACTTGGCGCGCAGGCGACCGGCGCGCGCGTCTTCGGAGAGCAGGTTTTCCGCCTCGTTGATCTGGCGTTGCCCCAAGGCATCGACTTCATAGCGTTCGGCAGCAGCAGAGGCGGCAATTTTTTCAGCCTGTGCGGCGCCTTGCGCGGCGATCAGTTCGGCTTGTGCAGTGCGTTCTGCGTGGATCAGCTCTGTCAGTTTGCGGCGTTCGGCCATTTCGCGCTCGCGGGCAGTTTGAGTTTGTTCTTCGGCAGAAATGGCCTTGGCGCGTGCCTCCTCAGCAGCGACCAATGCGGCAGAACGTTCTTCGGTTTTCTTCGCGATCACGATGGCTTTTTGGATTTCGGCCACTTCCGACAAGGTCGAGCGCTCGGTGGTGAGCTTGCGCAATTCGCTGGCCTGCACCAGCCGCGATTCGTCCAGCCCGCGCTTGGACAGGATGCGCGCTTGCTCTACTTTTTCACCCGCTTGAATTTCAGCCTCCTCAAAGGACTGGCGCTTAGCCAATTCCAGCGCTTGCAAATTGCGCTCGCGAGCGATGCGGATTTCGTCCAAGCCGCGCTCTTGCTGCACGCGCTCGGCTTCGGTAGCGGTTTGCGATGCAATTTCGGCTTTGCGCTTTTCAGTCTCGGCCTGGGTAACCAGGACGGCTTTTTCTGCCAGCGTGATCTGGCGTTCCAGATCCACCACTTCGAGGCTCTTCTTAGCCTGAATTTCCATCTCCGACTGGGAACGCTCGCGCGCGATACGTGCACCTTGGAGCGCCAATTCGGAGGCGATGCGCTCGCGCTCCGTGAGTTCGCGGTTACGGGTTTCCACTTCTTCGATGGCACGGCGGCGCGCCATCTCACGTTGCTGCGCATCTTCTTCTAGGCGGATGCGCTCTTCGGTCAGGTTGCGCTCTTGCACCATGCGCGATTTTTCCACCGCTTCGCGCGCGGCCATTTGGGCTTGCTCGGACTCTTGTTCGCGCAGCGCCCGCTCGCGGGCTAGCTCGGTGCGCTGGCTGGCCCGGCGCACTTCCACTTCGCGCTCTTGGTTAAGGCGTGCGTATTCGGATTCGCGGTCAATGTCCAACACCTGGCGTTGCGCCTCCAGGTTTTGGGTACGGATAGCGACCAGCGTCTCTTGCTCAATGCTGTTACGCATCTTGCGCCGGTTCTCAATGGACTGCGTCAGCAGCGTCAGACCCTCGGCGTCAAAAGCATTGGACGGGTCAAAAAACTCAAGGCGGGTTTGGTCGAGGTCCACAAGTGCCACAGATTCGAGTTCCAGACCGTTGGCTGCTAGCGATTCGCTGGCCATTGCACGCACCGCGCTGACATAGTCGTTGCGCTCCTCGTGCATCTCTTCCAGCGTCATTTGCGCGGCAATCGTGCGCATGGCACCGGCAAATTTACCTTCCAGAATGTCGCGTAAACCATCGGGTTGGAAAGTGCGTCTTCCTAGAGTTTGTGCGGCAGCCGCTACCAGTTGGGGGCTGGAGCCAACGCGCACAAAAAACTCCGCAATCACATCGACCCGCATGCGGTTTTTGGTGATCAAGGCGTGTGTTTCATTGCGCCGCACTTCGATGCGGATCACGTTCATGTTGACCGGCGTGATCTCGTGCAGCACCGGGATGACCAGCGCCCCCCCGTTGAGCACCACTTTTTCGCCCAGAAAACCGGTGCGCACAAAGGCGGTTTCCTTGGTCGAGAGCCGGTACAGCCATTTGAGCACATACACCGCGATCACGATAAGGATGACGGCGATGAGCAGCGCCAGGATGAAGTTGCCAAAATTTTCACTAGTCATGTTGCGTTCTCCAGGGTCGCATCAGGCAAAGCTGATGTCTTTGAACTTGCGCGTTTGCTCGGTCAAGGCACGCTCGGTAGGCAGGCGCTCCATCGACGAAGCGCCATAAAAGCCGTGGCAGTGGCGGGTGTGTTGCAGCACATATTGCGCATCCTGCGGCTCGGACACCGGGCCGCCGTGCACCAATACCAGCACCTCGGGGTTAATAGCAAGGGCAGCTTCGGCCCATGTGTCCACCAGCGCCGGGCACTGGGCCAGTGTCAAGGCGGTACCCGCACCAATGGAGCCGCCCGTCGTGAGGCCTAAATGGCAAACAATGATGTCGGCCCCCGCCCGCGCCATGGCTTGCGCATCGGCGGCGCTGAACACATAGGGCGTGGTCAGCATGCCTTTGGCGTGCGCCAGGGCAATCATGTCCACTTCCAGGCTATAAGACATACCCGTCTCTTCCAGGTTTTGCCGGAAGGTGCCGTCGATTAAACCGACGGTCGGAAAGTTTTGTACACCCGAAAAACCCATGGCCATCAGTTGGTCCAGAAAATGGTCGAAATTGCAAAATGGGTCGGTACCGTTGACACCCGCCAGCACGGGTGTACTGCGCACCACGGGCAGTACCTCGCGGGCCATGTCCACCACGACCTCGTTGGCGTTGCCATAGGCCAGTAGGCCGGCCAGCGAGCCGCGCCCGGCCATGCGGTAGCGGCCTGAGTTGTAAATCACGATCAGGTCGATACCCCCGGCCTCTTCGCATTTGGCCGACAAGCCGGTACCCGCGCCGCCGCCGATGATGGGCACGCGGCGCGCTTGCATGTCCCTGAATCGTTCCATTAAATACTGACGCTCAAAACGCGGCATGGTTCAAGCCCTTTTCTTTATCGGTGGGTGAATGGAAAGGAATGCCGACACCACGGTTTGCACAAAGCCGGGGTCGTTGATATTGCCCGCTACGCGCTGCACCTGACGTTGTGGGCCGGTCTTTACGGTGGCTTCTATGGCGCTGAACAAGGCTTCATCGGCTTGTGGGTCGTGAAAGGCCTGGCCCGGTGCGTCCAACATCGAGACACCGCCTTGCGGCAAGAAAAAGCGCACTGGCCCCTTCATTTGGTTCAGGCGCTCGCCAATCCACTGGCCCATGGCGCGGTTTTCATCGACAGTGGTGCGCATCAGGGTCACGCTAGGGTTGTGCACCACAAATTTACGGCCTCGAAATTTTTCGGGCACCGTGTGTTCCGGCCCGAAATTGACCATGTCTAGCGCGCCTACCGAGCCCACGTAGGGCAGGCCGGTCCGTATGGCTGCACCAAAGCGATCTTCGGTGGCGGCGAACACGCCGCCCACCAACATATCGGCCACTTCGGTCGTGGTCAGGTCCACCAGGCCCGAGATCAGTCGCGAGTCCACCAATGCTTCCATGGAGCGCCCGCCGGTGCCCGTGGCATGAAACACCAGGCAATCAAAATCAAGCTCTAGCGATTTCACAATCGCTTGCACCGCTGGGGTAGTGACGCCAAACATGGTGAGGCCAACCGCCGGACGGGCCAGTTTGCGACGCGCTTCGCTGGCCTGCGCATCGGGTAGCTGGGCCACCATGCCGGCCATGGCGTGGGCGGCGTTGCTCAGGACTAATTCGGTAATCGTATTGAGGCCTTGCACGTCGGCCACTGAATGGAACATCAAAATATCGCTGGCCCCCACGTACTGTCCGACCTCGCCCGAGGCGACTGTGGAAACCATAACCTTGGGTATGCCTACCGGCAGCGCCCGCATACCAGCGCTGGCCATGGACGTACCGCCTGAGCCACCGGCGGACAGTACGCCGCCGATGCCGCGCTCGCGACTGATCCAGATAGCAAAGGCCTGCGCCATGGCGCTGGTGGCGCCGCCGCGTTCGCCTGAAAACACCTGGCTGGCGCCCAGAGGGTGCGCACTGGCGACCTGGCTGGCAGGAATATCGGCGCGCGCCGGCTTACCCGAGGTGGACAGGTCCACGGTTTTGACTGCGATTTTTAAGGCCCGCAGTCGCTCGGCCATGAAGTGCAGCTCGCGCCCTTTGGTGTCAAAGGTGCCGGCCAAATACACGGTGCGACCCATGCGCTCGGACTCGGGCATGGCGAACAGCGCGGAGGCGTTGGCTTGCGGGCTTGGCGCGGGCGCCGGGCGCAGTTGCGCGGCGGGCAGGTTCCAGCGGTTAGGCATCTGGCGCAAGGTGCTGCTGCCCGCTGCATCCTCGCGTTCGATGCGGTACACATTGGCTAACTCTTCTTTGGCTTGCGCTACCGATTCGCTCAGCCCCTCGTCCTCGGCCTGGCGGCCCACGCCCAACAGGCGTTGCTGCAAGTCACGGTCGGCGGCCAGCGCTTTGGCGTCCATGGTGCGGTGGATGCGCCCGTTGACCATGATGGCCACCTGGTCGGCGATCGCGGTGGCTACGCCGATGTTTTGCTCGATCAGCAAAATCGCCATATCGCCTTCCTGGCTCAGGGTGTAGAGCAGTTTCTCCACCTGCTCGACGATGACCGGTGCCAGACCTTCGGTCGGCTCGTCCATGATGAGCAAAGCCGGGTCGCTCAGCAGCGCGCGCGAAATGGCCAGCATCTGCTGCTCGCCGCCCGAAAGTTGCGAGCCGCCGTTGTTGCGCCGCTCGGCCAGGCGCGGAAATACCTCGTACACCCGGTCCACCGTCCAGCTGGCATCCTGCTTATTGCCTGCCACCAGGCGCAAATGTTCGTCCACGGTCAGGCTGGGCCAGACGCGGCGGCCTTGCGGCACATAGCCTACGCCCAAGCGATGGATTTCATGGGCTTCTAGGGTGTGCAGCGCGCGCCCACGCATACGCACCGATCCGGCGCTGGCTTGCGTCAGGCCAACAATGGTTTTACACAGCGTCGTCTTACCCATGCCATTGCGCCCGACCACGCTCAAGATGCCTGATTCCAAGGTGAGTGAAACGCCTTGCAAAGCATGGCTTTGGCCATAGAACACTTCCAGGTTCTCGACCTTGAGAATGGCTTTGCTGGCGCCGCGATCAGCCATGCTTGCCCCCCAGGTAAATTTCCTGCACTTCGCTATCGGCCTCGATCTCGTCGGGCGTGCCTTCTTTGAAAATTTTGCCGTTGTGCATCATGGTGATGTACTCGGACACGCGCAGCGCCACGTCCAGATCGTGCTCGATCAAAATAAAGCCGATGTGCTTGGGCAGCGCGTTCAATATCACCACCAGTTCGCGTCGCTCGGTGGGTGACAGGCCAGCGGCCGGTTCGTCAAACAAAATAAAGCGCGGCGCGCCAGCTAGCGCCATGGCAATTTCGAGCTGGCGCTTCTCGCCGTGGCTGAGGTTCTCCACCGGTCTTTGCGCATGGCTGTCAATGTGCACGGCTTTCAAAATAGATTCGGCTTGGGCCATGGTCACGTCGCTGGGCTTGACGCGCAGGAGCGAAAAGCGCCCGCCCGATACACCCCGGCAGGCCAGGTACACGTTTTGCAAAACCGTAAGGCCGCCAAACAATTGGGAAATTTGGTAGGTGCGGCGCAAACCCCGGCGAATACGCTCATGGGGCGGAAGCACGGTAATGTCTTCACCGAAAAAACGGATGCTGCCTGAAGTGGGCAAAAAGTCGCCGGTAATGGCGTTAAACAAGGTGGTCTTGCCCGCCCCGTTAGAGCCCAGGACTGCACGCCGCTCACCGGCGGCAATGCGCATATCAATGCCGGAGAGCGCCACCAGCGCCCCGAAATGGCGTGACACCCCATCAAGCTCCAAAGCCAGGGAACCGGCGCTGTGCAGAGGGGTTGTCATGCTGTTAAAGGGCTGTGGTGGCGCAAAAGGCTTACTTGCAGCTAGGGTTGTCGCGACCGACTACGCCCAAAGCCAGGAAGTCCTTGACCGGGATACCCAGGGTCTGGTTGACCTGGGGTACCACTTTGATCAATTTGTTGACCAGATTGCCGTCGGCACCCGACACCACTTCGGTCAGGTAGATGTCGGCAATCGCATTGCGGTTGCTATCCAGCGAGACTTTGCCGGTGGGCGTGTCAAAAGATAGCTTGGACAATGCGCCGCGCAGCTTGGCACCACCATCTGACGTGTCGCCATTGACCGCATTCAGGCCCAGGATGGTGGCTTTCATGTCTACGTAATAGCCGTGTGCGAACAAGGAGGGCGAAGGGAAGGCGCCTGCTTGCTTTTTGTAGGCTGCTACAAAGCTGTTCCACGCGGGCGTGTCATTGGTGTCAGCGATAGGGCCTGCTGATGGTGTGCCGATCAGCACGTCACGCAGTTTGCCCTTGGCCGTGAGCACGGTTTGGTCCACGGTAATCGAGCCGCCAATCAGGGGCGCTTTGCCGCCCGCACGCTGGTATTGCGATAAGAAGTTGACCGCATCCGCACCACCCAGAGCCACATAAATCGCGTCGACGTTGTCCGGGATCGCAGCGATCACCGAAGCGTAGTCTTTGGTGCCAATGGGTACCCATGCTTTGGAAGGCACTTTCCCACCGGCTTTGCAGAACTCTGCCATGAAGCCGAAGACCTGCGTGTAGGGGAAGGAATAGTCCTCGGCCACCACCGCAGCGGTCTTGTATTTCTTGACCTGGTAGGCATAGGTTCCCAGCCCGGCCATCCACTGCGCGCCGTCGGTGGAATAGCGGAAGAAGTTGGGCGCTGGGTTGCGCAGCGTAGTGTCTGCGGCGGCCGAGGTGCCGTTGATAAAGGTCACCTTGGGTTGGGTTTTGGCGTAGTCCTTGATAGCTAGGCCTTCGTCGCCGGAGAGCGGGCCCACCAGCACGGTGACTTTGTCTTGCTCTACCAATTTACGTGCCGCTTTGAGTGCGCTATCAGGCGAAGCATCCGAGGAGCCGCGCACGATTTCAATCGTCTTGCCACCGGCTTTGCCGTTGAACTCCCCAATGGCGACCATGGCGCCGCGCAAGCCGTCTTCACCCAAAACGGTGAATGGGCCTTCAAAAGTGGCTAATAAGCCGATCTTGATGGTGCCATCCGCCATCGCCAGGCCATGGCCCAAGAGGCCTGCCGCAACCATGGCTGTGGCCAGAACACGTCGTTGAATCTTCATCGTAGTCTCCTCTTTTTAAAAAACAAAAAATCGCTTCTGCGGTTGCAGTCACGACGGGGGTCGAATAGACCTCTTATCGAGCTTGGATCTGAACCGTATCCAGAGCCCGAGAAGCCCATCTGGCGATGCAAACACAATCGCCAAAAATACCAATCCGATAAGGGTGTTAAAGCGGTCAGCCCCCACCAGATCGATAGCAAACACTTTGAGCAGCACTACTACCAGTGCACCGATAAAGGCACCGATAGGGTGGCGCATGCCGCCTAAGACCGCGACGATGAGTACATCAATCGCGGCATTGACCCCGATGGTTCCTGGCGAAATGCGCCCGTTGAACCAGACCAATAAGACGCCGGCCAAACCGGCAATGACACCAGCTAAAAACCAGGCGAACACTTTGTGTAGCGTTACGTCATAGCCAATCGCGCGCATGCGGCGCGGGTTGTCGCGAATGGCTTGCAAGCTCAGGCCGAAGCTGGAGTCGCGCGCATACAGCACGGCGGCATAGCTGATCACAGCCACGCCCAGGCAGACGTAATAAAAGGGCAGCGGGTCGCGCCAGACCACACCCCAAAACTGCGGCATTTGAAGGCCCGAGTAGCCCGAGTGCCCGTTAAAGAGCGCGTAGTTTTGCTGGGTGAAATAAAACATGGCCATGGCAATGGCCAGCGTGATCATGATGGTGTACACGCCGTCGGTGCGCGCTGAAATCCAGCCGATCAGGGCCGAGGCAATCGCGGCCAGCAAGACCGCATAGGGCACCGCAATCCACCAGGGCCAGCCAAAGCCCATGACGTGCGTGGCGTTGTCGCCAAAAATAGCCACCGAATAGCCCGCCACACCGGCGACCGTGATCTGCGCCAAACTGACCATGCCGCCGTAACCGGCGAGTAGCATGAGCGATAGTGCCAATGTACCCAGGATCAGGGTGTAGCCGCCGATTTGGGTGAGGAAAAAGTCCGACGCTGCTGCGGGGTAGACCAGCAATAGTAGGGCCAGCAACACATGGGCTACGCCTAGGCGCTCCACCCAGCCCGGCGCCACGGAGGCGCGCATTAGCTGTGCGTCGTTCATAGGCTTTTCCCCATCAGGCCTTGCGGACGCACGGCCAGGGTGACCACCATGATCACAAAGGTGAGCACGATGCCGTAGGTCGGGAAATACACCAGACCGGCTTGTTCGGCCAGGCCGATGACCAAAGCGCCCAAAGCAGCGCCACTGATAGAGCCCATGCCGCCCACAATCACCACCACCAGCGAAGTGAGCAGGTAGCGCACGTCCTCACCCGGGGCGACCGATAGCGCCGAGCCGCCTACTACGCCTGCAAAGCCAGCCAGCCCCGCGCCCAGCCCAAAGACGATGGCAAACACTCGATGCACATTGGTACCCGAGGCGGACAGCATTTCGCGGTCATCGACACCAGCGCGGATCATCATCCCCACCCTCGTGCGGTTGAGTAGCAGCCAGAGGCCGATGCCGATCACTACCGCCGAGGCCAGCACCACGATACGGTAAAACGGGTAGGACAGGTACACCGCCGCACCGTTGGAGCGCAGCGCGGTGATGATGGGTAGGGTGATGGCGCCGTCAAGCCAATCGGGCACCATGATCTGGTAAGTGCCGCCGGACCAGACGGCCAGCATCAAATCCGCAGCGACGATGGAGATACCGATGCTGATCAAGGTCTGGCGCAAGTCATCACCTTCCATGCGCCTACACACCAGGACCTGAAACACCACGCCCACTAGACCGACAAACACAAAAGCTCCGGCTACGCCCAGCAACCAGTAGCCGCTGGCATTGGCGATTTCATAGCCCACATAAGCACCCAGCAAATACAAAGATCCATGCGCCAAATTGACGTTGTGCATCAGCCCGAAGATCAGGGTAAAGCCGCTGGCCACCAAAAAATACAAACCCCCCAGCGTCAGCCCGTTGAGCACCACGCTGATAAAAGTCTTTTTAGAAATCAAGACCATATTCAGCCACTCAGGCCAGATCGCAAACACCAGCCAGGCCAGCACCAACAGGGCGAGCAGCCACAGCAGTCCGCGCCACTGCGTGGCACTGACTAAAGGTGTGGGTGTGGTCTGCAAGGGGCTCATACCATCAGGCGGCGGCGCTGGTCATTGACGCGTGGGGCTTTGTGGAATTTGCCGTCTTTCATGATGGCCAGCAGGCGGTCTTTGTTTTGCAGGATGCGCACATCAGTTAGCGGGTCGCCGTCCACCAGCAGCAAGTCGGCTAGATAGCCTTCTTTGATCATGCCCAGTTCGTGGCCCATGTTCATGATCTCGCCCCCGTTTTTGGTAGCGGCCTGAATTGCTTCCATCGGCGTAAAGCCCAGCATGGTGACAAAGGTTTCTAGGTCTTTGGCATTGGTGCCTTGCGGTGTCCAGGCAAAACCATAGTCGCCGCCTATGCAAATGCGGATACCACGGCGGTGCATTTTTTTCATGCTGGCGATACAGGCTTCCAACTCGCGCTCGTATTTGATGGTGAGCGGTGTACCCGGGTGGATGCCCCACGGTCCGGCGTGGCGGGCGACGTTGATGAGCCAGGCGATACCCGGTGCCACCAAGTGGTGGGCTTTGGCCGCTTCCAGCATGTCGAGTGCCTCTTCGTCCGTAAAAGAGGCGTGGTAGATATTTTGAATGCCATGGCGCACACACTGCTTGACCGATCCGGCTGAGCGCGCATGCGCGGCTAGTTGCTTGTTACGCAACTTGGCTTCTTTGACGGCAATCACCACTTCCTCTTCGGACATAGGCGTTTCTTCTGCGCCCATGCCGGTAATCTCTTCGCCCGACAAATTGAGTTTGATGGTGTCTACGCCGTACTTGATAAGGGTGCGCACCACACGGCGCATTTCTTCCGGACCGGAAATCACGATCCCCAAGTTCAGCCCTTCATGCGGAATATGGCTGGGCGCCGAGTCGCCCAGACCACCCACGGTGGTGATCTCCGGCCCGGCGGCCAGATAGCGTGGTCCGGGGAAGCGGCCTTCGTTGATAAAACGCTTGGCCACCACGTCCAGGCGGGGCTTGGCGGCGGCTGCGCCCCGGCCTGCGGTAAAGCCGGCATCGAGTACCACCTTGGCCATTTCCATGGTCACCAGCATGTGCTCTTCAAGCTCCATCATTTGCACCGGCTCAATGCCCGGCGCGTTGTTCCAGGACAGGTGCAAATGCCCATCGATCATGCCCGGCATCAGCGTGGCGCCCATGCCGTCGATGACCGTGCCCGCCGCCCCGGAGCTCGGTGCACCAAAGGACGAACCGCCGCGCGTGATGCGCTTGATGCGATTGCCCTGCACCAGCACTTCACCGGTGTAGGGGTATTCGCCGGTCGCATCCAGGATGCGCACATTGGTAAACAAAGTGCTGTCTGCGGCGCTGCCGTTCCATCTGCTGTTGTGGTCGTCCATGCTTGTCTCCGTGGGGTTCTTGGCGTTGGTCAGAAAGGCTTAAATATTGTGTCTGCGAATAAAGGCTTCAAGCGCGCTGGCGCAGGCCTGCGGCTGCTCTAGCGTGGCCCAATGGCCGCAATCGGCCAGCACGCGCAAGGTGGCGTGGGGCAGGGCGTCGCACAATTGCTGCGCCATGCTGACCGGGGCGACTGGGTCGCAGTCGCCGGTGAGCAGCAAGGTGGGTGCGCTTATCTTGCGCACATCCTGCAATTGCGCAACCGACAGGGCTTCGCAGCACTTGGCATAGCCCTCGGGGCATTGGCGCATCAGCGATTCGCGCACAAAAGCCACGGCAGCACTTTTTTCTGAAAGCGTGCACGGCGCCAATGCCGAAGCGATGATCTGGTCTGCGATGCCTTGCATACCCTGGCTGCGCGCATTTGCCGCCCGTGCCAGTAGGCCGGTACGCGCTGCCTGGGACGGCTCGGTCAGGGCACCTATTAAGCTCAGGCTGGCTACGCATTCGGGCGCGGCAATTGCCAGGCGCTGGCAGATAAGCGTGCCCAGGGAATGACCCACCAGATGCACCCGGGTGAGGCCTTGGGCTTGGAGCAAGGCCAGCACGCTGTCGGCAATATCCGCAATCGTCAGCGCCTCATTGGGCGTGGATGATCGGCCGCAGCCGGGCAGATCCGGGCGCAGCACCATGAAGTCCCCTAAGCGGCCCATCAGTGGCTGAAAAGTGTTGGACGTACCGCCCAGACCGTGGACCATGAGCACCGGCGTGCCCTGCCCTGTGCATTCAAATTGCAGCGGGTAGGGCACTAGCACGCGTCACCTGCGACCATGACGTTCTCTACCGCGCCCAGGCCGTCCACCTCCACGCGAACCCTGTCACCGGCCTTGAGGTATTGCGGCGGTTTCATGCCCATGCCCACACCCGCAGGCGTGCCGGTCGCGATCAGGTCGCCGGGGTAAAGGGTGATCCCGCGCGAGATCGTTTCTATGAGCGTCGGGATGTCAAAAATCATATTTTCGACATTCGCGTCCTGCCTCAGTTCGCCATTGACCCAGCAGCGTACCCTGGCACTGTTGCCGTCAAAGGCGTCCGCCGTAACCGCCCAGGGGCCCATGGGGCAGAAGGTGTCAAAGGACTTGCCCATGTCCCATTGCTGGTGGCGCATTTGCACGTCCCGGGCCGTCACGTCATTGACTACCGAATAGCCCCAGACGTGCTTCATAGCGTCGGCGCGGCTGATGTTTTTGCCGCCCGCACCAATGATGACCAGCAACTCTGCTTCGTAATCAATCTGGTCAGACACGCCAACCGGCAGTTGCACATCGTCGTGCGGCCCAACTACGCACTCCGGGACTTTGGTGAACACAATCGGCCAGCTTTCCACGGCCGCGCTGTTGTCTTTGAACACCGATGCCTGTAGCTCCTTGGCGTGGGCGTGGTAGTTGCGCCCAACGCACCAAATATTGCGCCGGGGCAGGGGGATGGGTGCGTCCAGGTGCACGTCGGCGACGGGCACGGGTGCGCCGTCGACGGGGGGCATGTCCTCGCCGCGCGCGCTGCGCTCAATCAGCGCCAAGACGCCGCGTTCGGCCTCGCGCGGGGCCAAAGCCAGCGGGCGGAGGCTTTGGCCGTCGTCCGAAACCACGCCGACTTGCCTGCGACCGCCGGACAAATAAGTTGCGTAACGCATGGGATGTTCCTTCTGAAGATGGACCCAGCGCCAGCGCCGGCCCGATTTCGTGTGGAGCAAATGTAAAAGGGGCTGGCCGCAAGCGCTTATCTTTGCATCCGTTGACTTATCGCAAAGTCTGACCGCCTTACTAGGGATTTCCCCAGTTTGCGCTTGATAGGCTTTCAAAGTACTCGCGCGCAAGGCATAGTGCGGGGATGGAGAGAAAACGTGTCTGAGACCTATGCCCTTCGGGAAGGGCCATACGGCCGGGTTGTTGTGTTGGAACTGCGCGACGACCTGGTCGCGCACGCCCATGCGGAAACGCAATTTGCCTTCTGGCTGGGCGGTGGTCGCTCGGCTGCTAACCTAGGCAATGATGTTGTGAGCTACAGCGAAAACGTGGCGCTGGGCACCAATGCCTACGAGTCCCATGATGCCCGCTTACTAGACAAAGAGCATCCTGCGGTCTTTCTGGTGCTTTACATTGCCAAGGAATGGCTGGACAAGCGCCGCGCCGCCAGCGGCCAGTCTTTCTTCTTTTCCACGCCGCATATCCCCATCAGCCCACGGGTGCGCCAAGGCTGCTGGCGGGTGCTCGATGCGGTCATGTCACCCCATACGGCGGGCGCCGAACACTTAGAAACCGAAATCGAATCGCTCATAAGCGCAGCCATTGAAGCGACAGAGGCACCAGTGGGCGTGCGACCGCTGACCCGTTTGCCTACCCTGGACCATCGTCTGCGCGCTGCTATCGCCTATATGCGCGCGCACGTAGCCGAGCCGATTTCAGTGGAAGATGTAGCCGGGCGCGTCGGCCTTTCGCGGGCGCACTTCTTTACCTTGTTTCGCGACCAACTCAACACCACGCCGCAAGTCTTTTGGAGCGCGGTGCGGGTGGAAGAGGTGGTGCGGCGCTTGATGCTGCGTGACGAGCCCATCACCTCGTTGGCACTGGAGTTGGGCTTTTCCTCACCCGGCAACTTTTCTCGCTTCTTTAAAGAACACATGGGCGTCTCGCCCTCCACCTTCCGACGCGTAGCATCAACCCAAAACCTTAACCCTATAACCGGCATCGCCAACGGGGATGATTTTGTCGGTATTGCAGCTTAAATTGATGAATACGTTGCCAAAGACCATGCGGATTGACTATCGCCATAGTTCACAACAACAGTACATGTCGTATTCATTGGCCCTAACGATTGGCTCGCATAGAAAAAGCTTACCAGCAGGTTTGGCTATTTTTAGAACTGGTGCCGGAATGTATAGGTGGCTTCTTCCACCGATTGCGTGACTGACTACCGCATACCGCCGCTTTTGGCTAACTTGGCAGCGCGCCATTTCTTTTGCGCTTACATTTGGTAAAAACCCATGTCATGCCTCGGTCTTTTGGGCTCTGGGGTCTATATGCTTATTGATTTTGATCACCCTATGGCTCAAAGAGGTTACAGCTACCCCGCGTAGTCCTGACTACCGTTTAAGTTCACGATAGAAGTTTTCATGTGAGCCTAGTAGGAGCAAATGGCGTGTCTTGGGATCGAACTCATAGGCAAGTAATAGGAGTTGAGTTTGACTTTTGAACTTATAGACATAAACACCAGCCAGATCGCCGCGCTTTGGTTCCCCTGCTAGAGGGTCGGCTACGATGACATCGACTGCTGCGTCTACATCTTGTTTTTGCTTTGGATGTAATTTTTTGTAGCCTCGAGCAAAAGCAGAGGACTGGGTTACTTGAACTTGCTTCGAGGCCATTAGCGCTTGCTTTGTGGAATGAACGTGGTGGCCAGTGCTTTACCTTCACCTTTTGCAATCATCAAATCGCGTACAAAGTCGATCGGCAGATCTGGGTTATCCAATGCAGCCTTGCCAATGATGGCCCAAAATTCAATTTGCCCAGCAATTGTTCTGCGCTCTGCATGGGCATGTGATTTGGCTTGATCGTAGAGATCACTATCGATTCGAACTGGTAGTCCCATAAATTCTCCAAATTTGTTTCCTGCTACAAATGTAGCAAAAAAGCACAAAATTGTAAATGGCTAATTGAATTGTCTTAAAAGGGTAAATCCGCGCTAACGCAAACAACGACAAGTCGCAGATCCGAGCGGGTTCGGCCTGAAGAGATGCGCCGCCCGAGGAGTCCTCGACCGTGCAATATACGTGTAATAGAGTCGGTTTTGGGGGCAGCAAAGAGTCAGCAAAAGACTATGCAGATGACAATATGGACCTCCAAAACAGAAAAAACATTGAAAATTTCAATGCTTTATGAGTTGGCTCCTCAACCTGGGCTCGAACCAGGGACCTACGGATTAAAAGAAAACTAGGTTGCTGAAATACCTATATAAATCAATAGCTTATATGGGTAAAAATGGACCGTGTAATAAATCGTGTAATACTTAATTTTGTTGCATTATGCAACAAACTGATTTTTTGCCCCATTTTCACTCAGCCCAAAGTGAAAAATCAAGTGGACCGGAGTGATTTCACTTTGGTCGGATTGACGGCGCGCGTGACCAAGGAAATCGGCGTGAGTCGTAGTGCCCAGCGAAATATCTAGTCCATATTACCCTTATACGGATGCTGGGGAGTAGGTCAATGCTGCCCAGTGAGTATTGATAGGCGTTGTTGGATCAATCCAGAAGGTATTCATAAAACCTCGTGACCTGTTGGTGCGTGTCCGTCGTGCCGGTAACTAAGTACTGCTGCAGATCGGCTTATTGCAGGCAATGACCTACAAAATGCAATTTGACAACCGCGATCGAGCGTATTATCATGCCGCATGAATACATGAAATTCAAGGAGCGTAGTCATGAATCTTGCATCAATAGATAGTCAGATCGTCAAGTCCGTGGGATCAAGCGGACAAATTTCGCTGGGTAAAGAGTTTGCTGGCCGTCAGGTGTTGGTTGAATCACCTGCCAAGGGCGTTTGGATTATCCGTACGGCAACAATCATTCCTGATCATGAGGAGTGGCTGCATGAAGAGCGTACCAAGAGTAGCCTAAAAAAAGCCATAGCGTGGGCTCAAAAAAATCCACCCAAAGCATCGAATCCAGATCAACTTCCGGTAGCCAAAGCCCATGTCGCCAAACGCAAAGTACGTTCAGCTTGATTTGAATAGTCCCGAGTTTCAGCAGTCCTGGGTTGAGCTTGAGGCTGATGATGCTGAGCGTGTCAGGACCGCTTTGAAGAAGATTTTGAAACTCACTTGGCAGGATGTCTACAAAGACAAGGGGCTTCATTGGGAAAAAATTCAGAGTATTCATCCACCAACTGGTGTCGATGCGCTCTACACATTTCGGCTGAGTAAGTCAGCAAGGGCAGTGGGCTACCGCCATGGCAACTATTTGCGTGTGCTGCTAGTAAGCGCTGACCACGATGGCGCTTATGGAAAGAAGTAAAAAAGCAATGAAAAATTCAATGCTTTATGAGTTGGCTCCTCAACCTGGGCTCGAACCAGGGACCTACGGATTAACAGTCCGGCGCTCTACCAACTGAGCTATTGAGGAATGTGCGCGAATTTCGAGCAAGAATCGTGCTAGCGGATCCTACCTCTATGCGGTGAATCCCACGCTTTGCTAGCCAAAGATTATAGCAAGATTTTCCCTATAACTTGAGCCTTTTGCTCCAGCGTGTAGCCTGTGCTGCCATAGATGGCGAAGTCGCTTACGTTGCGTCCGTGCCCTGTAATGCTTTCCGCAAGGGGCAGCGGAATGTCGTTACAAGCCTTGAGTCGATCGATGAAAGCGTGCCTGAAAAGATGGCTTCTGAAGCCGAATGGTTTGAGGTTCTTGTTCAAAATCGCAGAGCAAGAACAACCACCGTACTCCTTTGCATAAGACGGTGCCAGCCATTTCGAGTTTTTTAGGGTCGCCAACCTATGCAGTTCTTTGGCTGCGTCCAATGAGACGCCTAGCAAAGGCACCGCACGGATGCTAGCCTTTGTTTTGCGATCGGATAGTGCGTTTTTTCGGACCCAAATATGGGGAATGTCGTGGTCCAAAACCAGATCCTCAAGCCTTGCCAGCGCGGGCTCTGAAATTCTCAAGCCGGTATTGAGTTGAATCAGTCCAATGAGCTTGGCGGGAGTGGGGCGGCTTAGTAGGTATTGCTTGATATCCAGCATGAGCTCATTGGTGATTTTTGGTATCGGGCGAGTGTTTTCGCCTTCGCCGCTTATCTGTAGGTTCCGAAACGGACTTAACTTGTCAATGTCCAGATGCTTGAACGCCATATTGATCATGGCGTTGAGGATATTGTTGTGTTTACGAACGCTGTTTGGGTGCAGTCCGCGCGCTAGCAAATAGTCCCGGTATTGGGTGATATGGATATGGCGCAACTCATCGAGATACAGATCGCCCATCTGCCCGGTGAACTCGTTGAAATACTGCCTCGCATTAAGCTTGAACTTGCGCCGTTTGGCAGAAGGGTTCTCCGCCATGTAAATGCTGTAAGCGTCTGAGAACTTTGGTCTTGTTTTAGCCTTAAATTCTTTGAGATGCTTTATGACCAGCTCAGATAGAAATTTTTCGTCGAAGTCGATACCTGCGATAGTGACGCGGCTTATGAGCTTTTTAGTCAAAAAAGTTCCGGGTGCAAGTTGAATGTCGTATGTCATGTGATTCCCCAAAAGTGGCGAAGAGTATCAATGGCACTACTCGTTGGTGCGCCGCTGAGCCGAGCCAGGCGATCACATAAATTTAGTTTCGATTCAGGTGATTGGGCAACCGAACAGCAGGAGAGTCCCGCCAAAGTGGACGGACTTGTGAAGCGCTGGTGATTGCGAGGAGTTGATCAACAAGAGCGCGTAGTCAACGGACGCGCAAAGTGAAAAGTTCGACTGCGTTTAGCAGCGTCAGCAGGTGCGAAAGTTTTCACTCGGCTCACTCAATTTGTTGCATATTGCAACTTTCCACATTATGAGAGAACCACGAACTATTCGTGTAATAACCGTGTAATTGACAATACACGCAAAAAGCACCCTGTAAATGCTTGATTTACAAGGTATTTTTAATATTAAAAAAGGGTATTTTTGTATTTCTACGGACTTAACAGTCCGGCGCTCTACCGACTGAGCTATCGAGGAATGTGATCGGTTATCAACAAGAAACGCCCTGTGCAAAATAACGATTTATCCGCTGGGGCCGCGTTCTTGTAAGCCGCAGAGTATAGCAAGGTTCATTTAGCGCCTGCCGCGTGGCCGCTGGGCGTGCCAGGGCACTTATTTCAAACTGCCCGACAAAAACTGCGCTAGGCGCTCGCTTTTCGGGTTTGCCAGCACGGCGCGCGGAAGGCCCTGCTCCTCGATCTGTCCCTTGTGCAGAAAGATCAGTTGGTTGGCCACTTCGCGGGCAAAGCCCATTTCATGGGTCACCACGACCATAGTGCGGCCTTCCTGCGCCAAGGTTTGCATGACGCGTAGCACCTCGGTGACCAGCTCCGGGTCTAAGGCGCTGGTGGGTTCGTCAAACAGCATCACCTCGGGCTCCACCGCCAGTGCCCGCGCTATGGCTACGCGCTGCTGCTGGCCGCCGCTGAGGTGCGCAGGGTAGCGGTCTTCCATGCCTTGCAGGTCTACGCGCTGCAAGTATTTGCGCGCCGTCTCCACCGCTTGCGGGCGGCTGATGCCCAGCACATGCACCGGTGCTTCGATGATGTTTTGCAGCACGGTCATATGCGCCCACAAATTGAAATGCTGAAACACCATCGCCAGCTTGGTGCGCAGGCGTTGCAGTTGCTTGGGGTCTTGCGCCATGAGTTCGCCGTTTTTATCCGGCACCAGCGCAAGCGCTTCGCCCGCGACGGTAATGCGCCCGGCATGAGGCCGCTCCAGCATATTGATGCAGCGCAGCAGCGTACTTTTGCCCGAACCCGAGCTGCCGATGATGGCAATCACATCGCCAGCGTCCGCTGACAGCGACACGCCGCGCAGCACCTCGTTGTTGCCAAAGCGCTTATGGATATCGTCGATTTGCAGTTTGCGGGTCACAGCGTTCATACGGGCTTAGGGTATTGATGGGGCAAGGCGCGCAGGCGGTTCAGGCACCGAGCAGTTCGCCGGTCTTGAAAGGCACAGCGCCTGCAATTTTGGCCAATTCGCAACCAGTGGTCACATAGCGGTCGCGTATGCGGGCATACAGCACACCATCCACGCCGGCGCATATGCGCGCACTTTGGGCCTTAATCGGGTCAATTACTTCGGCCACCAGATCGCCAACTTTCAGGCTGTCGCCCGGCTGGGCCGCAAACACAACCATCCCCGGCGTGTTGGCGTACAAAGTTTCCGACCCCGCCAAAGGCGTGGCTTGGCAGGCTGGGGCGGGCACGGGTGCTGCTGGCGCATCACGCAGCACGCCCAGGCCGCGCAAAAATTCGGCAATAGCAGTTGCGTCCCGCGCCGCCAGAGCGTGCTGCACCTCGGCCTCGCCCCGCAGCTCGATGGTGGTGCTGTGGCAGCTTTGCGGCAGCGGCACATCCAGGCCACGCGCCGCGAGCCGCTCGGCCAGTCGCCACCAAACGCCTGACAGGCATTCATCAAAAGGGCTGCTGCCCGAGTTTTTGGCCAACAAAATCGCCTGGCTTTGCAGGTAATGTGCCAGCGGCGCTAAAGCGCTCCAGCAGGCTTCTTCGCAATAAAAGTGCATAACGGCTTCGCAGTCGCAATGCAAGTCCAGCACATAGTCCGCATCAAACGACAGTTGCAGCAAAGTGCGGCGCAGGCTGTGCAATTCGGTTTTGGGTGTCCACTGCGCCAGATAGCGCCCCATGGCCTGGCGCACCAAGGCCACGTTGGTTGCAGCATCTTTGCCCAGCATTGGCAGCACTTCATCGGCGATATGCTGCGCAAAGTCCGGGTAAAAGCGGTTGAAGTTTTCGGCGCTGTCCAGTTCAAAACGGCCCGCCGGTTTGTGTTGTACCCGCTGCGCCGCGCCCATCGGGTTGGCCATGGGCACCAGCACGATGCTGCCTTGGATTTGCCCCGCCGCATCCAAGCGCTCCAGCAGTGGCCGCAAATGGTAGGCCGCTAGCATGCCCGGAAGTTCCTCCGCATGCAGGCTGGCTTGGATGTAAATCTTCGGGCCTACGCCTGGCTGGCCGAAATGAAAACTTGTCAGCGTCTTATGCGAGCCCAGGCTGGGCGATACAAGCAAATGGTCTTGGCGTTGCATGGTGTCAGTGTTTCAAGTCTTTTGGGGCCCAAGATACGCCAGAAAATGCCGCTCTGCCAGCCGGAAAATCCCTACCAGTGCAAAGGTGGCCACTAGGTAAATACCCGCCGCAAACAAAAAGGCCTCAAACGGCAAGTAATACTTGGAATACACCCGACTGGCCGCCGAAGTGACGTCCAGCATACTGGGCACGGCGCTCGCCAAGCTGGTGCTTTGCAGCATCATCACCACTTCGTTGCTGTAAGCGGGCAGGGTGCGTCGCATGGCGCTGGGCAGCACGATGCGCCACACAATCGCCACCGGCCCCATGCCGTAGGCCTGCGCCGCTTCGATTTCACCGGCGCTGGTTTCGCGGATGGCGCCCGCCAGCATCTCGGCGGTGTAACCGGCCGTATTCAGGCTAAAGGCCAGCAGAGCGCAAAAAAATGGTTCTTTGAAATACGTCCAAGGCCAGATATCGTCCCAACGCGTCTGGATCCACACCAACTGGCCTAAGCCGTAATAAATCAGATAGACCTGAATCAGCAGCGGTGTGCCGCGCACCACATAGGTGTAAGCGCCCACTACGGCGCGCAAAACGCGCCAGCGGCTGGTCAGCGCCAGCGCAAACACCAGTGCCAGCGCGGCGCCAATGGCCAAACTGGCAAACAATAGGTGCAGCGTCGTCAGGATGCCTTGCCCGTACAGTGCGAGGTTTTGGGGCTGAAAAATAACGTCCCACTTCATAGCGCGAAACTCCGGCTGCTAGGGTGGGCTTGGGGCATGGTGGACCTAATACAGTTGAGCACGGCGCGTGCCTATGCTGTAGTGATCGTTGGCCTTGCGCAGTACCCACAGCGAAGCGCTGGTGAACAACAAAAACAGCGCGGCCGTGAACAAGAAATATTCGAAGGGCGAACGCGTAGCGGCGCTGGCCTGCTTGGCGATATAGGTCATTTCCTGCAGGCCGATCAGGCTGACCAGCGCGGTGGACTTAATAAGCACCAGCCAGTTATTGGTAAAGCCGGGCAGGGCGTAGCGCACCATTTGCGGCGCGATGATGCGCAAAAACGTTTGTGTGCGGCCCATGCCAAAAGCCTGCGCCGCTTCTGACTGACCGATTGGTGTCGCCAAAATCGCCCCCCGAAAGGTTTCAGTCATGTAGGCGCCGTAAATGAAGCCCAGGGTCACTACGCCGGCCGCAAAAGGGTTGATATCCACCGAACCCTTGCTGCCCATGGCCGTCACCAGGTAATTGAGTCCCATGGTGCCACCATAAAACACCAGCAGCATCAGCACCAGGTCCGGTATGCCGCGAATAACGGTGGTGTATGCCGTGCCCACAGCCACGGCCAGGCGGTTAGCCGACAAGCGCGCCGCTGCGCCCAGCAGTCCGAACAACACGGCCAGCGTTAGCGAAGCCAGCGCCACCGCGACGGTCATGAGAGAGCCTTGCAGGATGCTGAAGTAATACGCGTTCATCAGCGCACAGTGTGCCGCGAAAATGCCCCATGGCTACGCTCGGGCGGTAAAAATAGGCAAAAAAATCGGCACACCAGGGTTCCTGATGTGCCGATGTATGGCATCTGGGCGCCTTGGCCGGCGCCAGCAACTGGGGTGTTGCTGCTCTACCAGCGCTTATTCGCCGTAGACGTCGATATTGAACTTGGCAAAGTATTTGTCGTTCAAAGTCTTGTAGCTGCCATTACTGCGAATGGTTTTGATCGCCGCATTGAGCTCGGCTTTGAGCGCGTCTTCACCTTTGCGCAATGCAATACCGGCGCCGTAGCCAAAGTACTTAGGCTCTTTCAGGTCCGGTCCGGCCAAAGCGTATTTCTCGCCTTCGGGCTTGCTCAGGAATCCGCCAGTCACTTCCATGAAGTCGGCGACCGTGCCGTCCAGACGACCCGATTTGATGTCCAGGTAAACCTGGTCTTGCGCTTCATAGGAATTGACCACCACACCAGCGGGCTTGAGTTCGCCCATGGCATAGGCCTCCTGGGTAGAACCCTTGAGCACGCCGATTTTCTTGCCCTTAATGGAGGCAGGGTCGGTGTACTTCACGGTTTTCTTCAGCACGATGCGGCTAGGTGTGTTGTAGTACTTGTCGGTGAAATCCACTTCTTTGAGGCGGTCGTCGGTGATCGACATGGAGCTAATGATCACGTCGTATTTCTTGGCGTTCAGGCCGGGAATCATGCTGTCCCAGACCTGTTCTACGAATACGCACTTGCGCTTGATCTGCTCGCAAACAGCGTTGGCGATGTCCACGTCAAAACCGGTGGGCTGGCCATCGGCCGTTTTGAAGGTGAAGGGCTCGTAGGTGGGGTCGATGGCGACTTTGAGCTCGGCCGGTGCAGCTGCCGCAGGTTCGGACGCGGCCGGGGCGGGCGCTTCTGGTTTTTTACCGCATGCGGCCAGCAAGGACAGGACGGCGAGGCCCAAAAACAGTTTTTTCATGGAACAACCTTTGAAATGGAGGGACAGCCCCCGCCGTGACAGCAGCGGGGACCATCTTAGATTCTAGGGGCAAAGCTAAAATCCGGCGATGAATGCCCCCTTAGACGTTTCCCACTTTGCACGCGACGCCAAGCCGCTTGGCAGCTACCGCAAGTACTGGGCCGCGCGCTTTGGTACTGCGCCCTTTTTGCCCATGAGCCGGGCTGAGATGGATAAGCTGGGCTGGGACAGCTGCGATATCGTCTTGGTCACCGGCGACGCTTATGTGGACCACCCTAGTTTTGGCATGGCGGTCATTGGTCGCATGCTAGAAGCCCAGGGCTTTCGCGTGGGCATCATTGCCCAGCCGGACTGGAACAGCGCAGCGCCCTTCAAGGTGCTGGGCAAACCCAATTTGTTTTGGGGTGTGACTGCTGGCAACATGGACTCCATGATCAACCGCTACACCGCTGATCGCAAGATTCGCAGTGATGATGCCTACACACCGGGAGACATAGGCGGGAAGCGCCCCGATCGCGCGGCCATCGTCTATAGCCAGCGTTGCCGCGAAGCCTTCAAAGACGTGCCTATTGTGTTGGGCGGTATCGAGGGCAGCTTGCGCCGCATCGCGCATTACGATTACTGGAGCGACAAAGTGCGCCGCTCTATCGTGGTCGATGCCAAATGTGATTTGCTGCTTTACGGTAATGCCGAGCGCGCCATTGTCGAAATCGCGCACCGCCTGGCCGCACGCGAGCCTGTGCAGTCGATAACCGATGTGCGCGGCACGGCGTTTGTGCGCCGCCCGGATGACCCCAGCGGTAAAGACTGGATCGAAATCGATTCGAGCAGCGTGGATTTGCCGGGCAGGGTAGAGGCGCACTACAACCCCTACATGACCACCTCTGAGTTGGCCATCGAGAACGGCGCCACTTGCGCCCGCGACGACGAAGCCGCGCAAGTAGCCCAGGCGGCTGAACAAGAAGGTGTATCCAAGCGCGCGGCGAGCACCGCTAAGGCGCCGTCCAAGCTTGGCGCCCAAGCACAAGCCATAGTGTTTGTGCCCAACCCGGCGCTTGCGGGCAAGCTGAAAGTACCGCCGCGCGAACGCTCCGTTATCCGCCTGCCCAGCTATGAGCAGGTGCGCAGCGACCCGGTGCTCTATGCCCATGCCAACCGCGTGCTGCACTTGGAAACCAATCCCGGCAACGCCCGCGCCCTCGTGCAAGCCCATGGCGAAGGTGCCACCGCGCGCGATGTGTGGATCACAGCGCCGCCCATACCCTTGACGACCGCCGAAATGGATATGGTGTTCGACCTGCCCTATGCGCGCAGCCCGCACCCCAGCTATGCCGATGAAAACGGCAGCCACGATGGCGCGACCAAAATCCCGGCCTGGGAAATGATCCGCTTTAGCATCAACATCATGCGCGGCTGTTTTGGTGGCTGCACGTTTTGTTCGATTACCGAGCATGAAGGTCGCATCATCCAGAGCCGTTCGGAAGACTCGGTTATCAAGGAAATCGAAGACATACGCGACAAGGTGAAGGGCTTTACGGGCACCATCTCTGATTTGGGCGGCCCCACCGCCAATATGTACCGCCTGGGCTGCAAATCCCCCGAGATCGAAGCGGCCTGCCGCAAACCTAGCTGTGTGTACCCCGGCATTTGCCAGAACCTCACTACGGACCATGGCCCCTTGATCAAGATGTACCGCCGGGGCCGGGCGCTCAAAGGCATCAAGAAAATCCTGATCGGTTCGGGCCTGCGCTATGACCTGGCCGTGAAAAGTCCGGAATATGTGAAAGAGCTGGTGCAACACCACGTGGGCGGATACCTCAAAATCGCTCCCGAGCACACCGAGCAAGGCCCCTTGTCCAAGATGATGAAGCCGGGCATCGGCAGCTACGACAAGTTCAAGGCACTGTTCGACAAGTTCAGTGCCGAAGTGGGGAAAAAGCAGTTTCTCATTCCTTACTTCATTGCCGCGCATCCCGGCACCAGCGACGAAGACATGCTGCACTTGGCGGTCTGGCTAAAGAAAAACGGTTTTCGTGCGGACCAGGTGCAAACCTTTTACCCCAGTCCGATGGCCACCGCCACGGCCATGTACCACAGTGGCCGCAACCCTTTGCGCAAAGTGCGCCGCGTCGTGGAGAGCGACGAAGAAAACGTAGACATCGTGCGCGGCGAAAAACGCCGCCGTTTGCACAAAGCGTTTTTACGCTACCACGACCCGAATAACTGGCCGCTGCTGCGCGAAGCCCTCAAAGCCATGGGCCGCGCCGACCTGGTCGGTAACGGCAAACACCATTTGATTCCCACCTTCCAGCCTCTGACCGGCGGCAGCTACGAGAGCACGCGCCGCAAAAATTCAACCCCATCAGCGGGCAAGAACCTGTCCGCTAAGGCACCACGTCCCGGCACCCTGCTCACGCAGCACACCGGTCTGCCGCCGCGCGCGGGTACCCAGGCCGCTACACGCCGCGCCAAGGCCAAACCCCGTTAAGCCGGGCGCCTTGCGCGCCAGCCCAGCAAAGGCAAGCACTAAAATTGGGCTTGTTCTTGAAAGCGCGCCATGAAAAATATACCTCCCCTGAGCCTGTTTTGCGGGGCCCTGGTGGTAGTCTCTTTATCGATCCCGGCAGGGGCACAGCAAGCGCCGCTTAAGCCTGCCGATGCACCGGCAACGATTATTGCGACCGATGCCCCAGCCGCCAATTTCGATCAGGCCTTGAAGGATGATGGCAAATGGTATTTTTCTTGGGGCTATAGCCGCCAGCAGTACGCGCCCTCGGACATTCATGTGTCGCAGCCCAGCCTCGGGAATGACTTCACCTTGTACCAGGTCAATGCCAGTGATTTCCCCGGCAACGTGGGCGATGCCGTCAACGCATTATTTAAATTAGACCTGACTTCGCCGCAGGAAAACGTCCGTTTTGGTTACTTCCTGAACCCGGAAAAAACCTTTGCAATTGAGTTCAACTACGACCACAGCAAATACAACACCGACGCGGGTCAAACCGTGCGTGTGAGCGGTACCATCAACAAGGCCCCTGCCACCAGCCCCATGGTGCTGGGCGCACCTGCGTTCGAGTATGCATTGCACAATGGTTTTAACCACTTAATGGTCAATGCGGTTTGGTTCCGCCATTTGCATGGCCCTAGGCAGGAGCAAGGGCAGTTGCAACTCATCAGTCGCCTGGGTGCCGGCATCTTGCTGCCGCATGCGGACAACACGATCTTGGGTAACCACAACGAAGTCGGCCCCAAAGGTGAGCGTGTCTGCTGCTTTGACAGCCATGATTGGTGGCAGGTCAATGGCTGGACCGCCGGTGCCGAGCTAGGACTGCGCTACCGTATTTATAAAAGTGTGTATGTCGAGGCGACCCAAAAATTTGCCTACGGCGTCTTGCGGGGTGTGCCGGTGTACCAGGGCACTGCAGACCATGCGGTGTGGATGTCCGAGCAGGTGTTCTCCACTGGTTTTTTGTTTTAGCACAGGCTTGGTGCCTGCTGCGGGCTTCGTAGCAGGCAGGCGCGACAACTAGCTGCCCGCTTGTGTGCCCAAGCTGAGCATGCGCTCTACATAGCGCGCAATTACATCGATCTCCAGGTTTACGCGTATGCCGGGGGCCAAGCGGTGCAGTGCGGTGTTGTTAATGGTGTGCGGTATTAAATTGATGCTGAACTCGCATCCGACGCCCAAGTCATTGACGCGGTTGACGGTCAGGCTGACGCCGTTGACGGTGATAGATCCTTTGTAGGCCAGGTATTTGCCTAGTGCCTGTGGCGCACATATGCGCAATTCCCAGCTTTCGCCCACCGGCGCAAAATGGGTCACTTCGCCAATGCCATCGACATGGCCAGAGACCAGATGGCCTCCCAGGCGGTCATTGGCGCGCAGGGCTTTTTCCAGATTGACGTCGCCCACCGAGTCCAGGCCCGCCGTCTTATCTAGTGATTCAGCAGATATGTCCAGGGTAAAAACCGGCGTCTGCGCATCCTGCTGCAAGGTGGTGACCGTCATGCACGCGCCGTTGATGGCAATACTGTCGCCCAGGCCGGCGTCATCTAAGTAGCCTGGAGGGCATTGCACATGCAAGCGCTTGCCGTGTGTCTGGCTGGCGCCCAAATCGTCGATGCGGGTGATGCGGCCTACGCCGGTGATGATGCCTGTAAACATACTAGTCGTTGTCTCCATGCTAAAAATCTGCGCTGCCTCGAACACGCGCCAAGATGCGCAGGTCCGGACCGATCTGCTGAGTGCTTTGAAAGTCTAGTGCCAGCCCTTGGGCCAGTTCGCTCAGGGGCCCGAAGTTGGACATGCCTGCACCTTGGCCCAACCACAGCGGCGCCAGGTACACCAGCAGGTCATCGACCAGACCGGCGCGCAACAACGAGCCATTGAGTTGGTGTCCGGCCTCGATATGCACTTCATTGCATTCCCGCCTTGCCAGGTCCTGGGCCATGGCTTGCAAATCCACTTTGGGAGCGCGGCCATCGTCGCCCGTGGGTCCGGGCAAATACACAATGTCCGCGCCCGACATGCGCAGGGCCGCTTCACGCCCGGCATGGGGCTGGGCCGCATAAATCAACACCTGGCGTTGCGGTCCGAACAAAGCGGCATCGGGGGGCGTTTGCAAAGCGCTGTCGACAATCACCAGCATGGGCTGGCGCGGCGTTGCCACATGGCGTACGTCCAGTAGCGGCTTGTCCTGTAGCACCGTGCCCACACCGGTCAGGACCGCGCAGGCGCGCGCGCGCCAGGCATGGCCATCGGTCCGGGCCTCTGCACCAGTAATCCATTGGCTTTTGCCATTGTCCAAAGCCGTTGCGCCGTCCAGCGACGCGGCCACCTTGAGGCGCATCCAAGGCCTTTGCCGCTGCATGCGGCTGAAAAATCCAATATTGAGTTCGCGTGATTCTGTGGCGCCGGGTCCGACTTGCACCGCAATACCAGCAGCGCGCAGCTTGGCAAAGCCCTGGCCTGCGACCAGCGGGTTGGGGTCTTGCAGGGACGCGACCACGCGTGCGATGCCCGCTTGCGCTAGCGCGTCGCAGCACGGCCCGGTGCGACCCTGGTGCGCGCAGGGTTCTAGCGTCACATAGGCGGTGGCGCCATGGGTGCGATGGCCTTGGACTTGCGCGTCGCGCAGCGCCATGATTTCGGCATGCGGGCCACCAGCCATTTGGGTATGGCCCTCACCGATGACCTGGCCATCTGGGTTGACCAGCACACAGCCTACGCGCGGGTTGGGGGAGGTGAGGTTGAGCGCAGCTTCGGCCAGGCGCAATGCATGAGCAATATGCGGCACGGTGCTATGGCCTGTGTCAATCAAGCCGCGGCGGGCTTAATTGTTGACCTCGTTGACCAGGGTCTTGAAGTCATCGATGTCTTCAAAACTGCGGTACACGCTGGCAAAACGTACATAGGCTACTTTGTCCAGTTTTTTCAGTTCGCGCATCACCAGTTCGCCGATCCGGGTGGAAGACACTTCGCGCAGCCCAGAGGTCAGCAGTTTTTCCTGGATGCGTTCCATGGCGCTGTCGATTTGTTCGGTGCTGACAGGGCGTTTGCGCAAGGCCAGCTTCATGGAACCGACGATTTTGCTTTGGTCAAAATCTATGCGCCGTCCGTCTTTTTTGACCACCACCGGATAGCTGACATCGGCCCGCTCGTAGGTGGTGAAGCGTTTTTCGCAGGCGCCGCACTGGCGCCGCCTGCGGATGAAGTCCCCATCCTCGGCCATGCGGGTTTCCACCACAGGGGTTTCCGAATGGCTGCAAAAAGGGCACTTCATCAGGTCTAGCCGTAGACCGGAAAGCGGGCAGTCAGTGCATGCACCTTCGCGCGCACCGCTGCGATATTGGCCGCATCGTGCGGGTTGTCCAGTACATCAGCGATCAGGTGCGCGGTGGCACGTGCCTCCTCGTCCTTGAAGCCGCGCGTGGTCATGGCGGGGGTGCCGATGCGCACGCCACTGGTCACCATCGGTTTCTCGGGGTCGTTAGGGATGGCGTTCTTATTAATGGTCATGTGGGCATCGCCCAGCACGCGCTCGGCGTCTTTGCCGGTGATTTTTTTGGAGCGTAAATCGACCAGCATCACGTGGCTTTGGGTGCCGCCGCTGACGATGCGCAGGCCGCGCTCGGTCAGGGTTTTGGCCACGATGTCGGCATTGGTCAGCACTTGCTGCTGGTAGGCTTTGAAGCCATCGCCCAGCGCTTCTTTGAAGGCCACCGCTTTGGCGGCTATAACGTGCATCAAGGGGCCGCCTTGCAGGCCAGGGAACATGGCGCTGTTGATGGCTTTTTCATGCTCGGCTTTCATCAAAATAATGCCGCCGCGCGGGCCGCGCAGGCTTTTGTGGGTGGTGGAGGTGACCACGTCAGCATGCGGCACCGGGTTGGGGTAAAGGCCTGCAGCGATCAGGCCGGCGTAATGCGCCATGTCCACCAAGAATATCGCACCCACATCTTTGGCCACCTTCGCGAAGCGCGCAAAGTCAATGTGCAGCGAATAAGCGCTAGCGCCAGCGATGATGAGCTTGGGTTTGGACTCGTGGGCTTTGCGCTCCATCGCGTCGTAGTCGATGGCTTCGTTGGCATCTAGGCCGTAGCTGACGACCTTGAACCATTTGCCGCTCATATTGAGTGCCATGCCATGTGTCAAATGCCCGCCTTCTGCCAGGCTCATGCCCATGATGGTGTCGCCGGGTTGGAGGAAAGCCAAAAACACCGCTACGTTGGCCGATGCGCCGCAGTGGGGCTGCACATTGGCCGCATCCGCGCCAAAAATCTGTTTGACGCGGTCTATGGCCAATTGCTCGGCTACGTCCACGTTTTCGCAGCCGCCGTAGTAACGCTTGCCGGGGTAGCCCTCGGCATATTTATTGGTGAGTTGGCTGCCTTGGGCCGCCATAACGGCCGGCGAAGCGTAGTTTTCGCTAGCGATTAACTCGATATGGTGTTCCTGGCGCGCGTTTTCCGCTTGGATGGCGGCCCAGAGCTCGGGGTCGGTTTGCTCGATCAAATGATTACGGTGATACATGGGAATGTCCTAAAAGTTGTGTGAAATCTTCAAGTGCAGCATTGACGGTGGCAATGGCCGCTATTCTTATGGGCTTTGGGTGGGTAACCCGGAAATTTCCAACGTGGCCTGGGGTCAGGCGCCCTGCGTACGTCCGGTGGTACCGGCGCGGCGGGTTGGCGGCGATTTTAGTGGCGGCTTTCAAAGTTCCCGCTGGCCCAGGCCCAGCGCCCCGCCGGGTGCGGGGATATCATTTTTCAAGACCACAGGTTTGGCTTCAGCGGCGGGCGCCGACAAGGGCATCGGGCGGCCGCTAAACACGGCTTGCAATCGCGACTGCTCGGCCAAGACTTTTCCGGCATACCCGCCATCATCTTCTAGGTTACCGGCACCCACATACAGCCTGAGCCCTGCTTCTGCTGAGCCGGCGCGCGCAATGCATTCCTGCAGCACTTTGACGCCCACGCGGACGTTGGAAACAGCGTCAAAGGCAGCCAGTTTGCCGCCAAAGCGGGTGTATTTATCGCTATGCACTTGCGGCATCACCTGCATCAGACCTTGCGCTCCCATAGGGCTTTGCGCAATCGGGTTAAAGCCGGACTCCACGGCCATCACGGCCAGGATCAGCAATGGGTCGATTTTGGCTTTGGTACCGGCCGCAAAGGACTCGGCCACCAATGCCGCCATGGGCTCGGGTGCGATGTTGTACTTGCGGCTTAACCATTGGGTCACGGCAGACTGGGGCTTGGGCAGGTCTTTGGGGTTCATCGCCGTCACGCGATCGGTGGCGGTGCCCGTAACCAGGCTGGAGATCGTTTCTTGATGGTCTTGCAGCCACTCCATCAATTGCAATTCACCCGCATGGCGTAAGTTGGGCTGCAAGCTGATGGTGAGTCCGAAAAACATGACGGCCAGACCCACAAGGGCAAAGCTGTTGTGGGTGATTTCCATGAATCCGTGGACGATGTCGCCGGCAACCACGCTGAGCGATTTGCGAAGGCTTGGGAGGGGGTGCATGCGGCTCCTTGTGCACTGGCGCCCCGCGGCGAAACTGGTCCCGGTAGGCACACTATTGAAGAGACAGGCCCGCATCGCCAGGCCGGTGGGGTAGCGCAGAACCCCGGGCCAGACAAGGGGGGGTGTGCTGCTCGCGCGAATGCGGGTGCGGGTCGCACGGGCTTCGCTTTGGATCGTGGATTATACCGGCCTACCGTCACCTTTGGCCCTTTTGCCAGAGCACGGCTCTTGCCGGTCACGACCTGCTTTTGCCACCCGGTCCGGCTAAATTTGGCGCCTCCTTGCCCGAAGCCGCTGCATTGAAGGACAATTGCGCCCGCTCAGCGGCATTTGGCGCCGCTTTTTCTTTAGTACTACTTTGCAAGGCTTCACGTGTCGATGACCGCATCCAATAAGACCCATGACATTGCCCATTGGGACGCCCTGACGGGCGGCGCTTTTTCTGCGGCGACTTCGGGTGAGCGGGCGCAGCGGGTCAAAGATTGGCTGGCCGGTGATCCGGCGCAAGATGCTATCGCGGATGTGTACCGTGAACTGAGCTCGCGTGACAAGGGCGCGGCCAAACTCCTACGCGAACGCCTGGATGATGCCAAGCGCGCAAAAGCCCAAGAGGCCATCGCAGCCGAATGGCAAGCCAAGGCGAGCGCTTTGCTTGCATTGTCCAAATTGAATATTGCGGACGCCCTGGCCTGGCAGCGCGATGCCGCCAAAGCTGGCGCGCCGCTCAGCCGCGAACCCTTGGCCGGTATCAAACTGCAATTGGCCGAACGGGTGCGCTTGATTGAGGACTTGCAGCACCAGGCGCAAGTGCAGCGCGAAGCGGCCGTGCTGTTGGCACAAAGGATTGAAGTGATGTCCACCAAGCCCTGGCAGGATGCGCAGGCCGCGCAGATGGGGCTCGCTGAAGACGTGGCGCAATGGCAAAGTCAGGCGCAGTTGTTGCTGGCGCACGCCCAGTGGCCTAGCGTGGACATGAAATTTGCACCGGTGCTCGACACGGCGCGCGCCCAGTTGTTGCTGGTGTGGGAAGCCTTTGAATCGGTGTTAGCGCAAACCGTGCTGGCAGCGCAAGATCCGCAGGCCCCGCTGCCCCCGGTTGCCGTTTGGGCCGAGGCTTTGCGCGTACAGCGCCAGCAGGCGCAGCCGGCCGCAAAGCCTGCAAAACCCCCGGCCGATCCGGCGCTGCGCGAGGCGGCACAGGCCAAAGTACAGGAAGTATTGGCGCAATTGGAAGCCGAAGTCGGCCAGGGCCATGGCAAAGCCAGCGCCGGCGCGGCCAATGCCTTGCGCCAAGCCCTCAAAGAGTTTGGCCGCTTGATCGACGCAAAACTCGACGCGCAAGCCCAAGCCGCTTTGGCCGCCGCGGGCGAGCTCGAAGGATGGCAGCGCTGGCGCGCCGATCAGCTGCGTGAAGAATTGGTTATCAAGGCCGAGGGCCTGCTCAAGCGTCCCGAGGGCCAATCACTGGGCGGGCGCAAGATGCAGGAAACCCTGCGCGCCATGCGCGAGCAATGGAAACAAACCGACCAAGGTGGTGTGCCCAACCATGGCTTGTGGAAACGCTTTGACGAAGCTTGCAACGCTGCACATAAAGTGGTGGAAGTTTGGCTGGAAAAACTTAAAGCCGACGCGCTGGAACACCGCCAGCAACGCCTGGCCCTGATTGAGGAAGTGAAAACCTGGGCAGACGCAAACCGCACTGCCTTGGACGGCGACTGGAAAGGCTTTAGCCGCATCCTGCACCAGTTTGGCGACCGCTGGCGCAATGCTGGTCACCTGGGGGAAAAGGCGTTTGCCGAATTGCAGCCGCTGTGGAAGCAAGCCATTGCCCATGCCGCCGAGCCGCTGGAGGCTTTGCAGGCCCAAAGCGTCCAATTGCGCCAGGCCATGATCGAAGAGGCCAAAGTGCTGGGCGCTGCCGCAGCCTTGCGCATTGATGCGGTCAAGTCCTTGCAGCAACGCTGGCAGGGCCAAGCCCACGCAGTGCCCCTGGACCGGCGGTTGGAACAAAAACTGTGGGATGCTTTTCGTAAACCGATTGACGATGCGTTTCAACGCAAAACCCAAGAACGCGAGGCGGCAGAGGCGGCATTGGGCCAGCGGGACCGCGCGGTACTAGAGGCCTCTAAAGCCCTGCAGGCCGCCAATGCAGGAGGCGATGCCCAGGTGATTCGCAAGGCGATTGCGGCGCTGGAAGCCGCATTGCAAGGCCAGGCCCAGGCGCAGGCCCAGGTCAGCGCCGCCGGCGCACAAGAGGCCCACGCGCAAACCGCAACGCAGGCGGCCGACAAGCTATTGCCACCGGCAGAGGCTGCGCAGGCTGCCGCGGCGCCGGATGAGGGCAGCACGGACGCCTTGGCACCGCAAGCCAGCGAGGTGAGCGATGCCAGCCTGACGCCAGAAATGCCTGAGCCGCCCGCCGCGCAGGAGGCCCCCAGCGAGATAGAAACAGCGCCTTCGCCGGTAACTGCACCGGCGCGGCCCGTCCCCAAGCCGGTGGTGGCCATGCGTGGTGATGATCGTCCCGGCATGCAGCGCCAAGCGGCGGCTGCGCCGGCGCGGCCTGGCAAATGGGGCGACCGTAAAGACGGCCCCTCAGGTGCTAAGGGCCCGGGCGGGCGCGAGGCGCCCCGTCCCGTCCGTGAAAACCGCTTTGGCGACAACCCCCGGCGCGAGGCGGGCCCGCGCAGCGACAATTTTGGTGCGCGCCAGGACCCGCGCGCGGCCCAACCGCGCTTGGGCGATGCGGCGTTTCGCGCCCAAAGAGACGCCTTAGAAAATGCGCAATGGGCGCTAAAGAAGCTGGCGGCGCAAGCCCATGGCGAGGCGCTGACACAGTTGCTCGGTGCATGGGAGCGGCGTGATGCGCAGGCGCTGCCCACTTTGCAAGAGTTGGGTTCGAGGGTGCAGGCCGCCGGGCGTAACGCTTGGGCGGCGGCCCTTGTGCAAGGCGCTACCGAGCAGACCGGCCAGCAGGCGCTACTCAGGCTGGAAATGGCCGCAGAAGTGCCCACGCCGGCGGAGCACATCGACGCACGGCGTGCGATGCAATTGCAATTGCTCACACGGCGCAACGACCCTTCGCCACAGCAAACCTGGGCGCAGGACGTGGCCACTGTGCTGACGTCGTCTTACGCCCCTGAACCGGCGAGAAGACTGCAAAACACCTTAAAGGCTTTGCTTAAACGTTAAGTTGCAGCGCGCTAAGGCGCTGCAACACAGGCATGCCGCCGTGGGAATCAAGTGAGTGAGAGGGCCGGGTTAGCCGCAGCCCATCGGCGCGGGGCGGACTGCTTTCAAAATCCCAATCGCTGAGTACCCAACGGGTTTTACCGGGAGCCAAGACATGCATATCCGGATGGTGGGTGTGCCCATGAATCATGGTGTCGGCACGGGCGTTTGCTAAACAATCCAAGCACGCCCGCGTGTCTAGGTCATGCCAGCTAATCCCGCCTCGCTGGCGCATCGCGGCCTGATGGGCCACGCTTTGCGCGCGCATCTGCCGCGCTAAGGCCTGGCGTTCCGCCAAGGGTTGATGCAAAAAATCTTGTTGCCACGCCGGGCTGCGCGAAAGCGCGCGAAACGCTAGGTAGTCGGTATCTCCCAGGCAGAACGCGTCGCCATGGGTGAGTACATAACGCTGGTTTGCAAACTCGAGAACGCAAGTATCTGCCAGCGCGCGGGCGCCACTGGCTTGCATGAAAGCCGGGCCCATCAAAAAGTCGCGGTTGCCGCACATGATGAAAACCTCCATGCGGCGCGAGGCGTGTAGCAGCATAGCCGCCACCTTTTGCTCCACATCGCCGGTCAGGCCTAGCGCGTCATCACCCACCCAAGCTTCAAATAAATCGCCCAGCACCATCAAGGCTTGCGCCGGGCTGTGTTCTAGGTAGTGGGCAAAGCCCGCTAAAGTGGGCGAATCAGGCCGTTCTAGGTGCAGGTCGGACAGAAAATCGACCGTATGCCAATGGGCAGGGGCGCTGATTTCCATGCCGCTTTGCCGACCGCCGCCTTATCGAACGACAACTTTGGTGATGATGACATCGTCGACTGGCACGTCGTCGTGAAAGCCTTTGCGGCCGGTATCCACCTTTTGAATTTTGTCTACCAAGTCGGTGCCTTCAATGACTTTGCCAAACACGGTGTAACCCCAGCCCTGGTTGGTTTCGGCGGTGTGGTTCAGAAAGGCATTGTCCGCAACGTTGATAAAAAATTGGGCGGTGGCTGAATGCGGCTGGCTGGTGCGGGCCATGGCCACGGTGTACTTCAGATTCTTTAAGCCGTTATTGGCTTCGTTTTCAATTGGCTTGGCTGTTTTGCGCTGCACCATGCCAGGCTCCATGCCGCCGCCCTGCACCATAAAGCCGGAGATCACGCGGTGAAATATGGTGTTGTCATAGTGACCGTGTTCGATATAGGCCAAAAAATTCGCGACCGACTTCGGCGCTTTTTCTGCATCGAGCTCCAGCGCGATGATGCCGTAGTCGGCGATGTGGAGTTCAACAATAGGGTTTGACATACTGGGTTCGCTTTATTTAAGAATACGGACAGAGTTAATGGTGACTGGGGTGAGTGGAACGTTTTGCATGCCCGCTTTGTTACCGGTAGGCAGCACACGGATTTTGTCAATGGTTTCCATGCCACTAATCAGTTTGCCGAATACCGCATAGCCAAAACCATCGGGTTGCGGGGCATTGAGTCCGGCATTGTCCACGACATTGATAAAAAATTGTGAGGTGGCCGAGTTCGGGTTGCCGGTGCGCGCCATGGCGATGGTGCCCCGGTCATTACGCAGGCCATTGGCCGCTTCCAGCGGGATAGGCCCACGCGTGGGTTTTTGCGTCATGGCGGCTGTAAATCCACCGCCTTGCACCATAAAGCCGTCCATTACCCGATGAAAAATCGTGCCTTCGTAATGTTTATCGTTCACGTATTGCAAGAAATTTTCTACCGTTTTTGGTGCTTTTTCTGCATTGAGTTCGATCACAAAATCGCCCACACTGGTTTGAAACTGAACCGTGGTCGCGGCTTGGGCGTGGGCGCACAGGCCCATTGCACCGAGTAGGGACAGCGCCATGAAAGCGCGGCGCGCTTGGCTTGCTAGTTGGGTTTGCATTAATGCACTCCTTCAAAAAAAATTTTCCACTGATTGCTCGAACGTAACCAGTACTGGCGCTTGTGTACACCGGTGCGCTGGCCCGCGGTCACTTCGCCAAAACTTACCACCATGGTTTCAGCAGAGTCGCTCCACTGAAAATAGGACAGGTCTTTCAGTTCAATATTTCGGCCTTTAGACGCTTTCATTTCTGCTTTGAGCATGGGCGTGAACTGGTCCAAGTTCTTGCCATAGCTGGAAAAATCAGGCGTGTAAAAGGCCAGCGTTTTTTTCATGTCGCCCGAGGACTTGGCGGCACGCCAATTCTCCAAAGCGCTGGCGAAAGCGTTGGCCGGGTCTTCGAGTTGTTTGGGCGATTTCCACACCAGCTGCGAGGCCACGACGACCGGGGTGTTACGCACGGTAGTAGCTTCGATGAGGGCCCGCAAATCCGGGTTGGACAGCACCAAGCAACCATCGGTCGAATGGGGCGCACGCGCGAACTGGTTGGACGGTGTGCCATGCAGCCAAATTCCACCGCCTGACTTTCCGCGCCGCACATCCAACATATTGGGATAGTTCAGGGTTAGCGCCCCTATGCCGTAAAAGTCAGTAAGGGTCTTGCGATCGAGTCGACTGCTGATGAAATACACACCCAGTGGCGTGCGCAGGTCGCCTTCCTGGGCTTTGGATACACCGGCCTTGCCTTGCGAGACGTAATAGTCCGCCTTGAGCTGCAAGCCGGTAGGTGTGTTTTCAAATAAATACAAGCGTGAGCGCGAGGCATCTATGGCAATAGCACTGCGCGTTTGTGGCGACATTTTGAGGAACTGGCTGGGCACAAAACCTTCGGGCGGACGCTCTTTCACGTTGCCGACGCGTTGTTTGCTTTCTTCCCGCAAGTCCGACAGCGTGGCCGCCCCGGCGCGGGCGGTATCGGGCGCCATATCGCCCAAGGCTTGCAAGGGGCGTGTGCGTGCCGCCAGTAAGTCCCCGTATACCAACTGCGCGAGCTGGAAATTGGGATGGTCTTGCACCAGTTTTTCCACTTTTTCCAGTGCCTCTTTGCTCTGACCGCGGGCCATGAGCGCTAACACTTCTAAGAGTCTTTGTTCGGAATTTCCATCGGCGCGGGACAGCCCAGGGCTAGGGGCCGGGGCTGCGGTGGCAAGCACCGGAGGCGCTGCAAAGCAGCCCAATGCAAGTGCCAGGCACGCAATCGCATGAACGCCTGCAGACCCATCTGGTCGGTAGCGGCGCATCGGCGCTGCGCTAGCCTGCACATGATCACCCACCGACCGCCTCGCGCACGATTTTCCAGGAGTCGCCTTGGCGTACCATTTCCAAAGTTTTGCGACTTGAAATGGCTATCCCGTTGGCGCGGTAGTCTTGGCGGAATTTCACCAGCGCAGTATTGCCACGCACCAGCGTCTGCACGTCCGAAAGTTTGACGGAAATACTGGCCTTACCTTCAATACGCGCGCGCCTCTCGTCTTCCCACTGACTGCGGCTCTGTTTGCCGGCCGGGTCAAATTCTTTGCCATAGGCTGCGAAATAGGTCTTGAGATCTTTTGCGCCCCAGGCGGTGACCCATGTATGCACCGCTTGCTCGACCTCACGGTTCGCTGTCGTGTCTGCCACGGGCGCAGGCTTGGGTGCAGCGGGCGGCGCCTCGTCCACGGGTTTGCGCGCCGCCTCGCGCGGGGGCTTGCTCGACGCTTCGGGTAGGGCAGTCGCTTTGGGTGCTGGCTCGGGCGAGGGTTTGGATGGCGCGATGGCAAGCTGCGAGGGTGCCGCTGGTGGCACGGTCGTTGGGGCCGGTTGTAATTTAGGCAGAGCGGCCAATTGGGCGGCACTCAATTTGGTGGGATTGAGCGTAATGATTTGTCGAACCAAGGCCAATTTGGGCGCCACCGCCGCGTTGCTGAGATCAATTTGCAGGGCCTTGTTATAGGCCGCGCTGGAAAGTCGGCCATACACGTCCGCCAGATTTTCATGTGCGGTGGAATAGCTGGGGTTGGTGCGCAGCGCCATTTCAAATGCGGTGCGCGCTTTGTCGAGTTGGTTTTGATCCGCGTAGATCACACCCAGGTTGTTGTAGGGCTCGGGCAATTCCGGGAAGTCTTCGGTCATGCGCACGAAGGTCATCAGTGCTTCGGTGGGCTTACCTGCATCGCGCTGCACCAGGCCTTTGAGTAGGCGCATTTGCGCGTCTTTGGGCCGGGAACTGAGATAGACCTCGGCTTTGGCCAGCGCTTCGGCAAATTTACCTTCGCGGCTGAGTTGGGCTACTTCACTGAAGTCATCGGCCCATGCGCTGCTGGCAAAGGCGCTTGCCAATAACCATGACAACAGGCATACAACAAAGCGCGGACTTTTTCGCATGGGTAGGGCGTAACAATTTCTTGACAGTGACAGGGCAACGAAAATGCCGCCTTTATACTGCTCGGGATTGTAGCGGAGGGCTTCTTTATATCGGAGCCACCCCTCGAGCCTGCAACAGACCTTGACCAAGGTGTTTGTTCGGCCCCAAAATGCCACGAGACTAATTTATTTCCCATGGGCTTGCGACTTCATAACACCTTATCTGGGCAACTGGAGGATTTCACGCCATTACAGCCCGGCCACGTGCGCATGTACGTCTGCGGCATGACGGTGTATGACGATTGTCATCTGGGCCATGCGCGCTCGATGCTGGCGTTCGACGTGGTACAGCGCTGGCTTAAGGCCAGCGGCTACCAGCTCCTCTATGTGCGCAATGTCACCGATATCGACGACAAAATTATCCGCCGCGCGCTGGACAACGGTGAAACCATTCGGTCCCTGACGGATCGAATGGTGCAAAACTTGCATCGAGATGCCGATGCATTGGGCGTTCAACGGCCCACGCACGAGCCCCGCGCTACCGACTTTGTGCCGCAAATGCTCGGCTTAATCCAAACACTGGAAACCAAAGGCTATGCCTATCGCGCCAGCAACCAAGATGTGAACTTTGCGGTACGCAAGTTTGAGGGCTACGGCAAGTTGTCGGGTAAGTCCATCGACCAATTGCGTGCCGGCGAGCGTGTTGCCGTCGATGAAGGTAAGCGCGACCCGCTGGACTTTGTGCTCTGGAAAGCTGCCAAGGAATCCGAGCCCCAAGAGGCTAAGTGGGACAGCGAGTATGGGCCCGGTCGCCCCGGCTGGCATATCGAATGCTCGGCCATGGCTTGTCAGCTACTGGGTGAATCGATCGACATTCACGGCGGTGGGGCCGATCTTCCCTTTCCGCACCACGAAAACGAAATTGCCCAAAGCGAGGCGGCCAGTGGCAAACCTTTGGCGCGCTATTGGATGCACAACGGTTTTGTAACGCGGGATAACGAAAAAATGTCCAAAAGTCTGGGCAATTTTTTCACCATCCAAGAAATATTGGCCCGCTTTGACGCCGAGACTACCCGGTTTTTTGTGGTGCGCTCCCACTACCGCAGCGCGCTCAACTACAGCGACGCGCATATTGAAGACGCGCGCATTGCGCTCAAACGCCTTTACACCTGTTTGCAAGCGGTACCCCCCCAAGCCCAAGCGAAGCAGATCGATTGGACTGCGCCTTACGCGGATCGTTTCAAAGCGGCGATGGACCAGGACTTTGGCACGCCCGAGGCGGTGGCCGTGTTGTTTGACCTGGCTTCGGAAGTCAATCGCACCCATTCGCCGCAACTGTCTTCTTTGTTGCGCGCATTGGGCGGTGTACTTGGACTCTTGCAGTCGCCGCCAGAAGTTTTTTTGCGCGCGGGCAGCGCGGTCGATGCAAGCCAAATCGAGGCACTGATCACCGAGCGGCAATCGGCCAAAGTGGGTCGAGACTTTGCCCGTGCCGACGCCATCCGCGCCGAACTATTGGCGCAAGGCATTGTGCTCAAAGACTCAGCCCAGGGCACCACCTGGGAAGCCGCAGCGGCATGAACACCTCGGCCCAGCCCGCTGTGCAATTGCTGCGCCCCGACTTCTGGGACGACGCGTGTAAGCACCTCATGAAAAAAGACCGGGTCTTGAAGCGCCTGATCCCGCAATTTAAAGACGCGACGCTGCAAACTCGGGGCAACGCCTTTGTCACGTTGGCGCGCAGCATTGTGGGCCAACAGATTTCGGTCAAGGCGGCGCAGACGGTATGGGACCGCTTTGCCCTGCTGGTGCCGCAAATTACCCCCAAGCGCGTGCTCAAGCTCAAGGTCGACGATATGCGGGCCGCGGGCCTGAGCGCACGCAAAGTGGAATACCTGGTGGACCTGGCGGTGCATTTTGATACCCACCAGCTGCGCGTGGCCCAGTGGGCCGATTTGCCCGACGAGGACATCATCACCGAACTCACCGCGGTGCGCGGCATCGGGCGTTGGACGGCGGAGATGTTTTTGATATTCCACCTCACCCGGCCCAATGTCCTGCCTTTGGACGATGTGGGCTTGATTAACGGCATCAGCCGCAACTATTTTTCGGGTGAAGCGGTGAGCCGCAGCGACGCCCGTGAGGTGGCCGCTGCGTGGGCACCGTATTGCAGCGTGGCAACTTGGTATATTTGGCGCTCGCTCGACCCGGTGCCGGTGGATTACTAGGCATCAGGGTATTGAGGGCAGGGCATCAACCTGGAGGAGGGTGAAATTGGCCAAAAAGACATTTCTCGACTTTGAGTCTCCGATTGCGGAGCTCGAAGGCAAGATCGAAGAGCTGCGCTATGTGCAAAACGAATCGGCCGTAGATATTTCCGCAGAGATCGATCAGCTCAGCAAAAAGAGCCATCAGCTAGTCAAAGACATCTACAGCAACCTCACGCCTTGGCAAATCACCAAGATCGCGCGCCACGCTGAGCGCCCTTACACGTTGGACTACATCAACGAAATCTTTACCCACTTCATCGAGCTACACGGCGACCGCCATTTTGCAGACGACCTGAGTATCGTGGGCGGCTTGGCCCGCTTTAACGGTACGCCCTGCATGGTGCTGGGCCAGCAAAAAGGACGCGATACCAAAGAGCGGGGCCTGCGCAACTTCGGCATGAGTAAACCCGAAGGCTACCGCAAGGCGCTGCGCCTGATGAAGCTGGCCGAAAAATTTAAATTGCCCGTGTTTACTTTTGTGGATACGCCCGGCGCATATCCCGGCATCGATGCTGAAGAACGGGGCCAGTCCGAGGCCATTGGCCGCAATATTTTTGAAATGGCCCAACTGGAAGTGCCCATCATCACTACCATCATCGGCGAGGGTGGCTCCGGCGGCGCGCTGGCTATTTCGGTGGCGGATCAGGTGGTAATGCTGCAGTACTCTATTTACTCAGTGATCAGCCCCGAAGGCTGTGCCTCCATCCTCTGGAAAACTTCGGACAAAGCGCAAGAAGCGGCCGATGCCTTAGGTATTACCGCGCTGCGTCTCAAAGCCTTGGGTCTGGTGGACAAAATCGTCAGCGAGCCGGTCGGAGGCGCGCACCGCGACCATAAGCAGGCTGCCGTGTTCCTCAAACGCGCTTTGGGCGACGCTTTCCGTCAGGTGAGCGATCTGCGCGTCAAAGAGCTGCTGGATCGGCGCTACGAGCGCCTGCAAAGCTACGGTCGTTTTACCGACACCAAAGCCAGCGGCAAATAGGCCTGGGCCGCTCCATGACCCGCCCGCTGGACGCGGCGATTGCAGCGTTTGAACCCCGCCTGCCGCTAGCCATTGCTTATAGCGGCGGCGCCGATTCCACCGCACTGTTACACGCCTGCGCGGCGCGCTGGCCCGGCCAGGTCTTGGCGGTACACGTCAACCATGGCTTGCAGCCCGCTGCGGTAGATTTTGAACAGCATTGCCAGTCCGCATGCGCTGCTCTGGGCGTGCCGCTGCAGGTGCTGCAGGTGGACGCCCACGCGCGCGCCGGGCAAAGCCCCGAAGACGCCGCCCGCCTGGCGCGCTACGGGGCATTGCGCCGCTTTGCGTTGCCGGAAAACGGCCAGCCGCCTTGCGCTACCGTGGCGCTGGCCCAGCATGCCGATGACCAGGTCGAGACCTTGTTGCTGGCCCTCAGCCGTGGCGCTGGACTAGCGGGACTGAGCGCCATGCCGTCCCGCTGGCTGCGCGATGGCGTGGAATACGCCAGACCCTTGCTGGAAGTCAGCGCTTCGGATATTCGAAGCTGGCTGCAGGCGAGGGCTTTGCCCTGGATTGAAGATCCCAGTAATGCGCACCTCGGTTTTTTGCGCAACCGCCTGCGCGCCGAGTTGCTGCCGGTGTTGCGCGCCATCATTCCGCATTACGCTGACACCTTGCCGCGCAGCGCGGCCCATGCGGCCCAGGGCCAGGCCTTGTTAAGCGAATTAGCGCAGGCAGACTTGCAGTGCTTGTGTGGCCCGCAAGGCAACAGGCCCTCGATTGTGCAGTTGAAAGAACTGTCCACTGCGCGCCAGGCAAATGTGCTGCGCCACTGGCTTTTCAGCGTTCACCACACCCAGGCCAGCAGCGCGCAATTGCAGGAGTTATTGGCCCAAATTGCCGCCTGCACCACGCGCGGGCATCAACTGCATATCCGCGTTGGTCACGGCTTTGTGCGCCGCAGCAATACGACCTTGGATTGGTACAATCCGGCGGTTTAGCTTCGTACAAATACCATCCATGGCTCTCATAGTTCATAAGTACGGCGGCACCTCTATGGGCTCGACCGAACGCATCCGCAACGTTGCCAAGCGGGTCGCCAAATGGCACCGCGCCGGGCACCAAATGGTGGTAGTCCCCTCCGCCATGAGCGGCGAAACCAACCGCCTGCTGGGTCTGGCCAAAGAACTGGCCCCCAGCAAAGCGTCCCCCTCGTATGAGCGCGAGCTCGACATGCTGGCCTCCACCGGCGAGCAGGCCTCCAGCGCGCTGCTGGCCATTGCCTTGCAGGCAGAAGGGCTGCAATCGGTCAGCTATGCCGGCTGGCAAGTGCCCATTCGTACCAACAACGCCTATACCAAAGCCCGTATTGAGTCCATCGACGACGCGCGTGTGCGCGCGGACCTCGATGCCGGCAAAGTGGTCATCGTGACCGGCTTCCAGGGTATGGACGACGAGGGCAACATCACCACTCTGGGGCGTGGCGGCTCGGATACCTCGGCGGTGGCCGTGGCTGCCGCCATGAAAGCGCAGGAATGCCTGATTTACACCGACGTGGATGGTGTCTACACCACCGACCCACGCGTGGTGCCCGAAGCGCGCCGTCTCAAGACCATCAGCTTTGAAGAAATGCTGGAAATGGCCTCGCTGGGCTCCAAAGTGCTGCAAATCCGCTCGGTGGAATTTGCAGGCAAATACCGTGTGCCGCTGCGCGTGCTGAGCAGCTTTACCCCCTGGGATATCGATATTCACGAAGAAGCCGCATCCGGCACTTTGATCACTTTTGAGGAAGACGAAAACATGGAACAAGCCATCGTTTCAGGCATTGCATTTAACCGCGATGAAGCCAAAATCGCCCTGCGCGGCGTGCCTGACAAGCCTGGCATTGCCTACCAAATTTTGGGTGCCGTGGCGCAGGCCAATGTGGATGTGGACATGATCATCCAGAATATCAGCAAGGATGGCAGGACCGATTTCAGCTTCACCGTGAACCGTGGCGACTATGCCAAGACCATGGACTTGCTGCGCGCCAGCGTTATTCCCGGCCTGGGGCTGGATGACCTGGAAGGCGACACCAAAATTTGCAAAGTGTCCATCGTCGGTATCGGCATGCGCAGCCATGTGGGCATTGCCAGCAAAATGTTCCGCGCGCTGAGCGAAGAGGGCATCAACATCCAGATGATCTCCACCTCCGAGATCAAGACCTCGGTGGTCATCGACGAAAAATACATCGAATTGGCGGTGCGCGCCCTGCACAAAGCCTTCGACCTGGACCAGCCCGCAGCCGCCTGAGGCCGCGGTAAACCGTGACATAATCGCCCGACTGGAAACGTGACCGAGTGGCCGAAGGTGCTCCCCTGCTAAGGGAGTATGGGGTGTAGAGCCTCATCGAGGGTTCGAATCCCTCCGTTTCCGCCAGATGCTTTTTTCAAAACGGACCTTCGGGTCCGTTTTTGTTGGGTGATCCATTGCGCCCGACTAACAGTGATCCGGGGTCGAGGTGCCTCGTTCAATCATCAGCATGATGCAGGCTGGTACCCGCACTCACAGAGC